>JBILHS010000063.1:0-31654 GCA_044350425.1 Saprospiraceae bacterium | reverse complement strand
GTGAAGTCGAATACCGTACTGGACCAATAATAGCCGATGGTACCTAAAGAGCCTATGCCATTACTTGTGCGGATGCCTGCCAATGGAAGCTTGAGCGCTGAGGCAAAGGCCCCGGCAGCATTGTTGCTGCTCCAACTATGGAGTTCAGCATCCCATTCAGCAATGGTAGGCACGCGGTAACCGTATGGGCAAGGATTATTAAGACCGCTTAAACCCTGCCACAGATTGTCGTTTTGATTGGTCAGCCAGTCGAATGGAGAGGTAGGTGCTAAAATAAAATTGGCATGCCCCGGAGTAATACTGTTACTTAAAGTAGTGGTTGTACCACTGGTGCGCAGCTGATGCCCATCTGTACCACGTCCCCACTGATATAAATCTCCATAGGCGTTGGCATCGGTACTGCTGGTGGCCACTTGGGTTGCGCCAAGATTGCGGTCCATCCAGATTCTTCCGGTACTTGGGTTTACTACATCAGTTGATCCCGCTGATGTGCCTGCCCAGGTTGGCACGCCATCAACAAGCATCAAAAACTGACCAGAATTACCGTGCGCCACGTTCACCCATGCCGAGCCGTTCCAGTAGAGAATTTCCCCAGTGGTTGTGCCGGCAGTTGCCTGTACAATTCCACCCGGGCCTGTGGTGATGATGCGCCCTTCGGCAGCGCCGATCCTGCCATCGTTGGTCAGATTTCCGTGTGTGTGGTCGCCGACCACCTCAGCCGTTTTTGCATGCAGGGCATAAGGAACACTCAGCAACTGACTTGTCCCGGAAACGGTATAGTTTGTTCCGCCGGACGGGTCGGTTTCCGTTTTAATGAAATAAGGGCCGTTTGCCCAGTTGATGTTCGCAAAGGTTCCGGAAAGGGGAATGCCACCGCCAATTTCGACCGTCACCAGTCCGTTGGCGTTAGTGGCCGGGTTGGGATTGTATATTTCCACATAAACGGGAGTGCCGGTAGCAGAGCCCTGCAAAATGCTTGTTTTCATGCCAACGGCTGAATTGGCAATCAAATGGTTGCTCGCATCGCGGATCACCGCCTGGTAACTCAATTTTTCGGGAGATTGAGCAAAAACACTTGAAAAACCCACGGTACAGATCAATAGTACCCCTATTCCTCGAACTGCGAAGCGAAGAGAGAAGGGAATAAGCGCTCTGCTGCCAATTGCTATATCTGTTTGCATGATTTTTGAATGTTTATATGTGTTGACTTAAACAGGTCTAATGCAGGAAGAGGCAAGTTTCGTACAACTTGCCTCTTCCCATTGATTCAACCTTTGATGCATCGTACGGAGCGACCACTCGCCCTGTATCCACTTGTATTGATTCCGGCATTGCTGCTGCTGGGTGCAGCGTTATCAAAGTAGAGGTAGGATGAGTAATTGCCGTTGACCGTACTCGTCCAATATGTTCCGCTAGTACCTACATTAGAAAGTGAACCTGTATTGGCGGCTCGGTATCCGGCCATGGGTAACTTAAGCACCGAGCCCAAGGCTCCATCAGGGTTGTTGCTCCACCAGCTTAATCGTTCAACTTCCCATTCTGTTTCTGTCGGCACGTGATAGCCGGTGGGGCAGGGGTTGTTAACACCACCTCCTTGCCATAAAAAATCGTTTTGAGGGTTGCGCCAGTCATAAGGACTGATCATTGCGGTTATAAAATCATCATGGCCCGGTGTATTGCTACTGCTCTTTGTACTGGTGGTGCCGGATGTTCTGATCTGGTGTCCGTCGCCATCGCGTCCCCATTGGTAAAGATAGCCATAGGATCCGGCATCGGTACTGGAACTTGCCACGTGTGAAGCCCCCAGATTGCGATCCATCCAGACCCTTCCTGTGGTAGGATTTACCACTACATTTGATCCCGTTGCTTCCGGCCACCAAGTGGGCTTGCCATCTTTAAAGATCAGAGATTGACCGTTTATACCCGGCGACAACCGGACCCACACCGTGCCGTTCCAATAGAGCATTTCTCCCTCTGCTGTTCCGGCCAATGCTTCCAGTGTTCCGTGATTGGTGGTAATGAGACGGCCGGAGGCAACTCCGATCTTGCCATCGTCTGAGATATTTCCGTGTCCATGGTTGCCGGCAGCTACCTGCGAAGCATTATTTCCAATGTCCAGGGTGATGGTTGGATTACCCGTTACCCCAGCGCCGTTGGAAATAATGATCCCGTTTCCACTTGCTGAAATCGAACGAGCCGCTAACATTCCTTGCTCTGTCCTTGCCACGAAACCATTTTCATTCAAGTTGTGTAAGGCCAAAGCCTGCCCGGTTAATCCAATGGTCCCAATCGATGTAATCGGACCACCGGTGATACCGTTTTCGGTGGTGATGTTGGTGATCGTACCTTCTCCGGTACCGGCGCCAATGGCACTGCGAAAATCCGATGCATCCAAGGCACTCACAGTGTTGTCGGCATTGATCCGCAAAAAGCGAACAGCAGAAGGATTCGTAAGTCTAAGGATATTACTGCCGGCGATGGTTGAGCCATGAACGGGCCCCGTGTTTTGATTGCTGTGCGCAAAGGATGCCTCCCAGTTGGCGATATGATTCATGGTAATGCCGTAGGAGGGGCTGTCTTTCCATACAGGGTCAGACTCTCCTCCTACAATAGACTCGGCATCTTTGGCATGCAGCGCATAGGGTACGCTCAGCAACTGACTTGTCGCAGTGATGGTGTAATTCGTCCCTCCTGCGGGATCGGTCTCAGTTTTTATGAAATAGGGCCCTGCCGACCAGTCAATGGCACCAAAGGTTCCGAATAAAGGAATGCCGCCGCCTATTTCAACGCTTATCAGTCCGTTGGCATTCGTCAGGGGGTTGGGGTTGAAAATTTCTTCATATACCACGACGCCGGAAGCCGAACCCTTCAAAATGCTTGTTTTCATACCCACGGCTGAATTGACAACCAAATGGTTGTTCGCATCGCGAATCACAGCCTGGTAGCTCATTTTTTCGGGGGATTGAGCAACTACGCTCGCAACCCAAAAGAATGCGGCGCAAATTGAAATTAACCATTTCATAGTTATTGGATTTTGATAATTTTAAATGATTGAATCTTTTGGTTTTTCTGATTTACAATATTCAGAAAGTAGGTTGCTGGGAGCAAATTGTGCATGTCAACTACCGTATGATGGGCTACAATTAATCCATTGCCAACAAGTTTTCCTTGTATGTCAAACATCTGATACGATAACTCCTCCTGGTCGTAATCGCTGATTTGCAAGGTCAAATAATCCACTGTCGGATTGGGAAATGCCGTTAGTGAAATATTCAACGTTGTTTCTTTTGTACCTACTTGGAAAATCTCGTAAGCATGTTGAACGCCCTGTGCCACGCTACCGGAACTTCCGGTATTAGTGGTATAAAAAACTTGCCCTACGCTGTAGGCTACAGTTCCACCCGCCCCTGTGGCGTTTCCGCCAGAAGCATTGACAGAGCCCTGTGCCATAGCAAGGCCCGCCCGTAGCATTGCCATCACTAAAATCGTGTTGGATAATGATTTTTTCTTTTTCATGCTGCTTTGTATTTATGGCCCTGCGGCTTAGTTAAATAATCAAAGAAAACGCCACTTCATAGCACTAACAATCTCTCTAAGATGGTTGGTGCTTTTTAATAATCATCATACTACCCTTTGTTTTCTCTATCACATAAAGGTATAATTGGAAAATTTTAGAAAGAAATGACGAATGTCAGTTGACACGATGATTGGCCACGGCACCAAGGTCTTTTGGGCCGAGCATTGCAGGAGAGATGCCGTCAAGAGAAACGGGCAGATAAATACGCCAATCCAGCAGGGTTTGATGGACAGAATGAAAAGGGCGGATAATTTGATGCTGAAAAGGAAGGAAATAAATTGCAGCTTCAGTTCAGATACCCGCAGAAGGCTGGGTATGGTACTTGGTGCGATGAGCGTTTAAAAATTATAGATAGTTCTGATACCAGGCTGTAGCTGAGTTTGTCATTCCGAACGAAACCGTCCGGGCTACGCTGCTCAAATCCCCATCCTGAAATCTTTCACCGCCTCATCGATGAACTGAATTTCTTCAAATATGGATGAATTGCCTTCCCATGCAGGAGACTGAGTGCCGATGCCCAGCCGGATGGCTGCGGGATATTCATTCTTGAATACCCGCACCAATTGCCATTCTTTATTGTTCAATGAGTAGTAGAAACCAACTACTTTGGTGTCCAACGATATTTTCAGATACACAAAATCACTTTTGACGGCATTGTGGTTGTTGTCGTCGGAGAATCTGGCCGTTTTTACCGTTACCAGTCGATTGTTCAGCCGCTCATCGGCTTCAAAGGCAAATTTTAGCCAGTTCTTTTCATCCACGAAAATGAAAGCCATGCCAGCGTCGTACTTAACCAGATGGGTTGGGGTAGTTTTGCAACTTTATAACAGCACTTCTTTATGCCGCTCCCCTACCCTTCTTGCCTTCCTTATCCTTACCGCCACCACCTTAAACTCCGGACATTTCGCCTCGCTATCACTCACACTGGAGGTCACCATATTCACCAGCAGCTCCGGAAAGTGAAAGGTCGTGCTGATCACACCCGGCTTCACTTCGTCAGAAATCCGGGCCTTGATGTCCACTTTACCGCGGTCTGATTCGATGCAGACCCAATCGCCTTCCCCAATATGGTGCTGAGCAGCATCAGTCGGGTGAATGATGACCACATCTTCGGTCACAATATTCACATTGGGGGTACGGCGTGTCATGGTACCGGCATTGTAATGCTCTAGCACACGATTGGTGGTCAGAATGTATGGGTAATCCTTGCCAAAGGCCTCTATCTCAGGGCTTTCTACGTATTCACGGAATTGGAAATGGCCTTTGCCACGCTTAAAGGTTTCTGTGTGCAGGATCTTGGTATCCGTTCCGTCTGCAGCTACCGGCCATTGTTTGCCTTGTTCGCCCAATTCATCCCATTTTACCCCGGCAAAGAAAGGAACGATCTGTGAGATCTCTTCCAACATGGTTTTAGCGGAATAAGGCGCCTGTTTGTATCCCATACGGTTCATGATGTCCACCATGATTTGCCCATCGGCCTTGGTTTCGCCAACAGGCTCTACCACTTTATTGACACGCTGAATCCGGCGCTCACCATTGGTGAATGTGCCTTCTTTTTCAAGGAAAGATGCTGCCGGGAGTATCACATCGGCATGTTTGGCGGTTTCGGTCATGAATATCTCCTGAACGATGAGCAAGTCCAGCGCTTTGATGGCCTTTAGGACGTGGTTCGTGTTTGGGTCTGACTGCACGAGGTCGTCGCCCATGATCCACAGGGCCTTGAATTTGCCATCAATCATGGCATCGTACATCTGCGGGATTTTCAGACCAGCCTCCTGTGGGACTTTAACCCCGTAAAAATCACTGTACATCTGGTTGACCTCGGGCAACGTGACGTCGTAATAACCAGCGCCTTGGTAGGGCTGAACGCCCATGTCGGCCATGCCCTGCACGTTGTTTTGTCCGCGAAGCGGGTTCACGCCACAACCAGGTTTGCCAACGTTTCCAGTAATCATCGCCAGGTTGGCGATTTGCATTACGGTGTAGGTGCCCTGGTAGTGCTCCGTAACGCCCAATCCGTGGAACAGCATGGCCTTGGGTGCATCTGCATACAATTTGGCTGCCGCACGCACCTGTTCGCGGGGTACCCCGGATACCGCCTCCAGCTCGTCGAGGTTGATTTTCAGGATGTTCCGTTTGAATTCTTCATATCCTTCTGTACGCGCCTCGATGAAATCCTCCTGGATCATACCGTCCTGGATGATATAGTACAACATCATGTCCAGCACCGCAATATTGGTACCCGGACGCAGTTGCAGGTGGATGGTCGCATATTTAGCCAATTCCGTTCGACGTGGGTCAATAACGATGGTTGGTTTGCCCTTCATGGCGAATTGACGCAGTTTCGCGCCGGTCACCGGGTGTCCCTCCGTTGGGTTGGCGCCGATGACCATGATGCAGTCGGTCAGTTTGATATCAGCGACCGAATTGGTGGCCGCACCGGTGCCAAAGGAGCGTTGCATCCCGATGGCAGTCGGTGAGTGGCATACCCGGGCACAACCGTCAATATTGTTGGTACCGATGACCGCCCGGATAAACTTCTGCATCAGATAGTTTTCCTCATTGGTACAGCGGGAAGAAGAGATGCCGCCGATGGCATCCGGACCGTGTTTTTCTTTAATGTCCGTGAGTCTTTCAGCAATGTAATCGTAGGCTTCCGTCCAGGTGGCCCGCTCCAATTCGCCATTGCGCCGGATCATCGGGTATTGTAAACGCTCCGGATGGTTGTAAAATGAAAAAGCATACCGCCCTTTAAGGCAGGTGTGGCCTTGATTGACCTCCGCCTCCCAGGGGGCCTGAATGCTTAGAATGGTGTTGTTTTTGACACTGACTTCCAGGTTACACCCTACCCCACAATAGGTACAAATGGTACGCACCTTATCCTGCCCAACCAGCGCTTTGGATTGATAAATATCTGAAATAGCTGAGGTCGGGCAAGCCTGTGCGCAGGCCCCGCAGGACACGCAATCGGACTCAAAAAAGCTCTGATTAAAGCCCTTAATGATCTGACTATCAAAACCCCGGCCCATGACACTCAAAACCAATTGTCCCTGTACCTCATCACAAGCTCGTACGCAGCGATAGCACATGATGCACTTTGAAAGGTCAGAGGTCATGTACGGGTGGCTCAGGTCTTTCTCCCGGTCCAGATGGTTTTTCCCTTCCGGATAGCGCACTTTACGAATGCCTACCCGAGCCGCGACATCCTGCAATTCACAGTTGCCGTTGACCTCACATGTCAGACAATCGAGCGGGTGGTCTGTGAGCACCAGCTCAATGATATTTTTTCTAAGTTTCTGAATGTCCGCCGTTTCAGTATAAATAAACATGCCCGGTTCCACCAACGTATGGCAGGAGGCTTTGGTACGGCGTGGCCCGTCCTGTTCCAGCGCTACTTCTACGCTACAAACCCGGCAGGAACCGAATGCCTCCAGATTGGGCGCATCGCAGAGGGTTGGAATGCTGTCTTTACCATGGTTCCTGCGCGTGAATTGCAGGATGGTTTCGCCTGGCTCAAAAACGCTGGGCTTGTCGTTGATATAGGCTACGGTGGTGGTGATGTTGGACATAGTTTATATCTTATTTTGCTGTTGAACAGCAAGGTTTGTAACGCTTTAAATGGGTTTCGGCATTTTGATTTTCCAAGGATTTTTGGCCATTAGGCTACTTGAAATATCCTCCGAGCTCTTCAGGGAAATAATGCAAAGCATTCTTCACGGGCAAAGGCAATCCTCCACCCAAAGCGCAAAGCGACCCTTTTTCCAGGGTTTCGATCAGGTCGTTAAAAAGCGTACGGTCAATTTTGTAGTCGCTGGTACGCGCTTTTTGAAGCAACTCTTTCCCACGCACCGAACCAATCCGGCAAGGGAAACACTTTCCACAACTTTCATGCGCGGTAAAAGCAAACAAATGCTCCAGATATTCCACCAGCGGAAACCGTGCCGGAATACTCAAAATGGAAGCATGGCCCAGCAAAAACCCATTGGCCGCAAAAGTTTCAAAATCAATGGTCAGGTCGTTCACCTTGCTCAGTGGAACCAGTCCGCCCAAGGGACCACCGATGTGGTAAGCTTTGACGGGCTCTTTCATACCTCCGCCCAATTCCTCGATTACTTTTGACAAGGGGGTACCCATATCTACTTCGTACAGGCCCGGACGATTGAAATGGCTGTCCAGAGATAAGAGTTTTGTGCCCGAAGATTTAGCTGTACCAATGGCTTTGAAAGCTTCACCGCCCTCCACCAGAATGGCATGAAGACTGGCCAGGGTTTCCACATTGTTGACTGCTGTCGGCATTCCAAAAAGACCATATTGCACCGGAAAAGGAGGTCGGGTACGTACTTCAGGTCTTAGGCCTTCCAGGGAGGATAAAAGGGCGGTTTCTTCGCCGCAGATGTAGGCACCCTGGGCTTTTACGACGTATAATTTGAAATTAACGATCTCTCCATTCGATTTAGTGAACGGGAACATCTGATTGAAAGGCTCAATGGCCTTTTTGCAGATCTCAATGGCTTCCGGATATTCGGCCCGTATGTACACTACCCCACCCGATGCGCCACTCATATAGCCGCTGATGGCCATACCAAACAGCACCAGGTATGCTCTTTGTTCTAATAAATACCGGTCCGAAAAAGCCCCCGGATCGCCTTCATCCGCATTGCAAACGATGAATTTTTGTTCGGCGACTTCTTTTTTGACGCCGGCAAGTTTGATTGCCAAAGGAAATCCGGCACCACCCCGGCCCCGGAGACCTGAAACAGAAACTTCTTCCAACAATGCATCGGAGTCTTTTTCGAGCAGTTTTGAAAGGGTTTGCAGACATTCTTCCGGACCAGGGCTTGCAGTGGTAAGCAGCCCTTTACCCAATGAACCGACGTTGTAATGATCGGGTAATGTTTTGACGGAGCCTTCTTTTAATTGCCGGATCTGGTTTGCGGCATCGCCGGAATAATTGTGTCCCTGGTAATGAAACGCGTTGTTCTCATAACAGCGCCCCAGACAATATACTTCCCCGATCTCGGAAGGTTCAAAATGTTGCTCCAGTGTTTGGTGCAGGCCTTTCTGGGTGCCGGCTAGCATACAAGCACTTCCCGCACAGGAAAATACTTTTTTATTGCTTTTTTCCGGATTCAGGAAATCATAAAAAGTAGCCGCGCCATAAACATTGGCATTCCCGATCAGGTATTTATCGGCAATCGTATGCAGCGTATCCTGGTCCAGGCCCTTTTCTTCCGAGTGTGCTTCAGCGAGATGTTCGAACAGGTTATCGTCCAATCCTTTGCGAAACGACAGATTTCTGACGTTTTTCGACATATAATTTGTGGGTTAAGGCTGATTAAAGGAGATAGTGTGCTTACTTCAATTTGAAATTCAAAAGTACAGCGTGTTTTGGAAGTGGTGGGAATTTTTATCTGCTTGTAATTGCGGGAAGACCGGTTTAGAGAATTTTATTCAGAGTCAGCGCTACCATTGATATTTATCATTCCCAATGATTAAAGGGTTGTAATACCTTTTCGTCCATAAAGCATGAACAAAATTCCATGATTTACTACTCCCATGTGAATGAAGATAATCTGGTTGAAAGGGCTGCCATGTTCAAAAAAAGCATCGGCAGCCTTTACGTCATCGCAGGAAGTGGAGAGCGGGTGCTTGCCCTGTTGGATCATCCAGGCCTCAAGCATGTTCATTTGATCGATTTCAATGTTGAAGCCTTGTATTTGTGCGAACTTAAACTTCTCGCGCTTCGACATCTGACTGTGGAGGAATACCTGGTTTTTATTGGTTTTGAGCAGTCTGAGCAGGATCGTTGGACGCAATTCCAAACCCTAAAACCGCATCTTTCCAAAGATTGCCGGGAATACTGGGAAGCTAAAAAGATTTCAATTGTAAATGGTATTTGCAATTGCGGGCATTTTGAAAAATTCCTCCACCGGGCAAACCCATTGCTCCGTTTATGTCTCGGAAAACGTTTTTATCAATGTTTTACCACGAAAAAAGCAGATTGGCAGCAATTCCCTTCCCTGCGTTGGAATATCGTGAAGACTTTGTTTTCACATCGGTGGACGTACCGGATCTTCGGAATGAAAGACCCGGCATTCATTTCCAACGACGCAGTGCTTAGGGCGATACCGGATGCGTTGCAAAAGTCTATGGATGAAGACCAAGCCAACGAATCCTGTCTTTTTCACCTGACATTTAAAGGAAATCTGAAAGATATGCCTGAAATTTTTCTTCCCCCCTCTTTTCAAAAAGAAGTATTGACTCGGGTTAAGGCAGCCTTGATGGAGGAAAAATTGAAAATGCATTACCATTGCGATGATCTTCTTGCCGTTATCAATGACCTCCGGTTTGAATCGAACAAAGGCTGTTTTTTCTCCTTTTCTGATGTTTTAAGTTTTGCAGATATGGAGTATCTGACACAAGTGGTTCGAAGGATACCGGCCCATAAAAAACTTTCCAATACTTTGGTTTTTAGATCATTTATCCGGAATCGTTTGACGGCTTTTGAAATACAGGATTTACAGAAAGAATTTGAGCAGGTTTCTGATTTGTCCAACGAAGAACGCACACGTTTTTACCAGGTTTTTAAAATTGAATTGTAGTAACATGAGTCACCCGAAAGCTCCGTTTTTAAGCAACAGCCTTCAATATAAGGTCTCCCAGCTTTTGTACGATTACTTGTCTTTTGTGCTTTTTTTAGTGTTTGTCTTGATATGCTTTGTCATTGGCAGACCGTTTCATCTCATTGATAAAGCCTTTAATACTAGTCTGGTGAACCATCTCATTCGATTCTTTGAATTTTTCGCCCGATAATTCAACACAAAACATGTCCATCTTCCTTGCAGTTGTTGCACTAATTAGCACGCTTTTTTTGTTTTGGCGTTTCTGGTTTTTTATGCGGGACCCAAAGCGGAAAATACCTGACGGCGATGACTTTCTGGCCCCTGCAGACGGATATGTGGTCTATGTAAAAAGGGTTGAGGCCGGTCAGGTCCCGATCGCGATAAAGAGGAGACAGCAAATTACCCTCGAGGAGCTCAGCAGGGAACCCGCTCTGATGAAATCGTCTGGTTATTTAATGGGTATTTTTATGACTGCATTTTCTGTGCACCACAACCGGATTCCCCTGGCTGGCAAGGTGAGCGGTAAATATCATGCGCATCCCGCCCAAAACATGTCCACTGCCCGATTGATGACCAATATCCTGATAGGCCGTAAGCCTTACGAGGAGGACTGTACGCATGTACTTGAAAACGAAAGGATTACAATCGTCATTCAGACTCCCTCCGGCGCCTACACCCTCACTCAAATTGCGGATAAATGGATTAGTCATATCATCAACCCTGCAGAACCCGGCGATATGCTGGAGCGGGGTGCCGTCTACGGCATGATACGATTTGGCTCCCAGGTGGATGTATTTATACCGGACGATCTGGGCTATACCCCTGTCCGAAGTCCCGGTGATTATGTCTATGCAGGAGAAAGCATTCTTGCAAAACGCAACCAATTCAACACAACTTATGGCGCATAAGAAGGAAATACACGCGGATAATTTTGGACACTTCCATTTTTCAGTGGCAACACCTGAGGAAAATCCGGAGATAATAGCCCTGATGAAACGGAATCCCATTCATATGGAAATGGATTATATCATGGATCGCAGGGACGATTTTTTTAAGGTCCAAAAGATTCTGCCTGGATCCAAGGTGATGGTCGCCCGGAATACAAACACGCATGCATTGGCGGGCTGCCTGTCCTTGATCAAACTAGAAGGACTGGTGGGCGGAGAAAAAGTTCAGTATCAATATATAACGGACCTCGTTCGGGACAATCAGGAACATTCCGGATTACTCATGAAAAAGCTCCTGAACTATACCTTTGAAAACCATTTCGATACAGATTTCATTTTTGGCCTGATCAATGCAGAAAATAAACGGGCCAGAATGTTTTCCACCTCCGAAATTTTGCATTACCCTGGTTCGGTGTCAGCAAAATTCCTTTATTATGAAATGGTGCCATTGTCTACCTGGCGTATCCCTGACACCCATAAATTTCGTACTCCTGAAAATCAGGAGGAACTACAATCAGTCCTGGATTTTATCAATTTACATTATCAAAACCATTTACTGTATCAACCGCTGGACCTTTCATCCATGAAAAAGATGTTTGCAGAACTTCCTGATTTTAGTCTGCAAAACATCGTGATGTTGTTTTCCGGTGACACCTTGACCGGGGCAATGATCCTATACAATCCTTCAAAGGTAGTCTCCCTGATTCTTGCAAAAATGGACACAAAGAGTAAAATACTTTTGGGAATCATCCGGATCATCCATCGATTTACTGGCCTGCTTTTTGCTCCTCCGTCAGAAAACGAATACATTAAAACCCTTCAGATTCGCCATTTGGCTGGCAACGACGCGGCTAAAAGTGCCCTTTTGGCTTACGCCAATAATCTTGCCTACCGTGATCAACTTCATTCTGTTTCGATGCTGCTCGACCAGCGGGACTCCATCCAAACAAAGAACGCAGTAGTATATCAATACCAATCCCTGATGTTTGCAGCATTCAAACCTGCTTTCAAATTGAAGGCTGAAATGCTGGCCGAAAAGCCTGTTTTTGTTGATATCACATTTTCATAGGTTATTTTTACGGGTAGAATTTCTTTAATTATTGAAACAGTGGCCGCACAGTACCTTTGTCCGGTAATGTTATTTTTTCATTATCCTATCCACTGTGCTCATGCCCAATCATTCATTGAGAAGAATCACCCTCCTTTTTGCTGTGGCCCTTTTGATCCAACCGCTTGCGGCACAGCATTCGATCGCACGGGAATGGAATGAGGCACTCTTGAAAACCATGCAGGAGGATCTTTCTCGTCCCCATGTTCAGGCACGCAATATTTTTCAATTTTCTGTGGCGCTGTATGATGCCTGGGCGGCCTATGACGATGAGGCCGAAACCTACATGCTCGGTAAAAACATCAATGGTTATAGTTGTCCTTGTAAAGCACTGCCTAAGCCCCCTGATGTGGAAGCAGCGCGTAAAGAAGCCATGAGTTTTGCTGCCTACCGCTTTTTGCTGGCCCGATTTTCGAACTCTCCCCAAAATACCGTTGCGGTGAGCCGGTTTAGGGATATTTTGAAGAAGCAAGGCTATGATGTCCGCAATTATTCCACTGATTACACCTCTGGTTCACCTGCTGCCCTCGGAAGTTATATCGCCCAATGCGTCCTGCAAATGGGGGGACAAGATGGCGCCAATGAAACAAACAACTACGCAGATCCTGATTATCGACTTTTGAACCCACCCCTGGAAGTGATAGCGCCCGGCCCGGGGAAAGGAGTTGACCCCAACCATTGGCAGCCCCTCAAATTAAACAGCGCCATTGATCTAGACGGCTATCCAATCCTGGAATGTAATTGCCTGGGACGCTCTGCTTCTACCTTGCTAGACTCTTTGGACGCAAATGGCCGTCGGAAATTCACAGGCACCCAAAGTTTCCAGGGCTCCTCCTGGGGACAAGTACTACCCTTTGCGCTGAAGCGGCAGGATCGAAAAATCTATCATCGCGATGGACACAACTATTTCCTCTACCATGATCCCGGAAAGGATTTTTTTCCGCGCCTGGATACACTGAACGGAACCGGAACATCGAGGGATTACCAATGGAATTATTCCCTGGTGGCCGCCTGGTCTGCATTGTTGAACCCCGAGGATACCACTCAATGGGAGATCTCCCCTCGGGGTATGGGCAATGTGCAACGTTACCCACAGAATCTGGTGGAGTTGCCCGATTTTTACAGCCCTCAAACGGGCCGTGACCCTGGATTGGGCCATGCACTCAATCCCCGAACCGAACAACCCTATATCTCCAAATACGCACTTCGCGGGGATTATATCCGCGCCGCAGTGCAATATTGGGCGGAAGGCCCGAACGATGAAACCCCGCCCGGACATTGGTTGTCATTGTTGAATTACATCAACGACCAACCCGCGCTGGTCAAAAAATTCAATGGCAAAGGTCGCCTGATGAACGATCTGGAATGGGACGTAAAGACCTGCTTTACGCTGGGCGCTGCCTTGCACGATGCCGCCATAACTTCCTGGGGGATCAAAGGGTGGTACGAAGGGGCAAGACCCATCACAGCCCTGCGCTTTATGGCTGCTCGCGGACAAAGCTCGGATCCAAAACTGCCTTCCTATCATCCCGCTGGCATTTCTCTGATACCTGGGAGAATAGAGTTGATAAAAAAGGGGGATCCGCTGGCTGGTCCAAAAAATATCAACCAAGGCAAAATCAAATTCTACGCCTGGAAAGGACCTTTTGAAGTGGCAGATCCGAAAACCCAAGCGGCGGGCGTAGGCTGGATGCTTGCAGAAAACTGGCATCCCTATCAACCCAAAACTTTTACTTCGCCTCCTGCTCCCGGATTTATTTCCGGGCACGCAACCTTTTCTCATTCGGCTGCTGAGGTGCTGAGCCTCTTGACAGGGGATGTCTATTTCCCGGGAGGTTTGGGGGAGTATATCGTTCAAGTCGACAGTCAATTTTTGCGGCTTGAAAAAGGCCCTACGAGGGATGTCTCCTTGCAATGGGCCACCTACCGGGATGCTGCTGATCAGGCAAGCCTGTCCCGTATCTGGGCTGGCACCAATGCACCATTCGATGATATCCCAGGGCGACTTATTGGCGATGAAATAGGAAAAGGGGCTTTTTTACTCGCTAAAAACTATTTTTATAAGGACCGGGACCGCGATGGATTCCGGAGTTTTGAGGATTGTGACGACAACAATCCAGCCATATATCCGGGTGCAATGGAAAAGTGTGATGGGGTGGACAACGATTGTAACGGGGTCAAAGACGATGCTACACCGCCTTGTAGTGGAGGGGCGGGAGGATAGTAGGTATCCATTGGCATTCTCTTAAAACTCAATCCGCTCTACATTTGCATAACAAACACTAGGTAACTCATGCAAACCCCAAATTCCTTTATCTTAATGTCCCTATTTTGGGGCATTGTAATTTCTGCTCCGGCACAAGAACTATTGAAACTCGATTTTTCCAACCGCTGCATTTTTTACCCGAGCGGTCAGGAAGAAGAATTATATTCTTTTCGCAATAAAACCCAGGATGTTCAGCAACTTATAACTGAAATCTTACAGCTCGGTGGTGATTTGGAGCAAAACTTCATGCTTATCCAGGCCAATGTAGAAAATGTATCGGCCGTTGTGGACAGCCAAAATCGCTATATTCTATGGAATCTGGATTTCTGGGAGAATACAACGCCGCTCATGCGCTTGGCTAGCTTTGCGCACGAGATTGGACATCAAGCGAACTTACACCATTTGACTCCTGCCTACGGTGAAATCGAAGAAAAAGAGGCCGACGAATTTACGGGCTTTGTTCTCGGAATGAAAAATATCCCCCCCAGGACTCTATCGGTTGAATTTCAATCAATTATATTTTCCAAGTCCACTTATGACCGAATGTCGGTCATACTTCAGGGATATGCGAAAGCTGCAAAAACGCTTAAAATCTCAGCGCTAGCTTTTGAGGACGACCCTTCTTGGACAGAATTTCAAAAAGCGGCTTTCCCTTTCCCGCCGCCCGAATGTTACCAAGCAACCAAATTGGACCGCTATCAAAGCTTTTATGACTGCCAAACGCTGGGCGATGTGGCCAAGCGCGTCGGTTTCGCTTTTGGATTGAAGGGATATCCTTACCGATTTATGTCCGTTCCCGAAGGTTTTGCAGTGGTAACCCAACTCGAACAATATCAATTCGATGGAAGTATTCAATCTGAAACCAGTACGCGCTGGCAAGAACTGCCCCCAGCCGAGAATTTTGCGCTTTCGCTACAATATTTAAAAAGTTTAATCTTGCCCCGTAAATCTTACCTCCGTGTGTTCGCAGTCGTCGTAACCAAACGGAGTTACCCCAGCAATGAAAAAAGAATTTCAAAGGATGCAGCCAAAGCATGGATTAGCAAGGGCTTGAACCGCCTCCCCAAAAGCATTGCAGATCAGCCTTACCATAGGGGGTATGAGGCAGATGTTTTAGTCTATGAATTTGAGGTGCCCGAAACTACATTCAAGCCTTGGCAACATTGTCCCTGTCATTTAGATGCGCGGGAGCATCTGCGCAAAACTGGGTTGGGCTATTGGTTGAAGTAAAATTTGAAACCTAAGGTATGTTGAACGGTCGAATACTCCTTGAATTACTCAAACCATCTGATAAAACTAAGTCTTCGTTTTATTTGAAGCTGACACCAGTACTCACCTGGCTAAACTGACGAAACACGCTATGCTGCTACTCACTGACGTTCGTAAAAAACTGCTTGCCCTCTGGCTGGGCTTCACTTCGTTATTATTACTTTTTTTTCTCTTGCAAGTGCTCAACGGCAAATATACAGGTATGGAATCTACTGCCTGGGCCTGGATTTTTGTCCAATTATTACCTGGCCTGACTTTGCTGCTAACCGCTACCCTACTCCACTTAAACCGAGGGAAAGCCATTCTTCGTGGTGTTTTTTGGGCTATTTTCGGCTTAGTCGCCCTATTTTTGGTATTTGTGCTGGTCTCGCTGGCAGGCATCTCGGGCGGTTCAGCAGGTCAGAGTTTAGGTGAAGGCTTTTCGGGGTCTTATCGATATTTGTTACCCTTGCAGGCTTTGGTGCTGGTTGCTTTCGGGGTATTGTTTTTTAAGAAGGAAAGTCTTTTTCAGCCTAATATTGAGATGCTCCGTGGACACGCTCAAGAACTTTCAACCAAGGCAAAAAATGTCGGTGCGATGGATCAACAGCGTGCCATTGATTTTTTCGTTGCGGCTGATTTGCCATCCATGTTGGATTTTCTAGAGGAAAAAATCAAAATCAAAAAAACATCCAACCAGCGTCCACCGGAGCTCCTGATGTTGAAAAACAGACTTTCAAACTACCAAAAAAACGTTTCTTTTGACCTAATCAGCGCAGAAGAAGCACGCAAGGAATACGCACATATTTGCTTTGCAGCGCTTGGATTGGTAGAAGAAATTTGAAGATTTGCAATCCAATCTATTCGGCCAAATCTCCAGTTTCTTCAACCTCCACCACGCTTTCCAGCGTGCCCTATACGGATGCACACCCTGATTGACATCCAACATGGCAACCAGACTAGTCCTGGGCGAGCCGAAACCCATAGTCACCGATGCGAAGCGACGGAGCATTGCTGAGGCGCTCTGCAGATCGGTGGAGGTCAATGCGGATCCACCCCCCGCCACGCAAGCAACGAGACGAGCTACTGCCCCGGTTTTTATTGTCGCAAGGATAGGCTTTGTACACATCCTGACACCATTCGTATACATTACCACTCATATCAAACAAGCCCAGTTCGTTGGCCATTTTTGTGCCCACAGCGTGGGTTTTCGAGTCAGAATTATTCCCGTTCCAAGCCACGTCGTCTAGGATATTTCCTCCTGCGTACAAGTATTTTTTGGATTCGTTTCCGCCCCTTGCGGCAAATTCCCATTCGGCCTCGGTCGGCAATCTGAATTTCTGACCGGTTTGGGTTTCGAGTTTTATCAAAAAGTCCTGGATATCATCCCAGGAAACAGTTTCTACGGGGCAGTCGTCGCAGTTCTTGAAATAAGAAGGATTTGTGCCCATTACTGCTACCCAATCGGCCTGAGTTACTTCGTAATACCCGATTTTAAAAGATTTTACAGTCACCTGCTGCAGGCACTCGTCGTCGTCGCGGCCTCTTTCGGTGCTCGGGCTGCCCATGGCAAAGGTGCTACCTGTTACGGGCCTCATGCTAAGACCAGATTTGCGGTTTTTGATAAGGTTCTCACCCCAGCGGTTGTACACCCCGCCGCTACCGGCCCTGTTATCCGCCACGCCCTGCCTCTCGGGTGCCGAGCAACCCTCATACGTCGGGTCGCCTTTTTCATTGGGGCATTTGTCGTCAGGGTCTGGCACACCATCGCTATCTGTGTCCGGACAGCCTCTGAAGCGAACTGTACCAGATTGGTCAGGGCATCGGTCGGTCCTGTTGGGGATGCCGTCACTATCGCTATCTGCGGGTGGGCAACCCTCGTCGATCAGTTCACCGCGCAGGTAGGGGCATTTGTCTTTGTTATCTGGGATGCCATCGTCGTCAGTATCAGGGCAGCCTTGCCAACGGGCTTCGCCTTTTTTATACGGGCATTTGTCGTCATCGTCAATAATGCCGTCGGCATCGGCATCAGGGCAGCCTCTGAGCAGGGTTTCGCCCGGCACGTCGGGGCAGCCGTCCTGTCCGTCCGGGATACCGTCTCCATCGCGGTCGCGGACAACGGGGACACTGCCGTTGTTTCCGGATGGATTATTGACCCCCGTGACGCCCATTTTGCGGAGGCGTTCGTCCTGGTCGTTCCAACCGTTCACCACAGCGAGGTTACGTGCAGTAGGCGGTGGGTGGGTGGCGGTTTCGGTTTTGTTGACTAGGTTACTAACAGCGGTTTTGGCCTCGTCTTTGGTGGCACCGAGTGATCGGAGCACAAAGCCGGAAAATTGATCGGCTTCGAGTTCAAGTTCTTTGCGGCGGACAGGGTTTTCTTCGTTGAAATTGTGAAAATTAACATGGTGGCCTATTTCATGGGCCAAAACACCGTAAGCCGCCCATTTAGAGCGGGCATCAGACTGAAATTGTTTTAAAAAATCCGTATTGTAGAGGATGAATCGCTGTCCATCGCGCTCGCAGGCCAAGGCGTTTTTAACATCAGCTGATTGCACTTGAAACTTTTGCTGAATGCCAAGGGCACCACAGATTTCGCCCACGATCTGTTGCGCCTGCGGGTCGGCGTCGAAAACATAGGGGTTTTCGTTTTTTACATCGGTATCGAAAGCGCAGCCTGAAGGGATTTGGATTCGCTTTTGGGCTGAAATAGATATGGAAAGAAATAGTGGAAAAAGAAGCAGTATTCGTTTCATGCGGCTATGGTTGTATAGCTTTTACAGTTGCAAATGTATTAAGTTGTGTCGGTATAACGTAGATATGGGGGTGCTTTATCTGGTCAATAACCGCTTTCAATTGGATATTGCAGGAGGAGCTGCGCTATCGGATCCTGAAAATAGTCAATTTGCGACCGCTGGATTTTCTCACCGATTTGGGCAATAATTCAGCCTTGAGGAGGTATCTATTGCGAAGAATGGCACGCATACGTTTTCCCATAAAATCAGAATTCTGGAAAAAGTGGACGGGCAATGGAAATTAGTTGGACAACCCATTCATATTTTTGTTCCTTGAATCAAGAAAATGCTTTAACTTTGAAAACAGCTCACTTTTTAAACACGTTAAAAATGAAATCACTGACCAAAATCCTAATGCTTGCCGCTGTTTTTACAGCCTGCAAAAACACACCTGCTCCCGCCCCGGTGGCTCCCGACGCTTCGGCTATTTTGAACCATAAATATTGGGTTTCAAAGCCTTTTAACGAAGCGCTTTTTGCAAATAATATTGTGGATACGCTTTCCAACCTGATTTGCTCTGAGCTGATCTTTACCAACAAAGACTCCTTATTGTACACCTCCTGTCTTTCGGATGCCGGAGGAGGTACTTTTAAGGTCAGTGACGCCAATACTTTAGAAATCATGTTTGAAGGATTTGAAGGGAAAGCCTCTAAAGCCACTTTGGACGAAAAAACCGGGGTCTTGCACATTGTTCATCCTGAAGGCACAGATGCTGACTGGCCTTTGGATTTTGTGGCTCAGGACGGCATAGCCGTAAATAATATAGACAATGTTACGGTTGCCCTAGCCCGCAAAAGACTTGCCGGAAATTACACCTATATGACCAAAAAAGGAGAGTATGCGAATACTTCTGTTTCAGAACTGCATTTGGATGGTACGCAGGTCAATTTTGGAGATTTTGACACTTACGAACCCTGGCCATCAGGAATTGGTGGTGGCGCTATTCAAAACCCTCAGCTCAACCTGATGTATTTCATTAAGAAAGGGAAGGAAGCCGAACCTATGGCCATTGCATGGCAGCTTCATGGAGACACCCTCCGTCTTTGGGACACTAAGAACATTAGCCCAAAAGGTGATATGGAAGAATACAGGATCAAAGGACTGCGGGGAGCGTATCTAAAAGTTCAATGATCTTAGCCAATAACTAACAAAACATGAGTCATCCCGAATTTTGAAATGGACCTCGTAGAGGTTAAACCCAATATTAAGCCTCTCCGAGGCCAAGGACTCCCAAAATTTGGGATGACTCATATTTGTTTTTATTGAATAGCGCTTAGCGAGCCAAAATAAACCTTGTGGCGATCTTTTCTCCGCTGGCAGGCTGAGCCACCAGATAATAGAGTCCATTGGTTAAAGCAGAATTCATATTCAGCTCCAGCCATTCATTCCCGGATTCATAACGCTGATTCATTACCATTTGGCCCTGAGCATTAAGCACCTGAATCAGCACCGATTGATCCTGCCATTGACTTAAATCTACAAAAAATTGCCCATCCGTGGGGTTTGGACGGATCGACCAATTCGTTTCCATGTCCCGAGATGCTGCAGCTTCGTCCAATCCTTCCTCTTTCGATCCTGACCAGGGTTGAACTGGGCAATTGAAGGTGTTGAGATAAGCCTCAAAGGATTGCCCGTTTTTAAGCTTACCCAGTATATGGATGTAATTGTTTGGGAAGGACTGCTGCGGCAGTTTCTGTTCGAAAACATCTGCAGCGCCGTTGGCTATCCCAATACCTGTAGTGCGATAGCGGGTGGAATAAAACGGACTAGCATTCGGATTTCGGACCAGATACTGGTTGCCCGTATTTGGAGCTGTGTAAATGGTATTGTTTGCAGGTGTGACCGCAACAATGCCAGGCGGTAACTCAATCGCGATGTAATCCAATTCAGAATCGCAAAAATTGGTCGCGCGGATCCGGAATCTGTGTTGTTTCGTCGAATCCAATCGGATATCCAGTAATTCATAACGCATACAGCCCAGCGTCTTGATATCACAAGCTGCCGCCGCATCATTTACTCTGATGTTAAAGCAGCAGGTATCGCGGTTTCCGCAAGTATTGGTGGCTTCATAACATACCTTGTTAAGCCCTGCGGAAAATGCTCCACCGCTTGGAAGTCCTTGCAAAAGCATGAGGGTAGCCGCCGAACCTGGGCAGTCGCTGGTGGTGGTTGGGGCAGCATAGTTGACCGGGATCGTTGAAGCTGCAACCGGCAACTGTACGACCTGACTTTGTGGACATAGCATATTCAGGGTCGTTACGGTTACTGTGAAACAGCAGGATTTACTGTCACCACAAGAATTATTCGCCTGATAGCAAACGGTATTTACCCCTGCCGGGAAGTTGCCGCCGGAAGCAATACCTTGCTGTAGCTGCAATGCAGGCTGTGTTCCAGGGCAGTTTGTGAAAGAAGTTGGCGATGCATAGTTCACTGCAGCGGTCGTTGCATTATTGGGCATTGCCACGGTCAGATTGGGAGGACATTGCAGGTCTAATATCGTTGGAAGGATGGTAAGTATGTATGTATTTACAGAGTCACAGCCGCCTGTCGTAGACGGTACATTGAGCACCACGGTCCCAGCCTGTGTGTATGTCTGGCCACCTAGGGTCACAGATTGATTCGAGTAAAACTGAATGACCCGAGTGATCATGGGTGTTGGCTCCACCGTAACCAGAACACTCGTTTGTGCCGTACAGCCAATCTGATTCGTGATGGTGAGTTGATAATCTGTTGTGATAGTTGGTTGAGCTGTCACCTGCGCGCAGTTTGTACAATTTAACCCGGTGGCAGGTGACCATTGGTATTGCGTAAACCCTGGGACATTTAAGACCACAGATTTCCCCGGACAGACACTTTCGTCTGAAAGTTGCAGGTCTGGAATGGGTTTTAAAATATAATTCAAGGTATCCTCCAGCATATTGCCGCAGGCATCCGTCGCAGTAATGTAATAATTCCCTGAAGTATTCATTTGTAAGGTTTGTGCACCGGAGCCATCCTGCCATAGGTAAGCAATGAAGCCCGTTCCAGCATCCAGCACGATTGAGCTATCCTTGCACAGCACAATATCCGGTCCCAGGTCAAGCATCGCAGGTGGATATAACTGGACTTGAATAAAGGCCGTATCACCACATTTTTGGCCGCCATTTAAGACCAAAAGACCGTTGTAGATACCCTGTCCCGGGAAAGTAATATTGAGGTCGAAATTTGTGCTGTCATGAACGACGTTCCCATTGTTCAAATCGAAGATCCACTCAAATTTCAAGGTATCGGTAGAGGAGCTTTGGTTTTGAATGGTGATGTTCGTGGAGCCATCGCATTTTCTGATGATGTACTGATTTGGGCCCGCCAATTCATCATATTCCACCAAGGCAGTGACCTGAGGTGCGCAAGGGGTTACATTGAACTGAAAATCACGGCGTGTTATGGACAATAACACCCCGTTTCGATACTCTTCCACGCAAACCCCTACCACATATTGGCCGACCAATTGTGGGGTCCCACTGATCACACCGGTTTGTGAATTGATCTGAACAACCGGGTTGCCACCCATGGGGGCAGCAGCCGTGTACGGACCTACGAAAACAACCGGGGTAAAAGGTGGAGGGCAGGGCGGGTTGGGTGCAGGGTTATTACAACCGCCGCCAATCGGACCTCCACCATCAAAAGGTGCACAAAAACTATACACCAATTGGTCCCCATCCACATCTGTCACGGAATAATCCACTTCAATGGGATAGTGATTGCAAATGACCGCCGGAGGAAAGGTATTAAAGACAGGGCTATTGTTGTTTTGCTCCTGCGCCTTTGGCGTGATTTCTACCGCATAAGTGGCCCCGGTTCCATTGGGATCCAAAATATTGGTGATCGCATTGGTCCGGCAGCAACGCTGATAAACCACGAAATAACTTTGAGTACTCACAGGCAGCACGCGTTCCCAGATATAAATACCTTCCTGCAGGCAAATATTTGGCAGATTGTTGATACAATCAGGCTGTGTGATTGAGATGTTGCTAAAAGAGGTAATATCTACCCCAAAGGTTTGATACAGTGTATTGGATTGTTCCGTCCCACGGTAAATAGCGATATTAGCCGGGTCGTCAAAAGCGGCTTGTCCGTTAAGACAATCCCGATAAACTTTCATTGTAAAGCGGAAACGCTTTCCGTTGGGTGTTTCTCCGAGGTATTCGTAGGTCATGCCGCCCCCTACGATGTGGGTAGCAAACATTTTTCCAGAAAACAATAAAAACAGGGTAAAAAACAGGATTTTTCTGTTGATTAGCATAAAGTAAGGTGTCTAATTGAATGATTTGGATCCTAGTTTCGGGAGGGCAGCAGGTACGGGATTAAAAGCAAAAATAAAATTATCGGGCTCAAAGTAAAAGAAGTGTTCGGCCCCGTTGGATCAAACACTTCTTTTGAAAGGTAGAAGACAATTTTTATGATTCGTCTACTGATGTTGCCAAGCCAACCATTTTACTTCACCTCCGGTTTGTAAACATAAAAAATACATCCCGAAAGGGAGATCCTGGGTATCCACTTCCCATGCCTGCTGATCTTCTAACCCGCTTCTTATCAGGGTTTTGAGCACCTGACCTGTGGAGGTCATGATTCGCAAGATGGCCTGGGTGGCAGGCCTGCCTTCATAAGTAAGTAACAGGTAATCTGTCCCTGGATTTGGAGCAACTGTGATCCTAATGGGTTCAGCAGCAGCCTCAAATCCGTTATTTCTATCTCCGCTACCTGGGTCGCTTAAACCAGAGCCTTGCGCGCAAGCCGTCGTAACCCCTGAACAAAGAGAGACCACCGTGGTGGTGCTGACAGGATTTGGATAAGTATTTACCCAGCAATAAAATAAACGGAGGGTTTGGCTACTTCCATTGCCGGCCTTGACCTGCCAATGCATGCTGTTGCTGGTTACAAAATTGAGATTGGACTGAAAAGTGGCGTTTGTAAACGGCACCCCATTAAGCGTAGACATTGGAATATTGATCCCATTTCCAGGCAATCCGCTCAGGGTAAGCTGATCGTTGGCTGTGATCTGGTTCAGCGTCAGTTCATAATAATTGTCCCCCGAGCCGTTGCATCCTGACGAAATATGTGGATGACGCAAAAAAGAAGCTACGGAAGGACAGCCATTGTTACTGGTTAAGACCGTTAAAACCACTGCCGAGGTGTATACGGATTCGTGACAAACGTTTCGCTTGGCCCCCCGTCTAAAGTACGTGGTCTGTGAAAGGCTCGGCGGGTCATAGCTGGGCATCGTAGCACCCGGTATGTTTTGAAAATTGTTATTGGTGGTGGATTTTTGCCATTGGTATTCCACTATTCCACCCGTTCCACCAGTTGCATCCGAGGTACTACTGATTACAACCGGATCAAAAGGATCGTTGCCACTGACAACACCTGGAGCTGCAATCGTTCCTGGATTGGTAATATTGGGGCAGCCATCACAACCCACCAAGCGGATGAAAGCCGGGCTCCTACGGATGTTTGTAAGTGTAGTAGTCCCACAATCAGAACCAGCGGTAGCCACAAAAGTTTGTCCGGGCAAACTGCTTTCTGCAAAGGCCTGCGCCTGTGTGGATTCAACTTTATAGGATCCTGATAAAACTCCAGACCACTGGATCGTTTTGTTGATGGTAAGGTCCTGGTTCACATTGCCATCATTGGTCTGTTTAGGCGACCAAAATACCAGATATGGTTCACTTCCGTCGGGCTTCGCGATCATGATCACATAAGCCTCGTTGTCTTCAGATATTGCCTTGTAAAACACATGATCTTTAAACCGTGTTTTGAAGTCCAGCATTCCAAACCAGGAGGGTTTGGGACTTGCGCCATGCACCTCAAGCGGCGAAGGCCAGCTGCCATTTAAGCCTTGTTTCCAGAATCCCGAACTATTGTATAATCCCTCATAACCGGACGTCCCTGCTCTTGCACCATCATAAGCGTTGTAAAAGAACACTTTTTCAAAGTGATACCGACTGTGTAGCATCAAGCCTCTCAGCAGATAGGCCGATTGGGTCTTCTCCCCTACCCCTGTGGTGGGATTACTGTCAAATCCAAATTCTGTACTCCACAAGCGGGTGTTGGAGAGTACTCCATTGGTGGAATTCTGATTGGCATCCAGCCAGGCGGCCAAATTTCGAATCTGTAAGGCCTCCGAAACAGGATCCTCCGGGTAAGTCCATTGGGTGGAACCCGGCTTAAAGCTATAAGGATGGCAATCAATGGCATCCAGATCCTTTAAGAGGGAGCAATCAGTCAGTTCAAGGTAATCACCAATGAAGTCAAACCGTTCCAGGTTACCACCACAATTGGAAAAATCACGCAGGCTGGAGGTACAGGTATTGTCCCGATAAGCTTGGAACGCCCCGGCGACCAGCTTCATTTTCCAGCCGCCGTTGGATTTTGGGCCGTATTTGCTTATAAAAGCATTGTAAGCGCCCAACAACATACTGTGGTAATCTGCCTTTACCGGATAGTCCCACAGTTCATTCCCTACCTGATAGTTGGAAACCAGGATTTGTGTTCCGGTGCCATTGGCTGGTGCCAATTCATCAATGAATTTTTTGGTATAATTTCCAAAAGAAAGCTGGATGCCGGCAGGTCCGGATAAAGACCAATCGCTTTCTTTATAGATCTTTTCTTTCCAGGTTTGAGGACCGTATTGTAGAAGCTCAGCAGCTCCAGTAATATTGGTAAAGCCATGCACTTGTCGGTATAGGGTGTACAAGCCCTTGTTGTAAGCCATAAATGCGGGTGTCCCTTCAGGTATGGTATTTTTCGGTTTAATATTCTGATCATAACTCTGGAGGGAGAGGTTAAAATCTTCATCCATCGTATGAAAATTTCTGAATTGAGTGGTCAAACCAGTGATCTGGTTAAAAGATACATTCTGAAATGATCGGAAAATGAGTCCCCCGTCATTAACCCCGATCATATCGCCAAATGAAAAAGGGCTAGGGGTGTTGAGTTTTTGATTGATCTGCTGGATCCCGGTTGCGTCCATATTCTTTCCTGCATTTTTATTTGCAAGACATGGACCCGACGCCTGTCCGGTTGTAAAACTGGCCGGAAGAGAAAAACTGCTGTTTCCTCCGGTACATTTTGCCTGAATTTGAACTTGATAGAGCGTGGCGGGGAGCAATGAGGTCAATACAAATCCTCCAGCTGGCAGGTTATTTCCAGCACTCAACCAGACACCAGTAGTGCCTTTTCTATATTCAACCTGATACCCTGAAACCCCGGCCTGAACAGGCAAAGTGATTGTAGCGTCAGTGGTGCCCGGTGTCACCGCCGGGATGCCCGGGGTTGTACATGGACTAGAAATGGTGGTAGTGAATTTTTGATAGGCTCCTGCGGTGGCACTACAGTTGCGTTTGATCTCAATCCCATAAACTCCGGGAGATAAACCCGTAATTGAGAATGGAGAAGCCATAACGGACAAGGCACCAGAAGGAATAAGCCAATCGCCACTGTCCCCTATTCGATATCGGATGGTATGGCTTCCGGTGGAGGTCCAGCCAATGGTAATATTAGAACTACTGGTTGAAAGTGTCACTCCAGTAGGCAAATTGGCGCAGGAGCCTGAACTAAATATGGTACTGGCGTTGATGCTGCTCCCCCAAGCGGAGCTTGCGCTTCCACACTTGGAACGTACTTGCAGGGTGTAGGCAGTGCTTTTTTTTAAGCCTCTTAAGATAAAGGGGGCTGGTCCGCAGTTATCTACAATGGTTTTATCCCCAGGAGAAGCGGCTTCCCAATATCTAAGCTGATATTGATTACTTCCGGGAATACTTGCCCATTTGAGCACCAGGGAAGTGGAGGTTTGAGGAGGCACCAACCAGAGTGAGGCGGGTGCGTTGCACTGGGCAACTAAACGAAAAGAGGAGAGCAGCAAAATGGGCACGAAGCACCATTGACGCAGTGGCTGTTTAAGATTCACGACCTAGGAAGATTAAAAGATTAAAAGATTAAAAAAAAATGGTCTCCTGTAAGAGACGCCGCCATCGGGATAAACGCTTCCCGATAAGGACAAATGTATATAAATATTTATTCCAATTTCAACTGCATGAGAATCCCCATCAGATCAAGGGCTGAATACTTTTTCTATTAAAGCCTAATTTTTGTTTTTACTATAGCCCTCTTGGTACCAAATGCGCATGGTTTCGGCATTTTTTTTCGAAAGGCGCATCTTTTTTGAAACGCTGCATTGGATCAGACATGAAACTATTTTTACAGAAATTAAATTGGATAAAATGGAAACTTAACCAAATAATTATAAATCATTTAGCCTGCTTCAAAAACCATCGCATCATGACCTAATTTCCTGAAATCAACCTGCGTTACCGCAGAAACACCTTGTTCTGGCATATAAACCCCGTAAATGGTATCTACCGCAGCCATGGTTGCTTTATTGTGGGTGACCACGATGAACTGCGAATCCTTAGAGAACTGACGGATGATGCGGTTGAACTTTTCAATGTTCGCATCGTCCAATGGAGCATCTACCTCATCGAAGATACAAAACGGAGCGGGTTTGAGCAAATACAAGGCGAAAAGCAAAGCAATGGCGGTGAGCGTTTTTTCCCCCCCTGAAAGTTGCGCGATGGTCTGCGGACGCTTGCCTTTCGGTTTTGCAATAATGAGAATATCTGAATCCAGCGGATGCTCCGGATTACTCAGGAGCAGATCGGCGGAGTCATCTTCGGTAAACAAGGTGCGGAAAACGTTGATAAAATTCTCCCGAACCTGGGCAAAAGATTCCAAAAACCGCGCGGTTGCGGTCTCTTCAATCTCTTTCATGGTTTGTACCAGATTCTCCTTGGCAGCGAGAATGTCGTTCCGTTGTCCAGCGATCGTATCATGCCTGGCTTTAATCTCATTATAAGCCTCAATGGCCATGGGGTTGATTTCTCCATAATTGTCGAGGCGACGTTTCAGGTTGTTTACATCACGTTCGAGTGTGTCCCGTTGATATTCAGGATTGGGTTCCTGGTTGATGATGTCATTTACCCCGATACCAAATTCAGCACGAAGTCGCTCTCCAATGGCGGTAATTTCAAACTTCACATCATTGAATTTCTCCTTCAAACGATTCACCAGCACCTGAAGATCCTGCTGTTTCCGGAAATTGTCACGTTGCTTGTTCTCGAGCTCATGGATCTCGTTTCTAGCTTTGAAGTACGATTGCTCTACCCCGCTGAGTGCTGCTTCTTTTTCCTTTTTTTCTGCATACGCCGCAGTTAAATATTTCGTAATTCGTTGAATATCAGCTTCTAATAAACCGAACTCATCTGTATTTCGAGCAAGATTGGTTTGTGCAGCAGCCAGCGTTTGTCGAAGATCATTGCGCCGATTCTCACGGAAAGTGAGTTCCTGGCGCAGGGTATTCACCTTATTTTGCTGGCGTATGAATTCTATGTTTTTCTGGTTGTAAGCTGCACTGGAATGGCTGAGTTGTTCGGCGACATCCCGAAAGGAGCCATCGGCACTGGTAAGACGTTCACGCAATGCCGTGGCGGCAGCGTTTTTGCTGCTGAGTACGGTTTCAATCAGCGCATTACTATCGCTCAGGTTTTTGATACGCTGGTTCGCATCTCCAGCCTGCGCATCAAAATTGGCTACAAATGCAGCAATATTATCCAGCTTTGCCTGCATCCCGGCTTTTTCCTGACTCAGTCGGTTGCGTACTTCCCGTTCCCGCTGCAGGGTTGATGACTGATCCGCATTGCGGAGCGCAGAAATGTGTATCCGGAGGGTACTAAGTTGCGTATTTAACTGATTTTCTGTGCCTTCCAGCTTCTTAATCTCTACTTCCAGGATCTCCAGATTCTTTTTTCGGCCAATTTTTTTACCTTCAAAAAGCCCGACAGAACCGCCCGACATGGAGAATTTCCTTTTGACGAAGGTTCCGGATTTTGAAAGGACCGTCATTTCTCCATTTGCGGATGCAATGGGAAGTGTTTCTTCAGAGATCACCACATTTTCCAGCAAAAACTCCATCAAAGGTCGATACTGCGCCTCCACTTCTACCACCTCAACGGCACGGATCCCTCCTGACAATAGCGCCAGGGGCGCTTGATAGTCCCGAAAAGCATCCAGCATGAAAAAATTGGCTCGCCCTTTCTGACTTTGACCCAGCAATCCGATGGCCTTCATGGCTTCTTCGGCATTGGGTACGACGTAATAGTTGAGGTAGTTTTCCAGGTAGTTTTCGATCACAATCCGATACTCCTCCCGAACATAGAGCATGTCTGACAAGAGCGGACAACGTTTGGCCCATTCTTTATCCTGGCTCAAAAACTTGATACTTTCCGGAAACCCTTCCAGCGATTCGACCATACTTTTGGTCAATTTATGTTCATTCCGGCGAGCATCCAGCGACCGATTGTGGTCAGCCAGTTTTTTGGACAAAATATCCTGCTGTTGTTCTCCAGCGGTTAGATCCTCTTTGCGTTTGCGCTCAGCGGCATCCAGTGTACTGATCTTTTGAGTTTGGGCAAGCTCGTTTTTTGATTGTTCACCCAGGTTTTTTTCCAGAATTTTCATCTCTGCCCGGCGAGAGGCAATATCACTCAGCGTGCGCTCCACATCCCGGCGCAGGTTTTCGATCTGATTGGATTGAATCGCTTTTGTTTTTTCTAATTCTACGATCTCACGCTCTAAACCCTGTTGCTCTTTTACAAATTCATCCAGGCTGCCCTTCATCAGGTTGTGATCTGAACGCACCTTTTCGAGCGCTTTTTGCGCGTCAGAAAGGGCAGTTTCGAACTCGCCCTCCAGATTTCGTTCGTAGTTCAGATCTGTCTGGTAACCTTCAATTTCTCCATCCAGGGAGCGAAGGGTGTTGCTGCTATTTGTTATTTGATCCTGGATGCGTTGCAGATCATTGTGTATAAAAGAGCGCTTCTGCTCCAACATGGCCTTTTCATTTTCCTTCCCTCTGATGCGTCCGGTCAGTTGGTTTACATGCTGCTGCTGTTCACTCAGGCTGGTTTCTTTATCCATGTGGCTCTTCCGCTTGGCCTCGGTATCCGCCTCCAGCAGACGGGTCATGGCCTCCGTGGTCCGGTAGTTGTCCTCCTCACGCTGGATTTGCCCTTCTAATTCTTTGTAGGATTTTTTGTGTCGACCGAGGTTATTGACTGCCAACTCGACACTGATCGTTTTGTATTCTGCCTTTAGTTCATAATATTTCTGCGCTCGATCTGCCTGTTTTTCAAGCTTTTTAAGTTGATCCGTGATCTCAAACAGCAGGTCCTCTACCCTATCCAGATCTGCGGCGGTGGCTTCCAGTTTTTGTTGGGTCTCGTGTTTGCGCGCTTTATATTTACTCACACCGGCGGCCTGCTCAAACATCTTCCTACGGGCTTGTTCCCGGTCAGAAAGCATGTCTTCCACCATATTGAGTGCGATGATTGCATAACTATCCGGACCAATGCCGGTATCCAGAAAAAGCGAGGTAATATCCTTGAGCCGGCAAGCAACCCCATTGAGTCTGTATTCACTCTCTCCGCTCCGGTACAGGATCCGGCTGATCGCGACGCTGGTATAATCTGTCGGCAACACATTTTTAGTATTGTCAAAAGTGAGCGTAACCTGAGCCATTTGGCCCTCCTTACGCTTTTTAGTCCCATTAAAGATGACAGAAGACATCTTGTCCAGGCGCAGCTGACTACTTTTCTGTTCGCCCAGAACCCATCGGATCGCATCCACGACGTTGCTCTTTCCGGAACCGTTGGGACCCACCACGCCTGTTACATCGGCGTTGAAGTGTACCACTGTTTCGTTGGCGAAGGATTTGAATCCTTTGATTTCTAATGATTTTAGCCGCATTTTTTGGACGATGCACGGATTGACGGTGTACGACTTGAATAACAGGTTTTCGGGCCATGTCTCAACCAGGCCTAGTTGAGCCCTTGAATCGCAATGAGTTTACCGTAAAAAAGTGTGCGAAAATAGGGCTTGGGAAAGAAATGGATGGTGGGAAGTTTTCAACATCCAGAAAGCCCCTACATTTGAGCGTGCAATCAGCTTACTACAACTTCAGACTTTTTTACAATCAGAGCATTCATCCTGAGTTGCTCAATATGGAACAGCGTCGACGTCGACTGATGCGACTGCTGCTACTTTCCGGATTGATGCTGATGGGGGTGGTGTTCCTGCAGATCTACCTTTCCATTTTTGCCATTACCCTTGCGCTTTTGATCCTGGTAGGACTCTGGATGTCTTATCTGGCATTTAAAGTCCAGGTTTTTTACAAAGAATTTAAGCCCAGGGTAGTCATGCTGCTGCTGGACTATATTGATAACGATGTCAATTTCAAATTTGAGGGTTACGAGCCCAAGGGGTTCATACCACCTGCGAAATTCCGGGAAAGCAGAATATTTACGACAACAGATGATTATTTCGGTGAGGACCTGATCCGTGGTCAGGTGCGGGAAACCCCCTTTGAGGCTTGTGAATTAAGGGTGAAAGAATTTTCCGAAGTACGCAACCGGCTGGATCCTGTATTTACCGGTATTTTTATGATCGCCGATTTTCAGCGTTGGGACATGCACGGTGGCGTACTGGTACTGCCTGACACTTATCGGAAGTACCTGAGTCGCAGCGAACGAGCCTTTCATCTGGAAGGTGGCCGGCGGGTTCGAGAAGGCATCCTGCCCGAATTTGAAGTATTTTTTGATACTTACGCCACCCCGGATGTTCGTGTTAAAGATGTGATCTCACCCGATTTTCAAAGAGCGATCCTTCGTTTCAGACAAAGTTTTCAGGAAGTGAACCGGGAGAAAGAGATCTACTTTTCCATTATCGGCGATAAGATCTATCTTGCATTGCGTCAGGATCGAAACCTTTTAGAGCCCTCGCTTTTTGCCAGTAACACCAGTTTTGAGGTAGTTCAGGAGTTTTACGAAGACCTCCGGCTTCTATTAGAATTAGTCATGGAAGTTGACGCGATGAACTGATGTATAAATAATGCAATCGGAAGCAAGAAGGATGCATACCTCATAGTTCGTACATCATACATCATAGTTCATACATCATAGTTCATACATCATAGTTCATACATCATAGTTCATACATCATA
>JBILHS010000092.1:0-24472 GCA_044350425.1 Saprospiraceae bacterium | reverse complement strand
TCATACATCATAGTTCATACATCATAGTTCATACATCATAGTTCATACATCATAGTTCATACATCATACATCAAGTGCATATACCTGTCTGGAAAAAATGGCTCTCTCACCTGACTCCTGTTACGCTGGAGGAAGCTACTTCGGAGCAAAACCCTGAATTGAGTGTAATACTCTCCCGGGGGCGTATACAATTGCTGAGTGGGGATGCTATTTATTCATGGGATGATTTGTACAAGAATTTTCTGGTGGCCTTTGATCAGTTGAAAATTGATGAGCGGAAGATCGAGGACGTTTTGCTGCTGGGTCTGGGTCTGGGTTCGATTCCATATATGTTGGAAAAGGTTTTTGATCGAAACTATCATTATACCGCAGTGGAATGGGATGAGACCGTGGCGCATCTTGCAGTCAAATATACCTTATCCAGATTGGAAAGCCCAATAGAGATCATTACGGCGGATGCTGAGGTTTTTGTAGAAGTGACGGAAGAACAATTCGACTTGCTCATCATAGATATCTTTGAAGATGAGATCACCCCTCCACAATTTTGCACTGAAGAATTTTTGGAAACCTGTGCCTCGTTGTTGCGCCCGGGTGGATTGTTGCTTTTCAATCGGCTGCATGGAGAGGATGTGAGTGTCAGACAGGTCACTGAACGCTTTTTTGAACGTCGGTTTAAGAACGTTTTTCCAGAGGCCTGGGCAATCGATACCAAAGGAAATTGGATACTTTGTGCGCAGAAGTAAGTTTTGTAGTAACTTAGTGACTGAATACTGCCGTTTTGATTAATGAAAAATATACTCGTCGTCAAAAGCCTTATTTTATTATTATGCAGTGGTGTGTTCGCACAAATCACGCCCAAAGAATCCTTTAAGGTTTCCTCCAATGTTTCATTCGCTTACAATGCCAGCATTTTATATCCTGGTTTGCGCGGAGGTATAGAATACCCGATCAACCGGATCGAAGTAACCCGATATCGCAGGAAACGTTCGGCGCTTCATTTTACGAGATACCGATTTCTGAGCGCTGAAATTGGCTACTACCACCACCCTACTTTCCACGATAACCTTTATCTGCTTTTTGGCTGGCGTGCCCGGAGACTTCGAAGACACCATTTTTTTACAGAACTTTCGCCGGCATTAGGATACAGCCGCACTTTTTTGGGCGGTGAAACTTATCAAATAGACAAGTATGGAAATATTTTACTTAAAAAATGGTCTGGCTATCATTATGCCATGCTGGCAATGGGTGGGGGCCTCGGATACAAATTCAATCCAAAGACCTCTTTTTATACCCGGGGAAGTGTACTGTTTATGATTCCCAGCAACAACCTGTTCTACGTTCGTCCTACCATTGAATTGGGGCTGGTATGGCAACCCATTCATTTTTTGGAGGCCAGCATCAAAAATATATCAAAATTAAAAGGTCATAAATCATGAAAAAATTGATATTATTCCTTTTGGTGGCATTCCTTCTGACATCTTGCCAGAAAGAACACATAACGATTGGCTTGCGTGCAGATGACACATTTTATATTCGGCACAATGAGGTCTCCATGCGCGTGCTGGTACGAGGCAATACTGCCAGCAAACAATTTGTGATCCTGGTACATGGTGGACCTGGTGCCAGTGGATATTTGTACCAAACCCCCAAAATAGAGGAGATATTACAAAAAGACTGCGCTGTTGTTTATTATGATCAACGGAATGCCGGCGCCTCGCAAGGAAACGTAGATGCTGATTTCTTTACATTACCGGTGTATGCCGACGACCTGCATGAACTCATTTCAGTTTTAAAATATAGATACGGGGAAGAAATTGGCATATTCTTATTGTCCAAAAGTTTTGGCGGCATGGTTGCATCGCAGTTTATGACCGCTCCCGACAACCAATCTATGGTAAAAGGCTGGATCTTTGTCGATGCCACGCACAATACCGGGCTGAATGACAGTCTTACCTATCAAATGTTGCTGGATGAAGGAACCCGACATATTGCCGATGGGAAAAACGCTGAAGCCTGGAAGCCAATTGTTTCTTATTGCGAGGCGAACCCTCCTGGCCCATTTACATTTGACCAGGCCTATGAGTTGACGGATCTAGCCTGGAAAGCACAAGACCTCATTGAAGGGATTGAACCTTATGAAAATGACGTAATATTAAACAATTTAATATCTGAGCAAATTCCACTTACCAACTTCTGGCTGGGGCGTTCTAATGCTGCCAAACGAACCTTCAATAAATCGCTCAATCCGATCAAGTTCTCGGACGCGCTCAGCCAGGTAACCGTACCTGTTTTAATCTGTTTTGGCAAATTTGATTTTGTTTGCCCCAAGGGCCTTGGTGACGACTTCTACAAACATATTGGTTCTACGGACAAGAAAAAACTTCTGTTCGAAAAAAGCGCTCACCGTATGGAGGAACAAGAGGCATACTACAATGCTTTTCGCGCATTTGTCCTGGAGCACCAATGATTGGTACTTTCATATCTTTAATTTTTTCAACAATTCAGCCAAATTAAACCTTTTTTCAATGAAACTTTACACAGACTTAACCGCATCATGCAAACGCTGAGCTTTGAACCGGGTCTACCTTTGCAGGAAATACAACACGGAATGAAGGAAGTAATGAATGCAAAGAAGATCCTAATTGTAGATGACGAGCCAGACATCCTCGAATTCCTGCAATACAACCTTCGTAAGGAGGGTTATCAGGTAGTTACAGCCGCTGATGGCGTACAAGCCATTCAGGTGGCCGATCTTGAGAAACCCCATTTGATCCTGCTTGACATCATGATGCCCGAAATGGATGGCGTGGAGACTTGTCGTGCGCTTCGGTCCCGAAAAGAATTTGATGATACCCCGATCGCCTTCCTGACTGCCCGTGATGAGGATTTTTCCCAGATCGCCGCATTGGACGTTGGAGGGGACGATTATATTACCAAACCGATCAAACCGAGGGTTTTGGTCAGCCGAATCAATGCTCTGCTTCGGAGAAGTGGTCGGGCTACCGAAGAAGAAGTCCGAATCATGAGCTTACACGATCTAGTGATCAACAAAGACAAAGTACTGGTGTTTAAAGGCGATAAAACCATCGAGTTGCCTAGAAAAGAGTTTGAGATTCTTTGGTTGCTGGCTTCTAAACCGGGACGTGTTTTTACCCGGGAGGAGATCTTTGACAAGATCTGGGGAGCAGATGTTATTGTAGGTAACCGGACCATTGATGTGCACATTCGCAAGCTTCGGGAGCATATTGGGGAGAATTATATTAAAACGATGAAAGGCATCGGTTACAAGTTCGATTTTTAAAAAACAATTGGTTGAATCAGAAAATGTTCAAGAACCAGACGCCACAACAACTTTCCTTTTTCATTGCAGGAATCTCTGCAGCCGCCATTGCTGTTTTACTCCTGTTGATGAAGGCTACTGGCCTGCTTGCTGTGACCTGGCCCGAAGTTTTAGGGCTTTTTATTCTGGCATTTGGCGTGGCCTTTCTGACCAATTATTATCTGGTTCGTTATTTCATTTTTCGGCGTATCAAGCTGATCTACAAAATCATACACCGGCAAAAATTACCGGCAGATTTCAAGGCAGGTAATCTGGACATGAACAAAAATGTGCTGGATGATGTGGAAAAAGAGGTCGGAGAATGGGCCGATAAGCAGGAGTATGAATTGGAAGAACTGGAGCGGCTTGCCACTTACCGCCGTAGATTTATCGGCGATGTTTCCCATGAGCTTAAAACTCCTATTTTCAACATACAGGGGTTTATTCATACGCTCCTCGACGGAGCGCTTTATGATTCGAATGTAAACCTGCAGTATCTGCAACGGGCGGCTAAAAACATCGAACGACTGCAGACCATCGTGGAAGATCTGGAGACCATCAACAAACTGGAAGCGGGTCAAATGGTACTGGACCTTCAGGAATTTGATCTGCATGACCTGACGGATGAGGTTTATGGCGATCTTGAAATGCGCGCCAAAGACCGAAATATCCGACTCACCTATAAAGAGGGCGCTGGCCAAAATTTCAGAATCCGAGCCGATAAAGAAAGCATCCGACAGGTGCTGATGAACCTGGTCCATAATTCGATCAAATACGGAACTGAAGGGGGCGTCACCAAAATCAGTTTCTATGACCTCGAAACTTATGTTTTGGTAGAAGTCAGCGACAATGGCATTGGCATCCTCCCGGAGCATCTCAGCCATGTATTTGACCGATTCTACCGCGTAGACAAGCACCGCTCCCGCGATGCTGGGGGTACCGGACTGGGGCTTTCCATTGTAAAACATATTGTAGAAGCGCACAAACAGACCATCAATGTGCGCAGTAGCCCCGGACAAGGCAGCACTTTTGGCTTTACATTGGATAAAGCCTGAAGGTAGTTGGGACTGGCGTTCATCGTTGATCGCATTAGTATCATTTCCTGCCAGCATGTTGCGCAAGGAATCTAAAATCTCTGTTTCTGATCGGAGTTCGTTCCACAGCGCTGTAGAATCCAAGGGTTGTACATCCAGATGCATCTGAGTTTGCAACGGAATTCGCGCGTAGTTGAAGGCCCAGAGCCAAAAAAATAATCCGACCAATAAACCGCCAAATCCAAGCACTTTGACGAGCCAGTAGCCCATGCTTTGCCAAAAATGATTCCATTTCAAACGAGCACGGTATGCCAGATCCAAAACAATACTACCCCCAGCCAAAAGAGGTAAAAGGCTGGAAAGGGCAATTGTCCCAGGGAATGGTCAAAGACCCGGCGAATTCCCTGAAAAAGTCCCCGACTGTACCATTGTTCCGTGAATTCAGGATGATCAGGGGCCCAGACATTGAGCAACAAGGTGATCAGGGCGAACAATATCCAGATGCCGGAACGAGACCGGTGTTTGTATAGGTTCTTGTTCATGGGTATCGGTTGCAAGCATACTACTCCAACCCATACTTTCACATATAGTGAAATCCGAGTTGGCCGTCAGAAATATCACGGGGATTTGATGCGCGAACAATAAGACATGCGCCAGCGCGATACCATCCATAGTCCCTTTTAAATTGATGATAACTTTTGGTGTACGATGCCAATAGACTACCCCCAGCGCTGTTTTGAAATCCACCCCAAAAGCGGCATCCACCATCTGGCTGAGCAATTTTTTGCGACAACAGGGAAACAACCATCCGGGATAAAACCAGTATCAGCGCCACCGCTATTCCAGGGATCATATACATCATAAGCGCATTGGGCGTTTGAAAAAGCCTGTTTCAGCCGCTAAAAGTACCTGCACCAGTTTAAACCAGGCAATTAAATTCTACTTTTCCAAAAAAACGGGAGAAAACACTGGTTCGTGCTCCCGTATTTCTATCCGAAAATTAAGCAAAACTTGCCACTTTTAACTTTTAACTTACCACTTTCAACCTTTAAACAACTTCCCAGAAAACCGCCGATTCCCATATCTAACCTGAAACGCATAGATGCCCGAAGGCCAAAGACGTGTATTTAATACCAATTTTCCATGTTGAAGTTCCGGAGTGGTTTGCTCCATAATTTTCCTGCCGGTAAGATCCATTACGGTTAATGCGCAATCCGACACGGCATTTGTTTCCGGAAATTCCAATATTACCCAATTCCCGGCTGGTTGCGGATAGACACGCATCTTCAAGATTTTAACTGTTTCAGGAATGGATGTACTTACTGAATCCAGACTGAGTTCAACGCAGTAATCCTCCACCTGTCCATAGTCGAAACTGACACAGGCGGCAGGCGGATTGTCATTGGGGCTGGTATATTTCATCATCACCCGCATCCGGGTGAGTCCTGGCAGCATATAATCAGGCAGCAACATCTCTCCATCTGCAATACCTTCCAGGGCATAACCAGGGTCGAAAGCCAGTTCTCCCGCATCCTCAAAATCCCCATCCTGGTTAAAATCTATAAAAATACGGTAGTATTCCTTGCTTACAGCGCCGGAAAAACCTGGCGTAATCACCGCTGGAATTACCGTTCCGGCAACCAGCTTAGGCGCGTCATTCTGAATGGCATTGAAACTCTGGTAGCCGGCGCCTCCTGCACCTGAGCTGAGGCTCCAGGAACCCACTTGCACCGAAGCGATCCATTCTTCTGTAGCAAAAGCAGCTTTTACTTCACAATATGCCGCTTCATTGCAGGCGCCACAGCCTTTGGTCCGGAAAGTGAAGGTGCTGGAGAAACCTGTGAACGTCCCTGTACAATGGGTCTGTATCTGTACATCATATTCGGTACAGGCTAGTAAGTTTTGAAACACCCAAAAATTGGTATCCATCACTTTATAGGTCCATAATACGCTGCCATGCTTTCGAAACCGCAAACGATATCCTTCATTGTTTGCGACAGATTCCCAGGCGATCTTTGCGTTGACGGCATTACTGGCTTCCACCCAAACTGCTGTGGGAGCGGTGCAACAACCTTTGGTTTTGAAAATAAGCGGAGCAGACCATGCGCTCAAAAGTCCGTCACATAAGGCCTGCATTTCGAATTCATAGTCGGTACAACCCGGCAGCCCGGCCAATAATAAGGAGTCCGAAACTGCCTCCTCTACCTTCCAGGAACCCACGCCCAGGGTTCGCCAGCGCAAATTGACCGCCAGCGCAGTAGGCGGCGTGACCCAAAGCAGTGAAACGGAAGTATCGGTCAGGGCCTCTGTTTTAAGTGCAAAAGGAGCCGGACAATCGCTGCACTGATTTTCATAGTTCTGTAAGGTTCGATACAAATTTAGGCGACCATTGGTCAGCGTGATTCCTGTGAGCGAGGGATTGGGGGTAACATGGTCCAGGATCAAACTTTTCACCCAATAGGCTGCTGCTGCCGGGTCCGTTTTGGCTAAAGCGATCAGGTTGGGACAGGGTGAGGCGTACAATAATCCTACCACACCGGCCACCTGAGGCGCTGCAAACGAGGTGCCTGAAAAAGCTTCATATCCATTCCCGGAGCTGGTGGTAAAAATATCTTGTCCGTAAGCCCCAATATCGACATTTTGAGCCCCCCAGGCAGCATTTTCCGCCTTTAGATCGCTTCGATTGAGGCTGGTGACACTGATCAGAAAACTGCTGGGGCAGGCTGTTGGCAGGTCTCCGACCTCATCCACATTCACGGGCAGATTTGCGGTGGCAGCCACACTTACAATACCAGCCTGGCCCAATTGATCAAAGGCTTCACACCAGAGTGGCGCCTCTGCAGGATTGCCATAGTTGATCCCCCAGGAGCAATTTACGGCCACGATAAAAGCACCTTTTTCTCCCCAGGAGGTATTGTATCGCTGCCGTGACCGAAAGACATAATCGAACGCTGAAAGGATGGAAGCCTCCGTACCTGCTGCAGATACAAACATGATCTGGGTGGTCCAGTTTACACCGCTCACCCCCAGGCTGTTATTGCCATTAGCGCCGAGAATGCCACAAACAGGGGTTCCATGGGCGCCTGTGATCCCTTGAATGGCATCATTTTCCGAGAAAACATTCCAACCCCGAAAATCGTCGCTATACCCATTGTCATCGTCGTCCAGTCCATTGTTGGGTATCTCCCCCCAATTGGTCCAAAGATTGGCTTGCAGGTCTGCATGCCCTGCTTCCACCCCGCCGTCTATGACCGCCAGAACGATGGTATCGCCGGCAGGACTCAGCCCACCTGTGCTGATCTCCCAGGCCTGTTCTGCGTCCATATCCGCATCAAAAACGCCCCCGGAGGCGCCATCATTCAGGAAATGCCATTGTTTGGGGAAAAGCGGATCATTGGGGATCGTTCGGTTTTCAAGCATATGATTGAGCTGTGCCATGCGCACTTCAGGTTGTTGCTGAAACCAGGATAACGTTTCTTTTTCAGAGCGTTCTGACTGGAACAACCAGATGTTCATAAGCCCGGAAATCTTCACCGGAGCAGCCAAGTCAGCATTTCGGCGGGTCAGCACAGTCGCATCCAGCCCTTCTGCCAGCGACACTAAAAACTCCCCCGGACGGTGTGGGGTGGTCTGCGCATCGGTCGGGAAAGACACAAAAAAACAGAAGGGAAAAAACAGCAGGGCAATTCGAATCATCATCGTGGGCACAAAAGTAGTGCCTTTGGCAGACCGTGTTTTGCTAAAATCTTGTGAAGTAAAATTATGGCAAATAAAAGTGGACGACCACTTTCCGTCAGGCATAAAATTTCAAATATATCCCGCTTTGCAAGAAGTGCGACATCTGGTCGCGCGGCAATCGCCTATTTTTGTCTTCACTTCCGGCTTAGGCCTTTAATCTTTTCCAGACAAATGAATACAACCCGCAACCTCCTGTCCATTATTTGCTTTTCCCTGTCCATTATACCCGGCTTTGCGCAGCAAAGCCCTGCATTTAGCTGTGGGTTCGACCAACAACGCAGGCCTGAACAGGAAAAAGCCATTCGAGCCTTTGATACACAGGTTCATCAGTATCTTTTAAATCATTCCAAAACCGATGCTTTTCAGAAAGGTGCTGTCGCGCCGCCCTATGTGGTGCCGGTTGTGGTCCATATTCTGCATGATGGCGGTTCAGAGAATATTCCAGACGGGCAGGTGCTCGCGGCCATAGCGCATCTGAACGAGGCTTTTGCAGCCCAGGGATATTATGCTCAACTCGGTGCAAGCGTTGCTACACAGATCCAGTTTTGTCTGGCGCAGCGGGACCCGGAGGGAAATGCCACTACAGGTATTACCCGCACGCAAACCTCGCTGGCCCAGGTGGAAATGGAAACCCAGGACCTCCAAATCAAGGATTTGATCCGCTGGGATCCACTCAGTTATGTAAATATCTGGCTCGTTAGAGAAATCGTCAGTTTGTCCGCAGGCCCCGGAGTCTCCGGGTATGCTTTTTTTCCCAGCACGCATGGCTTACCTATGGATGGCATAGTTTGCGAAGCCAAAGGTTTCGGGATCAACACTGCGGAAGATGGCTTGGTGATCCATGAAATGGGGCATTATTTAGGACTTTACCATACGTTTGAAGGCGGCTGCCAAAACAATGATTGTACCCTGGAGGGCGATCGGATTTGCGATACCCCACCTGACAATGCAATTCACACGGCCTGTCCTGTCAATTCCTGCTCCACGGATGTTGCGCCGGGAAGTCCATTTATTGCTGACGTGAACGATTTTACCAGCGACTTTATGGACTATTCGCCCTTCTCTTGTTATTATATGTTCACGGCGAACCAGGCCAGCCGGATGCAGGCTGCCCTGGAGTTGGCGCGCAAAAGTCTGTTGAATTCAAAAGGTTGTCAAATCCCCTGTACGCAGGCTATGAATACAGCATTTTCTGCGGCACCCAATCCGGTTTTAGCCGGAGAAACGCTTGTTTTGACCAACAATTCAAGCAATGCAAGCAATTTTTCATGGTCGGCCAATGGAGTGGAATTTGCACAAACCCAGAATGCTTCCATCGTTTTTAACAACGTGGGTCAGCAGATCATTGCGTTGACACTAGCCAATAGCGACCCAAATTGTGCGGAGGAGGCTTTCCTGTATGTAGACGTACTTTGCCCGGTTCAGGTCGGATTTATGCCCACTGCGCTGGAGGTTTTGGAAGACAGTACCATTACTTTTGCAAACACCAGCACGGGTACCGGGCCCTTAAATTACGAATGGAGCATCGATGGACAGTGGGTATCCAATGCCACCGATTTGAGCTTTTTGTTTGAGCATTCCGGTTACTATACCGTTACGCTCAGAGCGATCGGCCCCTACTGTCAGCAAGAAACCTCGGTACTGATCAAGATCGCCAACCCCTGCGGGATACTCCCGGATCCTGTGCATGTGGCTTACACGTCTATCCGAAAACTATTTCAACCCCGGGACATGGTGGCCATGCCAGACGGTTCGCTGGTACAATGTGGAGAACACTTTCAGCAGCCCATGGTGACCAAATGGGATTCGCTGGGGAACCTGCTCTGGAATCGGGAACTGGCCATCAACAGCTCCTTTACTGAAATAGAGCCTACTCCGGATGGCCAATTTTTGCTGATCGGGGTGGACCTGGACTTCTCCCCTTTTGTAGCAAAAACGGATGGAAATGGAAATCTGGTATGGATCAAAAAGTTTGCAAGCAGTACCATACGGGCCATCAAACACATGGATTTTTTAGCAGTAAACCCCGATGGTACTTTTGCCTTGCTGGTGGAAGATGAGTTTCTGGCGGGTAACTATCTTGTAAAACTCTCTGCTGACGGAAACGTCCTTTGGACCAGTAAAACCCCCAAAATAGGCGTGGCAGGATCACTTCAGGTCAGTACTGTTTCAGGGGATTTTGCATTTTTGGTCCGTGATTTTCCGGCTACGCCGAAAATCAGTGTCTTATTCTTTGGTCCGGACGGTAGCTCCAAGGGCATACACACCCACGCCCTTCCCTTTAACCCAATCTGGGTCAGAGATTTTATGCTGGATATGCATGAAGACGGCGGATATTCCATTTTTTATGTCACCAACAATGGACCGGTGATCCGCAAATTTCTTTTTCGATACCAGGCCGACGGAACCCTCCAATGGGCCCGGCGATACAATCTGCTGAGTGTAAATCAATACAGCGGGTGTTATCTTCGGAAATTGCCGGATGAAAAAGGGTGGTTGATGGTCGACTCGAGAATAGATGGAAACGGCCTGCCTTTGGGTGATTTTCTGGAACGACTGGATAGCAGCGGACAAGTATTGTGGACGCGTTACCTGGGCGATACCCCCGTCAATGATGTCTTTGTGATGCCGCCAGTCTTACAAAACGGGCGCATCCGAAGCCTGCATTGCGATTTCTTTAACCAGGACATCAACCTGCTCAGTTTTGAGGACTCTGCGGACTCGGTTCCTTGCATTTCCCTGGTTCCCAATGAAAACACCTTCAGTCTGTTAACGACCAGCCTGACTCCATCGTCAAAGGTCCCCGAGCCCGTGGATCTTTCCATGATCGATATGCCTTTGGTGTTTACGAATGTTACATTGACCAAAACCGTGCTCTGCACCGCCATTTCGAATTGTCCGGAGATTTGTGACAATCAGTTGGACGACGACAAGGACGGGTATGTGGATTGTTTTGACATGGATTGCGATTGTTTTGAACTGGATACTTTCTGTCTGACAAACCACCCGGATGCCCGCATGGAGCTCGATTCGACCCGGTGTAGCCTGGATAGTTTTGAGGTGTATCTCAGCCTTTGCAATCTGGGCAGCACTGTTTTACCCAATGGAATGCCCGTCGCTTTTTATCTGGGAGATCCTACCAGCACGGCCGCGCCCCTTTTGTTTACGAGTACCTTGAACTATACACCCCTGGAAGCCGGGAATTGCAGCAAAATAATGCTCAAAATTCCGGCAAGCTACAATGCCAGCATTTTTGCCCTGATCAATGATGATGGAACACTCCCCCGCCCCTTCAGCCTGAGTATGAATTTTCCCTCCACCAGCTTAGTGGAGTGCCAGTACCTGAACAATCTGATCTCGTTTCACCTTCAAAATCAAGCCCCCGTCCTGGATCTCGGGCCCGATCTTTATCTTTGTAAAAGCTCAGTGGTGGAACTTTCTGCCAATCCCGGTTTCCAGAAATTTCGCTGGCAGGATGGCTCCGATGCGCCCAATTTCACCGCATTTGCCGCCGGAAAGTATTGGATGGATGCCATGGATGCCTGTGGTTTGCATCAAACCGATACCGTAAACATCCTTTTGAACACCATTACCACGCTTGATCTGCCAGATCAGGTCAGCCTTTGTGAAGGAGCGTCCCTGGACTTGAGCGCCACAGGATTTCTGCATTACACCTGGGCGCCGACAGCCGCTGTGAACTGTTCCCATTGTGCGGCGGTCCAGGTAACAGCTAAAAATTCCTTCACGCTTCAATTGACAGCGTCAGTGGACGATTGTTTTGTATCCGACTCGATCCGGATTCAGGTCCACCCAATGCCTGATATTCAAATGCTGACCGTAAATGGCAACTGCGATACAGATGCCAGCATCAGTGCTGCCGTATCGGGCACCGGACCATTTGCCTTTTTATGGTCCAACTTAAGCACCGATTCTGTCTTGAACCTAAGCAATTCAGGTACTTATATCCTTGAAATAACCGATCAATATGGCTGTCAGGCCATGGACACTGCGACGGTCACAGATTTCAGCGCTCTGGAAATTTCAGCGCAGTGGAGCAATCCCGTTTGTGCAGGTGAGTCTAGTGCTGCCATTGACCTTTCTATTGAAACGGGAACCCTACCGGTTGAATACCTTTGGTCGACCAGTGCAACCACCGAAGATCTGTCCAATTTGCCTGCCGGAACGTACACCGTTTGGGCCACGGATGTCCATGGATGCACCGATACGCTCAGTGAAACACTGATGGATCCGCCTGCGATAGTCCTGAGTCTGGGAAAAACCGACCTGCCTTGTCCGGGCGCATTCGGATCGATCCAGTTGACCGCCAGCGGGGCTTCCCCCCTTGTTTTTTTATGGTCGAATGACGCGACCACGGCAGACCTGAACATGATCCCGGCAGGGAATTACACCGTCACGGTCACCCAAACTTTAGGGGGCTGTACCGCTACCGAATCAATAGAGTTGCTGCAAGGACCCAATCCAGTGAGCATCGTTCGTGCGGATACGGTGCGCTGTTTTGGCGAAATGAACGGCGCCATACAATTTCTGAGTACCTCTGGCGGGACGCCACCTTTCCGGTATTCCATAGACAATCAACATTTTATCAGTGAGCCTGTCTTCAACAATCTAAGTGCTGGTCTTTACCAGATCTACCTGCTGGATGCGAATGATTGTACGTTCTCGACAAACATTGAAGTGACCCAACCGGCCCCTGTTACTGTGGAACTCAGCGGTGATTCACTGTTGATGCCGGGTGCAATCGCGCATTTACAAGCCATCGTGCAGCCAACCGGTTGGATGCCCACACAGATCCTTTGGACCGCCAATGACCTGGAGCTTGATCAGTATCAACTGGAGTGCTCCATCGAATTATTGCAAAGCACCCTGTTTCAGATCAAAATCTCTACAGAAAATGGCTGTGAGGCCCTGCATACCTGGCAGGTGCTGGTGGAAGACTCATATCAGATTTACGCCCCAAACATCTTTTACCCGGACAACCCGGATCAGACCAACCGAAACTTTTTGCTTTTCACAGGGGCTTCGGTGGAGGAGATCGAGTCGCTGGACATTTTCGACCGCTGGGGCGAGCAGGTTTTTTCCAGACAACACTTTCAGGCAAATGATGAAAATCAAGGCTGGGGTGGCGATTTTCGTGGAAAAATGGTTCCGGCTGGCGTCTACGTATGGAAGGCAACAGTGTTGTTCAAAGATGGAACCCTGAAGGTTTTCAGCGGGGATGTGACGCTCTTCAGGTAACAGGCTCTAAAAGTCCGGAATTCAAATTTTAAATATTGCTGTGTACAAATGTTCTGGACGCTGTCCGGACTTTATTACCTTTCCCAAACTTTAAATTATGGCCTCCCCCACATAATTGTCGGAATTATCCGACTTGATGGTCGTGCAGAAGAATCATATTTACAAATATTGCAGTTTTGCAAAATATCCTCCTGATGAAGAATCGAAATTTGCTTTTCCTTAATTCGCTTAATCCCTTTTTCTCCATACTGACGATCGTTTGGTTGCTTAGCAGCCTACCAACCCAGGTCTCTGCCCAGGGCTGTAGTTGCACCAATTGCCCGCAGTTTATGCCGGACAATTTTCTGGGAGATTTCCTGATCAATGTGAGCGGTGCAGACAATCCGACCCTGGGACAAAATGGCCAGGGTGTGTGCGGGGTAACCTTAAACCTGGACCATGAGTACATCGGTGATCTGACCATCACCCTCACCTCACCGTCTGGCCAGTCAGTTACTTTGATCGGGCCGGAAGGCTTTTTCGGAGGAACGGACGGTGATTCCTGGAATATCTCTTTTGTGCCCTGCAACGACCAGGCGAATCCGGACCCTGGTTTTGCGGATCAATGGAGTAACAATCAGAACTGGGGCATGAACAACAGCTATTCCGGGAGTTATTATCCCAACAATGGCTGTCTTGAAAATTTTAATACCGGACCCGTGGATGGCACCTGGACCCTTACCGTTCTGGATGGACAGGCAAACGATGTGGGCAATTTTTATGATTACGAGATCATTTTCTGCGACCCTTCCGGCATTCTCTGTTTCAGTTGCGCCGCTGATGCCGGCGACCTGACCCAACCGAATGTCATGGCATGTCAGGGCAGCCCAAACCTCAACCTTTCGCTGCCGCCTACTTATGTGGCGCCCTTTGTTGCTCCGGATCCAAGTGCATATTCTTATACGTATGTAATAAGTGGAGGCGGCGGGGTGATTCTCGCCTATGAGCCCGGACCCGATCTATCTGGCTACGATGCGGGTAATTACAATGTCTGCGGCTTGTCGTATCTGACCATTCAGGAAGCAGATATCCCAGCGCCGGACGGCGTACTGACCACCACCCAGCTCAGTTCCCAGCTGGACGGAGGCACCCCACCCTTTTGTGGCAATATTTCAGGCAACTGTGTCGGAGTGACCATCAATGCGAACCCACCGGATGAAGAATTTTTTGAAGAGATCTGTGCGCCGAATTGCTTTCTGTTTTTCAACCAAAACTATTGTCAAACTGGAACTTATATCAGAAACATCACCACGGCTCAGGGCTGTACTTATGTCGCCACTTTGAATCTGACCGTCAGACAACCCGCCTCGATCAATCTGGTCGAGTTCATCTGTGCGGGAGAATGTGCCACGACCCCGGGATTTGAGGGCAATTGCTCGGCGGGCGTTTACCAGGAGGCCTACCAGACCCCGTTTGGCTGTGATAGCTTTGTGAACCTCAATTTGCAGGTCCTCAATGTGGCCGCAGTCGCCACCCCCACCGGCAGCCTGAACTGTAACACGCCCAGTATCCAGATCACCGGAGCTGGCTCCACCACGGGTGGCGGGGTGACTTATCTGTGGACCACTTCCAATGGCGGCAACATTGTGGGTTCAAACAGCAATATCAATGTGCTGGTCAATGAACCGGGCGATTATCAGCTCCGGGTTTGTAAAAACGGAGGCGGCGCTTTTTGCTGCGATTCCATAGAGATCACGCTGACTGACGACAGCGCACCGCCGGCCGCACCTGCTGCGGTCAGTGGACCGGCCAACTTGTGCCAGGGCGATACCGCAACTTACACAGCGACTTTGGTACCTGCAGCTACCTCTTATGCCTGGACGCTCCCGGCAGGTGTGAGCATCCTCGGCAGCGCCAACGGAAGTTCCATTACTCTGGTCTGGGGCAGCAATCTTTCCGGGACGGTTTGTGTATCTTCGGTTAATATCTGTGGTACCAGTTTGGCTACCTGTATCCCTGTAAACATCACCCCCGCACCTGCACCGCTTATGCCTCAGGGCGACGACACCCTTTGCGCAGGCGCCCAGGAAGCTTACAGCATTCCCCTGGTAGCCAATGCAACGGGTTATGCCTGGACCGTCACCGGAGGAAACCTGGCTTCCGGACAAAGCACCACCAATGTGATCGTAGACTGGGGCAACAGCCCCGCCGGAACCCTGTGCGTGAATGCAACGGGTGCTTGTGGAATCAGTCAGGATGTTTGTCTGAATGTTCAGATCACCTCGCCACCCGTTTCGCCTTTCATCAGCGGCAATTCAAATGCCTGTCCGGGAGGCAATGCCCTGTATACCCTGGTCAACGTACCCGGCGCGACCAATTATACCTGGATCGCCACGATCGGGACCTTCCTCAGCGGACAAGGCACTGATTCTTTGTTGCTTAATTGGGACCCCAATACTTCCAGCGGGATCGTTTGTGTCAACGCCTCGAATGCATGCGGAGCCAGTGCCGACAACTGCTTCAACGTCAGTCTGTCTTTCCCGGCTGCCGGAGCCATCAGCATCCAGTGCAACAGCACCAATACCTATTACACGGTTTCCTTCCCGGTTTCGGGTGGTACCGCGCCCTACACCATTCCGGGAGGTACCCTGAGCGGAGGAATTTTCACCTCCGACTCTATCCTGAGTGGCCTACCCTATTCGTTTTTGATCTCAGACACCAATTCCTGTGCTTCCAACCTGATCACAGGTTCCTTCAATTGTGCCTGTGCCACCAGCGCCGGCACCATGAACCTGACGCCTTTAAGCGCCTGCGAAAACGATAGCGTAAGCGCGGTGCATCTCGGCGGACAATCGCTGGATGCAAATGACATCACGGCCTATGTGTTGCACAGCGGTCCGGGCACGACCCTGGTCCCGGGCATCTTTGGTCAAAACGCCAGCGGAACCTTTGATTATCAACCAGGTATGGTTTTTGGCCAGACCTATTACATTTCGCTGGTCGCTGGCAATAATCTCAATGGCTTGCCTGATCCCCTGGATCCTTGTTTGTCTGTAGCGCAGGGACAACCCGTTATTTTCTACAAAAACCCGCTGGCCAACGCAGGACTGGATCAGGATACCTGTGGCCTCAGCCAATTGCTCAGCGCCGGAACGGGTGTTGGGATCGGGACCTGGTCCGTTTTAAGCGGTCCGGTGGGCGATAGTCTGAACATTACCAGCCTGCAAAACCCCAATACTTCCGCAACTGCTTCCAGTCACGGGGTTTTTACCCTTTCCTGGGCGCTGGACAACAATGGATGCATAGATGCAGATACGGTGGTGCTGGATTTCAACGCATCGCCCAGTATGGTGAACCTGGTCCGGGTTTGTGACGGTGCCAACGAAAACTTCACCATCTCTTTCCAGATCAGCGGCGGAACCCCCAATTATCTGACCACCGGAACACCAACCGGGACTGCTTCGGGGAACGGATTCATCTCTGACCCGATCCCGGAAGGCGGTACTTATTCCTACCTCGTGACAGACAGTGCCGGATGTGCTTCTGCGCCCTTGAATGGTTCCTTTATCTGCAACTGTTCTACAGATGCCGGTCAAATGGATCTGGCGCCGCTCTCCAGCTGCGAAGGCGGCAGTATCAGCACCACGCATCTCGGCGGACAAACCCTGGATGCCAATGACACGATCGCCTATGTGCTCCATACCCTGCCTGGAACTGCGCTGGGCACTCAGATTGCCCAAAACACCTCGGGGGTCTTTGATTTCCTGCCCGGTATGACCTTTAGCACCACTTATTATGTGTCGTTCGTAGTGGGCAACAATCTGGCCGGTTTACCCGATCCCAGCGATCCATGTCTTTCGGTTACGCCCGGACAACCCATTGTTTTTTATCAAAATCCGGTGGCCAATGCCGGCCCGGATCTGAGTACCTGCGGAACCCAGTTAAACCTCAATGGCAACCTCCCGGCAGGCAGCCTGGGCGAATGGACCATCAACAATGCCCCGGCAGGCGGCAGCCTCAACATCAGCAACCTGCAAAGTCCGGGCTCCCCCACCACCGCCAGCGGATTTGGGGTGTATACGCTCACCTGGACCCTGGCCCAAAACGGCTGTGTCGGGACCGATCAGGTCAGTCTACAGTTCAATGAATCACCAGCACTCGGTGATCTCGTGCGTACCTGTGACGTGGCCAATGAGAACTTTACCGTTACCCTCAGCATCGCCGGAGGCACAGCACCATTTACCATCAACGGAACAGCCATTACCGGAAATATTTTCATTTCCAATCCTTTCGCCAACGGCCTTTCTTACACTTACAATATCGCCGATGCGAACGGCTGCATCATGCCACAGATACAGGGCGCGTACAGCTGCAACTGCGCCACCAATGCCGGAACCATGTCTGCCCAGACCCTGAGCGTTTGCCAGGGACAAACCCTGACAGCCACCGCCAATGGCGACCTGAATCTGGATGGCAACGATGTCAGCGCTTATGTGCTACACAATGGTGCCGGACCCGCGCTGGGCAATATTTATGACCAGAATACCAGCGGGATCTTCGCGTTCAATGCGGCCCAGATGATCTATGGAAGTACCTATTACATCTCTCTGGTAGCAGGCAACCCGCTCAATGGATTCCCGGATCCTTTGGATCCCTGTTTTTCAGTAGCGCCGGGTCAACCCGTGCAATGGCTGCAAAATCCGACGCCGAATGCCGGACCTGACCTCAACACCTGCGGTCAAACCATCGCGCTATATGGCGCTGATGGCAGTTTTGACGGCAGCTGGACCCTCGTTTCCGGACCTGGCACTGCCACTTTCAATGATCCCACAGACCCGAAAAGTGACGTGACAGTCTCCGTGAATGGCGATTATGTGTTCCGCTGGAGCGAATTGAATGGCGTATGTGCCGCCCAGGATGAGGTCACGGTTACGTTCAACGCCCTGCCGGTGGTCACCGCACTGGAGGAGATCTGCAATGGCACGAATACTGAGTTTGTGGTGGCCTTTAACGCTACCAACGGCCAGGCGCCTTATACAGTGAGTGGTTTGACCGGAACCTTTGCAGGGAATAATTTCAGTGCTGAGCCTTTGCCCACCAATACGATCTATTCTTTTGTGCTGGTGGACGCCAATGGCTGTGAAAGTCCAAACATCTCAGGAGTGCACAACTGCGACTGCAGCACCGATGCCGGAACGATGCAAACCACAGCGGCCAGCTTCTGTGCGGATCAGCCTGCCCAGGCGATTTGGAACAACGATGCTACCACAGACGCCAATGATCTCGTACAGTTTATCCTGCACAATGGATCCGGGGCGGCAGTGGGCAATACGGTGTTTGCCTTTAACAGCCAACCTAGTTTTGTTTTTGGCGGCAACCTGCAGTTTGGTGTCACCTATTATATCTCGGCCATTGCAGGCAACAATACCGGTGGCAATGTCGACTTGAATGACCTTTGCTTGTCGGTCACCCCCGGCGCAGCAGTGCAGTGGAAACCGCTTCCGACTGCCGACCTCAGTGGCGACGCCACCCTTTGTCTCGGAGGAGAGGCCGTGTTATCCTTCAATGGAACCGGCACTTATCCCATCACACTGGAATACACCGATGGCACCAACAATAGCAGCCTGGTGATCACTGGCAGCCAAACCGTGACGCTCAATGTTGCGCCATTTACCAGCACTACTTATACCCTGACTCAAGTGATTGACGGCAGCGCACCGAATTGCAGCACCTTACTTGCAGATATCGCTTCGGTTGTAGTGAATCAGCCTGTAGAAGCCGGGACACCCCTTGATCCCCTGGAGATCTGTGCCGGTACCGGCCAGTTGGTGCAACTGAATACCCGGCTCACCGGCGCAGACGCGGGAGGCCAATGGACGGAGACCTCGGTGATCCCTTCTCAGGGCGGTACGTTCAACGCCAGTGCCGGCACTTTCCAGTCCAACGGACAAGCCCCTGGCACCTATAGTTTTCAATATCTGCTCAATGCTTCGGCGCCTTGTGGGGAGGATGTATCCATGGTATCGGTCATCATTTTCCCGGCACCCAATGCCGATGCTGGCCTGGACAATACTTTGAATTGCAATGTGTTAAGCGCTAATTTAGGTGGTCCGGGCACCTCCACCGGCAGTTACCATTGGTTGCTTCAGGGAGACACCGTGGGTACAGACAAACTCTTAATCGCAAAAGCAGGCGGCACCTACACGCTTTTGGTGACCAGTCCACAAGGCTGCACAGACGCTGACCAGGTGGTGGTTACCGAAGACAACGAGTTGCCTCAGGCGGATCTGGTGTCCGCGCGGGATGTGCGTTGTTTTGGCGAGCAGAACGGCGCCGTGTCCGTGGATGCGGTGAGTAGTACCCACCCTCCGGTTTTGTATGCTCTGAATGGGGGGCCTTTTGGGGCCAGTCCCTTGTTTACAGGCCTGGTACAAGGAGATTACGTGATCACCCTGCAGGATGCCAATGGTTGTGAAAGCGAGACCTCTGTGCTTACGGTGAACCAGCCCCCGCTACTGACCGCCAACCTGGGTGCAGACCTGAAGCTCGAATTGGCTGATTCTGCCCATATTGTATTGCAGACCTCCCTACCCTTCAACAACTTAGAGAGCATCCAGTGGCAGCCCTTACTCGATTCTACTGCAGCGGACAAGCCATATCAGAACTTCTTCCCGCTGCATTCCTGGCAGGTAAACGTCACCGTGACCGATTCCAGCGGCTGCAAAGCGCAGGATCGAATCCTGATCCAGGTGGAAAAGCCCCGCAACATTTACATCCCCAATGTTTTCAATCCAGATACCGGTATTGATCCTGTGTTGTATGTGTTTGGCGGACGGGATGTGGCCGAGATCGAGTCCTTCCAGATCTTTGACCGCTGGGGCGAAGCGGTTTTTGTGCAGCGCAACTACCTGCCGAATGACCCAGGCAATGGCTGGGATGGACGTTACAAAGGCGAAGGAGTCAACCCGGGCGTATTTGCTTATTATGCTGTGGTACGGTTTATTGATGGGGAGGTGGTGACTTTTAAGGGAGATGTTACGGTGGTTCGGTAGGACCTTAATGAAAAAAGCGCATACAAACCCCGTAAATATGATCCGGCCATTAGTCTTCAGCTCGTTTTTCTTTTCTGTGCTATCATTACCTTCGCGGCTTCCTTTTTTAAAAACAACTCAAACAAGCATGAACTTGAAATCAATCAAGGTCGGACAAGTTTTCTTACTCCTGATGTGTCTCAGCGTCACCGGGATATTTGCCCAGGAAAAAGCCAGGGAAAAGCCGGAAGCGCCCAAGCGCCCCAACCACGGCTTTTCCTTTGAGCAACTCGGAATGGTATTGCCCAGCCCCAACGACTACCGCAGCGCCGACGGTTCGCCCGGTCCTGCATATTGGCAACAGCGTTGCGACTACAAAATAGAAGCGTCCCTGGATCCTGAAAAACGCCAACTGACGGGCAAAGAGCACCTGACTTATCACAACAATTCCCCTCAAACCCTGCGTTACCTCTGGCTGCAACTTGACGAAAACGAGCACTCCGCTAACAACGACCTGCACCATGCGCATCCGCACAATATCGGCACAAACATGAACGAAAATGCCATGAGAATGCTGGAATCCTGGACCGAGTTTGCCGACTATGGCCACCGAATCAAGTCCGTGACCGACAATAAAGGCGCTGCACTGAAACATTTCATCGACAACACCGTGATGCGGGTGGAACTACCACAGCCTTTGGCCCCAGGCCAAAAGTTTGAGTTCAATATCGAGTGGAGCTACGTGCTGATTGACCGTATCAACAACATCACCTTCGGTCGGGGCGGCTACGAATATTTTGAAAAGGACGAGAACTACTTGTTTACGATCACGCAGTGGTTCCCGAGGATGTGCGTTTACAGCGATTTCGAGGGCTGGCAGAGCGACCAGTTTACCGGCACAGGTGAATTTGCCCTCAATTTTGGCGACTATGATGTAAAAATTACACTCCCGAGCGACTTCACCGTAGGCGGCACAGGTGTTTGCCAAAACTATCAGAAAATGTTGAGTCCGGAGCAGTTTCAGCGCTGGCAGAAGGCGCAGGCCAGCAGCGAACCCCTGGAAATTGTTACCCTTAACGAGGCAAACAATCTGGAAAAAAAGAAAAAATCCAAAGACCTGAAAACCTGGCACTATAAGGCTGAGAACGTTCGTGACTTTGCATGGACAGCCTGCCGTCGCTTTATTTGGGATGCCATGCAGGTGAAGAACGAGGATGGCAAACCCGTGATGTGCATGAGCTATTACCCCAGGGAAGCTTACCCGATTTATCGCCGCTATTCGACCAAGGCGGTGGCTCATACGCTCAAGACGTACAGTAAGTTCAGCATACCGTACCCATACCCGACAGCCATCAGCGTCGAGGCGCAGAACGGTATGGAATACCCCATGATTTGCTTCAACCCAGGCCGGGCCGAGGCGGATGGCACTTACGACGAGGAGTCGAAAAATGCTGCATTGACAGTCATTTTTCATGAAGTGGGGCACAATTATTTCCCCATGATTATTAATTCCGACGAGCGCCAATGGGCTTGGTTCGATGAGGGGATCAATACCTTCATGCAATACCTGACAGAGCAGGAATGGGACAACAACTATGACTCAGGCGAAGGCCCGCCGCACTTGATTACCGGCTATATGAACAGTCCGGTGGACCAATTGGAACCCATCATGACCAATTCGGAGAACATCGTCAACTACTTCGCAAACGCTTATGCAAAGCCGGCTACAGCGCTGAACATTCTTCGCGAAACGGTGATGGGCCGGGAAAAATTTGACTACGCCTTCAAGGAATACTGCCGCCGCTGGGCTTTCAAGCACCCAACGCCCGCCGACTTTTTCCGTTCCCTGGAAGATGCCAGCGGCCAGGACCTGGACTGGTTTTGGCGTGGCTGGTTCTACGGCATCGAAAAAGTGGACATCTCCCTGGACAGTATCGAGTGGCTGAAAGTGGACCTTGAAAACAACCCGGAGCCTAAGTTGGACACCTTCACCAACACGATTAATGCGCCTTTTGAGACGCTCACCATGGCGCGTTACCGGGAAGAAACGAAACAATTTCCAGTAGAAAAAGACACCGCTTTGCAGGATTTTTACACTTTCTACAAACCTTGGGAGACCACAGACAGCGTTCAAACGAACACCATGAAGTTGTTTCATGAAACCTTTTCCAAAAAAGAAAAAGAAAAACTTTTTGCCAATAAAAATTACTACGAATTGCGGTTCAGCAATAAAGGCGGCATGGTAACCCCCGTGATATTGGAATGGACCTACAACGATGGCACGAAGGAAACAGAACGAATACCGGTGGAGATATGGCGAAAGAACGAGCAAAAATTCACGCAGGTATTTGTAAAAAACAAGGAGGTCAAATCCATAAAACTCGACCCTTGGCGGGAAACGGCGGACGTGGATGAAAAAAACAACAGCAGACCAATTCCGGCGGAACCAAAACTGTTCATGGTCTATAAAAAACATAAGTTTGAAAAGGACCAGAACATGATGCAGAAGGCGAAGAATTCGAAAATCAAGAAACCATAGTGCCGCGTCCGGCAGTTGGGGTTTGAATCTGCTGCTGGACGCCGCACTAGTGCCGCATCCGGCGGATGCGGCACTAAGAACACCGAAAAAATGTCTGAATTTTTAAGTTTCCTGCAACTCGGATTTCACCACATCGCCGACCCGAAGGCGTTCGATCACCTGCTGTTCATCGTGACACTTTGTGCCATGTACCATTGGCGGGACTGGAGGAATCTGCTGATTCTGATTACGGCTTTCACCATCGGGCATTCGCTGACGCTGGTGCTGGCCGGGTTTCAGGTGCTGAACGTCCCGAAGGATCTGGTAGAATTCCTGATACCGGTAACCATTGTGCTAACGAGCGTCCATAACATCTGGTCAGGGAAGGCGGAAGGCGGCGTTTTTTCAAAATCCGTTTCGACGAACTACCTGATGGCGTTGTTCTTTGGACTGATACACGGCATGGGCTTCGCCAATTTTTTCCAGGCACTGATGGGGGAAGCGGGAAGCGTCGTCAAGCCGCTGTTTTCCTTCAACGTGGGCATCGAATTAGGGCAGTTGTTGATTGTAATCGTTTTCTTCGGGCTTTATTTTTTTCTGGCAAAAGTATTCAAGCTGCAACATAGGGACTGGAATCTGTACGTATCAGGATTAGGCGGCGGTGGGGCGCTGGTGTTAATTTTGCAGAGTGTGTTTAACCAATGACATTGCCCTTCAGGGGTCAGGAGTTGAGTACGATATGCTGATAATTAAATCAATATTTCTTTTTCTTTTTGCCTTCGGCCATGCCGAACCTGCCGATCACGACTTCAAAATGAGCGTGACGGAGTTGGTATTTTCTGAAGAAAAAAAGTCGTTTGAGGTGAAGGTCTTTCTGTTTGTCGACGACCTGACGGCCACACTCGCAGGCGACCCCAATGCCGCAATACCCGCAGGCAAGACCATTGGCGACTATGTTGCAAAACACCTTGAACTGAGCCTCAATGGCAGCAAACAAGCGCTCACATTCCAGTCCGTCCGCCAGAAAAACGACCAGGTATTGGTCACGTTTTCCACGCCGGTTTTTACCCAAAAAATCTCAAAAATCAACGTGAAGAACTCGCTGTTGGTGGAAAAATTCCGTGACCAGACGAATATGGTCTATGCTATTTTTCCCGGCAAGGGGCGGGAGGCGAAAGTGCTGAATGCGGGGACTTTGGAGGGGGTGTTTGATCTTTGAATTGAAACTCAACGTAAAAATATTTCAACCTGCTCCTTTGGCAAGTTGGAATAGGCAGATTACATTTGCTCGAAGGAAACCAAAGCAACCCACTATGACTTCAATCCCAAATGCTTAAACGGTTCATGCCCCCTGATTGCTTCACGCCTGTGCGAAAGTGGTCAGGGGGCATTTTACATAGGTTACTTACCCGCAACGGACGACTAAGTGGATTTTGTTTTTTACTTAGTCGTCTGTTGCGGGGAAGTGAGTAGTTGAACAAAACCGCTACGCGGTAGCCCCCGTCTCCGCTCCTGGAATCACAACTTTCAGGGCGCATAATTCTTCTTCCAATATTTTGATGGTCAATGCTTTAGTCGGAGTTTTGGTGATCAGTTC
>JBILHS010000020.1:0-56383 GCA_044350425.1 Saprospiraceae bacterium | reverse complement strand
CCATCCTGACCAAAGAGGGCTGCAAAGCGGAATCACGCACGATCATTCGGGTAGACAGATCTATTGATATCTACGCTCCGAATGTAATCTGGCCGGAAGCTCCGGATTCGGGCAACAATGCTTTCACGCTGTTCACCCGCCCAGGTTCGGTTCGACAGATCAATAGCCTTCAAATATACGACCGATGGGGCGAGCAATTGTGGATAAACCGCAATTTCATGCCTGACGATCCTTCCGTGGGTTGGGAAGGCGACCACGATGGTGAGCCAATGAACCCGGGTGTATTTGTCTGGTGGGCAGAGGTCGAACTCATTGACGGACAAGTCATCCTGATGAAGGGCGATGTGACCGTGGTGCGGTAGAGATGAGTCATCGCAATGTATTACCAACTGCAATGCATTTGGGTATAACTAACTAATTTAAGTCTTTTTTTTACACAGAAAATGGGCTTGAGAAGGTGAAAGTAAAAAGATTCCCGCCACACTTCTTTTTTTGGAGCATGCCCCAAAAAAAGAAATATGGTGGGAATCTCAAATCTCAGCGTAAAAATCAGGTTACACAAAATCCTTTACACGACCAAAAAATCATGAAGTCAATTAAAAATGCATTTTTTACTTTTTTACTACTGGTTTCAGTAGTCAAAAACCTCACTGCTCAACACCAATTGATTTGGGAAAAACTGTACGGCGGCTCCAAAATGGACCTCGGCGGCTCGGTGCTCCAAACCAGCGACGGCAACTGGATTTTTACGGGCATGTCGGTTTCCTCGGACGGCGATGTGCCGCAAAATCAGGGCGAAGCCGATTTTTGGGTATTCAAAACCGACACCTCGGGTGCGATTATTTGGTCAAAAACCTTTGGCGGCAGCAATTACGAGTACACCAACGGCATCGCCGAAAACCCCGACGGCAGTTTTTGGCTGCACGGTGAAACCTACTCGACGGATGGTATTTTCAGCGGAAACAAAGGTGGAAACGACGTTTTTGTGTTGAAAATCTCGGCTGACGGCGACCTGATTTTTGCAAAAACCTACGGCGGGACGGGTGCAGACGATGCCTCGACTTTCGCCCCGACCGCCGACGGCGGGCTGATTTTTGCCGCTTCTACCTGGTCGGCAAGCGGCAGCGGCGACGTGATCTTCAATCACGGCGAACGCGATTGCTGGCTCGTCAAAATCGACGCAGCGGGACAAATCGAGTGGCAAAAATCCATCGGCGGCACTGATTTTGAGTTGCAAAGTCAAATTAGCGTTTGCAAAATCGGCGGGTATTGGCTCGTGGTCACGACGCGTTCGAGCGATGGCGATTTTCCGCAACTCGATGGTTATTCCGACACTTGGCTCATGCGTTTGGACGACCTCGGCAACATTTTGTGGAAGCAAAGACTGGGCTTACCAGACGAACTCACCGGGGCAAATAACGAAGAAGATGCCGATGGAAACCTGGTGATGATGCAGTTCTTTTCGCCAAATTCGCTGAACCAATTGGTGAAAATCTCGCCCGACGGCAGCCAAATTTGGCAAAAAAACCTGGTCGATATCTTTCCGTCCAACGGCTGGAGTTCCAATTTCAAACTTGCCGACGATGGCGGTTTTTATTTTTTCGGCTCGGATTCGCTCGGCACCAATTTCCTCTCGCGTGCCAATTCGGATGCTCAAATTATCTGGCAAAAACAAATCCCGTCCGTCCAGCCATTGGGGATTTTACAGGTGCTGCCCTTGCCCGACGAATCGGTGCTTTTGACAGGGCAGGTGCTGACGGATAGTTTCTTGGTGTCCCTTGATAATCAGGAAAATACGCACGTTTGGGTGGCGAAATTGGGCGGCACGGTTTCGACCGCCGATGTTTTTGACAATGCGGGTTTTCAGGTTTCGCCCAACCCGATTTCCGACGGCCAGCCGCTCCAAATTTTTGTGGAGAACGACTTTTTTGGAAAAATAAAAATCGAGTTGCTGGGTCTCGACGGGCGGGTTTTGAAATTTTTTGAAAAAGAAAAAACGGCGCGACGGCAGCTTTTTGAAATCGAAAACGGTTTTTTGGGTGGGTCGTTTTTCGTCTGCGTCACGAACGAAAAAAACAAGTTTGCCCGGCTCGTCATCCGAAACTGAATTTTTTATTGAACCCATTTTTATGAAAAAAACAACCCCTTTCTGTGCGTTTTGGCTCGTTTGCCAATCACTTTTTGCCCAATGCCCGGTCGGCGACGTCTATCTCTGGGGCCAACCGGACCTCGATTCGTTTGGCATCAATTACCCGAATTGCCAAAAAATCGCTGGTTCGCTGGTTGTCGTGGAGAGCTTTATGCACCCCTCCCTGCCCGTCCACAACCTGCACAGCCTTCTCGGCATCGACTCGGTGATGGGCAGCTTGACCATTGGTTCGCACCTGTATTTGCAAAATTTGGATGGCTTGGACAGCCTTCGTTTTATCGGCGGCGACTTGGCGATTGGCACCAACGACTCGCTCAACACCCTTGCCGCGCTCCACAATTTGCAGAAAATCGGCGGTGAATTTTTGTTTGCAAGAGCGAGCATGGTCAAAAACTTCCACGGCCTCGAAAATTTGACCAACGCGAAGTCCGTAAGAATTGAACTATCGCCCATCGAATCGCTGCAAGGGCTCAACAACCTGCGCGTGGAGGAGAAATTTGTGGCAATCGAATCGGGGCTGAAAAGCATGGAGGGCCTCGACGAGATGGATTCCTTGAAGACCCAATTTCACTTGGGCAAATTGCCCAATTTGAAGTCGCTGCACGGGCTGGAAAACCTGAAACACACTGGAACCACGTCCATCGACCAATTGGATTCGCTCACCGACCTGCACGGACTTGAAGGCCTGAAATCGTGCCTGACCTTCCAAGTTTCCAACAACAAACGCCTCGAACGCCTTGATGGCCTCGAAAACCTGCAATCGCTTGAGGGCGTGTTCGTTGTTCCGCTGCAACTCTATCAACTCGCGCTGTACATCATCGACAACCCAAAATTGCACGACATTTCGGCGTTCGACCACCCGGTTTCGTTGGGCGTCGGCATCCGGATTACGAACAACCCACTTTTGAGCGCGTGTTCCGTCGAGTCGATTTGCACCCATTTGGGCCAAACGCCGGACACGTCCTCCATTTCTGGCAATCTTACAAACTGCAATTCGGCAGCCGAAATCTTGAGTTTTTGCGCCGTCCCGACGACTGTTTTTTTGGAAAAAACGGCTTTTCAGGTTTTTCCAAACCCGGTTTTGGACGGTGGGCCGCTCCAAATTTTATTGGAAAACGGCTTTTTTGGAAAAGTAAAAATCGAACTTTTGGCCCTCGACGGGCGGCAGCTTTCTGTTTTTGAAAAAGAAAAAACGGCGCAGCGACAAGTTTTTGAAATTGAAAATTTGCCTGCGTGCGGCTCGTTTTTCATCCGTCTTTTAGATGGAAAACAGTCGTTGACGCAGCTCGTTTTGAAATTTTAATAACAGCAGAATATGAATGGCTGCGAATGAATATCATTTTGTAAAATGAAAAACACTGATTCAATGAAGAGCATATCACTATTGATCATTTTAAGTTTGATACTTACAAGCTGCGCACGTACCTATCAGTATGCTAAAACTGAAAATTCAAATGAAAAGGAAATGGCAACCATATATGTTGTCAGACCTTCATTATTTGGCTCAGCTATAAAGTTTAAAATTTATCAAGATGAAGCATTGGTTGGTAAACTTGGACCAAAGAGCTATTTAGCATGGAATGTCAAACCGGGAGGTAATGCATTAAGCATCATGAGTAAATCTGAGAACAAAGCGATAGTTAAAATCAACCCTCAACCAGGAAAAACCTATTATGTAAAACAAAAAGTCAAAATGGGAATTGTAATGCCGAGATCTGACATGGAGCTCATAGAAGAACAACAAGGCAAAGAAATGCTGCGAAAATTAAAAACACCAAAATCAAAGCGTGCTAAATAAAAGACACTCGCAAAGCACGCTTTCAAGTTCAGCAATTTTAAAAAAATAATGAAAAACATCCTTGTACTGGCCGCCCTTTTCCTGGCCTCAAATGCCACTTTTGCCCAAATCGAATGGCAAAAAAATTACGGCCAGCCAAACTTAAACGAATCGCTTCTCGCCATTTTTCCGGCCTTTGAGTCGGGCCATTTTTGGGCGGCGGGCGTAACCTCATCGGTTGGACAAGACGATTTTTTGATCCTAAAAATGGACTCAACAGGCCAAGTTATTTGGGCTGACACGCTCGGTTCGCCGTTTCACAACGACAAGATTTTTGCTTTTGATCGCAATTCGACGACGGGCGAAATGTGGATCAGTGGCCAAAGATTGGCCTTCAATACATTCGATTTTCAGCCGATTTTGATAAAACTGGACGCAAACGGCCAAAAAGTAGCCGAAGTTTTGAATCCGACCAGTTGGCCGACCAATTACGGGATGCACTCCGTTGTGACCCGTGCCGACGGCGGCGCCCTGGCTTATATCGGCGCAGGTGGGTTGAATGCGGCCACCTTGCGCGGCTACAGTGCGACGGGGAGCATAGATTTAAGCGAACCATTTTATGACTCGAACGGAAATAAGCCCGAGCAATCGCTTGCCGTGTTGCCGGACGGTCGGTTTTTCAATGTGCGGCCTTTTGGCAGTTTTCAGAACGCGAATTTGCGGACGGAGGTCAGCTTTCGTACACCAGGCAACATCGTGATTTGGAAAAAAAACGTGCAATCGCCGACGGGCGCGGGCAAGTCCAGGGCGCAAAACATCGTGGCTGACCCGGGTGATTCGTCGGTCATTGTTTCACACTATGAGATTGGTTCTGCCCATTTTTTGACCAAAATCGGAGCCGACGGCGAAGTGCGTTGGCAAGTGAAAACGGAAATTTCAGAAAATAACGAGCGGCTCGTTTGGGCCGAAGGCGGCTTTATTAGCCTCGTTTTCAAAACCGGTTTGGAACTTCGAAATGCCAAAACGGGGGCTCTGATCTCGGTCGCCAACTTTTCAAACGGCGACCCAAATTGGCCAAAAAGGCTGCGCGGAGCGGCTTTTTTGCCGACAGCCAAAGTGGCGATGGTCGGCGATTTTTTAACGTTGGGCAGCTCAGACGGCTATTTTGGGCTTTTTAATGCCGCTGATTACGCCCTTTTGGATGAAAATCTGATAGGCTCGGCTGGCTTGCCCGATGCGGATGACGGCCCGTTTTTGGCCGAGGCCGACGGGCATCTTTTTGTCGCCAGCCATGCCGTTGTAGACCCCTTAAAAGGTCTAGACGTGGTGCTTCGAAAACTCGAAAAGGCAACGGGCGAAGTGGTTTTTGAGACCCATTACGGCTCCTCGAAAAATGAAATTATGCAGGCTATCCTTCCGCTTTCAGACGGGAAACTGCTCCTCGTGGCGCATTCGGTTGATAATGCGGGCGATTTTCCGAATGATCTTTTGCTGCAAAAAATTGACCCGACCGATGGTTCAATCGTTTGGGAAAACCGCCAACCAAATCCATCCGTAGCCTACAATGCCCGTGCAACGGCCATGCCAGACGGCGGTGCGACGGTCATTTTTCAGGGCGAGGTGCTGAATCCGAACGGGCCACACGTTCTTTCTTCCCAAATTCAGGCATTGCGGATTTCGGCGACAGGCGATTTGATTTGGCGAAAGTGGATCGAACCGACTTGGTCGTCGGAAATTGTGTCGCCCAATCGGTTGATCGAATCAATGATTTTGCTCAACGACGGCTTTTTGTTGGCAGTCGGGTTGGAGTCGAACAGGTCGGGCCTCGTGCTCCGAATCAATCCGGGAACCGGCACGGCGGAGGTCGTTACGCCGCTTGATTCGGTCGGTTTCGGCAACGCTCGGCGGGCGGTGAGCGCGGTGCAGGCGACGAACGGCGATTTGCTCGTTTTGAGCCGAAACTATCAATCATCGGATTCGTTGATTTTGTACCGCATCGCGCCAAATGGAGCCATTTTGAAGCGGAAAAGTATCAAAAAGAACCAATATCACTGGGGATCACGTTTTTTTCGGGCATCAGATGGCGGCCTTTTTTTGTTGCTTGTTTATGATGATTCAAATTATTTATCGCCGGGGGACGGCATTGATGTGCTGCGTTTAACCGAAGATTTTGAGACGCTCGCGGAGGCCACCATTTTTGAAAAAGAGTTTCGGCCAAACGATGCGACGCCCCTTTCCGACGGCTCATTGGCCATTGCGGGCATTGAAAAACCGACTAATTCGAATGATCTTTTGGTCGCCAAAACACTTGGGCTGCCGACGGTTTCGACCACTGATTTTCTGGCAGAAAACGGCTATTTTTCGGTTGCTCCGAATCCGCTTGGCAAGTCAGACTTTTTGAAAATTGAGCTTGAAAACGATTTTTTAGGCCTTTTGAAAATCGAAATCTGGACACTTGACGGGCGGCTGGTTTCTGGTTTTGAAAAAGAAAAAACGGCACAAAAACAGGTTTTTGAAATTGAAAACATGCCTGCCGAAAACTCATTTTGGGTTCGTGTTTCAGATCGGAAAGCCTCGGTAACGCGGCTCGTTTTCAAAATTTAAGGAGTCTAGGCCCACATCCGGTTACTGTTCTATGAAAAAACATCTTTATTCAATTGATTTTTTGAAAACGTTGCAATATTGTTTGCTTTCAATTGGCCTGTTTTGGTCGAATGTACTTTCCGGGCAGTGCAATTTACAAGTCTTGCATATTGCTGGGACAGAGCAGGTAGGATGCACAAGTGTAGAAGTTATTTCTGAAGGAGACTTATACGAATTTTTCGACTGCGGCGCCGGGCCTCACACGATGGGTGTTTTTGAGTCGGCTAGTGCGACCTTCAACTTTACACCTGCAATTTCTTCGTTTCGGATTAATGTTACCACGCTTGATTATTGCGAAAACGGGGAATGTATTGAAGAAATGCGGCTTGAGATTAATGGGGCTCCTTACCTGCTCACGGCTGCCAATGCCGGGGTAGTAGGGTCGTGTTATGATATAGCCTTAATTTCAGGAGCCGGTACGCTTCAGGCAAATCCAATAGGTCCTCTTAGTTCCATGGATAATTTGGTGGTTGATGGCTTGAGTATCAGCAGTCTTAAGGTAATAGAAGATTGTGAAACGGTAGGTGGAGGATGGTGCGCAGGAATTAATTTTTCCCTATTTATTTGTCCTGACTGCTCACCATGTACGACTGATGCCGGAGTGATAGCAGGCTCGGCCATCAGTATCTGCGACGACGCGGCTGCCAATTTCGCAGCACCCACCCAAACCAATCTGGAGGCGGATGATTTGTTGCAGTATATCCTGTTTACCGACCTGTCTGATACGCTAGGCAGTATCGTCGCCACCAGCAACACCCCTATTTTTTCATTCAATCCAATCAGCCTGCAATATGATGTTGAATATTACGCAGCTGCCATTGCTGGAAATGGCATAAACGGCAATGTTGATCTTAGCGACCCTTGTCTGGACATTTCGAATGCCATTCCTATTATTTGGCGCACACCACTGACGGTGGCGTTTTCGGTTGTTGATCCGTCGCTGTGCGCTGGCGATTGCGTGGATATCTTGGTCACATTAACGGGGCTACCGCCATTCGACCTGACCTATTCGTTGCCCCTAGGAGGAGTACAAACCGAGATGTTTACTGAAAACAATGGTGTTTTGCTGATTTGTCTACCTGAAAATACGCCTCCCGGGAATTTGGTTTTGCAGGCATTAAGCTTGACAAATGATTATTGCGCCTGCCCTTGATTTTTAAGGCTTTTGCATCGCCCTTAAACGGGCTAAAAAGCGGCTTTTTTAAAAAAAAACCATTCCTGATCAATAGATGACAGTATACCAAATAGGGGTTTTAAGATTGCCCCAATTTCTCTAAGATCCAATCGATATCTGCAACCATCTTTCCGCTTTTGACCTCCTTGATCAAAGTGTTTTTTACTACGTGCTCATTGGGGAGAAGTTTGAATAGTCTGGAGACGAATTTTACGAAGCCTAAATTTAGTTCCTTGTGATACCCCAGATTTTTTTGCCGTTTCAGGTACGTCTCAAAACTTTGAAGGAGCGATTCAAGCGCTTCGTGTTCCCCGAGTTCATAATAGATACGCACAAGCATTCTGCGTGCATGGATATTATTCAACGGATCCTCCAGTTCTACGCTTTGGAGCAGGGGCATGGCTTTTACAAAATCACCTTTTTGGAAATAAAGAAAGGCGAGATTGAAGCGATAGATATTATCTCTTTCTTTTGGATGAAGGGCTTTCTTATAGGCCTCTACAAATTGCTCAGTCCAGTCGTGCTCCTCTAACGCTATGCCCATCCGGACGATATTTTTATACACAAATGAAGTGATCAGACCATTTCTGGTCAGATAGTTATGCTCCATTGCATATCGATAAATCTCAAATGCTTCACGCATATAAGACCGCTTGCCAAGATTGATCCTTCGAATACAACCGTTGGTCAGCATGATGTATAACCAATACATGTCTTCCTGGCCAAATTGCCCCTCATGCTGAAGCAGTAATGCTTTCAAACGCTTCAGATGCTCATCATCCTCCGGTAGTTGCAGCATCTTATAGGCATTATAGTAGACCGCAACGGCAGGAGACTTTAGCAGTTCCCCTTCATCGACAATTTTCAGTATGGCATCCAATAATTTCAACTCGGTAGTGGTACCTGCCACAGCCTGGTGCGACAACCCGCTACAAGCATGTGCCAGCATTTCAGCAACGTAGAAGGTAGTCAGTTCATCCGGGGGATGTTGTAAATTGAGCCGGATAGAGCGCTCCCTGCCAACCAATCGCTCCATCTTCTGCATCTGCAATTCATACTGCCGGAAATGATGTTTTGCATTTCGCAACCCTTTTTTTTCTTCTCTGACTTGTGCTTTGTCGATGGCCTGATCAAAAAGATGGTCTAGTCCCCGGTGGTTCAGGGCGCTTAACAGACTGCGTTGCTGATCACCTTTGTCATTCCGCCATTCGATAAGCGCCAGGTATTCGCAAAGTCGGGTTACTTCATCGCGGCGGTTAAACAGCGTACAATGAACAAATTCCAGCAAGCCACGGATGTCCTTGGCTGGCAATTGGCGAAAGGCTCGGATAAGTAGTGAGGTAGTCAAAATTTATAAAAGATTGAAAATGCCTTATGTCGGGCTGTTTCGTTGATTTTTTGGTCTTAGCTTATAAAATTTCGGTAAAAATAGCTTTAATACTTTGATTAACAATGATTTAATAAAATATTTTCTCGATTATTATCTGTTTTTGTATTTGTATAGGCGAGCCAGGTCCTGGACTTTTGTTCCATTGAATTTTTAATCTTCATGAACAATCAAATTTCTTTTAATTATGAAACAGCTATTAATTTTCTTTCCAGTTTTCCTCTTTGGAGCATGCAGCAAAGAATACATCTGTGCGGAAGCGAAAGTAACCTGCACCCATAAAATATATTATTCCTTTGTCGCATGCCCAAGTCCCCAAAACCCAGACCAACTCATATTTTCAAACTGCCTCTATTACACTGAAAAATACCAGGTATCGGAGTGTGATACCAGTGCCTGGTTGGCAAAAGCAAACGCCTTTAATGAAAACAGAAAATCTGACTCCAAAAGCACTGAATGGACAGCATTTGCCCGTGAGTATCCGAATCAATGCGAATGCAAATAATCCCAAAAACTCGCGTTAACAAACCCACATTGACTTCTTTACAATTTCCCTAATTATGAAAAAGAACCTTCTTTTACTCATCCTGATCCTCTTTTCATCCATTGTTTATAGTCAAAATGATTTTTGGGAAGTAGCCAAAGGTCCTTATGCGGGAGGATATGGCACACTAACCAAAACCGCTAATGGCGAGATGTTTTATTCGATAAATACCAAATTTAACTACCTGTCTTTTGATGAAGGAAATACATGGGAAAAGCTGCCTATACTAAGTAGTGGCATTCTGAACGTTCAGGAATCTGCCTACATCGGAAACGCTGGGAGTCTTTTTCTTTGGCATTTCTCCGGCTCCTTTGGGAAAAAACAATGGCATAAATCAACAGACGATGGACAAACCTGGCAACCATTTGATTCTACCTTTATTAGTTTAGCTGAAACGGCCACCGGAGCAATAATCGGGATCACTTATAAGGGTATTTACCGCTCTACCGACGGCGGAAATACCTGGCAGGCTGCCTCCGCTATCACACCAGGAAACGTGAGTATTTCTATCAATGCAGCCGGGGAAATGATCGTTTTGAGAGAGACCTATGAGGTGATTAAATCTATAGATGATGGCGTAACCTGGATATCCAACCCGATTGAGCCGATGGAGAATTATTTCTATCTTTCTCCCGCGCTAACCTTTGGAATATTAAACGACACCTTATATCGATCAGAAGATGGTGGCGAGCATTTTACCTCTACGATGTTGCCTGGCTTTTTGACTGCCAACTTTAGTACACTCAATACTGGAAGAATTTTAGCACAGCAAAGCGCCTATAACACAGGCTCTTTTAATTCCGGGTCGAATAGTTTACTCTATTCTGACAATGAAGGCTTAACATGGGACACGCTAACCACAAGTTTTGAAGGCGCAGGGGGCTTTTTTACTAATACCCCGCCATTGGCTGATGGAACAATATTTAAACTCCACCAGGATTGCATCCTTAGATCACAGGATGGAGGGCTAAACTGGTCGTTCTCCGCTACGGGGATTCGCTATGGTCATACTTTTGAAGTAGCTTCCAGATCTGACAGCAACTTCTATGCGCAAACCTATTACGGACTGTGGAAAACCATGGATCGTGGAGAGACTTGGAGCCCAATCACTAAGAACAAATATAGCCTAGGAAATAACTACAACCGATTTGACTTACTTCCAAATGGACAAATACTGTGTATTCAGAATAACCTATTGTATTTATTTGATGAATCCAGTGGTGTTTTGACCAATATTAGCCCCTCAATATCGCTTAAGCAGGCCGCTGTTTTTTACAATCCACATACAAACCAAATATTTACAAACACAATAAACGGTCTGGTTAGCTCTACTGATTTTGGCCAGACTTGGACAACGAATTATCCTGAGCAGGCATTAGACATGGCCTTTTCGCCTCAGGGAAGGATCATTACTTTGTTTAATTCCAGTATTTCCATTTCAGATGACAATGGTACCACCTGGCAGGCCACCAGTGAATCAGGGGGCATAATTTTTAGGGCGTCGTTTATACTATTGGCCCCCAATGGCGTTGTTTACCTCTGCAAAAGTGGACCCAATGTCAGGGTCCTGATGAAATCTTATGATCTGGGTTCAACCTGGATTGAAACATCTGCCTATACACCAGCGATCCAGAATATCATCAGACTACCAAACGGCTTTTTATTGCTTGCTGATGCTTTTGAAGGCTTATTGCTTTCTACCAACGAAGCCCAGTCCTGGCAAACATTCCCAATCCCACTGGATGAAAGCAACCTGGAACGTTTAGAATTCATCGCACAATTCCCGGATCAAACCATATATGCTTCTACCAACCAACAACTTTATCGAAGTAAAAAATCATTTGTTGAAGGTGCCTACATTGAAGGTCATGTCAAAATTGATGCCGATGCGGATTGCTCTACCGCCGATGCACAAGCCCCCTTTTCAAATCAAAACCTGGTTGCCCAAAAAGAGGATCTATTGTATTACACCACTACCGATTCCAACGGCTATTACACGCTGTTTGTAGATACGGGTAGCTATCAAGTCATTGTTCAAAACCCGAATGATGTCTGGTGGGACTATTGCCAGGATACAATAGCAGCGCAACTCCCTGATTTGTTTGGCATCGACACCATTGATTTTACAGCCATTACGCGCTCTTTTTGCCCACTTATGGTAGTCGATGTGGCTGCCCCCTGGCTGCGCCGTTGCTTTGACAATACCCTGTATGTGAATTATTGCAACCAAGGAGCTGAACCAGCGGATAGCGCTTGGGTGGATATAAGCCTTGATCCGGAATTACTGTTTATTAGCTCAAGTCAGCCTCATGAGATACTGCCGAACAATACCATTCGCTTTTTTGTCGGCAACATCCCAAGCGGAAATTGTGGGCTGTTTCAATTGACGGTAAATGTAGATTGCAACAATACTGTACTCGGGCAAACCCATTGCGTCACCGCACACGGATTCCCGGATACACTTTGCACCACAGTGCCAGACTGGTCTGGCGCAAATCTGGTCGCTTCGGTTACCTGCCAGGATACCATTATTCAGCTAAAATTAAAAAACGAAGGCATCGCTCCTTCGCAACTCCTGGATTATATCATTGTAGTAGACGAAGTAGTCATGATGTCGGGCCAAAGAGACTATGACATTGCAGACCAGTTGGTCTTAGAGTTTCCTCCAAACGGAAATACCTGGCGTATAGAGTCCGAACAGGAACCCGGCCACCCATTCTCCAATCTGGCCCTTGCCTTTGCCGAAGGCTGCGGCGGTTTTAACAGTCTGGGATATATCAACCAATTCCCGGTCAACGGCATCCAGCCTTCCTGGCATCGGATGTGTTTGGAGAATATTGGAGCTTTTGACCCCAATGACAAACAGGGATTCCCCAACGGCGTGGGGACTGAACATAATATCCGGCCCGGCCAGGACCTGGATTACCTCATTCGTTTTCAAAATACGGGGACGGATACGGCCTTCACGGTGGTCATCAAGGATACCCTCTCGGCCTTCCTGGACCCAGGCAGCATTCGCCCGGGCGCTGGCAGCCATGCATATACCTGGAATTTGAGCGGACAAGGCGTCATCAGCTTCACCTTCAATAACATCATGTTGCCAGATTCCAATGTGAATGAGCCCCTATCTCATGGCTTTGTACAGTTTAACATCAGCCCTTATGCAGACATCCCACTGGGCAGTGTCATTGAAAACGATGCGGCCATTTACTTCGACTTCAATACGCCCATCATCACCAATACCACCTGGCATACCCTGGCGAAGAGCCCGCTGACCAGCGCAGTCCGCCCGGAACCGCAAAGACCTGAGGCGGGGCTCGATATCTGGCCCAATCCGTTTATAGAAAACACCAGCATTCATCTGGATCCAAAAGTAACGGGCCAAACCAACCTGAAACTATTTGATGGCCTGGGAAATCTGGTATTTCAAAAGTCAAGTTCTGGTACCGTTATACCCTTGAATTTTACACAACTTCCAGCAGGGCTTTACTGGGCTGAACTGCGTGACAAAAAAGGGGGGCTTATTGGGCGGGAGAAAATTGTTAAACAGTAGGAAATGTCCAAAAGAATATCCAATGTCCAACAAGGAATGCCCAATGTCCAAGGGGGGCGTTGCGCTTAGCCACTCACGTTGATCTTATTCTATTGAATTACAACTAATTTTAAGCGCAGGGCCTACTTGGACATTGGAAATTCCTTGTTGGATATTGGTCATTTTCTATTGCTCCGCCCGCTCATACTGACAACATCCATGCAACTTGGCATAGACCTTATCCTTGGCCCGCACCTTATCGGTATCATGCCCAACCGCTGCAACGGCCTGGTGGACCTTCCCTGGAGTCACCTTTTTTTCGTCAAAATGGATGGTCAACATCTTGGAATCCACGTCCCAGTCCGCCAATGTGACGCCTTTGATCTTGGCTGCTTTTTCGATGCGCTTTTCGCACATGCCGCAGTTGCCGTACACCATGAATTTAGAGGTCATACCCCCGGTTTGCGCATTCAAAGTTTGGAATGAGCTGAAAAAAAGGATGCTGAAAAAAATTATGTTTTTCATAATTGAAAATGTGTGATGGTAAAAATTGGGAAAAGGTTTGATTGGTTTTTGAAGCCTGGAGCTGGTATAAGATGATCATTCAATACCCGGCTCAAGGCCCCTTGGAAATCGGACATTAAAGATTGGGCATTCGACATTTCTACAGTCCGCTGGGCGACCACCGAACGCCCAGATAACCTACCTGACGCATCATGGGCGCCCAAACCTGAGAGCCATTGAAAAACGTCGAAGCCGGGTTGTCGGCACTGATGATCGCATGGTGTTGCTGGTAGCCGGTGATGTTTTCGCAGCCACCGTAGAGCTCGAAATTCGAACCGATTTTTCGGGTTACCTGTGCATTCAAAACTGCAAAGGTTGGGGTGGTTGGTGGGAAGTCATGCGTCAATTCGTGGGGCAGGAACGAGTTGTCCGGCAAACGCTGCGGCCCTACGATCTGAACGTAGGTATTGAAAGACCAGAGCTTGTTGGGCGTAGTGTAATCCACTGAAACAAGGCCTCTTTGCTGCGCTACCAAAGGCAGGGTTTTCAATTTCCCGTCTGCAAATTCTGCCCGGACATCATTCCATTTGAAAGCAAATTTCACATCCAGTCCCGGCAATGGGTTGTATTGAAAATTCACCAAAAAGCTGTTACTGAATGATTTGCCCGGTGAATTATAGAAGTAGACTGAAAGCTTTGAGTCCACTGGCGGCCGTTCTACGTCGACCAATACCTGGCGCACAAAATCGGTGCGGTACAGATCGACGCTGAAACTCGCTGTTCGCTGCGCGATCTTAAAGCTCTGGGTATAATTCACCCCATAATTCCAGGCCTCTTCCGGCCCAAGCAATTCGGCATTCGGGTTGTTGGGGGAAGTGAATACGAAATTGCGGTTGCTGGCCAAAAGACTGATGTTCTCCGCGATCACGTTCGGTGAGCGGAATCCTCGTCCTGCGGACAGGCGTACGACGCTTTTTTCAGTAAAATTATACTTGGCGCTCAGGCGCGGTGTGGCTTGCCAGCCAAAACGGCTGTTCCAGTCTATCCTGCCTCCCAATACCACCACCAGATCAGGAAAACCGGATTCCAGATTGGGTCGGCTATAAGTGTATTCTGCCATCATCCCGGGCACAAATTCCCGACGATCCAGATTTCCTTCGTTTACAATTTCCTGAATATCATCGTATTGGAAAGATGGCGCCACCTCGATCTTATGGTCTGTGGTTCCAATGATATTCTGAAAAATGGACTGAACATACACTGATTTTTGTTCCGCAGCATAAGCATTCGGACCAAACTGGGAGCGGGTGCGATGCCAGGAGGCGCTTACAATATTACCAACCTGGAGGAATTTTTTGCCGAAAAGCTGCTCCTTTCCAAACTTACCAAAGGCTTCTACCCGATCGTTCTGCTGATCGATCTCGAAACGTGGCCCGGAGTACCCCTCAATAGCTCTGAACTGTCCACTCTGGCGACGATCGGTCAGTGCCTGCACATTGAATTGTGCACAACCTGCCGGCCCATCGTATTTCCATCGGTACATTCCGTTGAGTTGCTGTCTATTGGGTGAATCCTTGAATTGATCGTCATTCATGTCCCAATTGTTCTCCACCATAGAGCCATGGAGCAGCAGGCCATGGTGGGAGGTTTCGCCTTTTTTGTTCAAATGCACATTCACCTCGCCGCGGCCTTCGGAGCTGGTGAACAGATTGACAAACACAGGTTTATCCTGATCCGGCTTCACGATCTCTGCATTCACTTGTCCACTGATGCCTCCATTTCCATTTTTGACCGAGCTCGCACCTTTGGCCAGATCCACTCCGCTAAGCCAGGTGCCCGGAATGTATTCAAACGCATAAGGCGTGGCGATACCCGTCATGGTGGGACGGTTTTCCACCAAAAATTGGCTGTAAATCCCGCGCAATCCGAGGAGTTGGATCTCTTTCACCCCCGTCAGTGCATTGGGGTAAGTCACATCAATAGCGCCATTGGTCTGAAAGCTTTCGGAAAGGTTGCAACAAGGCGCTTTGCGAAGTTCTTTGCTGGTGATGTTCTCGATATTTCGGATACCCAGGGTGGAAATATGGGTGTCAAAGCCCTTGCCCTGCACCGTTACTTCCTGAAGCAGGGCCACCCCTTTTACTTCGATCCAGATCTTATCTTCTCCTGGCAGCACCTTGACTTCAGCGGAGGAATAACCTACGTAATTGACTACCAAAGTGGCCGCCACATCCCGGGCACTCAGGCTAAACCGGCCTTCCAAGTCGGTTACCGTGCCTTGTTTGGTATCTTTCCAAAACACTGAAGCACCGATGAGGAGCTCTTCTTTTTCATTGGTGACGAGACCAGTAATAGAAGCTGATCTTTGGGGCACTGGCGGGTCGGTTTGAGCAAATAGGATATTGAACCCTGCCAGAAACCCTATTAAGGCAATGATATTTTTCATGATGGATAAATTGCTGTAAAAATACGGCTGCTGCGAGTATAAACGCAGACCCATATAGTCCGTGAAAGACGAAACACTGGTTTCGACGAAAACTGCTGTCTAAAACCAGTAGGCTTCGGATGCAGATGGTGGAAAATTCTTCCACTTCACAAAACATTTTTAACAGCGAAAAACACCAAAGCGCAGACAGCGCAAACGCCCGGAGAGTTCAGGCGGTGGATACTCGAAACGAGACTGGTTGACCTTTTGAACGACCGGTTCATTACAGGTAAAAGCAAAAAAGACGGGTTCTATTTCCCAGATTCTGGGGGCCTCTAATTTTTTAAAATCTGTACTGGCAACCTCAAATTCAGTTTTGAGCTGAAAAACCTTGGTTGATCGCTTAGTACATCCACGCTCCTCAGCGTCCGGCTTTTCACAGCAGGAGCTTTTGGCAGGCACGGCTTTTTTGGAACAACAACCTGCGGGCAGTGTGGTGCTTTTTTCACGCTGGCAAATCTCATCTGCTGAAAAAAGCGAAACTGTGGTTTTTCCCAGGCAATAACAGTAAACCTGTTGTACGCTCACGCCGACAGAGGCACTCAGCAGTGCCGCCATCCAGAGCCAAACAAACGATTTATGTGCGCGAGAAATCATTTTATCCAAAAATCTCACACAAAGGTAAGGATAACCCTACAAAAAAAAAATAGAGGATGGGAGGCTTTGTAAGTTTGCACCCCAAACTGGATCGAACACTTAAACTCAAATATATGGATACTATTGGCATTCTTGGGGCAGGCGCGATGGGGAGCGGAATAGCACAGGTAGCTGCAGCTGCCGGGCACAACGTGGTGATCTGCGACAACCTGATTATAGCACTCACCAAAGCAAGTCGCAACGTACAAGCTACGCTTAAATCTTTGGTAGACAAGGGAAAAATGACTGATGCAGAGTCCTATGCATTGTTTAGTCGCCTGAAATTCACCGACCACATGAGCGAGTTTCGCGATTGCTCCATGGTGATCGAGGCCATTGTGGAGGACATCGAACAAAAGCAGATCGCCTTCAGAAGTATGGAAGCGATCGTGGATCAAGAAACCATCCTCGCCAGCAATACCTCCTCACTTTCTATATCCGCCATGGGTGCGCCCCTCAAACACCCGGAACGTATCCTGGGGGTGCATTTTTTCAACCCTGCCCCAGTAATGCGGTTGGTAGAGATCATCCCAGGACTACAGACAGACACTTCGGTGGTAGAGCGCGGCAAAAAACTGATCGATGGTTGGGGCAAGACCACGGTAGTCGCCAAGGACACCCCTGGATTCATTGTCAACCGGGTAGCCCGACCCTATTATGGAGAGGCATTGCGGATTTTTGACGAAGGCATTGCCGACGAAGCTACGATCGACTGGGCCATGCGCGAGCTCTGCGGCTTCCGGATGGGGCCGTTTGAGTTGATGGACTTCATTGGCAACGACATCAACTACGCTGTGACCGAAGTGGTGTTTTCCAATTTCTTCTTTGACCCGCGTTACAAGCCGTCTTTTACCCAAAAAAGGCTCGTTGAAGCCCATTATTTTGGAAGAAAAAGCGGACGCGGCTTTTACGACTACCGCAATGGCGCTACCCTGCCGGAGCCTGTGAAAGACGATGCCCTGGGCCGGGAGATCGCGACCCGAATACTCGCCATGCTGATCAATGAGGCTGCCGACGCACTCTACCTGCGCGTAGCCAGTCGCGAAGACATTGAGCTGGCGATGACACAAGGCGTTAACTATCCCAAGGGACTGCTCAGTTGGGCCGATGAAATTGGCATCCAAAGTATCGTTGAAAAACTCGACTCATTGTATGTGGAGTATCTGGAAGACCGGTACCGCTGCAGCCCGCTCCTTCGCAAAATGGGCCGCGACCAGAAGCGCTTCTTTTAAGAATTGACCACATTCCAAACAAATTGGCCACATTGACCACATTAAACACATTGACCACATTAAACACATTGACCACATTAACAAATTGACCACATTAAACACATGGCATCCATCTTTTCAAAAATCGTAAACGGCGAGATCCCTTGCCACAAGATCGCGGAGACCGAAAACTATCTGGCGTTTCTGGATGTACGTCCACAGACCTACGGTCATACCCTATGCATCACCAAGCAGGAAATTGACTATATTTTTGATGTAGAGGACGAGCTATACGCTGGCTTGTGGCTTTTTGCTAAACTCGTTGCCAAAGCCGTGAAAAAGGCGGTGCCCTGCAAGCGGGTATGCATCGTGGTCATTGGCGACGAGGTGCGGCACACCCATGTGCATTTACTTCCGTTCAATAGCATGGCAGACGTGACGTTCAGCGGACAGGCCAAGGTGCATCTTTCGGCTGATGAGATGCGCGATCTGGCGGCTAAGATCACGGCTGAAATTTAAGTACGCACAAGACCTCGGAGGTTTTAAAAACCTCCGAGGTCTCCAATTGTCATGATGAAAAACCTCCCTCGCCTGGCCTTTTTCACGGTAGCCCTGCTGAACCTTTTGGGTTGTGCTCTGGAGAACAACACCCTGATCCTGAGTACCAAGCCCTTGCTCATGCCTTTATTGGCCCTGTGGTTGCTCGCCCAAACCCGTCAAAATGAGTTTTCAATGCTCAAAAAAGCGGTGCTGGCAGCCTTGTTGTTTTCAATGCTGGGCGATGTGCTGCTGATGTTTTCAGGAGCGCTCTTTTTCTTATTAGGATTGGGAGCCTTTTTGTTGGCGCATCTGTTTTATATCGGGGCATTTACTTCCGTTACGGGCTTTAAAAAAGGTTTTTTGAGTCAAAACCCCTGGTGGGCTACCCCGTTTGTGGCGTTTCCTGTCTGCCTGCTGATCTTCCTCTGGAACGGCATTCCACCGGACATGAAACTCCCGGTTGCTGCCTATGCCAGTGTGATCAGCGTGATGGCTTTAAGTGTGGTCAATTTGAAAGGAAAGGTCGCGAACCCTGCTTTTTGGACCTTGATGGCGGGAGCAATGTTGTTCCTTATTTCAGACAGTTCCCTTGCCTTCGCTAAGTTTGGACAACCGTTTGCGGGAGAGCGCCTGGTGATTATGGGGACTTATATTGGGGGGCAGTTTTTGTTGGTATTGGGTTTTTGGGGGTTTATAAAGCTGGATTTAACTGGATTGGAGAAGAACTTGAAGGAACACTTATAAGTTTTCACCTGCCAAATCACCTGTAGTCCAGAAGTCAAACAATAGGGCTCAAAAAAAGAATCCTTGGTAACCACCGACATCTGTTCAGCAAGTGCCTGACCAATAATAATACGGTCAAATGGATCCCGATGATGAGAAGGCAAAGTTGCCGACTGTAAAATGTGCGGTGGATCAATCGGCATCAAATTGGCGCATCAAAGTCCGGAGCAATATTAATTTTAACTGCGCCACAGCCAAATGCAGGTTTTGATCCACCCTCTTCAGAAGGCTCAGATACAGAGCGGGGCCTTTTCCCTTTCTTTTTCAAAAAGTAGAGAAAATCGAGCCGTTCCCGTTTCAGATAATCCGGAAGTGATGCCATTTCGCGGTTGAGAATTTCTTGATACCGCATTGTGTAAAGGTAATTTTAATGCAAAAATAATGAAATTTTGCCGTTTATGCATACTCACACCGGATCCACATCCACCGCCACCTGCACCTGACTCAATCCCGGCCGACCCAACATGATCTCCGTGGTATGCCGGATCAACGCCTTCGTTCCGGTTAACACAGGCCCCGATTTTTCCAGTTTAAGCATGATGTTCTGCCCAAAATAATTCCGGATCCGGGCAATGTTGGGGATCACAGGCCCCAGCACGCGGTCGCCGAGTTTGGCGCGGAGTGCTTTGGCATAAAACGCCGCTGCCTCATTTACAATTTTTGGCTCTTTATGCCGCAGTTCGAGGTTAATGAGCCGGGTATAAGGTGGATATTTAAACTCCAATCGTTCTTTTAACTCCCGGTCTACAAAGCCTAAAAAATCGTTCCGCAACACCTCCTGTACGACCGGATGTTTGGGGTCAAAAGCTTGAATGAGTACATTTCCGCGCTTATTCTTGCGGCCGGCACGTCCTGCCACCTGGGTCAACAACTGAAAAGCCCGCTCCCCAGCCCGGAAGTCCGGGAACTTGGTCAGCGCATCGGCCCCCAAAACCCCTACCAGGGCAACATTGTCAAAATCAAGTCCCTTGGTTACCATCTGGGTACCCACCAGAATATCCAGACGGCGTTCTTCAAAATCATTGAGCAGGGCTGTAAGGTTGCTTTTAGTTCCCGCAGTATCCAGATCCATGCGTCCGATCCGGGCATTGGGCAGAAAAATTTTGAGCTCGTCTTCGATCTTCTCTGTACCGAATCCTTTGAAGGTGATCTTGCCAGAACCACAGGCCGGACAGGTTTTGGCGGGTTCCTGAACATACCCGCAATAGTGGCACCGCAGCCGATCCGTATGTTTGTGGTAAGTAAGGCTCACATCACAGTGCCGGCACATGGCATTCCAGCCACAGACCTCGCACTCAAGCATGGGCGCATACCCCCGTCGGTTTTGGAAAAGGATGGCTTGCTCGCCATTGTCCAAGGCTTTTTGCAGGTTATCCAGCAGCGGCGTGGAAAAAATGCTCTGCATCTGCCTGTTTTTCATTTGCTCCCGGAGATCAATGGTCTCCATAGCGGGCAATTCGAGTCCGCCGAAACGTTCGGGCATTTCTACCAGACCGAATTTGCCCGTTTGTGCATTGTGCCAGGTTTCCAGCGAAGGCGTGGCAGTACCCAGCAAGGTTTTGGCACCATACAAATTGGCCAGAAAAATGGCTGTATCCCGGGCATGGTAGCGCGGAGCCGGGTCGTATTGTTTAAAGGACGAATCATGTTCTTCATCTACCACAACGAGTTGCAGATTCTGAAATGGCAGAAAAAGTCCACTCCGGGCTGCCAGGATAATGGGTTTGCCAGCTGCAGCTGATTTCCAGACTTCCACCCTTTCCTGGGTATTGATTTTGGAATGATATACGGCCACTTCATTGCCGAAAACCTTTTGCAAACGGCTGATGATCTGGGTAGTGAGGGCGATTTCGGGCAGCAGGTACAGCACTTGTCCCCCCTTTTTCATTACCTCCCGCATGAGTTCTACGTAGACCCGGGTTTTCCCGCTGCCGGTTACGCCGTAAAGAAGGGCGACATTGAATGTACCGGCGGCTTTAGCCGCAGGAATGCCCGGAGTGGCATCAGTGCCAGAGATTCCTGCGGCTACATTGAACGCCTTCCTCAACTCGGCCAAAGCCCGCACCTGCTGTTGGCTCAGTTCATCGGCCTCTACCAGTTCATCTTCATAGCCACTCAGGCGACTCACTTCCCGGTCATATTTTTCCAGGATCCCTTTTTTCACAACCGTATTAAGCGAGCTTTCAGAAACATCTGCTTTGGTCAGCACATCCTGTTTGCGTACAAAAGGCTGCCGTTTTTCAAGGGCCAGATAGGCCATCAGGATCTCCACCTGACGCTCTTTGCCACTCAATTCAGCAAAAACCGTCCGCAAAAGATCTGGTTGGCTTCGATAAGGCTCGGCCAAACGCAAAGCACTGAGTTTTCTCGCCTTGAATTTCTCCTGCAGATCTTCCCGAAGAAACAGCACTCCTTTATTTATAAGTCGCTGAATGACAGGGAATATCGTCTTTTTATTCAGGATTTTACGCGCATCTTCAACGATGATCTCTTGTTGGATCTGAAGGGCTTCGGCAATGAGGTATTCATCTGAATCGAGTTCGGAAAAATTGTCACCAAATGCCGGATTGAAAACCAATTTGGTCTCACTGGTCAATTTCAGATGCCCGGGCAACGCCGCAGACATTACTTCTCCCAGGGTACAGCAATAATAAGCTGCCATCCAGTCCCAAAGCAGAAATTGCTGGGGTGTGACCACCGTGACTTCATCCAACACAGACAGAATGGGTTTTACCTGATAATCAGGTGTCTCCTGATGGACACGTTCTACCAGTCCACTGTAGCGTTTACTTCGGCCAAACTGGACTTCGACCCGCACGCCGGGTTGCATCAGGGAGGCTATCGATTCCGGGACGGAATACGTATAGGTTCTTTTCGGCAGTGCCAGGGGGAGAATGATGTCGGCGTAATATGGGAGCATTTAGGTTTCGAGGTGTTTTCATACCATTACCACTTCGCGTTTAACCATTTGCCAAGCAAAGAAAGCAGGTGCTTCCTTTGCTTCAAAATGACACAAAATGGCTTCTTTGATATTAGCGATTAGTTCTTCCAAGGTTTCGCCTTGGTATAAATACTATATTTTGGAGTTTTGGCAAGGTAAGTGCCCTCAGAATCCACGCTGGCGAAAAAAAGAAGTGGGGATTGAGTCTGGGCTTGTGTGCTCATAGCCGATTTTTTTTACAAAGATAAAACATGAAAATTGGAGTTTAATAAAAAATAGATGCCGCCAACTTTTAGCTTTTGCCGACTTTTGCAGCGAATCTGATTTTATGCATAAAATAGACGTTATACTAGGCCTCCAATGGGGCGACGAAGGGAAAGGCAAAATTGTGGACTATCTCGCCACAGACTACGACTTGGTGGCCCGCTTCCAAGGCGGACCCAATGCCGGCCATACCCTTAAATTCGGCGGCAACAAATATGTGCTGCACACGGTTCCTTCCGGGATCTTCCGTGAAAACCTGCACAACCTCATCGGCAACGGTGTGGTGCTTGATCCGGTCACGTTCCAACGCGAATTACGGAATCTGGAACAAAGTGGTGTGGATTTCAGTCGTCGGCTTTTTGTTTCGCGCAAAGCGCATCTTATCCTGCCTACACACCGTTGGCTCGATGCAGCCAGTGAAGCACACAAGGGCAAATCCAAAATCGGCTCCACGCTGAAAGGCATTGGACCGACCTATATGGATAAGACCGGGAGAAACGGCCTCCGGATCGGGGATATTGAATCGCCTAATTTCCGGGAGCAGTACGAAGCGTTGAAAACCAAGCACTTAGAGCTTCTTAAAATTTATGCTCCGATAGATTTCGATCTGGAAACCGCAGAACGGGATTGGTTCGAAAGCCTGGCAACCCTGCGCAAGCTACCTCTGGTAGATAGCGAATACTTTGTCAATGATGCCCTTTCCAACGGCAAAAAGATCCTGGCAGAAGGCGCTCAAGGGAGCATGCTGGATATTGACTTTGGCACTTATCCTTATGTGACGTCCAGCAACACCGTTACCGCAGGTGTTTGTACAGGCCTGGGCGTAGCTCCACAGAAGATCGGGCGCGTCATCGGCATCACGAAAGCCTATTGTACCCGGGTGGGTAGCGGACCGTTCCCAACTGAGCTGGACAACGAAACCGGCGAACTGCTGCGCAAAGAAGGTATGGAGTTTGGTGCTACCACCGGACGACCTCGCCGCTGCGGCTGGATTGATATTCCACAGTTGCGCTATACCATGCTGATCAACGGTGTGACCGAGATCTGCATGACCAAGATAGACGTATTGAATATTTTTGATGAGATCGCAGCAGCCACGCATTATCAGTACGACGGCAAAACGAGCAGCCAACTTCCTTTCGATCTTTGCCAGACGGAAGTAACACCCGTACTGAAGACCTATAAAGGCTGGAATTCACAGCTAGACGACGCCCGAACGTATGAATCACTTCCATCGGAGGCCCGTGCCTATCTGGATGAGTTGGAAGATATGCTGGGTGTGCCCATTAAGATGATCTCCACAGGGCCTGAACGGGAAAAATTGATCGTGCGATAGTTTGGGGATTTGGTTATTTGTTGTGCCAGAGCTGGGCACGTGTGCCTTTGTCCTGGCCGTGGAAACACCAGGCTCAGGCACAACAAATCCCCAAATCCCCCGATCAACACATAAACATTTTAGTATGACAGCGACCATCATTGGCGGTGGCATCATTGGCCTCAGTACAGCCTACTATTTGCAGAAAGAAGGCTGGGACGTCACCATCCTGGACCGCGGCGACGGCACTGACGGCTGTTCTTTTGGGAATATGGGCTATCTCTCGCCCTCGCATTTTGCTCCCCTTGCGCAGCCCGGCGTGATCAGCCAGGGCATTTTGTGGATGTTCAAGCAAAAAAGTCCGTTTTATGTGCGGCCGGCATTGAGCTGGGCCTTGATGGATTGGGGCCTGAAATTCGTGCGCGCCTGCAATGCGGGCCATGTCTCTCGCAGTGCCCGGCCCATGGCTGAACTCCTGCTACTTTCACGCGACCTCACTGCGCAATGGGAACAAAACGGAGCAATGCGTTTCGAATACGAGCCCAAAGGATGCATCAACTATTTCCAGACGGCCAAATATGAAAAAGGTGAACTTGATAATGTTCGCACGGGTCGCGAATTAGGCCTTCAGATCGAAGTGCTTGACCGCGCGCAGTGTCAGGCGTTGGAACCGGATCTTATGCCGGATGTCCGTGGTGGAGCATGGTACAAAGACGACGCCATGTTGTATCCGAATGAACTGATGCGCCAACTTTCCGTTCATCTCGAAAAAGTGGGGGTGAAAATTATTCGGAATGCAGAAGTCGTGGATATCCAGAAGGAAAAGGGCAAGGTTTCGACGATCCGGTATCGTAAAATTAGTGATAGTCTCAAAATTGGAATTGATAGTCTCACTTCAAGAGAGACTATCAATTCCAATTTTGAGACTATCACTAGGCCCGACCTTGTCGTGCTTGCTGCCGGCTCCTGGTCGCAACCCTTAGCCAAAATGGTGGGTGAATACTTACCCATGATGCCTGGGAAAGGGTATTCCATGACCGTTGATGTGCCCAATCAACCGATGCGCTATCCTTGTATTTTACTGGAAGCAAAGGTAGCCATCACCCCCTGGGCCAAACGCCTGCGTATAGGCAGCACCATGGAAATTGGCGCCATGAATGATAAAATCCTGTTTCCGCGGGTACAGGGAATCCTGGAAGCCGTGCCCCGTTTTTTTCCGGGCTATGCGGATGATCCTGCATTCCAGGCCCTCGCTGATCTTGAAACTTTAAAGGCAAAAATGGCGGAAAAGGTCTGGTTTGGATACCGCCCACTTTCTGCCGATGGGCTGCCTTACATTGGTTTCGCCAAAAGGACGGAGAATCTGATGATCGCTACCGGACATGCTATGCTGGGCCTGAGTATGGCTGCTGCTACAGGAAAACTGGTCTCGGAAATGGCTGAAGGGAGGGCTACAAGTATGGAGGCCGGGGCGTTTGATCCGAAGCGTTATTGAAGCATGAGACGCACGCACTTATCTAGTGTTCCCCTTTCACCAAACGATTGTGTTCATCCGGGAAAACGGCTGTTCCCCTAAAATCCTTAGCTTCTTCAGGCGTCATGTAAGCGTAGGAAATGATGATAACAATATCACCTACTTGTACACGTCGTGCCGCGGCGCCGTTAAGACAAATCACTCCACTACCACGCTCGCCCCGAATGGTATAAGTCTCAAAACGCTCGCCGTTGTTGTTATTCACGATCTGAACTTTCTCACCTTCCAAAATATTGGCGGCTTCGAGCAGGTCCTCATCGATCGTGATGCTGCCGATGTAGTTCAGGTCAGCCTGCGTGACGCGGACGCGGTGTATTTTACTTTTGAAAACTTCGATGAACATAGAATCTTGTCATTTTTTTACCTGCCGTAGCTTTAGCGAAGGAGGGTGACCCGCCGTAACTTAAGCAAAGGCGGGTAAACCGCCGTAACCTGAGCAAAGGAAGGAATCGTTTCGCCATGAAATTCAACTTGGGCGATGACTGTGAATCTCAAAGCCGGTAGACAAACGAAACGATCATTAAAACAGCCAAAGCCGTTTTCGGTTGCAAAAGTAGAACCTCCTGACAAAGTCAGGCGCGAAAGTTTGATTTTACAATTTTTGTGGTTTAGCTATCGTTTTGGCGACTTGATGACAACACCAATCACTTTACACTAACTTATAATGAAAAACATTCTCTTTTTTGCATTTACTGGACTTTTTTGCCCATTTCTCAGCGCTCAGGTAATGGGAAATTACGCAGAAAAACAACAAACTTACCAAAACATCTCTCCCAACGCGCAGTATCGTGGCGTACCCAAAGCAGCGCAATTCATTGGTGACAACCAGATCGAAATTAGTATCAACTCGCTTTCCAACCAAAAAGCCAGCACCTACACGGCTATTTTCAGCGTGACGCAGGTTGGAAAAACGGCTGAAGAGACCAACAATCTGCTCAACAGTCGCCTGACCGGATTATTGAACGACCTCAAAGGCTTGAACATTCCAGCTGAGGATATTTATGTAGACATGGTCAATTTCCTTCCGAAATTTGAATACGATGTAAACAAAAAGCTGTTTTCCCGTAAGACCTATACTGAAATACCCATTGGATTCGAGATGCAAAAAAACATCCACATCCGATACACGGACCTTTCTTTACTGGAGCGCATTGTAACTGCCGCTGCAAGGCAGGAAATTTATGATATCGTCAAAGTGGATTATTTTGTCAATGATTCTGAGGGCATTTATACTCAATTGCGTGAAACGACCTTTAAATACCTGAAAAAGATTGAGAATCAATATAAAAACCTCGGAATTCGCCTGGATTCAACCTATGTAGTGAGCGCTGAAAACGCCTGGGTTGCCTATCCGATCAACCGATATGAAAGCTATCAGGCTTTTAGTTCGCAACGGCTTTCGATTGATGAAAACAGCAAGGTCAACTCCGCAGATAAAATCACTTCCCGCTTTTACAATGCTGTGCCAGCAAACGATTACGATATCGTGATCAATCCGGAAATTTTGGAACCTGCCATTCAGTTTTCTTACAATCTGGTCGTACGCTTCACCCTTCCTGAGCGTGTGCCTGCAGTAAAAACGGTAGTCAAAAAAGAATTTGTGCTGGTTACGCCCACCGGGGAGGTCAAGACGCTTAAAATTGAATGATCAACTCGAAATGCTGCCGCTCCAGATCCGGCTTGACGACTTGTCATTTCATTGCGACATGACAAAAGTGCTTCACACCGGTAAAAACCACCCGAAATTTACTTGGAACCTATCCTTTCCAAATCGCGGTTTTCACCTACTTTTGCGCTTCTTTTTCAAAAACACGTCGTGTTAGCCACCAGAAATGACACTTCCTCCGCAATAGTATGAAACGCATTAAAATCGCCGAACTCCTCCGCACAGAGCCTGTCGGAACAGAAATTACCGTAAAAGGCTGGGTCAAAGCCTTTCGCAACAACCAATTCATTGCCCTCAATGACGGCTCTACGTCCAACAACATCCAGGTGGTGGTGGATTTTGAAAATACCGATGAAGCAACACTTGCCCGTATCAAGTTCGGCGCAGCCATCTCCGCAAGAGGTTTGCTCATCGAAAGTCAGGGCAAAGGACAAAAAGTGGAGCTGAAGGCCACGGAAATTGAAATACTCGGCGATTGTAACCCGGACGAATTCCCGCTTCAACCTAAAAAGCAAAGCCTTGAGTTTTTGCGTGAAAATGCACACTTGCGTTTCCGTACCAACACCTTTGCAGCGGTATTCAGGATTCGGCATGCTCTGGCATTTGCGATCCATAAATTCTTCAACGACAAGGGCTTTTTCTACCTGCATACACCCGTGATTACCGCCAGCGATGCCGAAGGTGCCGGAGAGATGTTCCGGGTCACTACGCTTGACCTGGATAAACCACCCCGCACAGAGTCCGGAGAAATAGATTTTGCCAAAGACTTTTTTGGCCGTAGCACCAACCTCACCGTTTCCGGTCAATTGGAAGGAGAGCTGGCAGCCATGGCGCTGGGTGAGATTTATACTTTTGGACCGACCTTTCGTGCTGAAAACTCCAATACCACCCGACACTTGGCAGAGTTCTGGATGATCGAGCCTGAGGTTGCTTTTAATGATCTTCAGGACAATATGGATCTGGCCGAAGCCATGCTTCAATATGTCATCACTTATGCCCTGGAACATTGTGCCGACGATCTGAAGATCCTGGAGGAGCGCCTCATCGAGGAGGAAAAATCCAAGCCTCAGGATCAGCGGAGCGAAATGTCCCTGACTGAAAAACTTCGTTTTGTGATCGATAATGAGTTCATTCGACTCACTTACACAGAGGCCATCGACATTCTGAAAAACTCAACGCCCAATAAAAAAGGTAAGTTTCAATATCCAGTGGAAGGCTGGGGCACCGACCTGCAAAGCGAACACGAGCGTTATCTGGTTGAGAAGCATTTCAAAAAGCCCGTCATCCTGACCAACTACCCTGCGGCCATCAAAGCCTTTTATATGCGTCAGGATGAGCCCAGGGAAGGCGTCCCAGGTCCAACAGTTTCAGCCATGGATATCCTTTTCCCGGGTATTGGTGAGATCGTGGGTGGATCACAACGGGAAGAACGTTATGACCGCCTGGTGCAACGGATGGGTGAAATGCACATTCCGGAACATGAACTTTCCTGGTACCTGGATACCCGTCGTTTTGGCGCTTGTCCACACGCTGGGTTTGGACTTGGTTTCGAACGCCTGGTGTTGTTCATCACAGGTATGACCAATATTCGCGACGTCATTGCATTCCCGAGGTATCCGGGAAGTGCGGAATTTTGATTGGTGATTAAGGGAATGGTGATTGGTTAGCCGGGCAGTAGCATTAAAATATGGCCATGTTATTCGTTCAATTATGTTTTCCTCCGATGATCAGAAACTGTGTGATGGCAACCATCGCAGCGCTCTGCCTGCTGGCTTGCGGGGGCCAGGGAACGCCCATTGATGCCGATACCCGCACGCGTATTGACTCGATCGCCAATGCGCAGATCGCAAAAGCACAGATCGAACATGATAGCTTATGCCGAGCGGCAAAAATCACTCAGTTGCCCCTGCTGGTGGATTCTATTAAGAAAATACGGCTGCGCGAAATTGAGGAGCAGCTGAAAACGATCCCTAAGTAGTGGGTAGTGGGGATTTGGGGAATGGAGACCTCCGAGGTTTTGAAAACCTCGGAGGTCTCCATTCCCCAAATCCCCATTCAACCAACCACCCTCGCCACGGCCCTGGCCACATTCTGACCATCCATGGCTGCTGAAATGATCCCTCCAGCATAGCCTGCGCCCTCCCCGCAAGGAAATAGGCCCTCCACTTCAGGATGCATCATAGTACCAGGGTCGCGGGGAATTCGAATGGGCGAACTTGTTCGGCTTTCTGTGGCAACCACATTGGCTTCCGCAGTCAGAAATCCTCTCATTTGCCGGCCAAAATCTGCCATACCTTCTTTCAATCGTTTGTAAATAAAACCAGGAAGCAATTCATGGATCGGCGCCGGGTAAAGGCCGGGAATGTAAGAACTATCCGGCAGGTTTTGCGACATTTTACCTGCTATAAAATCCGGCAGTCGCAATGCCGGCCCCTTTTGACTTCCATCTCCTGCGGCAAACAGTCGTTGTTCCACTTCCGTTTGCAATTCCATCGCTGCGAATACCCCGTGTTTGGCCCAGGGCGCAAGATCTTCCGGCTCCACAGCGGTCACCATGCCCGAATTGGCAAAGGGCGAATCGCGACGGCTCATGCTCATTCCATTCACCACGATCTCGCCTGGCGCCGTTGCAGAAGGTACGATCAGTCCACCCGGACACATACAAAAGGAAAATACCCCTCGCCCGCCTACCTGGCAAACGAGGCTGTAACTGGCTGCCGGTAGTTCTTCAGCGCGTTGATTTTGTTTGTATTGAATATGGTCGATCAAAGGCTGTGGATGCTCCACCCGAACGCCCAGCGCAAATGGTTTGGCTTCGATTCGGATCCCCTTGGTATGCAGTAGGCGGTAAATATCCCTGGCGGAGTGTCCGGTGGCCAGGATCACTGCATCGGCCAGCCATTCCTTTGTAAGCGAACGTTGTGGCTGTGTGGATACTGTACGTACCCCAATCATTTTTCCATCTTGCAAGATAAAATCGGTCACGCACTGCTCAAAATGGACATCGCCTCCATATTGCAGGATGGTTTGACGGATGTTTTGCACCACGCCGGGCAACTTATTCGACCCAATATGCGGATGTGCTTCGGTGAGAATGTCACTTTTAGCCCCGTGCTCCACCAGAAGTTGCAGGGCTTTTTGCACATTGCCGCGCTTGAGAGACCGGGTATATAACTTGCCATCCGAATAAGTACCTGCACCGCCTTCTCCAAAGCAATAATTGGAATGCGGGTTGACCTCACCATATTGCTGGATGGCTTTCAGATCCCGGCGGCGCAACTGTACATCCCGTCCACGATCGATTACGATGGGTCGTATCCCCAATTCCAGCAACTCCAGGGCCGCAAAATAACCTGCTGGCCCCGATCCTACGATGATCACTTTTTTCTCCCCGTTTACGGGTTGAAAGTTTTCGAGGATAGCCGGTTCGGGTGTAAACACTTCCCCAGGTCCAAAAACTTCCGCCCGGAGACGAAATACAGGCTGGCGGGAGCGTGCATCCAGCGAAGATTTCAAGATTTCGAGATGAGAGACCTGTTCCGGACGAAGACCTGCCTGACGGGCGGCTTTTTGCAGTAGCAGATCCTGGTTTTCGCGTTCGTGCGGAAGAAGCACGAGTTCTACTAATTGTGGCATAATTTTTTGTCCCGTATTTATCGGAAAATTGATTAATTAGTTTCAAGTAGAAAGTTAAAAGGGGGAAGTATCAAGTTCAAAGTTTCAAGTGGTGAACCAAGCCGGGGGTTTGTTACCTTTAACCTGACACTTTGAACTTGATACTTCCCCCTTTGAACCTGATACTTTTCACTTAGAACTTTTTCTCGTGAGGAGCTTCTTATCCTCAGAGATCAGGAAGGTGTCTGGTACAAAGATCTTGGTCACAGCAATTTCGAGGCACTTTTGGCCATCGATCCGTTTGATCGGTTTGCGTTCGAGATTTTTGGTAAAGATCCGGATCTGTCTGGGATTGGCCATGCCAGATGAGTCCACAGCAAGGTCATAACGGCCAATCTTGATGAGTTCACCCAGTATTTCCCGGGATGCCTCCCAAATTTGAACATTGGTTTCTACCAGGATCGAATTTCCTGCCCATGTAAGAATATCGTATTCGCCTGCGACGGTAACATCTACGGTCTGAACAGAGTCCACCTCAAACACCTGGTACATTGTGCGTTCCATTTGGGCATGAGCCGTGTAGGTAAAACCCGCTAAGAAAAGTACCGGAAGGAAAAAAGCTAATCGCATATTGCTGGAAATTTTGGACAAAGGTCGGCGCAAGTAGCCGAACAAAAAAATGCCTGAACGTAAGTACGCCCAGGCAAATTACTTTATTCCGCCATAAGTGCGGTAACAGGGTGTTAATGCTTACTTTTTGGCCTCTGCTAATGCGATCATACTGGGCATCATTTCAACCTGAAGGTTTTTTGGAACAAAGACGACAAAATTGAGTGCCTCCTTAAGTTCCTGGCCCTTTACCTTCAATTGTTTCTGCAAATTAGGGGCATTGATCACCAGCACATCGCCCTCGGCTTTGGAAGCCAGGTTGTACCGGCCAATATTGGCCAATTCGTTTAACATCGGGCCGTTGCCAGTAGGAAGGCCAACGCTGATCTCGAAACGAATGCTGGGATTGTCCCACACCTTCAGATCAATGGTACCCGGGAGTTCAAGTCTCAAGGTACCCTTACTGTCGGTGTTAAAAGACTTCGTAAATATTTTTTCCGCTGTTGATTGAGCAGAGATGGAGAGCGCAAGCGCGGAGAAAAGGACTAATGCGAAAGAATTGCGTGTAGTTACCATAGCGAACCTCCTTTTTTTATTGGGTCAAAGTAAGATTTATTAATTGGCAAAACCAAGGATTTTGCAAACTTTTTTTCATAAATATATACGTAATGCCAAACCAAATGGTTGGGCAAGCTATTATTTAATTTTAAAATAATTTTTGATAGTTTCTCAGCCTTATCTCAGTTCCGCCAGCAGAAGCCTAAAACCAGGGCATTAATGTTCAGCATCCGATTTGACATGAGGAAGCTCATTGATCGACAAGACCTTGCTGTGCTCGGTGTGTTTAAAATGTTTCTCCGGATCAAACATTTTAAATAAGCCTTTGAACTGTCTCCAAACAAACTTTGGTGTTTGCCAGACTACCCTTTTCACTTCAGGTGGAGCATCCGTTAAATACAGTGTCCACAAGATGTTCAGGGCAAACACTGCGATCCCAACAGCGAGTATACCCGCCCAGACCGGAGCAATCATCAGCGCTAGCAAAAACAAGCCCAGGGCTAGTCCCAACTGGATGAACATAGGCAATGCCAGCGTTACCAACCCAAAATAAAGCTGATTGAAATTCAGACCAGAAAACCCACGAGCTAAAATACCCCATGCATTGGGCAAATTCTGAAAATAGGAGTAGAGCCACCGGCTTCGCTGGGTTTCCACCGCTTCTCCAAGCTCCACCTTTTCATCGTACACGATGGCGTTCGGGGCGTAGGCGATCCGCACACCGTTTCGGAGGAGGAAATTCTGAAGGATCTTATCTTCCTGAAGCATGCCTTTCCCCTGTTCCATGCCCTGTTGGATCTCCTGACTGTCCAGATAGGCCTCATAAAGAGCGGTCTCCGTAACCATACCGGAGCCACTGATCACTGCAGAGCCTCCGAGACGAAAAGGAACTTCGCGTTCAATATAATTTTTATAATGTTCGCCCAAACTATCCATGGCGGCATAATTGGTATCCAGATTTTTAGCTGTGCGCTGACCTTGAATGCAACAAAAGCCTGCATGCGCAAGTGGCTCTATCTCTTCCAGAAAATTGGGGGGCACCAGATTATCTGCATCAAAAACAGCTATAAAATCAGGGCTACGGGAAAAATGATTAAGGGCATGAAGGATACTTTTCACCTTTAGCCTGAGGGGAAATTCAGGGCGTAAGAGCACAAAACGTGGATCGGTAATGCCAAATTCAAATTCCGGGCAATCGTCTGCCACCAGATAAATCATAAACCGGGCATGTCGTTGAGACAAAAGAGAGGCTACCAGGGGTTGGGCCAGGGCTGCGTTTTTATAGGCCGTTATTACACAGGCAAAATCAAGCGGACGGTGGGTTTTGTTTTTAGAAGATTCCGGCATTTGGAAAGCCCTTTTTGCAAGTAACTGCGCCCACAGCACGGTTCCAAATGGGTAACCCAGTTGAATCGTAAGGAGCAGACAAATAGAGGCAAACAGGAAACTCATATATCCTCTTTTTGCACCAGTGCGTGAAAGGTCTTTAGCGCAATTTTCAGGTCAGATACCATCGAATATCCATTTTTTGCATAGGAGATATCCAGTCCGATACGTTCCTCGGCTGTCATATCCGGCCGGCCCTTTCTGGAGACCTGCCAAAGCCCGGTGATGCCTGCGGGGGCAAGAAACCGTTCGCTCCAGTCATCCCGGGTAAGCGTTTCCGCTTCATAGATTGGCAGGGGCCGATTGCCAACCACCGACATCTCCCCCTTCAATACATTGATGAGTTGAGGCAATTCATCCATGCTGTATTTTCGGATAAAGCGGCCGACCCGGGTGGTACGTGGGTCGCCTGATATTTTAACAAAAATGGGTTTTCCACTGTCTGTTCCATTTGAGTATTGATTCAGATGGGACATCCCATCTAGTTGTTGTTCGGCGCCAACCTTCATCGAACGAAATTTAAAGAAATCAAAGACCTGATAACCAAAACCCACCCGTTTGGACCGGTAAATAACAGGCCCTTTTGATTCGAGCCAAATGGCAATCATAACAGGCAACCAGATCCAGACGCTTAAAATAATGGCAAGGGAAGCCGCCACTACGTCAAAAAGTCTTTTTGCCAGCGGAATTCGGAAACCGTATACTTCATGCTTCACCCTGATGGCTGCCTCTAATACTCTGGGTTTATATTGATTGAGAAATTCAAGTCGCTTTTCCAGCATGGTCCAATACACAGGAACAGCATAGCAATCATCTACGCCGTTGGCTGTAAGCGCCGGGGTATCAACAGGCTTTCCTTGAGGTGATAGTACAATAAGGGGCATAGTACATAGATCTGGGTGTGCCCGCATTTGCTGTGCCAATCGATATTGATCTTGCACAAGCCATTCCAGATCGCAAATGACCGCGTATGGAAGGTGAAAAGTATCCAGTTTGCCAACACGTTCGCCCATCCACAAAAAGGCTCTAAAGCTATTTTGTTCCGTGACGGATTGATAGGCGCTATTCTGGTGGGGGAAATCCAGAATTTTTCGATCAAAACTTTGATTAAAGCCCACAAATAGCAAGGCTCTAACATGCACACGCATGTAATTAGAAGTGAGTGTATTGGGCTGCATGATTAAAAACTAGACGAATCGGTGTTTGTTGTTTTGTCCCTGTCTGGCTGGCTGTAATGAAGCCTGGTAATTGATGCACTAGTGCCGCGCCCGGCCATTAAGGTATGAATTGGGGAGGCAAATTTTTTCTTTATCAAGGCGTGAGAAGGGCGCAATGCGGGACATTTTAACCGACGAACAACGCAGAGAAAGGAAAAATCAGACCGCCATATTCACACCTTAATGGCCGGACGCGGCACTAGGCATCCTTCAACATGCCAATCAGCTCCTCCTGAAGTTTGGAGGGACTGAAAGGTTTGGGGAAATACGCACAGGCTCCAAGGCTCCTATATTGCTGCGCTTCCATCAAATCGTTGGAGCCCTGACGCCCTAATACAACGACCGGAATATCGGCCCATAGCCCGCTGCAGCGCAAATTGGAGAGCAGCGCTGCGCCATCAAGTTCCGGCATGTCAGTGTCTGTGACAATGACATCAGGCATCAGGCCTTTAGACAGCCAACTCATGGCGTCTAAGCCATTTTTAGCCCCGGTAACATTAAAATTTTTTGAAAGAAAACTGCCAATGATCGTTCGAAGGCCATCATGGTCTTCAACGAGAAGTAGACTTCTGGTCATTTATGTATCGATTTTGGGTCAATAATTAAGGCCCTTTATTTAAAAGGCCGAAATACTCGGTTCTGTCCTGTGGTCTTATGCTTCGACAAAAAGAAGGATTAAAATGCCCGGAATAACCGCGCATTAGGAGTACTCAATATACTGCTCAAACAATACAAATATAGTGCCATTACGCTGATTTCGTCATTCCAATCTAATTTATCCTGCGCTTAATTGATCAATTTATTTGGCATTCAAATAAATAAAATAGGTAAGCTCCTCGCTGTCAGTTTTTTGAACCCCACGCATTTTGCTTTTACCAGATGTGAAAAACCTTTAAAAAAGAGCGTTAGCATCAGGAAATAGTCCAAATTTACTGCCGGATGCGAATCCCGAAAGCAGGATGGTTACCTTTAACCCTTCTAAAACTTTCTGCGTGCTGGAAATCATTTTTTGGCTGGGGCTTGCCCTCGTGTTTTATGCTTACCTGGGCTACGGTCTTGTGTTGTGGGCTTTGGTATGCTTAAAGCGTCTGCTTTCCACAACAAATCTCCCGATGGTGGCTGATTTGCCTGAAATCACCCTGGTTGTGTGCGCTTTCAATGAGGAAGACTGGATCCGTCAGAAAATTGACAACTCATTAGCGCTTGATTACCCGCGCACACTGCTCCATTTTTGTTTTGTGACTGATGGATCAGACGACCGCACTGCCGAAATCGTAAGCACCTACCCTTACCCACCGGAGGTACGCTGGCAATTGCTGCATCAACCAGAACGCAGAGGCAAAATCGCTGCCTTCCAGCGTGCCATGCATCAAATCAAAAGCCCTGTAGTGGTGAGTACGGATGCCAACACATTGGTCAACCCGGAAGCGCTTCGCCGACTGGTCAGTCATTTCAACGATCCACAGGTAGGCGCAGTGGCAGGTGAAAAGCGGATCTCAATGGCCGAAAAAGAAGGCGCCAGCAGTGCGGGCGAAGGTATTTATTGGAAATACGAGAGCCTGCTAAAAAAATGGGATGCAGAACTCTGGAGTGTCGTAGGCGCCGCAGGCGAACTTTTTGCCATCCGAACCCAGTGTTATGAACCGGTACCGCCGGATACGCTGGTGGAAGACTTTTACCTCACCATGCGCATTGCACAACGCGGCTGGCGGGTGCAATATGAGCCGGGAGCATGGGCAGCAGAAGGCGCTTCAGCATCCGTAGCGGAAGAAATGAAACGAAAGGTGCGGATCGCTGCGGGGGGATTGCAGGCAGTGTGGCGTCTGGCCGCAGTGTTAAATCCTTTTCGTTACGGCGTCCTGAGTTTTCAGTATATTTCTCACCGGGTATTGCGTTGGACGGTGGCGCCGCTTTCGCTTCCTATCCTATTGATCATCAATATTTTACTCTCGGTAGAAAAGGGACAGATTTATACCCTCCTACTTTGGGCTCAAATCCTTTTTTACCTCGCTGCGCTGGCGGGCTGGGTCTTAGAACAGCGAAAATTGAAGGTAAAAGCACTCTTCGTCCCTTACTACTTTTGTCTGATGAACTGGGCGATGTACGCAGGCCTGGTACGACTGGTGCGCGGAAAACAATCAGTGCTATGGGAAAAAGCGAAGCGTGCTGGCGAGTGAACAGCTCTGTTTCCGTGGGCTACCGCCTGCCACTATTCAAAGTTACCGCACCCATTAAACGATCAAAACGAGCGCCAAAGGGTCGAAAATATACTAAAATGGTATACTGATTGCCGGTAGCATACCAGTTTCCTTCAAAACCATCCAGATCAGGCTTTCCTGTTTTGCGATCCACCACCAGATATTGATAATCGTAACGCCCTTGTTTGAGCCAGGCATCGCACCAATATACCTGTGCATGTTCGTCGTATTTCATTTTGAATTCAGGCTTGAGTTGCCAGTCTGTTAGTTCGCCGAAAACATAAACATCCTCGTCTTCGAGGGGCAGATTTTGTTTGATGGTAAAGAGCACTGTAGCATAATCGCATTGCAATAAGGTCTGGTTGACGTTCTGATTGTCAATGACAAAACGACCATCTGCATCCGGACGGAAGATCACAGGCCGGTCATAGCGTGATTCATCAGGTCGGAGGGTTACCTCGAAGTAGGTAGGCTTGTCCACTATGTTTTTCACAAATTCGCCCCGATAATCGAATGATCGAATATCAAAAAATCGAAATTCTTTTCCTGCCGGGAAAATGATCTGGTCCTGGTAGTCGAACACCAGATTGTCTCCCCGGGTAATAAATGGCTTGATCGGACCCAGCGCATTGTCAAAACGACCATTCTGAAGTATAAATGCCTTTACATCGTTTTGTGGCATGGAGATCCTGGCAGACTTCGGCACTACGGTAAAATCAATTTCATGATGGGTGTCCAGCTTGTCTACCTGCGCGGTACGAACAAATTCTGCATCAATACGCCAGAGTGGTTCCACTACCATAAAACGCCGCACCAGAACCAGACGGTCGTCGTCGGTATCCAAAACATTCAGCAAATAATTGCCGGAACGCACCCAGCGCATATTTCGATTGGGCAGGCTCAGGGTGTAGTGGGTGTATTGGGAAAGTGTATTGAAGGAGTTTTGCACGGAAGTGATCCGGTCCTCTGTGAAACCCTCCATGTATTCGTTGTCGTCCAGGTCTGAAGGCTGCCAATCGCTGTTGCAGTGGGTGAGCGTGTATTTGTAATCCTTAAGCTGATCCCCCATGTGATCAAATTCAAGCACCAGCACGTTCGGACCTGTTTGCAGGTTCACGATCGGGAGCGACAAGGGAGAGCCTGCGAGATTCAATTGCACGGTGCACAGATCCGGATCGAGTATTTGATTCTCGGTCTGGGCACCCAGGGTGAAAGGTAAAAGGAACAAAAGGAAGTAACGCATGCGTCTATTTTATAACGATCTCTGGTTTTACTGCTTTTTTAGTTGTCTTTTTCACCGCTTTAGGCGCCGCTTGCTCTGAAGCCTCCAGTTGCTCGGCTTCCGGATCCACTTTTTTGAGCTTCATCTTTTTCTCTGCTTTAGGCGCCGCTTGCTTTGGAACTTCCTGCGCCTCGGCTTCCGGAACTACTATTTTGATCTTCTCCTTTTTCTCTGCAGCTGGAGCTTCTTTCTTTGACGCCACTTTCTTCACAGCTTCCGGCTTAGCTTTTTTCTCTCCTGGCTGCACTGTTTTTTTCTCTGTTGCCTGCGCTGCTTTTTTAGTGCCTAAAAATTCATCATTTTCCCATGGTGCTTCCATCACCATGGGTGCATGGCTCCGGGGATGAAAAAACGTCAAACGCTGCGCATGCAATTTGATTTCATGTTCCCGCCATAATTTGCCACCGTATAACACATCGCCTACGATCGGGCAACCAATATGGGCCAGTTGTGCACGGATCTGGTGAAATCTACCGGTGCGGGGCCGGATCTCCAACAGCGCATACTCGTCATTTTTTTCCAGCACCGTATACTCTGACTCACAAGGCTGCGTATCCGACACCGCACGGTTGTACACCAGGGCTTTTTTGCCTGTATCGTCCCGTTTCAGCCAGTGTGTTAGGATTCCAGAGGCTGCAGGCGGCGCTTTTTGCACCACTGCCCGATAGGTTTTCTCTACCTCTCGACGCTCGAACTGATTCATCAGGTCGGTGAGCATGGCCTTTGACTTGGCAAGTACCAGTACACCACTGGACGCACGGTCCAGCCGATGCACCGCCCGGAGGTACGGGCTGATCTTCATACGCATGCCTCCCCCATCGCCCAGCACTTTTTGCCTGTATAATTCAAGGGCTTCTTTTTCCGCAGAAGGGTGACGAGCGGTGCCGCTTTCAGAGGATAGCCCGGAAGGCTTGTGGATGACCATGAGGTCCTGATCTTCAAAGAGAATTTGCATCAATGCTTGGAATATTTGACACGCTGCGCGTGTTGGCGCGTGAGCGCTAAATGAGAAGGAGTCCGGTGTGTTTCTGATGCAAAGTTACAGGTAAATCAGACTTTGGACTGAAAACCCATCAAGCACGAGGAATCTCCCGTAAATTTATGCTTTCAAACGAATTGTGTACCATGAACTATAAAACCTCCCTGCTTTTTTTTGCTATCATAATCAGCCTTGGTTCCTGCTATGTTCGCCCCAAAAAGCCTTTTGATGTCGTCAAAGCCCCTCCTATTCCTGACTATGCACGATTGGAAAACTGGGCTGCCCATCCTGACAAATCAGATCCTGCCGACCTCTCTCCTTCCCCTGACCTGCCGGACCTTCAAAAAGATGCCCCGGTGGATGTAATATTTTTATATCCGACCTCTTACACCGGAGGTTTAAGACACAGCCGATATCAGCGTTACTGGAACGCAAGTGTTTCAGATGCTAAAACAAACCTTAAGACAGACAAGGGCAGCATCCAATACCAGGCGTCGATTTTCAACGGCGTCGGGCGGGTATTTGCTCCGCGCTACCGGCAGGCACATCTGCACGCTTTCTTTACTAAAAATGATACTGCTTCTGCACGACAGGCACTCGACCTGGCCTATTCTGATACGAAAGCCGCTTTTCAATATTATCTACAGCATTGGAACAACGGACGCCCATTCATACTGGTGGGACACAGTCAGGGGGCGCTACATGCTAAGACTTTGATCAAAGAAATGGTGGAAGGGAAAGCCCTGGAAACTCAACTCATTGCTGCTTACATCGCAGGATGGCCGGTAAAAGCGGACTATTATAAAACGCTGAAGCCTTGCCAGACCCCTCAGCAAACCGACTGTTTTTGCTCCTGGCGCACCTGGGAACGCAAATATGGACTGCGCAATGCATTTGAAGAAAATGTGGTCTGTACCAACCCGCTCATCTGGACGACCACCGAAAACACCTATGCATCCAAATCCCTGAATCAGGGTGGGGTGTTACGTCCGTTTGAAAAAGTATATCCGAAGGTGACCGATGCCGAAGTTTATAAGGGTATTTTACTGGCACGGAAACCCAAATTCAAAGGCAGCTTTCTCATGTTGCGAAAAAATTATCACATCGGCGATTTGAATCTTTATTACCTGAATGTTCGGGAGAATGCAATGACCAGAACCAAAGCTTATCTTCGAAAATAGCATTTTAACAAGCGTTTAGCTACTGAACCCTATTTCATGGGAGCGCACATGGGGATGGACCCATCTGCCCGTTTAAAGACCATCTTTTTCATTTCGATCACTTCAAACTCGTCTTGCCCTTCTTTGATTTTTAGTAGTTGATCCGGCTTGATGTTTTTGAAGACCTGCTTGGTACCGCTGGCCGGCCAGTCGAGGACGATCTCGTTGATCATCGTCGCCTGGCCGATCCCGATCTCGCGGCGCAGGGTAGAGGAGCCAAAACTTCCACCGGAATTAAGTTCGCGGTACACCATCCGTTCTTTGCCATTTTCGTGGAATTTGACCGTGATCTTGGTTCCGATCGCGGCACGGTTTGATTTCGTGCCTTCCAGCTTTAGGTAGATCCAGTGGTTGCTGTTTTGGCCGGGATTGACGTAAAGTGCGTTGGGGTATGCATCACCGCGGTAAGCCCCCCCCAGTTTTGCGTGAATATCCTGGTCTCCGTCATTGTCAATATCTGAGATCGATACGCCATGACCTTTTTGCAAATTGCCTGTACGAGATGAATTGGTGGCATCCGCAAATTTTTTGCCTCCGAGGTTCACATATAATTTATTGGGCACCAAAGACATAAAACTAGGGTTTCCTGTGGACAGATACATGTCCAGCCAACCGTCATTGTTGATGTCCCCAAAATTGGAACCCATGGCAAATACAATGTCGTTGAGGCCCAGATTTTTACTCATCTCCGTGAAGGTTCCGTTCTGATTGTTGTGGTAGATATACACCTTCCCCGACTTGTCGGCAGAAGGATGAAGTGCTTCTTTGGCCGCATAGAAAGAAAGTGCTTTTTCAAACTCGTAATTGCAGACAAAAATGTCCAGCCACCCATCATTGTCGTAATCAAAGAACCAGGTAGGAAAGCTGCGGAAGGTTTCTTTCCCAAACCCTGCGGCTAGCGTTGTATTTTCAAACTCAATTTTACCGTTGTTCAGCCCCTTATTGCGCAACAACAACTGTTGGCCGCTCATAGTAGAGAAAAACAGGTCGGCCCAGCCATCATTATCATAATCTCCAGAGGCCACCCCTTTTACAAACAGACCGATCTTCATGCCCCAGTCTGCTGCCACGTTTTTGAAGGTTCCATCCTGGTTGTTGATGAAAAATTCGCAGAGTTTAGGGGAGGCTGCATTTTCACTTTCATTGCCTACAAAAAGATCGAGCCAACCATCATGGTTGAAATCGTTCCAGGTGGACGTTTGGGTTGGATTATAAGAAAGCAACCCGGCTTGTAAGGTCACATCGGTGAAGGTTCCATTGCCATTGTTGCGCAGCAAAGAATTGGGTTGCTCCCCATAAATTCCACTTTGCCCCTGCCAGGCACCCCGCAATACCCAAATATCCAGATAACCATCATTGTTGTAGTCGGTCTGCTGGATGTTGAGCCCGCCCGTAATGTTATTTAATCCTGTTTGGGCGGATAAATTAGCGAAGGTGCCATCCCCATTGTTCTTAAAATAGTGCATTGGGTCTTTTCCGATATCCCATCCTGAGGTCACGATATCCAGATTGCCATCATTGTCAAAATCATCTACAATACTGCCACCAGCGCGACTATTCATCATAACTTTCAGATCGGTAGCCATGTCAAGAAATGGTCTGACCGGATACTCCGAAGCATCCAGCTTAGGGATCAGCCAGGCTTTGGGCACCTTTTCGGGGTATTCGCCCAGGGTCATATAAGCGATGTTCAACAGCCACAGCGCATCGTAATTCTGTGGATCTTCTTTGAGCAGTTTTTCAAAGGTCTCTATCGCTTTTTTTGCGCCCACTTTGTCCAGATGCACCCCTTTGCCGCGGATGGGCATGATACAGGCATCTTCGTTATGGCCCATCACACAATTGTTTCGCTCGGCCAATCGCAGATAAGCCATGCCCATATTGAGTAACACATATTTTCTGCCCTCATTATTGGTTCCCTCAATTGCTTTATAGATCTTTTCAAAAAGGGCAACGGATTTCGCTTCGTCACCAAATTCCAACAAAGTAATTGCCTTGGTTAAAGCTGTATTGAGTTGGATATTTGCATCTGTGGAGACTGCCAATATGGAATCACACTGAGCCAGTCTGGCCTCCGAAGCAAATTTATTCTGAGGCGTGCTTATTTTTCTGGCCACATTCTGGATCAATTCAGCAATCGTAAAGTCTCCTTCTGCCGGCTTTGAACTGATTGGCGGCGTGTCTTTACAGGCTGCCAGTCCAATCAGACAGATGGCCATGATCGCACAAAAAAGGATTGGATTTCTGGCCCTTTGAATTTGAAAAAAGTATCTCATAAACGCTGATATAGCTGTGTTCAGGCAAAGGTAAAACGCAGATCACCTTTCATTACGATGAAAACACAACTCCACATTTTTGAGTAGCTTCAAAGAGTAATCCCTCAACCAAAAATTCCCGCTACTTTTGCCGGCGCTTCACCAGCCACCGTGCTGGCGAAGTCGGGAACAATGTTTTAAATCCCGAAACTGAGCAACCCTTCATTATTGCCCAACCAACCCTTTCATCAAAAATTTTATGGACGCGAATAGCCGCATCTACGTAGACTCCGAAATCGGAAAACTTAAAAAAGTTATCGTGCACCGCCCGGATGAGGGCATCGCCCGTATCACCCCCAAACGCGCGGAAGAGCTCCTTTTCGACGACATCGTACACTTGCCGAATATGCAGGATGAGCACGATATTTTTGTGAACGTACTCCGTGCCTTTGTGGGAAAAGACAATGTGCTGGAAGTAGGCGACCTATTGACCGAAAGCTGCCGGAATGAGGAAAGTCGTTACGAGATCATCAACAAAATTGTTGATTTTGAGGAACTCCCTTATTCGTTCATTCCCCGGCTCGCGAGCCTTTCGCCGGAGCAATTGGCCGACACCCTCATCACCGGTTATCTGGAACCAGAGGATCGGATCCTTTTTGACCCCATTCCCAACCTCATCTTTACCCGCGACCTGGCCGTGACGGTAAAAGAGCACGTTATCATCACCAAAGCGGCCAAAGAGGCTCGTTTCCGTGAAAACTTCCTGACCCGGCTCATTTTTTCCAGTCACCCGGTGTTCAAGCGCCTCAAAGCGGACGGTAAAACCATCAACCTCAATCGGGTAGACAAGTTTCCACCCAACAAACGCGGGGAAACCATCAGCATTGAAGGGGGCGATGTCATGATGTTCCATAAGGATTATCTACTCATTGGCAATTCCGAACGCACCAACAACTATGCTTTTGAGATGCTCAAAAACTACCTTTTTGAAAAAGGGATCATCAAAAACATCGTGCAGGTAAACATCCCTGCGGAGCGTACTTACATGCACATTGACACAATCTTTACCCAGATCAACCACAATCATGTGGTGGGCTACAAACCCATTGTACAGGATGGCCTGGGCTCTTATGTAGACGTACACCGGCACACAGGTGAAGAACTTGAATACCCCAGCATCGTGGATTTCTTGAAGGCAGAGGTGAACCCCAAAATGGAATTCATCTGGGCCGGCCGCGGCGAAACCCCATATCAGGAGCGCGAACAATGGACCGACGGTTGCAATCTGGTGGCCCTCAAACCCGGCGTAGCCGTCACCTATGATCGGAATCCGATCACAGAGAAGGCTTTCAAAGATTTTGGATACAAAGTCGTGAGCGCCGAAAAAATGCTTCGCGACATCGATAATGGGAAAGTAGACCCGGAAAAAGTAGAAAATACCATCATCACCATTCCTTCCAACGAACTTTCCCGGGCGCGTGGGGGTAGCCATTGCATGACTTGCCCAATCGAACGCGAAGAACTGACGGACGGTGGACGGTAGACGGTTTACGGTACACGGTACACGGTTTACGGTAGACGGTACACGGTGGACCGTAAACCGTCCACCGTGTACCGTAAACCGTGTACCGTGTACCGTAAACCGTGTACCGTAAACCGTAAACCGTCCACCGTGTACCGTAACCCATCTAAAATGTACGCCTTCGAAACACAGATCAGAGTCCGATATGGTGAAACCGACCAGATGGGTTACCTCTATTACGGACACTATGCCCAATATTTTGAGGTGGGCCGTGTGGAGACGATCCGTTCCCTGGGCGTAACTTACAAGGAATTGGAAGAAGTATATGGGATCTGGCTACCCGTGGTAAGCCTGGAGATGCGCTTTGTGCGGCCGGCCCATTATGATGATCTACTCACCATACGTTCCGAGATTCGGGAACTGCCAGACGAGTACATCACCTTCCATGTGGAGATCTTCAACGAAAAGAAAAAGCTCGTCAATGCAGGCCGGGTGCGGCTGTGCTTTTTTGATCCAAAAACAAAAAAGGTGGTACCGGCTCCTGAGTATTTGATGGAGAAGCTTGAAAGGCACTTTTAGTAACAAGTTAAAAGTTTCGAGTGGTGCAGGCTTGATATTAAGCAGATGTCCCACTTGAAACTTTCGACCTGTTACTAAATACTTATTTCGCCCAAATGTTATACTTCAAGATACAATAAATGGCCCGAAAACCATCTTTTGCGCCGATCTTCTTACCTTCGGCGTAGGTGCGGCCGTAGTAGGAAATACCCACTTCATAAATGCGCACCCCTGGTACCCTGCTGATCTTAGCGGTTACCTCTGGCTCAAAGCCGAAGCGTTTTTCACGCAATGGCAGCCCTTTAAGCATGTCAGACCGGAACATTTTATAACAGGTCTCCATATCTGTGAGGTTCAGATTGGTGAACATGTTGGACAGATTGGTAAGGAACTTATTGCCGATGCTGTGCCAGAAAAACAGGATCCGGTGCGGTCTACCGCCCATAAAGCGTGATCCAAACACCACATCCGCAAATCCATCCAGAATGGGTTTGAGCAGGATATTGTACTCTTCCGGATTGTATTCCAGATCCGCATCCTGAATGATGATGTAATCACCGGAAGCGTGTTGGATGCCCGTGTGGAGGGCAGCGCCTTTGCCTTGATTTACTTCGTGTTTCAGGTAACGAATGTTCAACTCAGGATTTAATTCCATGTATCGCTGAATCGCGCCTTCGGTATCATCTTTCGAACAATCGTTCGTAATAATGAGTTCTTTTTGAAAACCACCGATCAGCTCTACCGCCTTCACTTTATCTAAAATGCGGTGAATCGTGCGTGCTTCGTTGTAAGCTGGAATGACTATAGATAGGATTTGGCTCATAATTTGCAGTACTACTGGCGGCGAAGGTAAGCAGGCGAATTAGCATCGGGGAAAACTTTTGTAAAGCTACCCATTTGTGTTAACGGCCAGATGTTCTAAGTACATACTTACTCAGCGCGTTTCTGACATCAGACTGTTTGGTGTTATTCACAAAGTTTAACGAAAAATTCTTTCAAAAGAGAAAACTTTTTGTTCAAAAGTCTCGTTAGGTTCTTAATAATCAGTTGTTTAATCCTCTCCGATTTTAACACAAAAATTAATTTATCATGAAAATACCCCGCATCAACAAGTTCCGCCGCATCTGGCGTAGATCCCCCCGATTGGCGGTTGTTTACCTCCGTCGCACCGCCACACGTCAGGCCAAAAGCATCCTCCCCCCGAAAGACGAGTGGAATATTAACTGGCTGGGCGAAGAAATGAGGCCTTTTAACAGCCTTCACGGTTAATTTTAAGAACCAGAATAGGGTTAATGAATTCCTAAACCGCTAATAAGCGGCGCGAATGACTTTCACAGAGTCGTTTGCGCCGCTTTTTTTTATTCCTGATATCTTTGCGGCTTTACCCGTTTACCCGCCGTAGCTTCAGCGACGGCGGGTTCCACCACTTCAACTTTACATGGGAATCAAAGCATTCGCCCCGGCATCTGTGGGCAACATTGGAATCGGTTTCGATATTTTAGGACTCGCCCTCGATAAGCCCGGTGATGAGGTCATTGCCAGCAAAAGCGACACGCCCGGTCTGCGTATTACCAAAATTACAGGAGCTGGTGGTAAACTGCCTTATGAACCTGAAAAAAATACCGCCGGGGTAGCCGTGCTCCGTCTGCTCCAGCATCTGGGTGAAACAGGGCGTGGTATTGAACTGGAAATCCATAAGAAAATGCCAATCAATAGTGGATTGGGTAGCAGTGCTGCCAGTGCTGCGGCAGCCACCCTGGCGGTTAGTGAACTGCTGCGAACAGGGCTAAGCAAGCGGGAGATACTGCCCTTTGCCTGGGCCGGTGAGCAGGTAGCCTCCGGTGGTAAACAGGGCGACAACGTGGTGCCATCGCTTCTGGGCGGTATTGTGTTGATCCGCGACAATGCCAGCTTTGATGTACACCGGCTCCATGTGCCACGCGGCTTATATGTGGTGGTGGTACATCCAAAGCTGGAATTACTGACCAAAGATGCCCGAACGATCCTGATGCAGGAAGTACCTCTGGAAAAACACATCCGCCAGAGTGCGAACCTGGCTGCCTTTGTTGTGGGACTATTCAATGGCGACCTGGGTCTGGTGGGAAGAAGTTTGAACGATGAGATCATAGAACCTCAACGGGCGTCACTCATTCCAGGTTTTTACGATGTGAAAGAAGCTGCATTGCAGGAGGGCGCGCTGGGTTGTAGTATTTCCGGTGCAGGACCTTCTGTTTTTGCCCTTTGTGCCAATAGTTTGGTGGCAGAAAACGTAAGTCTGGCGATGCAGAAAGCATTTTTAAAGCACCATCTGGAGAGCCATATTTATGTTTCGATGGTCAATCAGGAAGGTGCCGTGATCTGTTAAGCCTATAAGTAGAGAAATAAAAAAACGACCCATCGATCTTCATCAATGAGCCGTTTATCTTCCTACCGTAATTAAGATTTAAACGAAGCGATTTTGAGGGTGTCGTTAGTTGCTTATCCCTGTGGATCGCTTGAAATGCTGTTTTTCAGTTTTTGACGGTACAAAGGTGCGCCATTAATCGGAAATTCACCTTAAAATTTGTGAATTAAATCAAGATTTGCTCCATTGGCGACAGATACAAACTTAGAAAAGGTGTTTGAACATGCACCAGATGTCCGATGCCTAACTTACCCCCTCCCAAATAACAAGCTCCTCCATGAGCACCTATCCAGATTCCTACAGAAATTCGTTTAAAGTCTCCGTACAATAAAATTTAGGCGGACATCACAGGGTGGTTTTTATCTTGCCGGCAAATAGATGATAATCAATTTATGAAGTCACAAATCTGGATTCTTTTAATTTTCGCCCCGCTTTTCGCTTTCTCCCAGCAGGCGTCTAACCCCTTCAATATCATTCCACTGCCACAAAATGTGGAAGCCCGGAAAGGTACATTCACCCTTAAAAAAGACACCCGGATATACACCCCCGAGGGTCTGGCTGACTGGGAATTACCAGCCCAGTATTTCATGGCTATGGCAGCCACCAGTACCAGTTACCGGCTGACGAGCCAACCCTTTAAAAAATTTAAAGAAGCAAAAAGCAATTCCATTTACTTTGTTCAGGACACCAGTATCCTTTCTGACGAAGGCTATTCCCTCGAAGTAAAACCCACTGCCGTCATTATCCGCGCAAAAACAGCCGCGGGAGCCTTTTATGGCGTGCAAACCTTGCGGCAGCTTTTGCCCATAGAATTTGGCGGTACCCATAGCTTTGGTGTGGTGAAATGGGTGGCTCCGGCATGTTTCATTCAGGACGCCCCCCGCTTCGAATACCGGGGAATGCACCTGGATGTCGGGCGGCATTTTTTTCAGCCGGTTTTTGTCAAGAAATACATTGACATGCTGGCCATGCATAAGCTCAATACTTTCCATTGGCACCTGACTGAAGATCAGGGCTGGCGCATTGAAATAAAAAAATACCCTGCGCTTCAAAGCATTTCCGCTTGCCGAACAGAAACCCTGATCGGCCACTACAATGATTCCCCGCAGCGCTACGACGGAAAAAAATATTGCGGTTTTTACACCCAGCGGGAGATCAAGGACATTGTAGAATATGCCCGGAAACGCTTCGTGACCATTATTCCTGAGATCGAAATGCCCGGCCACTCACTGGCTGCGCTTTCTGCTTATCCTGAACTGGGTTGTACGGGTGGTCCGTATGAAGCTGCTACTAAATGGGGTGTTTTTGAGGATGTTTTTTGCGCCGGAAACGAAAAGACCTTTGCTTTTCTGGATGATGTAGTCGCTGAAGTGTGCGAATTATTCCCCAGTACCTATATCCACATCGGCGGCGATGAATGTCCAAAAACGCGGTGGGAAGCCTGTGAAAAATGCAAAAAGCGCATGAAAGACGAAGGCCTCAAAGACGCCCACGAACTCCAAAGCTATTTCATACGGCGGATGGAGAAAACACTTGCACTGCACAATCGAAAAATCATTGGCTGGGACGAGATCCTGGAAGGTGGTCTTGCACCCACAGCAACCGTGATGAGCTGGAGGGGCACTGAAGGAGGTATTGCCGCAGCTAAAGCAGGCCACGATGCGATCATGACCCCTGGATCACACTGTTATTTTGATCACTATCAAAGTGATCCGAGTATTGAACCTGTAGCTATTGGCGGACTTACCACGCTTGAAAAAGCCTACAGTTATGAACCCATCCCGGAAGGACTTTCGCCGGAAGCAGCCAAACACATTATCGGCGCACAAGGCAATGTCTGGACAGAATACATGCCCAAGTCAGAGCAGGTGGAGTATATGGCTTTCCCAAGGGCCTGCGCGCTGGCCGAGGTCGTTTGGTCGCCCAAAGGGAAGCGCAGCTGGCCGGATTTCTCCAGGCGGATCCAACCTCACCTCAATCGCCTCGATGCTTCAGGTCTAAAGTTCGCCCGGAGTTTTTACGATGTAACTGCTTCCTTTGCGGATAGCAAGGTGACGCTCAAAGCAAACGATGCCGCCCTGGAGATCCGCTATACGACGGACGGGAAACCACCTTCACCCAATTCATCGAAATATGGTTCACCCATCCCGATCACTAAAACCACGACCCTAAAAGCCGGGGTATTCAGCAAAGGAAAGCCCCTGGGTAAAGCGGTGTCCGTTCAATATACCATCCATAAAGCCATCAGTAAATCCTATATCCTCCCCCAAAAACCTGAGCAATACACCGGGGGAGACCTTTATGCGCTGACCAATGGGATCACAGGTAGCCTGAAGACCTGGAACAACTGGGTAGGTCTGGTAAACCACGACATGGATCCTGTCATAGACTTCGGTCAACCCATGGCCTTCAGCAAAGTTTCGTTCAGTTTCATGAACGCTAAGTCGTCCTGGATCTGGCCCGCCAAAGGCGCGGACGTTTACCTCTCCGAAGATGGTACAAATTTTAAACTACTGACTTCTAAACCGATTGATGCCGAAGCACTGGAAGGTGCAACAGTTGAAAAGGTGATGCTGGAAACACCCAATGCCAAAGGACGCTACCTAAAATTGGTGGTTAAGGGCTACGGGATCATTCCTAAAAATTATCCGGGCGCCAATAACGGCTCCTGGCTGTTTGTGGATGAGGTGGTGGTGGAGTAGGGTTAAATGGGGATTGGGTTAAATGGGGATTGGGTGATTTGGGCGACCCAAGCCTGGTATTATATGAAGGCTAAGTTTTTATGTACAAATTCCAGGCTCGGGCCTAAACGAATCACCAAATCCCCAATTAACCCAATCACCACTTAACCCAATCACCATTAAACAAGCATTTCTGTGGCAGCACCAAATCCAATACTTGTCGAGGCATCCGCAAAAAACAACCCGCGCACACTCAACGCCTGGGCTTTTTTTGATTGGGCCAATTCTGCCTATGCCCTTGTCATCACGGTGGCCATATTTCCGGCCTATTTTCTCGCTATGACCGGCGACGGGATCAAAGAGACCATTGACTATGTGGAGATCGCCGGGCTTAGAATGACCAATTCTTCCCTTTTTGCCTACTCCATCTCGCTGGCGTATCTCATCATTGCTGCGATCTCGCCCATCCTGTCCGGAATAGCTGATTATGGAGGAAAAAGGATCGCTTTTCTGCGTTTTTTCACGCTAATGGGTGCGCTGGCATGCATGTCTATGTGGTTTTTCAGGGACATGAGCACGCTCTGGATCGGGGTAGTGGGTTTTATCCTGGCTACCATCGGATTTGCAGGAGGGATCGTTTTTTACAATTCCTTCCTGCCCATCATTGCCACCGAAGACCGGTATGATGATGTGAGTGCCAAGGGTTTCAGCTATGGCTTTATTGGAAGCGTCATTTTATTGGTGGTCAATTTAATTGTGATCAGCAATTACAAATGGTTTGGTTTTGATGCCAAAGGACTTGCTGTCCCCACCGCATTTGTCATGGTCGGTCTGTGGTGGATCGGCTTCTCTCAGATCTCCTTCCGCCGCCTTCCACAGGATGCTCCCACCCAACACACAGGAAACCTGATCGGCAAGGGCTATCTTGAACTAAAAAAAGTCTGGCAGGTCGTGCGCCAGGACTCGAATACCAAAGCATTCCTGTTCGCCTTCTTTTGCTACAATGCGGGCGTACAGGCAGTCCTTTTCCTTGCCTCCACGTTTGCTGATGTTGTACTGGGATTTGATGCAACCAAGCTGATCTATCTGGTGCTCATCCTTCAAATCGTAGCCATTGGCGGCGCCTGGGCTTCTGCAAAACTATCCGGTAAAAAGGGCAACAAGTATTCCATTATGGTCATGCTTTTTGTCTGGACCATCGTATGTATTGCAGGTTATTATGTACAAACCGGCCTCGATTTTTATCTCTTAGCCGCTGCGGTCGGCCTGGTCATGGGCGGCATTCAATCCTTATCCAGAGCCACCTACGCCAAGCTGCTTCCGGAAAACACGCCGGACACCGCATCTTATTTCAGTTTTTATGATGTGATGGACAAAGTTTCCACTGTGATAGGCACTTTCACTTTTGGCTTTGTGCAGCAAATCACCGGCGACATGCGCGACAGCGTACGGGCAATGGCCGTTTTTTTTGTGGTCAGTCTGGTGGTCATGATTTGGGTAAAAATCAAGCGGATGCGTTTGGTAAAGGTTGTTTCTATTTCTTCTGTAGACTAGTGCCGCATCCCGCCACCGAAAATTAACCCCGTAAATTTAAACTTTGATTTTAGATTTACGGGGTTAATCAAGAAAGTCGTTCCTATAAAATGAACTTCAGCCGTCTCTTCGAAATCCTCGAATATCAGCAGCTCCGTTACCCTCAAAAAGTAGCTGCTGCAGGACGTTTGAATGGGAAGTGGAAGACCTGGACCACTGCCGGGCTACTCGAGGAACGCGACCACTTAAGTGCAGGATTACTGCATATCGGCCTGATGCCGGGAGATCGTGTGGGTATTCTGGCCCATTGTGGCAGTCCGGAATGGCTCATCGCAGATGCTGCCATGCTGCAAGTCGGCATCATTCCGGTACCCATTCATGCTACCGCGCGTCTGGATGAGATCGGGCATATTTCGAAAGATGCAAAGCTGCGCGCCTGCTTTATCAGTGATGATGAAATGTTGGGGAAAATTGAAGCGGCAGGTATCCAACTGGAGTTTATTTTTTCATTTGAACTCCGGAACGCTGATTCGGGAGTTCCGGAACGAGGTTCCGAAGTACATTACTGGAATCAGCTTGCCTGTATCCCCGACGATCACCTTGCCGGCAAAATAATATATTGCCGCGAGGGCATTCGGGAAACAGACCTTGCCACCTTGCTCTACACCTCCGGCACTACCGGCCTGCCTAAAGGCGTGATGCTGACCCACCTGAACATTGTCAGCAATGTCAAATCTGTGCTGGCGATCGTACCCGTTGGCCCGGATACCACCGCCGTGAGCTTTCTGCCCATGAGTCATATACTGGAACGAATGGTGTGTTATACTTACCAGGCCGCCGGAACACCCATTTGGTTTGCCGATAGCATGGAACGTTTGCCTAAAACCTTGCAGGAAGTACGTCCACACATGATCAGCGCAGTACCCCGGGTGCTGGAGCGGATGTACGAACGCCTTTTGGAGGAGCGCAACAGAGGCGGACGCATCCAAAGAAAAATACTGGATTGGGCCATCGCGCTGGGTGAACGGTTCCCTTATTCAGGCGGACAGGCGATGCCTTTTGATTACCGCCTGAAACGCTGGCTGGCCGACTTATTGGTGTTCAGACATTGGCGGCAGCGGATGGGTGGACGCATCCGTTACATTGCCGTGGGAGCGGCAGCCCTGCAGCCGAGACTGGGCAGGTTGTTTTCTGCAGCCCGGATCGATGTGCGCGAAGGATATGGCCTCACTGAAACCAGCCCGGTCATCTCATTCAATCGCTTTGAACCCGGCGGGGTTCATTTTGGAACGGTCGGCATACCGGCTCCGGGCGTAGAGGTGCGGATTGCAGAAGACCGGGATGAAGCAGGCAATGGTGAGGTGGAAGTACGCGGCCCCAACGTAACGAGTGGCTATCTGAATCTGCCGGAAGACTCTGCCGAGCGATTTACAGCAGACGGTTGGTTTCGGACGGGCGATCTGGGGCGGTTTGAATACAAGCGATTTTTAAAAATTACCGGTCGTAAAAGCGAGGTGTTTAAGACCACTACGGGCAAATTTGTGGCCCCTGCTTATGTAGAGCAGCAATTGGTTGCCTCTCCCTACATCAGCCAGGCCTTGGTGTCCGGACTCAACCAGGCTTTCGTAGGCGCTCTTATTGTTCCCGATTTTCATCAGTTGGAAAACTGGTGTCTGGAAAACAAAGTGCACTGGACCTCGCCCCAGTACATGGTGCTGAATCCGAAAGTGGTCAAGTTTTACCGTCAGGAAATTGAAAGGATAAACGAAGCGCGGCTGGGCACGATTGAAAAAATTCGGGCTTTTCACCTGCTTTTTGAGCCCTGGACCGCTGAAAATGGACTGCTTACTCCAACTTTAAAACTCCGAAGGGAGGTTTTGGCAAAGACGTTTGCCGAAGAAATCAAGCAAATGTTCCAACAAGAATAAAGGGGCAAGTAACAAGTTTCAAGTAACAAGTTTAAAGTTAAAAGTGGCAAGTTGGGTTCCCTGAGCTTGAAACTTTCAACTTGCCACTTTTAACTTTAAACTTGTTACTTGAAACTCCCTAATTGAAACTTTCAACTTGTAACTAAATACTATTATCTTACCATACTCAAAAATGCGCCACCGAGCCAATGCGATTCTGCTTTGATCAGTGTATCGAGTGTCTGATTTGCTTTGTGTGAAAACTTGCGGATATCGTTCACAACGTTGCAGAAATGCTCTGATTCTGGACAGTTTTCTTCTACCGCTGCCAGTTCGTCGAGGACCAAAAGTACTGGTTCCAGTTCGCGTTTTTTTCGGTTGATAATGATCTGGCGGATCACTTTCCAAAGGTCTTTTTCGGCTACATACACTTCCTTCCGACAACCCGTGGGCGTTTCTTTGAATGCCAGACCCCAATCGATCAGTGCCCGAAGGTTCATACTTACATTCCCGGTAGAGATGTCCAGTTCTTCCTTTACCTGGTCGGCGCAGAGGGGTTCAGGGGAGATGAGCAAAAGTGCATGAACCTGAGCCATCGCCGGGGTGATGCCCCAGCCGCCTGCCATCTTGCCCCAGGATTCAATAAATTTTTGTTTGCCTTCGCTGATATCCATGCTGTAGAAAGTTTGATTCGATTAAACCTCTACAATGCCATTTGAAGCAGATTGTTTTCAAAACCGACGAATAATTGAGTTCTGGCGGCTTCGAAATACTTCAACTGCAGCAAACCCGTCAGGCATCAAGGTTGATTTGGGTGTCTTCAATCCCAATCTCCGTGGGAATAACTGCCAAAAAGTGTTATAGATTTTTGCAGACAGCGGGCCCCATCTTTACCGCGTTACTTATTTATTCTTACCATTAGAATGTTCCAATAAATTTCAAAGCAATCCAAATCATGAATCATCAAATACACAAAAACGACCATGACCAATCCAAAGATTTCAAGCTGGGGGCAGACCATGAAGCCCTTATTCTCGCCACCAGCACTGTAATGCCGGGCGTACTGGGCATATCGACAACCACCTTGGTTTCGATATGCCCGTCCGCATTTTAAGATATTTACCCTTCTCCTCAAAATATGCACAGAATCTTCTTATCCGCGCTGTTGATATTGACAACCCACCTCCCCCTTTTTGGACAAACCAACCTGATCCCAAACCCTGGTTTTGAATCCACCAACACCTGTGCGCTTGAAAATTTTTGGGGCCTAGACACCACCTGGTTCGACGACGCTTCCCTTTACCGCACTGCTCCTTTTTGGATATCTGCCAATCGGGAATCTCCGGACTATTGCAACGCTTGCCAAACAAATGGCACATTCTATGGTGTGCCTCGCAATGCACAGGGCTACCAGTACGCAAAAGAAGGACAGGCCTATATGGGCATCATTGTATATCAGGTAAACCTTCCGTTTGCGCCTAACGGAGATTTTAGAGAATACATTCAAACGCACCTGACAAGTCCTCTAGAGCCAGGGGCAATCTATAGGGGGCGTTTTTTTGTATCGCCTAGTTATGAGGTGAACGAAAAATTCAATGTTGTTTCCATTGATGGGATTGCCATGGCTTTTACTCGCCAAGCCCCCATAAACAAGACCATACCGGCATTAATAAACCCGATGGGAAACGCTACAATTATTTTAGAACCGCAAGTCATAAACCAAGGGCTTTTTCCGAGGGACACCGGCGCATGGCAAGAAATATGCGGCATTTTCAAAGCCCTGGGCGACGAAGAATGGCTGACAATAGGCAACTTCAAAACAACTCAAAACAGCGATACACTTATATTTAGGCCCGCTCCGGATCCTTCCTCAGAATCTGCAGGGATTTTTTGGGCCTATTATTTCATAGACGACATTTCACTCGTCAAAGTGAGCGAGCCAATTTTTCAAGTGCGCGACACAGCCGTATGTGCATTTCCGTTTTCCCTTTCAGCAAGAACAGGGTTTAGTGCATATGAATGGAGCACAGGAGATACTACGCAAACCATACTGCTCAATGCTCCCGGGGAATATTGGGTGCGTATCCACCTGCCGGGAGAATGTACGAGCGTGACAGATACCATCCGGGTGACACAAAAAGCGCAAAAGACGCTTGGGATTGGAGACACTTCCATTTGCGCTGGCTTATTACCATGGGTCGTGCTGGCCCCCTCGGGTTTCTCTGATTATCAATGGAGCAATGGTACAACAAACCCGCAGGCAAGTTTTTGGACGTCAGGAACCTATTCTATCGCTGCTACTTACGAATGTGGCACCTTGCGCGACTCCTTTTTGTTGGAAGCACTGGAGGAGGTACCAGACTTTGATCTGGGTGATTCTCTAAACATTTGTGAAAACGACCAGGACATACCGGCTACTTTAGCGACTTCCTCCACACTTCCGAACTACGAATGGTCTACCGGTGCACATTCTCCCTCGATAACGGTCATTGCGCCCGGCCAATACTGGCTTCGATCCTCCAACATTTGCGGAGAAAAATCAGATAGCATTACTGTAATCGGCTGCCCGTCCAAAATATATATCCCAAACATCTTTTCCCCCAATGATGATGGTGACAATGATGTCTTTACTGTGTTTGGACGAAATACCGGAACTGTTACCCTTCAAATTTTCGATCGTTGGGGAAATCTTGTTTTTCAGGAAACCGGAAATGAGATATTGAAGGGATGGGACGGCACATTTCGAGGCAAGGGCGCTTCAGCTGGGGTTTATGTCTATTATGTCCACTTCATAGACCTACAAACGGGGCAGTCAGAGCGGTTTACAGGTACTGTTACCTTGCTCAGGTAGCAGGCAAAGTACGTACAAGCCCATGTCTCCGATTTATTCTGGAACATGGGCTTGTACGTACACTACCTGTCAAAAGCGCTACCTTTGCCACCCGAATGCGCTATTTCCTCACCCTCTCCTATCGCGGCACCCACTACGCCGGTTGGCAAGTCCAACCCAATGCCCCTTCCGTACAAGCCACACTGGAAGCTGCCTTGAGTACTATTTTACGAGAAAAAATAAGCATCACAGGTTGTGGGCGCACAGATGCGGGAGTACATGCCCGATATTATGTGGCCCATTTTGACTGTGAAAGCACCCTGCCAAGCTCCTTTTTAAACGGGCTCAACAGTCTGCTTCCATTGGACATAGCCGTCCATGAATGCAAAACCGTATCTACAGAAGCCCATGCCCGCTTCGATGCCTATGAGCGTAGTTATCAGTATTTTGTTTCGCTTCGGAAAGATCCGTTTTCTACTGAAACAGCCTGGCATTATCCACTTTTTGCAAAACTTGATTTTGAAAAAATGCAGGCGGTTGCGGC
>JBILHS010000019.1:0-56818 GCA_044350425.1 Saprospiraceae bacterium | reverse complement strand
TGACGGGTCCCACTGATGAACCTATTGCGGCAGAATGCAACTCGTTTGCCATTGGATGAAAAACTCACAGGCCCTTCATTGCGTGAGTTCTGAATGTCAGAACGCAAAAAAGCGGGTTTTTGCAGCAAGTCGCTTTCCGGATTACGTTGACTTACAAAAAGGTAGTTCGTGTTTCCCCCTTGTGGGTCAGCCGCGGGTTTGCCTTTTTGTACGATGTCTGTGCGTGCCGAGTTGAATGCAATGTTATTTTTATAAAAAGCCGGGCCATAATCTGCTGCACTCGTATTGATCGTCTCGTTCTTTACCTGCCATTGGGCTTCTTTTTTGGTGTTTTTGATGGCATAATCCGCGAGGGCGGCATAATGCTTGCCAACTTTATCATCTGTTTCAGAATAAAGCAGGAATTGATCCCTTGCTCCGTCATAATCCGCTGTTTGTAGCAGGGCTTTACCCAGACGGAGTGGCACGTCTGCCTCCATTTTAAAAGTATTCTGTGCTTTTTGATACCACTCCACTGCCACATCCGGGTGATTGAGCTGGAAATGGCAGTCGCCAATCCGTGCCAGCGCATGTGCATTGCTTTTGTCTTCCGCCAGCGCTTGTTCATAAGTCTGGATGGCAAGGTTGTAGGAGTAAAGGTCGTACTGTCTATCAGCTCGGGAAATCAACTCATCGACCGGTGACTTTTGGGCGGAAAGTAAGCTGGCATTGCAAAAAAAGGCGACAGCCATCCACCCAGCAAGAAGGTTTGTGTTCATAAACAGCAAGGTTTTGAGCAATGGTGGACAGAAAACTAGGTACGATGCGAGACGAGCCGTTCGGTAGAAAGGCCCAGATCCCCGCGCACCATTGCCGGTTTTTGAAAAATTGATTTTAAAACGAGGAGCGAACCGCGACAACTCGGCGGAGCGTACCAAGTAGTAACAAAACGGGCGTAAAACTCCGTTTTGAGAAACTTAGTATAGTGGAGGGACTATCTTTTGAAAAGAGGGACGGTACAAAAGTACGGGGTTATAGCATACCGTACAATAGATTTTTTTTAAGCAGGTCAAATTGCTGACCCAACAGGGAGTTTGGGGGCAAAAGAAAAGCGCTCCGGGAACTCCGGAGCGCTTAGTGCGGGAAGCGAGACTCGAACTCGCACGACCGTGAAGTCACAGGTGTTTGAGACCAGCGCGTCTACCATTCCGCCATTCCCGCATCTCTTTAAAGGCTTAATTCAGGTCGCTTTTTGCATTCCAGTGAAGGAATTCTTGAAGCCCTTTTCCTTAAGCGGGTGCAAATTTAGAGAGATTTTCTTTGATGCGCAACAAATACCGCTTTTTGAAAAAAAAATCTCGCACAAATATCAGATCGGCATCGGTTCCGGAGGACTCTGTCCAGGTGGAAAGGATGGGGTGGATACTTGTATCTAATTCATTATCAAGGGTATTCACAGCATTTAACGTCTTTTCATAAGCCTCTGGATCAAACTCAAATTCTAGCTCCATCAAGGCCTCATTAATGTCCATCATTTCCATTAAGAAGTCTTTGGGCAATACTGGATTCTCTTGCTCCTGGCCCAACAGTCCTTTTAGTTCAAGAACATAACGCATTAACTTGTCCGGATCCGAGAGTGTTTTGAAGGCTTCGTTGTTACGTGTGGACAACTCCAGCATCTCTGCCTGCTCCAGTTCGTTGGAGAGGGTATGAAAGTCCGGATGGTACTTTTTGCTATTGGCCAGATATTGCTTACGCACCGTCGGCTCGTCCACGGTAAGTGCTACCGGGATGCCGTAAAATTCAAAATGGTCCATCATCTTAAAATAATCTCCAGATATCCAGCCCCAAAGCAAAGATCATCAAACCAATCAACAGGAAGAAACCAACGGTAACTGCTCGTTCCATAAACTGGTCGCTGACTTTTCGTCCGGTGATGACCTCCCAGATGAGGAATAAAACGTATCCACCATCCAGTGCCGGGATGGGAAGCAGGTTCATAAAGGCAAGGATCATGCTCAGGGAGGCGGTGACACTCCAGAAAACACGCCAGTCCCAAGCCGGATCAAATAGTTTACCAATACTGATCACACTGCCCAGATTGTCTTTTACAGAAAGGTTGCCTTTAAACATCTGGCCAAAAGCCCGCATTTGATCTGATAGGAAACCCCAACCCATCTCAACCCCGGCAGGAAATGCCTGCATAAGCGAGAAGGATTGTGTCTCTTTTTTGAAAAAAGCTTCTAGTTTTCCACGAACGCCAATGGTTCCCACTTCACTGATGGTCAGGGTTTTTGCACTGGTATCCCCTTGAGCACTTAAAATACCCAGCGTAACCGATTGACCTTTGAATTGATCCGCCAAGGGCTTAAACTGGTCATAATATTCAATAGGCCGATCATTGAGGGACACGATCCGGTCACCTTTTTTAATGCCAGCACCTGCTGCTGGATTGCCTGCTATTACAGTATCTATCACAAAGGGAACCCTTGGGCTCATAATTTCGTTTTTCAGGACCTTGGGAAGTGCTTTTGCAAAATCATCAGAAAAAGAAATGACCTGCTGTTGGCCGCCTCGTATTACGGTTGCTTGCCTGGCACCATCCAACATGATGGTTTTCCTGAAATCATTGGGGTCCACCCGCTCAAAAGGCTTGTCGCCCACTTTTGCGATCAGATCGCCTTGCTGGAATCCATTTCTAAGTAAAAGGGAGTCGAAGGCCATACCGTCTTTACGCAATTCGGAAGTAGGGATATATTGTTTGCCCCAGCCCCACAGGATCATGGCAAAAAGAAACATACCCAGCAGGAAATTGACAGTGACGCCTCCAAGCATGATGATCAGCCGTTGCCAGGCTGGTTTGGAACGAAATTCCCAGGGTTGTGCCGGACCTTTCATCTGTTCTTTGTCCATACTTTCATCTACCATGCCTGATATCTTCACATAGCCTCCAAGTGGAAGCCAGCCGATCCCGTATTCGGTTTCACCGATCTTGCGGCTTAGCAAAGAATTGAAAGGAGGGGAGTCAAAAAACAGATAGAATTTTTCAACGCGGGTTTTGAACCACTTCGCAGGAGCGAAGTGCCCCATTTCATGAAGTACTATAAGAATTGAAAGGCTAAGCAGGAACTGGCAAACGATTGATAACTTATCCATTAAGGTTGTTAGAAGTGAGCGTTCGTGAAAGTTGTATAATATCGCTTTAAAGGGCCATTTCTGATGAGATGTACCCCGGTCTATGAAGCTTCGGAGAGAAAACGTAAAACGGCTTCCGAAGTTTGGTGCAAAACTACGGAAGCCGTTGGTACTATTTATGATTCACTCGATCCTTAGCTCCCGATTTCCCGGTAACGTTGGGTATTGGCGGGGTCAAGCTTGGACATAATTTGAATGATCCTGTCTTTTTGCTGCTTCGGTGCAATTTTCCACATTTCTACCAACTCATCTTTTTTTGCATAGGAAAACATTTGAATGATCATGGAGTTGAAATAGGCTGCCCCTACTTTATCAATGTCTTCTAAAGCAAGCAGAATGGCTGCTTTTCCCTGATCCTGATTGGTGGTAAACATATCCAAACCCTTGCGATGGTAGGTATAAATGGCGTTTCGGAAAGGACGTACCCTTGGATTTAAGAGATTTTCCATGATCCAGTAGCGGTTCCGGTTTTTGCCACCATCACTGGGACGCCAGCCCGGAGCAGAATTGCTGCTGGAATTCTGGATGTTGGTGATGATTTTTTCCGCCGTCAAAAGATGTTGTTCTCCACCATATTGTGAAAAAGAATCATAATCCAATCCTAAAATGATGTAGACATAAAAGGCAAGCAGCGAAGAAAGATTCTGGTTCTCCGGGTTGTCTCGCAGGAATTCTATGGGTTGATTTTGCTCGTAGGTAAAGACGATATCTTTGTCCAGGTGGGAGATCAGGGGCGTTTCATATCCACTGCCAAAGACCGGGCGAGTGGCCTGTACGGCTAGTTCCGCCTCAAAAACGTTGCCATCCAATTCTTTTGAGACCGTGAGGATGAAATTACACTTGATGCGCTCTTCCTGTTCAAAATTATCATTTGTCCATTTGGTATTGTTCAAAAAGTCCTTGAGGGAGACCTCTAACTGATCGAACACCTTACGGTCATTGCGTTGGAGCTGTGGCGTACTAATCCGCACACTGGCATTGAGTTCGCCTTGTGCATAAATACTTGTGAAACAGACGGAAAGCGCGAAAAAAAATGCGATTTTCTTTATCATAGACTTAAATTATTGCGGCTTGAAGAATAAGGGCATGCAAATCTGCATAGCCCTGACGCATTAAGCAGGTTTTGGGTTGGCTGCCAGACAAATTTCTGCCACAATATCTTCTGCCACAGCTATTTTACTTTTTAGTGGAAAAACAGTTTTCGCACCATCTCTGCTTAGAATCGTTATCCGGTTGGTATCGTACCCAAACCCGGCTCCTACATCACGCATGGAGTTGAGCACGATAAAATCAAAATTTTTCTTTTCAAGTTTTTGGAGCGCATGATTGGTTTCATCGTTGGTTTCAAGCGCGAAACCAACGAATATCTGGTTGCTGTTTTTCCCTTTACCCAAAGTTGCTGCGATATCTATTGTCTTTTCAAGTTCCAGGTTCAATGCTTCTTCCTTCTTTTTAATTTTAGTTTCTGAAAAAAACTTTGGACGGTAATCTGCCACTGCTGCGGCCAACACAACAATCTCAGATTCAGAGAAAACAGGTTCACAAGCTTCATACATCTCCTGTGCGGTAATCACGGATACCACTTTGATGGCAGCGTTATGGGGCCTAAGATCAGTTGGGCCCAATACCAGGGTCACTGCAGCTCCCTGCTGCACCAAAGCCTCGGCAATTGCAATCCCCATTTTTCCGCTGGAGTGATTGCCTAAAAAACGGACTGGATCCAAAGGCTCGAAGGTTGGGCCAGCAGTGACAAGCGCCTTTTTGCCTTTTAGGGGAGTGGGTTGTTGGGTATGGGTGCGGATAAACTCCAGAATTTCTTCCGGTTCCGCCATACGACCATCGCCTACCAGGCCGGAAGCTAATTCACCATGGCCCACCGGGATGATTTTAACACCATGTTCTTGTAAACGGCGGATATTGGATTGTGTGGCGGGGTGATGCCACATGTCTACGTCCATGGCCGGAGCAACAAAAACAGGGCAACGCGCTGAAAGGTAAACAGCACTTAAAATATTGTCGCACAAGCCATTGGCAAGTTTCGCCAGGGTGTTTGCACTGGCCGGGGCAATCACCATAGCGTCGGCCCAAAGTCCGAGTTCAACATGGTTGTTCCAACCGGATTCTGAAACGACCTCTGAAAAAACAGGTCGTTTGCTCAGAGTCGATAAGGTAAGTGGCGCGATGAAAGCTTTTGCCGATTCCGTCATCAGCACCTGCACCGTGTAGTCCTGCTTAACCAGCATTCGGGTAAGTAATGCTGCTTTGTAGGCAGCAATGGAACCGGAAATGCCGAGAATGATTTTCATATGAATAATGCTGAGGTGGTCTGAGAAATAACAAGAGGCCTCTCGAATTTAGGGGTCATTGGCCTTGAAGAGGCATATCGCTCCAGGGACAGTGACCCCTAAATTCAGGATGACTCATGATTTCCGGAATTAGACTTTAGGTCCGGCGGCCACGATCTCTGCACTGGCCTGATCCATATATTTTTCGAAGTTTTTGGCAAACTCATTTGCCAGGGACTTCGCCTTTACATCATATTCGCCTTTATCCGTCCAGGTATTGCGGGGGTTCATGATGTCACTCGGAACCCCGGGGCAGGTCATAGGTATCTCTATTCCGAAGATTGGATGCTTTTCAAAAGCTACATGGTCCAATTCGCCGTTGATCGCAGCCGTGATCAGGGCACGGGTATAAGGGAGTTTGATCCGGTTGCCGACACCGTATGGGCCTCCGATCCAGCCGGTATTCAGTAGCCAGACGTTGGCTTTGCTTTTGCGAAGTTTTTTACCTAACAAATTGGCGTAACTGGCAGGGTGAAGCGGAAGGAAGGGTGCTCCAAAGCAGGCTGAAAAAACCGACTTTGGCTCTTTTACGCCCACTTCTGTGCCTGCTACCCGGGCAGTATATCCACTAATAAAGTAGTACATGGCCTGTTCAGGTGAAAGACGGGAGATCGGCGGCAGAATGCCATAGGCATCGCAGGTCAGGAAGAAGATATTCTGTGGATCCCCGGCAGCCCGGCTTGGACTTACCGCATTTTCAATGTGATTGATCGGATAAGATACCCGGGTGTTTTCGGTGATACTGCGGTCAGCATAGTCCACAGTGCGGGTGCCCGGGAAAAATTTGATATTTTCCAGAATTGCACCATGGCGGATGGCACGAAAGATATCAGGCTCTTTTTCTGCAGTGAGGTCGATGGTTTTGGCGTAACACCCTCCTTCAAAGTTGAACACTTCTCCGGTGCCCCAGGCATGTTCATCGTCACCGATCAGCGCGCGGTTTGGGTCTGCGCTAAGCGTAGTTTTTCCAGTACCAGAAAGACCGAAAAACAGTGCAATGTCACCTTCGGGTCCCACATTAGCAGAACAGTGCATTGGAAGGGTATCTTTTGTACGGGTGGGCAGTACAAAATTAATGACCGAGAAAATGCCTTTTTTGATTTCGCCGGTATAACCAGTGCCCCCGATCAAAAGGCGGCGCTTTTTAACATTGACAATAGCAAAGTTCGCCTGCCGGGTGCCATCAACTGCCGGGTCGGCCTTAAAACCCGGTGCGCAAAGTACGGTCCAACGGGGATCAAAAGTGGCCTGATCATCATGGCTGGGGCGCAGGAACATGTTGCTGGCAAACTGGCTGCTCCATGGATATTCCGCAATTACCCTTGCTTTGAGATGGTAATCCAGGTTTGCACTTGCATTTGCTTCCACATCGCGCACATAAAGATCTTTTTTTCGGAGGTAGCTACAAACTTTGCGCCACAGGGCATCAAACTTTTTAGGCTCGAAAGGGAGGTTTACTTTTCCCCAGTTCACTTTATTGGCTGTTATGCTGTCTTTTACGATAAAACGGTCATCCGGAGATCGCCCTGTGAATTCACCGGTATAAATGACCAAGGCACCTGAATCGGCCAGTTGACCCATGCCCTTCGAAATGGTATGCTCCACCAATTCCTCTGGCGTGAGGTTCCAATAGGCTGTTTTCCAGTTTTTTAATCCAAGATCCTGAAGATTAGCGGCTGGATTTTTGAATCCCTGTTCTTGCATAAATTCAATTTTAGAATGGATGGTTAAGGCTAAACTAAATCAAGTGCGAATGTATGGTTCGACGCTTGATGGAGCGAAGGTACGAAGTAGGTTTTTCTAAATTATCTTGACTAAAAAATTAGTGCGGCGTCAGTTTAATAAGCAGCTTTGAATGGTTATGATCACCCGTTTTAAGCTGTAATACATATACGCCGGATGGCCAGTTTTGGCAATTGATCGAGCTGACAGAATCCACTTTTGCAGCATACCATTTGCGCCCGCTAAGGTCAATTACGGTCAGTTCCACAGGTTTTGACACAGAAAATATAAAATAAGACTGTGCCGGATTTGGATAAACATTCATTCGAAGGACATCCTGAACTTCCGGTATAATCGTCAATAACCCGTTTCTGGCATCACAGTCCGTTTTTTCACTTCCTGAGAAAAAACGATCCCTGGCTGGTGTCGTTGCGGTATTGAAGCTTGAAGGCGGTCCAATTAAAAAATTACTGCCGGATAAAAACGAAGGTGTATTTTTGAAATACAAGGATGTGTCCATTTGTATGGGTGTTCCTGCAGGGACGATAGCCCCGTTCTGGCTATTGTCTTGTTCAAAATGACCTGTGCCCCTGACGATATAAAGCCCCTGGAACAACCCTGCCGGCACGATCTCATTCCCCGTCACGTTCAAAAAGAACTGGTTTTCCGGGGAGGTAGTGATCAGCCCATAACTGGTGGTTCGATTTCGAAAAAAGGTATTAAAAGGTCCGTTGTTGCCATGTGAACCATCCGGACGTATGTTTTCACAGATATTTCCCTCAAACAGGCTGTAAGAAGGATAATTGCCATGTAGGACAATCTCTCCGGCTGCGTCATTGGGAAACTCCTCCCAGACCGGGTCCGTAGCATAATTATAGCCCAATACATTGCCATTTGGACCACTTTGAATCAACATAGCATGGCGTAAGTGTTGGAAAATATTGTTCTGTGCCCGGTTGTCGCAAGACGTAAATTCAAGCACAAGTCCATAACCCTGACCGCCGCCGCCATAAGCAAATGCATCGTGGACATAACATCCATAGATCTCACAATGGGCGCTGCCATCCAGGGTGAAATGTGAAAAATTGCAGGTTTCACTTTCCACGCCTACCAACCAGCATCGCCTGGAATATTCGAAAAGAACGTTGGAGCCAATAGGCACATTTGCATCTAAACGTTTGATTTTCAAACATTCCAGCCCGGCATCATCCACTGGATCGATTTTGCGTAGCTTTGGTTGAAGTGATAAGTCGCAATCCAGACGAACCGGGTGATTTAAGCGGACCAATCCATTTTCTGCGGATATGATGTCAAACAGTTGTCCGGCTGAACCAAGGGCCCAGGAGGAGAAAATGTGCACACTGTCCTTGAATTACAATCGCACAAAATCGCCTGGTATCAATGCCGTTTCCGCCTGAAGCAGGGTGTCGCCGCGCATCACTCCGGCGTTGAGCAAGGTTGCGTTGTTTTCCGATTGAATGGTTCCTCTGGAAACGATGCAGTTTTGTTGCAGGCTGCCAAGGTCAAAGAAGAATTGAGTTTCCAGAGCGCCAGCCCCACGTATAATCAGGCTGTCGCGCAATTGAATGCTTTTATGAAAAAGGTATTTCCCGGCTGGGAAATAGATCACGCCTGCCTTTCCCTGCAACGCTGCAACGGGGGATTTCATGGAGGGTGGAACTGTTGCCCATGCCATCGAAATCTAGGATGTTCAGTTGCTTGGTATAGGCTGGAATGGGCTGTTGGCGACCAGCCCTGGACCAGTCACTGCGCCGTTCAAAGGGAAGTGATTGGGATTTTAGAAGGATCGGACCAAATAAAAAAACAAGCGCGAGCAAAGTAGATTTTCGGGTTTTCCAATCAAATTTTCGCGAAAAATAATTGTTTTATGCACAATTAGCCTATGAAAATAAGAAAGTCGGCTTGTTCTTCCAAGGTAATTGAGCGGACAATTTTGATATCTTTAACCAATGCTTGTGCAACTCCGGGGCGTTTGTCACGTTTTTACAAATAAATATACCTGAAATTTGCACGCTAATTCAATCATTCACTCCATCAAGATGAACAAACTGCTTTTTGCACTGATTGCCCTGTTATCGACCACTTGCCTTTTTGCACAAACAACTGCTGCACCCGAAAAAAATGATCCACAGGCAAAAAAGGTGCTGGATAAGATCCGTAAAAAATACGACGCCTATAAAACTGTAGAAGCTACGTTTTCTCTGGCCATCGAAGTGCCAGGTCAGCCCAAGGATGTCCAAAAAGGCACGATCATGCAGGATGGTAAAAAATTTCGGCTGGATATGAGTGATCAGATCATCGTGAGCGATGGAGTGACCACCTGGGCGTATCAGAAAAAGTCCAATGAGGTCCAGGTAAATGATGCCGATCCAAATGATGTAAATTCTTTCTTTAGCCCGAAAGAACTCTTGGGACGCTATCAAAAGGGTGATTTTCTATATGCTATAACAGATAAAACGATGGAAGGTAGCAAGCTGCTTACCCAGATCGAATTCAAACCTAAGGACGCTAAATCGGAGTATTCCAAACTGCGCGTGGCCATTGATGAAAAGGCCAATACGATGCAAAGTGTCAAGGCATTTGCAAAGGATGGTTCGCGGTATACTTTCAGCATCACCCGTTTGAGTCCAAACAAGCCTTTGGATGCGAATCAGTTTGCCTTTGACTCCAAGCAATACAAGGGTGTCCGGGTGGAAGATTTGCGAATGTAACTTTTGACTGCCCCCTTTATTCTATAAAACTTACTTTCGGATCGCTTCTACAGGATCCATCCGACTTGCCTGAGATGCCGGGATGAGGCCTGAGAAAACTCCCACCAGTATACTGACAAAAACTCCCCAGAATGCATTGCTTAATGACAAGTGGATATCAAAGTCGATGGCTGCAGAAATCCCTGCCGTGACTCCCCAGATCAGCAGTAACCCGAGAATTCCTCCAAAAACACAAAGCACAACAGCTTCAATCAGGATCTCCAGGAGAATGAACCAGCGCTTGGCGCCCAGGGCCATTTTGATGCCTATAATATTGGTTCGTTCTTTTACGGAGACAAACATGATGTTTGCAACAGAGAACATCCCTACCAAAAGTGCAAAACCACCGATAAATAAACCAGCGATGTTCATTGTGCCAAACAACTTGTCAAACAGGCCGCTGATGACGGACAGGGTATTGAGTGCAAAATTACTTTCCTCCCGGGGCTTTAGTCTGCGTTCACCCCGCAAGACGCCGGTAATTTCGTCTTTTAGTGCGTCCAGTTCCACTCCGGGCTTCGCTTTTACACTGATGCTGGTGCGTTCAAAATCTCCTTTTGCACGCACCCCAAATCCCCGACGGGCCAGATTATAGCCGATCAGGACACAGTTGTCGAAATTGAAAGGTTTCAGGAGGTCTTTGCCAGATTTCTTGGTCACACCCAATATTCGAAGTTTTCGGCCACCGACACTGATGTCTTTTCCGGTGGGGTCTACGCCTTCTCCGAATAGACCGGTCGCTACGACGTTACCAAGGACACATACGTCCGTACCAGTCTGGTATTCAACAGGCGAAAGGAAACGGCCTTCACCTTCAAATTCGAGGTGGAAGAGTGCGTTACAATCTTCTGTGATTCCGAGAAAAATGGCGTTTTCAACGCTAGAGGAACGCCATTTGACTGTTTTTGCCCCTAAGAATTGCCAATAACCTACCTGGTCAGCCAGTTCAAGCTCTTCTTTTAAGGTCTCAAACTCATGGAAAGTAAAGTTTGGACGGCGCATCCACTTCCAGAAATTCTGCCCGGGATCTTCCCCCCAGGAGAACTTTTCGATGTAGATGACATCGTTGCCAAGTTTTGCCATGGAGCCCCGGATATTGTCCTCCAGCGAGTTAACGGCACTTTTAACCCCGATGATGCAAAAAATGCCAATTGTGACACCAAGCAGCGACAGAAAGGAGCGAAGTTTGTTACCCATCAGCTGTTGCCAGGCTTGTGCCGCGCCTTCGTAGAGGATTCGGAGGAATTGTTTCATGCGCCCGAAGGTAAAAAGGCTTTTTTCATCTATCTACAGGATTCGATGAACAGCAAAAGTTGCTGGATGTACGCAGTCAGATTCAGTGCTCTTTTTGTTTTGTTTGCCGCTCTTTTGCCCGCATTTGTTCGCTGGTCAGAGTACTCCCATCATGGCTCCAACCGGGAGGACCAAAGACATACCAGAATTTGCTCCGAAATGGTTTTTTGCTGAAAAGATCCTTGAAAATATTGATCCACTCGTGGAAAACGATGTTGAAAGGGTCTCTCTTTTTTAAAGGGGACGTGAGGCCATAGCGGATGGGCTCGTACTCAGTATCAGGCAACTCAGCCTGAAAAGTACCAAACCAACGATCCCATACAATCAGGAACATGCCCAGGTTCTTATCCAGGTAAAGTGCATTGGAAGCATGATGCACCCGGTGATGGGAGGGGGTTACCAGGACGTATTCCAGCCATCCCAGCTTGCGAACATGCTCTGTATGCACCAGAATACCCCAGATCTGAGTTGCCGCAAAAATAAACAGGATGTCTACAGATTTGAAACCAGCCAGGCAAAGTGGAATGAAATAAATGAAACGATACAGGGGTTGAAATACCGATGAGCGGAACCCGGTGGTCAAATTGTATTGTTCGGAAGAGTGGTGTGTGACGTGTACCGCCCAGAAAAACCGGCTGAAATGATCTACCCGGTGCAGCCAGTAATAAAGAAAATCCATACCTATCACCAGCCAGAACCAATACCAAAAAGGGGTGGTGAATTCAAATAGTCGATTCACCCAAAACCATTGAAAAATAACGAGATACACCAGTCGAAATGCCAGATCAACGCCGCTATTCAAAATCATTAAATAGAGGTTTGTTAAAGTATCCCGAACCGTGTAAGTTTTGGTGTGCCGATAATGACTAAATAAAATTTCGCCCAGGATTACCACCACATACAACGGGGTACTTATCAGGATCAGGAGCTGTTCGCGTAAAGATTCCATACTATTTTGGATGAACGTTTTTTATATGGTCAATCAAGATTTTAATCACCAATCACTAGAGTGCATTTTGCGCCACACGAAATAAAATCCAAAGGCTCACACTCATCAGGATAAAGCCTGCAAAACGCACAATTTTTTCCGGCACCCCGGGTTTCAATCGCTGCCCGATCTGGTGCGCAAGCATTACTTTCATCGCGTCGGTACTGAACAGGGCGATCAATGCTGCGGCCATAAAAAAGCGGAGGTAGTATTCGTCGCCGGAGGGTGCTTCTGCCTTTGCGGCGGTGGCAACGCCCAGCCAGAAAAGCCAGTTGGAAGGGTTCGTCATGTTGATCGAAAACCCTTGTAAGAAACCAAAACCTCGTTTAGTAACTTGTGGAGGCGCGTTCAGTTGGGCCTCGAAATTTCGCTTACGTGGCCAGGCAGCTGACAAACCAAAACCAAATAAAAGCAGTCCGCAGACCAATCCAAACCAACTTTGAAAAAGCCCTTCACTGGTGATGGAGGCTAGCCTTTCAGCCCCCCACCAGCTTGCCAAAACCAGTAGCAAGTCACTAGTAAAGGCGCCGGCTACCAAGGCCATGCCTTGTCGCCAGCCATAACTAAGGGTGGCTCGGAGGTTCAAAAAAAAGAGCGGCCCTAACAATAGACCGTAGCCCAGCCCTGCAAGTAGCCCTTTTAGAATTGGCTCCATGGATTCATTACAAAAGTTAGTGTAACTGGTGATAAATAGGAGCTAATTGGACAGTTTTGATGTTTTGAAGTCTCTAAATGTCTAATTTCGCGGGGCAAAAATAACAGGGTTTGGCAGTTTTGTAGATTTTAGGTCATTAGGATTGCATTGGAATCCCTAATTCAGAATGCGTCAAGCTCGATCCCTCACCCGCTATCACCTAAAACAGTCTCTTTTCAAATGAAAAGTCTACTTTTTTCAACACTTCTATGTTCGGCTATAATGGCCAGTTTTGGGTGTTCCTCACCAGTTGCTCCAGCTGCAAAATTCCGATTGGAGCGTCCTTTCCCTTTGATGGCAGGTCAGACCGGCGCCTCTGTGGAGGAAGAGGGATTTACCATCAAATTTGAAAAGGTTGCAGCGGATAGTAGATGTCCCAAGGATGTAGAGTGCATTACGGCTGGCAAAGCAGATGTGGTGCTTACGCTTTCCAAAGCGGGTGTTTCAGAAACGACCACTTTGCCATTTACCCAAACCAATGGAACCAGCAATGTGATCGACTTCAATGGGCATACGGTGCGTGTAGTCGGGATCACCCCTTACAAGCTAAAAGATAAGGAGATCAAGCCTGATGGCTATACCATCACCTTAACAGTGATAAAGACTCCTAACTAGTGGTGAACCAAGATAGTACCACATCCGGCGCTAGGTGGTCAGTTTTCGCAACATTTCCTCCATTCTTTTGCGCTCTTCCCGTCGGATGACCACACTGGGTGCAGCGGCACGTACTTCACAGTCTTCTATAGAACAACGCTGACAGGTAACATTGACAGATTTTATTGGAATGGCTGGATCATTCCAAAATTGGATCCTTTGTTTGGCATGGTCATCCAGAAGTACACCTAGTGTGACACTCACGTTGCGCCCCGGAGTGGGGTGTCCGGGCTTTGCAAGGGCGATACACAGGTATTCTTCTCCGGTTGCCACGAAAACGGCACGCTGAATGCCCACCAATTGTAGGTTGGGGTTTGCGCCTTGACGGACTTTTAAATCCCTCAAAAGTGAAATGGACAACCAGCGCCGGCAATAATGCTCGCCCAGACCAGTGGCATGTGGTTGGTGGTGCCGGTTGAGGTGAAGTTCCTTGTCCATGTCAAATGCATCCCGATCCAGGTCATGGACGATGCGTTGAAAAAAAACTTTGTCGAGCCCAAAGTCCTTGGTCAACACATTGAACCTCTGAAATAATACCTCCGGGCTGGCCTGGTATTTGGTCATGATCTGAAACAGGCCCTCATGGTTCCATTTTTCCTGCGCAAAAAACTGAGCGATATCAGCCACAAATGACTCCCGATTTACAAGGATCGCCACGGCAAAATAAGCTGCCTTATAATTGTTCAGGACTTCCTCAAAGGAGTTGACCCTTAAAAAATTGGAGGCCCATGGGCGCTCTTTTAGTCCCAAATAATTGAATCCCAATTCTTTGGCTAATTGATAGGCCCGTTGATGTTCATTGAGTCGGCCGTTCAGCAATAGTTTTTTTGAGTGTGGATTGAACACGGAACGAAGCCAAAGCAGGGGCTCGTATGCATCTAATCCGTCCGGAATAACGGTACATCCATGCTGTTTTTCAAGGATTTCGGTCAGCATTCTTCTGGATACGCCACCATTTTTAGGCAAATTCTGTTCCTGAACAAAATCATGGGCTGCCTGCTCGATCTCTTCAAAATAATTGTCGCGCAATTCCTGATAAGCCCGGAGTGCAGCAAAATAAAAATGCTCTTCACGCACGGCGTATACCCGCGCAATTTCCAGCAATGCAGAAATAAAAGCATTGACCTTGGCTGGGGCGCTTGAAATGATCTCCACCAATGGCTGCATCCCAATGCCAAAAAGGTCCAGCGGCAGATCGTTCAAAAATTTGCTGTTGATGAGTTCACCCAACGGGGCAAATTCCTTGGTCAGTTCCGGTGAGATCAGAAAATCATAAGGCACTTCCAGTACCTCTGCCAGGCGTTTGCGATAGTCGCCTTGTGGATATTTTTTCCCTTTCTCGATCTCGTTCAGGTAAGAAATGGAGATGCCGGTACGTAGTCCCAGCTCTTCGAAGTTCCAGCTCCTTTCCAGCCGGAGCTGTCTGACCTTCAGCCCAAAAATGATTCGTTGTTGTTGCGTAGCAGCCATGATTGGGCGAAGATAGGAAGGGGAGGGGATTAATTGGTGATTTGGTTATTCGGCTGCCAAAGCCTAAGGCGAGTGGATGCTAGTTTATCATTTTTAGGAGAGAGGAGGAGCTGCGATTATTTGCCCCATTTCCTGAGCTGGTTTAAAACTGCTGCAAAATCTTTGGGCAATTCTGATTTAAATTCCATCATCTCGCCTGTAACCGGATGTTGCAGCCTCAGCCGGGATGAATGCAGGGATGTTCGCTCCATGAGTGGCCGCTCTTCCTCCGTGAATTTGCCTAATTTGAATTTTTTGCCTTTGATCTCAGATAAAAATAACTGTTCCCGACGGCCATACAAGGCATCAATGGCTAAGGGATAGCCAATGCTTTGAAAATGCACCCGTATCTGGTGGGTTCGCCCGGTTTTGATCTGCGCTTCTACCAGCGTAAATCGCTGGAAACGCTCTACTGCACGGTAGAAGGTCAAAGAAGGCTTGCCTCCATTGCTAATGGCCATTTTGCCTGGAATGCTGTAATGTTCGCCAATGGGTTTGTCGATCTCGCCTTCCTCATGGTGCAATGCCCCATCGATCAATGCCAGGTAAAACTTATCGGCAGTATGATGTTCCATTTGCATGGAGAGGTGCCGGTGGGCAGCCTCGTTGCGGGCAAAAACCAGGATTCCGCTCGTTTCCCGATCCAGTCGGTGAACGATGAAGATCTTGCCATATTTGGCTTGCAATGCGGCCACCAGACTTTCTTTATTGCCAAAACGGTCGGGAATGGTAAGCAATCCAGCTGGTTTGGTGACGACCACTATTTGTTCGTCTTCGTATATAAGCTCGTAGATCATGTTTAGTAAACCGGAATCGATATCCGGAAATTGGTACTCCGAAACTTTGTTTCGGTATTTTATATCCCGTTTACAATTTCGAGAACAATTTTATCCGCCGCAAATAATGAGCGATAATAATACTTCCCTTGTAAATGCCCTGAACGTTTTTAGGTGCAATGTTATGACGTTCAATCAATTGATTCGCTTCCCGGCGTTTTTTAAGCATCAGCCCAAGGTTGCCGTAAAAGGAAAGATGCGCCCGAACAATGGCCCAGATGGCCTTAAACTGCTTTTTCGCTGCAAACCGTGCTCCGGCCAGTCCGTCCAGTAAAAAACGGGCTGGGATCAACCAAAGTAATTTACCCCAAGGTTCGTTCTTTAAAAGAGAATAAAGGCTGTTTCGGAAATTTAGAAACACCTTTCTTGGATTTTCATACTCCAGGGTACCACCGCCCAAGTGCCAGACCACAGATTGTGGGATACACCAAATACTATAACCAGCACGTTTCAATCTCCAGCAAAGATCGATCTCTTCGTTGTGCGCAAAGTAGTCGCCGTCGAAACCACCAAAGTTGTGATACAGTTCTGCCCGGATAAAAAACGCGGCGCCAGAAGCCCAGAAACATTCCTGAGGATCATCGTATTGGCCATGGTCTGCTTCCCGCTGACTGAAGATGCGACCCCGGCAAAAGGGATAGCCAAGTTGGTCGATCCAACCACCGGAGGCACCGGCATATTCAAATTTGCTGACTGCTGTGGCCTGATTCTGCATGGCAGCGCGCTCCTCCCACGCCAGGATCTTAGGCTGGGCTACAGCGATCGTGGGGTCTTGCTTCATGGCCTCCAGAATGGGGGTAAGCCAGTTGGGGGCTACTTCCACATCGGAGTTTAGAATGACATAGATTTCAGCTTGCACCTGTTTTAGCGCCCGGTTATACCCTTCAGCAAAGCCCCAGTTTTGCTGAAGATCAATCAGTTCGATATTCGGATAATGGCCTTGAAGGAACTCCCTGGAATCATCTGGTGAACCATTGTCGGCTACAATGATCCGTGCAGCACCGCTGTTGGCTACTACAGAAGGCAGGTACAGTTCCAGATGCCGGCGGGTGTTGTAGTTTAAGATCACGACTGCCACGCCTGATTCCGGATTTTCTTCCCCGGAAGGCAGAACTTGAGCCCGGGTTTCCGGTTTGGATATGTTTTGATTTGGAATGAAAAAGCGTTGCAGGCGTTTATGAATCTCTGCTTCGTCCGCAGAGATCTGCTTTTTTAAGGCTTCCAGATCATCCAGCTTTTTGTCCGGGCGGATAAAATCCACCACTTCAACCCTTAGTTTTTCGCCGTACAGATCTCCGGAAAAGTTTAGCAGATTTACTTCAATGACATGTTTGCCATTGGGAGATAGGGTAGGGCGGTTGCCTATATAAAGTGCTCCGCCTATTTTTTTTGTCGCCTGATCCGCCTTGCCCGAAACCAAGGAGACGATGGACGCATAGATCCCTTCCGGAAGCACTAATTTATGTGGATCCGCAATTTCAATATTAGCGGTGGGGAAGCCAATGGTTCGCCCGATCTTATTGCCTTCCACCACTTTGCCTGAAAACGAAAATGAATGACCCAACAAGCGATTTGCCAGGAGAATATCACTGTTTTCCAGCGCTTTCCGGATCTTGGAAGAACTAATGGCTATTTCATCGATCTCCTGGGCAGAGATTTCAAGGACCTCAAAACCTGCGTTGTTTTCAAATTTCTTGAGGAAATTTATATCCCCTTCCCGGCCAGCACCAAAATGATGGTCGTATCCAATGACTATAAATCGGGGAGCAAATTTTTTAACTAAAAAATCCTCGACGTATTGAAGTGCGGTCTGCTGCGAAAATTCAATGGAAAAGGGCACCACAACGACATGGTCTATCCCGGCCTGGTCCAGGAGTGCGATCTTTTCTTCAGTGGTTGAAAGAAGCCTGAAACTCTTATCGTCGGGCCTTAGAACCGAACGCGGATGCGGATCAAAGGTAATGACCACGCTTTCGCCCTCATGCTTCCGGGCAATTGCCTGGACCTGTTCAAGGATGCTTCGATGACCCAGGTGTACGCCGTCGAAAGAACCGATGGTAACAACGGCGTTGCAAAAGGATGGAAGTTGAGATAAATCGGTGTGAACCCGCATATGGGCGGCAAAGATAGAAATCCTGCTTTGACTAGCTCATTTTGATCACCGAAGCAGAATTTTTTGTGCCTGAGCGCCTCCTGCATGCCTTATTTTCAGGACATAAACGGCCGGGGGGAGTTTTGGAAGTAGCACCGGATAGGTTCCGTTGTCTGGAAGCATGGCATCCTGCTGAAAAATGAGGGCACCCTTCATGTCATAAAGCTCCAGGACAACCTCTGAGTAGGTACAGGCTCTTACTTCCAGAACCAGTGCTTCCTGTTGGTTGGGCTCCTGATAAGCTAAAATATCGCAAAGCGGGTTAGGTGTATTGACACCAACATTACGCTGAAAAGAGGTGGTGGCCCAGTCTCCATGTTGAATTTCCGCCAATTGAGCCATCGCAGCAATGGTTGCCTTTACCACATTGGAAAGGAAGGTGAAATTGAGTTTTTCATTCAGGGTATCACTGGGTGTGTGGTAACATTCATTGCGGAAGTTGGCCCCGTCCGTCAACATCAAGGCTTGTTTTCCGGCTTCCCAGAATGGAGTGTGATCGCTCCTGCGCAAGTCGGGAGCAAGCTGGCCATTGCCAGGCACGTCCAGCGTTAGCACTTTCAAATCAGATACATATTGTTGGGCGGCATTGCTAAAGAGCAATGCGAGCGGCTGAGAGGTGGTATTGCCTACATTGGTGATAAAATCGCCCCGGTATTGGTTGGCCGCCACCGCTGCTGCTGCTGCTGGAAATAAAATAGAAAAACCAGCAGGTAAGGTCTGGCTATTGGGCTCATTGCTATAGTATCCGATCATTTCATGATTGAAAACGCCTTCAATCTGCTCTTCTGCCGGAATACCCAACGAAACATAACGGATGCTACCCAGTAGCCCGGACTCTTCCAGGTCAAAACCAATAAAACGCAGGGACTTTTTGCTGGGATAACGACTTAAAAGCCGTGCGGCTTCCAGGACGCCCACGGTGCCAGAGCCATTGTCGTCAGCCCCGGGAGCATTATTTACGGTATCGTAGTGGGCGTCATTGATCACAATTTTTTGTGGCGAAGTGGTACCAGGGTGATTTCCGATAAGATTTTTGCCTGCATAGTTTCCCAGCGGTACCGCCTGTTCTTCATAACGCAACCCAATGCTTTGGAAGAAGTTTTTAATGGAATCGCGGGTGGCACCCAAATGGGCTGCTCCAGTGGTTCTGTGGCGGATACCTTCCACAAATTCGAGGTTAGACCTCAGGCGGTTGCTGTCCACCTCATTCACTAAGGCTTGAATGTCAAAGGTTTGCTTATCGTCGGCTATGAGACGGATGCTGAAGGGGGCAGCGATGTTGGAGATTGAAGACAGGTCGCATTGAATGTTGCGAAATCCAGGCTGTATGGGAAAGCCAATGTCGCCTGTGACGGGGATGGAGCTGGTGAGGGCGTATGTTTTGCCTCCATTGTCAGAAAACTGGACGGTGATTTCGAGTGGGTCGTTTTCGCTGTCCAGCACCTCGTATGCAATGTTCAAGGTTAGGTTGGCCCAATCGGGTGTGGCGGTCAAATTGGAAATTTCAGGGACTTGGTTTTGGCTTTTGACCAGATTGGAGGCAAAACAAAAGAGGCAACAGAGGGCGAAGATTTTCTTCATGGAATTACTTTTGACCAGTGATGCTGCAAATATATATAAGGTTGCTTTCCTATTTGCCCCAAAACACAAAAGGCACGCTTAACAGCGTGCCCATTGCAACAAACAAAACCAACTAAAAAACCTGCTTTTTCTCTTCGCAAAAACTGTTTTCTGCGAATGATGAGATAAAAACGAAGGAGGGTTTTGATTCGCTGCCAGGTCTTGAAAAATAATTTGAAATATTTTTTGTCTTACCAATAACTCTGTATCGGAAACCGCCGAATCAGCGTCGCAGTATCCTGAAAAGGCGTATCTATAAATCGACCGTTTTTCCACAACAATATACTTGCAGACTCATGTGTCTTTTCCACCGCATCACCATCGTCAGTGGGTATCACACTGTGTTGAATGTCTCGCACAATAATGTCCTTTTTCCCATCCCCATCGTAATCGAATACCCAACTGCCGGTCAGAATTTGTCCCCCGTCTCCCCCGAACCATTCTGCCACGGTAATCCGGTCTGTAAACTGCTGCTTGGACTGATCGTATAAAAATAAAGAATTATGTTTGAACCAGGACTGTTGGATCTCTACCCAATAGGCGGAAAAATGCGCATCCAATTGGATTTTCTGACGTCCTAACACCAGCGCAGCGCTGGAGTCGGCCAGGTAGTCAATTTGCTGTAAAAGCGCTGAAGGGATGCTGCTAAAAAATAGTGAATTGGGAATCGTATCCTGTCTGCCTACCGTTTCATCGATTATTTCGATGTGCAGGGTGTCCCCTGTCGCGGGCGTTTTGAAGTGGGACAATAACGCAGTCGAGCCGTGTCGATTGGGTATGGCACAGCAGGCCAGCATTGTAAATCCGGCGATGCAAACGGAAAAGCGCAATGTTTTACTTTGTAACATCGTTTTCTTGGTAAAGATAGCGCACCCGAATTCTGGATATGCCTTCTGGTGTGGAAATTTTGAACCCAATTTTTTAACGTCAAACCTGTAAAATTATGCGCCAGACCCTACTGCTCCTTTTTTTTGCCCCTTCTTTATTTGCTCAATCACCGGCACCAAAGGACCCGGATATTGTTTGGGCGGCGGAGATCGAACAGGATTGGGTGGTCGACATTTTTTCTCTGGAAGATGAATGGAATCAGGGTGTTTTTACCCTAAAACAACTTCGCAGCCGAAATAATGAATTAAATTGGTCCAGTCCATACTTAGCTGAGTTGGTGATGGAGGCTGTTCAGAGTGGAAAGTTAGCTGTTTTCAAAGACCCTGGCTGCAGCATGCTGGCGGGTGATTATTTAGATTACCGGGGAGCCGACACGATCGTTGTCTTTGACCCTGTAACTTATGATGAACAGGTACTCGTGGTTCGAAATCCTTTACAACCCCTGGTCGATATCAAAGCCTGGCGGCTGCGACAGATTCTGGCTTACCATAAGAAAAGTGCGACCTGGAGTGCCACTGTTGTCGCATTGGCCCCTTTAGTAACCATCTACGGAATTGAAGGGGACTCTTTGGATACCCGCCCCCTGTTTTGGTTCAAGCCGGCAAATAAGTCCTACAAATTGGGGAATGAACGGATCTCCTGGGCAAAAAAGACCTTCAGTGGCAGACAAGCCGGAACAGAGATCCCAGCCAACCCTTTAAAGCAGATCAAGGTAGTTCCGGGGTTTGAAAATCCAATGGCGCACCAGCTTAATAAACTTGGAACCGATCGAAAATCGACTTTTTATGACAGTCAGGGGAATGAGGTACTTAGCCCTGAAGCGCGAAGAGAAATGCTTTCAAAAACAGATACCATCACAACCTTTGATCCGGAAACCTTTGAAGAAACTACACATGTCATGCCCGCAGGGATCAAAGTCGGGGATGTAAACCAGCTTCGTTTGGTGCAGACCTGGTACTGGGATGCCCGCAAGTCCCGGCTCTCTATTCATTTGGATGCGGTAGCCCCGATAAAGAATGTTTATGACATTAGAGGCAACTTTCGTTATCCAAAGCCTTTGTTTTATCGGCTGGCAAACCGATAAATTAATTTTCTTGTTGTCAAAATACCCTTTTCTCAGTCAAACAAAATGGATGGATGTGTGTTTACCACGGCTCCTAATGGTATGGTACAGGTGTTGTAATAGCGGCTAGGTTTTGCCTTTATTCCACAGCAAGCCTGTGCATAAAACAGATAGATCCGTAATAAACATGCGAATTCCAACACTTTTAGCACTAGTTCTTTTCCTCGGTTTTCAAATACAAGCCCAAAATACAGGCAGCTTAACCGGTACGGTCAAAGATAAACTGACGCAGGAAGCCCTGATCGGCGTCAGTATCAAACTCGAGGGCAGCGAGATCGGTGCCGCCACTGATTTGGAGGGCAATTTCCGCATCACGGGTATTCCGTCCAAATCGTACAACGTGGTGGCCAGTTATGTCGGTTATGCTCCACAAACCAAATTCAACGTGGTCATTACCTCTGGAAATGCCAATCAGTTGAACTTTGAACTGGATCCGGATGGAAAGGCGCTTGGCGAAGTGCTGGTTTCCGTCAATCGGTCGGTGCGGATCGCTTCGGCAGAAACCCCGCTTTCCATTCAAAGCCTTTCCGTAGAAGAGATCAAAAGCAACCCAGGCGGCAATTTTGACATCAGCAGGGTAGTGCAGGCATTGCCCGGGGTGGGTGGTGTGGCTGGAACCGGCGGCGGTTTTCGCAATGACCTGATCATTCGGGGAGGTGGGCCCAGTGAAAACGTGTATTACCTCGATGGGGTGGAAATCCCGGTCATCAACCACTTCTCTACACAAGGCGCAGCAGGTGGTCCTGCCGGAATACTCAATGTGTCATTTATCGAAGATGCCACACTGGCAACCAGCGCTTTCAATGCGCGTTACGACAACACGCTGTCATCGGTTTTACAATTCCGTCAAAAGGACGGCAATCCGGAAAAGATACAGGGAAACGTGCGGGTAGGTGCTTCAGAAACAGCCCTGACCCTGGAAGGGCCGCTTGGAAAAAAGAATGGCAAAACCACCTTTTTAGCCTCGGCCAGACGCTCCTATCTGCAGTTTTTATTCGAAGCAATCGGACTTCCGATCCGGCCGGATTACTGGGATTTTCAGTACAAAGTGACGCATAAGATCAACGCCAAAACGACCTTCACCGCCCTGGGGGTCGGTGCGATCGACGATTTTTATTTTGAGGCTCCTAAAGATGCTACACCTGAAAATCTATATATTTTGAGCTCAGTTCCAGGAGCAAATCAATGGAATTATACCCAGGGTTTTTCGCTTAAACGGTTGATCAACAATGGTTTTTGGAATCTGACCTTCAGTCGGAACATGCTGGACAACAAACTAGATCAGTTTGCCGACAACTTCGATGCCAAACAAAAAGACGAGTCCAAGCGGGTCTTAGGTATACAAAGCCAGGAGATCGAGAATAAACTTCGTTTTGACTTCAATCGCTATGCCGGGGATTGGAAATTTAGTGCTGGGGCAATGGCCCAATACGTCAAGTACAACAACAACGCCTTCACCAGGCTTCGCTCTGAAATCCGGGATTCTTCGGGCAATGTTATTCAGCCTGCTGCAGAGTTTCGATTCAATACCGCGATCGACTTCTTTAAATTTGGTTTGTTTGGGCAGGTCAACCGCACTTTTTTCGACGATCAGTTGAGTGTTTCTGCAGGGATTCGAACCGATGGCAATACATTTACCGAGGAGGGTGTAAACATGCTGAAAACCATCAGTCCCCGGGTGAGCCTGAGTTATGCTTTAGCGCCAAAATGGAAGCTGAATGCTTCGGTGGGCAGTTATTATAAAACCCCGCTTTATACGGTATTGGGTTACAGGGATAATGCGGGGGTACTGGTCAATAAAGACCAGCCTTATTTGCGCAGCGACCACTACGTTGCCGGCCTGGAGTTTTTACCATCTCGTGTGTTACGCATGACACTGGAAGGTTTTTATAAGCAATATGAGGACTACCCTGTGAGTGCTTTTAACGGTATTTCACTGGCCAATCAGGGCGGCGGCTTTGGAATTCTGGGCAACGAAAAAGTGCTGGCAGTGGGTAAAGGCGAAGCCTATGGTATGGAATTGTTTGCCCAGCAAAAACTGAACAAGAACCTTTATTTCACAGGTTCCTACACCTTGTTCTGGTCAAAATTCAGTAACCAAAACAGAGAATTGATCAACTCTGCCTGGGACAATCGTCATTTATTGTCCTTGCTGGCCGGCTACAAATTCCGCCGCAACTGGGAATTGGGTCTAAAATATCGCTGGCAGGGTGGAGTACCTTATACCCCGCTGGACCTGGACGCCAGTCGGGCAAATTATGCTACCATTGGCACCGGCGTACTGGACTATAATCGGTTGAATACACTCCGGGTGGGTAATTTCAGTCAAATGGACTTGCGGGTGGACAAAAAGTGGAATTTCAAACGGCTTACACTGGACGTATTTATTGATATTCAGAACCTCTTAAATGCGGCCAGCCCGGCTCCGCCCAACTATACCTTCAAACGCACGGAAGATGGTACCGCCTTTATAACCACCGATGGAAAAGCACTGGCTGCAGATGGCAGCAATGCAATTCCGCTCCTGTTGGACAATTCGGATGGCTCGCTGTTGCCTACGATTGGGATCGTAGTTGAATTTTAGAAACATCCTTTGGGGGCTTTATAACAGTAATGACCGTTTGGTTTCTTGCCAATCGGTCATTACTGTTTATATGGCGCCTGACCATAATTATTGAGGCTCTGACCGTAATCAATGGCGGGGGTGATGCTCGTCATTTGAAAGCCTTCTGCAAAACGAAAACCTTGCGTTGAATTTGATCAATAAAATACGCATCGAATGAAACGCATGATAATTTTAGGTGCTGGTACTGCTGGCACCATGATGGCAAACCACTTGCATCACCATTTAAAAAGGGAAGAATGGGAGATCGATATCATCGACGAACGGGATGAACACCATTATCAACCGGGGTATCTATTTCTTCCTTTTGATATCTATAAACCTGAGGATATCACAAAACCTATCCGGGACTTTATTCCGAATGGGGTTAATCTGATCAATGATCAGATCGATAAAATTGTGCCTCAGGAGCAATATGTCAGCATGATCAACGGGGATCGTTTGCATTATGATCTTCTGATCATTGCCACGGGAGCAAAGATCGCTCCTGAAGAGACGGAAGGTATGCTGGGTGAAGAGTGGCAAAAAAGTGTATTTGACTTTTACACCTTTGAAGGTGCTCTGGCGCTCCGCAATAAGTTGAGCAATTGGGAGGGGGGCAAATTGGTGGTACATATCACGGAAATGCCTATCAAATGCCCGGTCGCACCCATAGAATTTGCTTTTCTGGCAGACTCCTTTTTCAAAAATAAAAACATGCGCGACAAGGTGGAGATCACTTACGTCACGCCGTTGAGTGGTGCTTTTACCAAGCCCAAAGCAACCACCGCACTGCAGCATTTGCTGAATGAAAAGCACATTCACATTGAGAGCGACTTTGCCGTTGAAAATATTGACAATGAAAGCAAACTGATCATTGACTACGGCGGTCGGGCCATTCCATTTGACCTGTTGGTAACTGTTCCTACTAATAAAGGCGATGAATTGATTGCCCGCTCAGGTATGGGAGACGATCTGAACTTCGTTCCGACCCACAAGGCAACCTTACAATCCAAAGATTATCAGAACATTTTTGTACTGGGAGATGCCACCAACATCGCGGCCTCTAAAGCCGGCTCAGTTGCCCACTTCGAAGCCGAGATCCTGACCGATAATATCCTTCGATATATTGCCGGAGAGCCGCTGAAGGAAGAATTTGACGGACATGCCAATTGTTTCGTTGAAACCGGAAACGGAAAGGCGTTGCTCATAGATTTCAACTACACTCACGAACCCGTGGAAGGAACTTTCCCATTGCCGGGCATCGGTCCATTGCGCCTTCTGAAAGAAAGTAGAATCAACCACATGGGTAAGCTGGCTTTCCGCTGGATCTACTGGAACATGCTTTTGAAAGGTACACACATTCCTTTTGTATCCACCACGATGCAGGAGGCAGGAAAGGATTTTGCTTAACTTTAAAATATAAAAATCATGGACAAGATAATTGCAGGGGCAACCATTCAGGTAAACGAAGAAGGTTACCTCACGGATTTTCCACAATGGAACCAAGAGATCGGAACCACTTTGGCGCAGGAGGCCGACATCCAGATGACCCCACGCCATTGGGAGGTAATTTCCTTTCTGCAAGGCGAGTTTAAAGCGGAGTCTCCGCTCAGTATTCGTAAGATCGGAAAGAGTGGTGTAGTGGACATCAAAGAATTTTACCAATTGTTCCCGATGGCGCCCTTAAAAACGGCTTCTAAAATTGCAGGGATCCCAAAACCTGCCAGTTGCATCTAAATCCAATCACAATAAAATAAAACAGCCATGAGCGACCATAACGGTGATGTCAAAAAAATGATGATCATCCTTTCCAAGGCAACTCTTGAGAATGTTTACGCAGCCTTCGTGCTTGCCAACGGTGCCAGAATGGAAGGAATTGAAGCTGAGATGTTTTTTACTTTTTTTGGCCTGGAAGCCATTCACAAAGAAAAACTGGAACATTTGCATATTGCAACGGTAGGTAACCCTGCCATGCACATGCCCACCTTATTGGGCGGCCTGCCTGGAATGGAAGCCCTTGCCACGCACATGATGAAAAAGGAAATGGAGCGGATCGATATGCCGGATGTCCATGAGTTTCTGGATATCCTGACGGCTTCAGGGGTGAAACTCTGGGCTTGCAAATTGGCCATGGACATGTTTCACTACAAAAAAGAAGACATGTATGACGATATTGACGGGGTGATCACTGTGGGTGACTTTTACAAACAGGGTAGTGGGGTTGGCACACACATGTTGTTTATCTGAGCAGGTAGGTTTGTTTCCGATTTGCTGGATTGAAAATTAAAAAAGAGCATTAAACTTAAAAAAACGTGCCCAGTCGATATTGGGCACGTTTTTTAAAGTTTAATGCTCCGCTCAAAAAGTAATGCAATCATTTATTCCTCTTTAGGCTCTCTTTCCACCCTAATGGTGCATTCTCCAACGAGTGCAGCCATGGCTCCTACAGCAGCCAGTACAGGTGCCAACATGGCTCCTACCAAGCCGAAAGACAAAGGGAATGACATTAATTCTTTGCCGGATTTGTCATGAATGCTGATTTTACGGATGTTGCCTTCAGCGATCAGTTCCTTTACTTTTTTGAGCAGGGTCTCACCGCTGATGCTGAATGATTCTTGTGTTTTGTTTTCCATGAACGTTGAACTTTTTATGTTTAAAGTGAACGATTGAAAACAATTAAAGTTGAGCATATACTCACCTTAGTTGGGGCAAAACTAAATACAAAGGAATGCCTGGCCCTGGTGATAAAAATCATTGGCCAACCTAAGATTGATCCGGCCTGAAATTGAATGTTTCCAGCACTTTTGTTGCGTTATGAAACATCTGCTGACCCAACTGCGCGATTCGGTCGAACGCATTTATCAAAATCAAAAATCTGCGGAACTAAAAGCGGTGCAAATCATCGCGAGTGTCCATCCAGGGCAAAAACAGAGCATGACCAACCTCATTCACTATCTTGCATTGAGGCGTGAAGACCTGCGCACCCTACAAGATGATTTGCATGCTGCGGGTCTTTCATCGTTGGCCAGTTCCGAGAGCCATATTTTGCGACAGGTGCAGGCGGTGTTGCAGCGACTGGGTGTTGTTTTTCCAAAGGAAGAAATTTCAATAGGAGATGCGGCTTCTGGTGTCAGCCTGCTCCACCAGCGTGCCTCGACCCTTTTTGGCCACAAAAACGGGCGAAACATCCCACACTTGATGGTCACCTTTGAGTCTGACCTGGCCACCAATTATATGGCTGTCAAGGCCCTACTCATGGCCGGAATGAACATTGCCCGGATCAACAGTGCGCACGATAGTCCAGAGGTATGGGCAAAGATGATTGCCAATGTCAAAAAAGCTGCACAGGTTACAGGCAGGCCATGCAAAATTTACCTCGACCTGGCGGGGCCAAAGATCCGCAGCATTTTGCTTGGAAAAGGCAGAAAAAAGGGACGTATTAAACTTCAGGAACAAACCCTGTTTTTTCTTGCTGAAACCAATGCATCCTTTGACACCAAGAAAAAAGTGGTCGGCTGTACCCTGTCTGGTGTTGTAAAAGACCTGCGCAAAGGCGATAGAGTCCTGTTCGACGACGGTTTGTTTGAATCGGTGGTAGAGATACCTGATGACGCTATAGCAGTCTTGCGTGCCACTCGCGTTTCTGCCGCCAAACCTTATCTGAAACCAGAAAAAGGCATCAATTTCCCGGATACAGCACTCACCGTGCGTTGCCTTACGGACTACGACAAATCAGTCATTCCTTTTGCCCAAAAACATGCCGATATTCTGGGATTTTCTTTCGTACGCGCTGCAGAGGATGTTATTGAATTGCAGCAATTACTGCGACTAGAAGGAGGTAAAACCTTACCTATTGTACTTAAAATTGAGACCTTCGAAGCCGTGCAAAATCTACCTGCATTGTTGCTGCAAGGCATGGCCGAACCGATTTTTGGTGTGATGATAGCCCGGGGCGACCTTGCCGTCGAAATTGGCTTCGAGCGCCTGAGCGAAGTCCAGGAAGAGATCTTGTGGCTCTGTGAAGCGGCCCATGTTCCGGTCATCTGGGCGACACAAGTGCTCGAAACACTCAATAAAAGCGGCATCGCTACCCGCTCCGAAGTGAGTGATGCGGTATATTCCGCCCAAGCTGAATGTGTCATGCTAAACAAAGGAAAGTACCTGCTCAGGGTGCTGGCAACCTTGCAGGATATCCTCCTTCGAAGTGAAGGGCATCATATCAAAAAACGATATGTGTTTCGCCCTTTGAAGATCGCAGAGCGTTTTTTGGGTGGTATATGATGGAAAGTTGTTGCGCATGAGTTACAGTGCTTTAAAAGATGTTGCTACTTTTACCGACGTCCTTGATGCCACCTGTTTCCAGCCTATACGCAAACAAATCCTCCAAACGCTCCTTGATCAGGAGCATATTACGGCTGATGGTGTAGAAAGAATTGAACTTTTTGAATCAAAGAAGCTTTTTTCCCTGCACCGGGAACTTAAAACGCTGCTTTATCTGGGTGTCCTGCTGTTGAATGTCGGACTGGGGTTTCTGATCTATGAGCAAATTGATACCATTGGCCATGCAGTGCTCATTGTTCTGATTGGAGCCATCAGCGCAGCCATTGTTCAGACAGGTGTTTCATTAGGCGTCTTCCTTACGCTCATCCCGTTTTTAAGCGAACGCCAGGATTTTAAAAAGCACTTTTCGCTTACCTATCTGAATTTCGGGATCCATATTCTGATGATCTCCACGCTGGCAGGAATGATGACACTTGGACAAACTCTGCTTTATTTTCTGGGTCTGGGCCTGGCGGTAGGTGATTATATGTGGTATGCCCAAACCCGTAACGCACTCTATTTCCTTACGATGGCTGTACTGCACGGTTATATCGGGCTAACCTATCTGCGCATCATTCATACAGAAAGTTTGAACCTTGATTTTAGATTCTATCTCCTCTATTTTATTACGTCTTATATTGTAGTACTTGAACGAAGGGTCATTCAGCATGGCCGACATCTAAAGAGTGGTATAGATGACATGTTCCTTTATGTGGCCCTTCAAGTCCTGGCCCTACTTTCGCTGGGTACCTTCTATGCCAGTGGTAATTTCTGGGTCGTGCAGGAAGCGGCCATTGAAATTTTTCAAATGGAAAGTGTACCCATGCCCTGCTTCTTTTGGGCCTTCACCTTTTTAGTCCCACTAGTGCCGCGCCCGGCCATTAAGGTATGAATTGGGGAGGCAAATTTTTTCTTTGTCAAGGCGTGAGAAGGGCGCAATGCGGGACATTTTAACCGACGAACAACGCAGAGAAAGGAAAAATTAGACCGCCATATTCACACCTTAATGGCCGGACGCGGCACTAGCTTACATATTAGAAGGTTTGCGGAGCAAGGATCGTGCAAGGATGGATGTTGGTTTGGGATGCCTAGCAGCGGCAGTGTTTTCATTCCGGTATTACTACCATGTGATTTCTTTGGCCTGGACAGCGGTAATCGGTGGTGCGGTACTTTTTATTACGGCTTATTTTTCCATTCGCTATTTGCACCAAAACGAAGGCCCATATGTTTTTGATGAGGACGCTGAAACCTCCTTAATACAGGAAATCGAACAGCAACTCATTGAACAGACCATTGTCAAACAACCCGGACAGACACCAGACAAATCGGAATCTTTTGGTGGCGGGCAGTTTGGTGGCGGTGGTGCAGGAGGGGATTTTTAACTAAAAAGGACGCAAGGAGCGTTATCGCAGCCCTTGTGTCCTTTTTATGCTTGAATCAATGCTTTTCAAACCACTCAACCCATTAATTCATCCATTTCAGGCAACTTTCCAAATTTTTGAAGGATTGCAAAATGAGATCGTACGGCCTGACCAAAGGTCTTATGTTCCAGATAAGGAACATTGAATTCGGCAGCTGTGCGTTCTACGATACCTGCAATTTGGGGGTAGTGAATATGGCTGATCTTCGGGAAAAGGTGGTGCTCCACCTGGAAATTCAGTCCGCCCACATACCAGGACAGCAGACGGTTTTTACGGGAGAAATTGACCGTCGTATTCATCTGGTGAATCGCCCATTCATTTTCAATGATCCCCTTTTCATTTGGTAATGGAAAGGTAGTTTCCTCTACAGTGTGTGCCAGTTGAAAGATTACCGTGAGAATGATTCCGCCCACGAAGTGCATCAACAGAAAACCCGCAATGACCCACAAAATTGGCAGCCCGGCAAGGATGGGGAATCCTATAAAAAATGCAAAATAGGCCAGTTTGATCGCTATTATTTTCGCCAGCAAAACCCGGTTTTGAGCAGGTGTATTTTTATTTACGCCAATTTTGGTGTAGCGGTAAAATTGCATGAAATCTTTAGCTGTAACCCAATAAAGGGTAACGATGCTGTAAATAAAAATCGCATGCAGCCACTGAGAACGGTGCGTCTTAGTAACCTCGTTATGTGGAGAGAGCCGAAGTCCGGGTTTGTCCGCAATATCGTCGTCATAATGCGCAATGTTGGTAAAGGTATGGTGCAGATTGTTGTGCTGCAATTTCCAGTTGAAAGAGGATCCGCCTAATAAAATAAGGGAATACTCTACAAATTTATTGAGGCGCGGGTTGGGAGAATATGCTCCATGATTGGCATCGTGCATTACGCTCATGCCAACTCCGGCCATGGCTACGCCCATGATGGCCCATAAGGCCATGCATATGCCCGGTGCTGGTTGGAACCAGGCCATGTAAAATAGTGGAAGCAGGTACGCCGAGAGTAAAACAACAGACTTGAACACCAGACCTGCGTTGGCGTATTTAGACAAGTTGTTTTCCTTAAAATAGGCCTCTACCCGGGCAGTCAAGGTTTGGTAGAATTGTGATTTATCCTTGCTGACAAATCGAATTGGCTGGAGAAGCGCCATGTAGAAAATAAGTTAACGAAGCTAAATAGCGACGGAGTTAAACTATAACGTGCAGAATACCACGATGTTTTTGGAATGAGTTCACTAGAATCCAAATTGTCCAACGATGACAAATCAGTTTCGGGTATTTTGTGGGGTCATGCTCCCGTCCGTTGGATTGCAACAGCAGCATAATAGTTCAATTGCCGTCTTTCGGGGAGCGATTATTTTCCTTTTTTCATGCCACCGCCCTTCATTCCGCCCCCTTTCATTTTCGAGGTTCCTGGTTTGGGCGATAAAAAGCGGTTTTTGTTTTTGCTGAAATCACTCACGGTATTCTTTTTGGGTGCTAAAATCTTCGGCTTCTTCGGTTCAGAAGGTTGTTCATTTGGGGTAGTGTCGTTTTTTTCTTCAGACATAGCGATGTGCTTTAGCATGTTTAGTAATGGGGCAAAGTTAACAAAAGATAAATATCGAGTGTATGTCTTGGAGCTTGTACGTTTCAACTTCTTTGTAAAGTAAGAAAACCATTGGTCTACGGATCGATTTTTTAAAAGTACAAAAGATAGCGGGCAGCTTTCTTTCAGAATGGTCAAACCTTTTTCTACCTTTGCGTTCCGAAATGAAGCAGCGATTCCCCGGTACGTTCACTTCGGCAATGCCGCAAACTGGTTTCTTTTGAACCAGTTTGCGGCATTTTTTTAACGCGGATCACGCGGGGCAGGCAGAATACCCGCAGATTAGAATCCACGTAAATCCGAAAACGCCGCGTAATCCCAGTTACACCATCCAAGCAAATCAGCAAACCAGCGTTGCACCATGCCAAGAGATACGAGCATCCAATCCATCCTCATCATCGGCTCCGGCCCAATTGTAATTGGTCAGGCCTGCGAATTTGATTATTCAGGTACTCAAGCCAGTCGCTCACTCCGCGAGGAGGGAATCAAAGTGAGCCTGATCAATTCTAACCCGGCCACGATCATGACCGATCCGGTGACGGCAGACCATATTTATTTACGGCCACTTACTCCGGAAAGCATTGAGCAGATCCTGCAGGAGCACCAGGAGGATCCTCATTTGCCACCGATTGATGCCATATTGCCCACCATGGGCGGGCAAACTGCGCTTAACCTCGCCATTGAGTGCGAAAAGATGGGGATCTGGGCACAATACGGAGTGCGAATGATCGGCGTAGATACCCAGGCCATCGAGACGACTGAAAATCGTGAAGAATTTAAAAAGCTGGTCATTTCGCTGGGACTGGACGTTGCTCCATCCTTTATTGCCAACTCCTTTCTGGAAGGAAAGGAAGCCGCACAAAAGATAGGATTCCCCCTGGTTATTCGTCCTTCTTACACCCTGGGCGGTACCGGCGGCGGATTTTGTATGAAGGAAGATGAATTTGATGAAGCCCTCAAACGCGGCCTCAATGCCTCCCCAACCCATGAAGTATTGGTTGAAAAGGCGGTACTTGGCTGGAAAGAGTTCGAGCTGGAACTGCTTCGTGACCATCTGGATAATGTGGTCATCATTTGCACCGTTGAAAATCTGGACCCCATGGGTATCCACACCGGAGATTCCATCACAGTGGCCCCGGCTATGACACTTTCTGACACGGCGTATCAGGACATGCGCAACCAGGCCATCAAAATTATGCGGGCGCTGGGGAACTTTGCTGGTGGATGCAATGTGCAATTTGCGCAAAATCCGGCTGATGAGAAATTGATTGCGATCGAGGTCAATCCGCGCGTATCGCGCTCTTCGGCCCTTGCAAGTAAAGCTACCGGTTATCCGATTGCTAAAATTGCTGCTAAACTCGCCATTGGTTATTCGCTGGATGAACTGAAAAATCAGATCACCAAAACCACCTCGGCCTATTTTGAGCCGACGCTGGATTATGTGATCGTAAAAATGCCTCGTTGGAATTTTGACAAATTCCAGGGCGCTGACCATCGCCTGGGACTTCAGATGAAATCCGTCGGCGAGGTAATGGCTATCGGCCGCTGTTTCAATGAAGCCTTGCAGAAAGCTTGTCAGAGTCAGGAGAACAATCGCACCGGACTCGGCGCGGATAAAAAAGAATGGTTGCGTACAGACGATATCATGGAGCGCCTGGAAAAAGTTTCTGACGATCGGATCTACCGTGTGAAAGATGCCCTTCGCCTGGGGATTCCTTCCAAAACGGTGCAAAAATTTACCGGCATCGACCCCTGGTTCATCGGGCAGATCAAAAATCTGGTAAAAATGGAAGAACAACTCCTGCGTTACAATGTGCCGGAGGATATCCCTACAGATTTTTTCATTGAACTCAAAAAGAACGGCTATTCCGATGCACAGATCGCCTGGATACTTCGTATTGAGGAAAAACCAGTTACCAAAGAACGCAAAAAACGCGGCATCCGTCGGGTGTATAAAATGGTGGATACCTGCGCCGCGGAATTCGAAAGTAAAACCAACTACTTCTATTCGACCTTTGAAAGTGCATTGACATTAGCGCCCACGGACGGTTTAGAACTCCCGTCCGTCACCCACAACGAAAGCATCGTAACCGATAAGAAGAAGATCGTGGTACTTGGATCCGGCCCCAACCGGATCGGTCAGGGCATTGAGTTTGATTACTGCTGTGTACATGGGCTGCTGGCAGTCAAAGAAGTCGGCTATGAGGCCATCATGGTGAACTGCAACCCCGAAACGGTTTCCACCGATTTTGACATGGCGGATAAACTATACTTTGAGCCGGTATTCTGGGAACATCTGGAAGAGATCCTTGAACTTGAAAAACCGGACGGGGTCATTGTACAATTGGGTGGCCAAACGGCCCTCAAACTTGCCGAAAACCTGCATAAAAACGGGTACAATATTATAGGTACGAGTTATAACAGCATGGACATCGCGGAGGATCGCGGACGTTTTTCTGAATTACTGCACGAACTGGATATTCCGTACCCGAAATTTGGAGTAGCGCATGATGTAGATGCAGCCCTGGATATCGCTAAGCGTTTGCCTTACCCACTGCTGGTTCGACCCTCTTATGTTTTGGGCGGACAGCGGATGAAAATTGTCATCAACGACAATGAGTTGGAGCGTCAGGTTTTGACCATTTTCAAACACTTGCCAGACAACAGGGTATTGATCGACCAATTCCTGGAGCGAGCCAAGGAAGCCGAGATCGACGCTATTTTTGATGGCGATGAGATCCATATCATGGGGATCATGGAGCACATTGAGCCTGCAGGGATTCACTCTGGCGACTCATCGGCTGTTTTGCCGCATTATTCGCTGGGACCGATCGTCATCCAGAGCATGGTGGAATATGCAGAGAAGATCGCCCGCGCCTTGGATATCAAAGGCTTGATCAACATCCAGTTTGCCATCAAGGATGATCAGGTTTATGTGATCGAGGCCAATCCACGGGCATCGAGGACAACACCTTTCATTGCCAAGGCTTATCAGGTGCCTTATCTGAACATAGCTGCCAAAGTGATGATGGGCACCCACAAGTTGAAAGACTTTAACATTCAGCACAAGCTGGAGGGATATGCCATTAAGATCCCCGTATTCTCCTTCGATAAATTTCAGAATGTGGACAAACGCCTGGGGCCTGAGATGAAGAGTACCGGTGAAGCGATCTACTTCATCAAAGACCTAAAAGATCCGTATTTCAGAGAGTTGGAGCGGAACCGGAGCATGTACTTGTACAATTGAGCCCGCCATGAATCTGCTCAAGGTCGTCACTTATTTCAACTGGGCCGTGTTCGCATTTTTGGGGTGCCTGGTGGCTATGGAAACATTTTTCCGGCCAAGGGTGGAGACGCTGCAGGGCGTGGAATGGGGCAGGTTATCTTTGTGGTGGCGATCTTGGCGCTGGTTCTTTTGTTGATTCCCAATTTTTCGCCCTACAAATGGGCAAAATGCACAGCTTCTGGGTTGGTGGCAGTACCGATCCTTTTTGTGGTACTCAGCCCGATGGTCAGTAAACTGAAACGCAACATCGGGTATATGGTCGATGCAACGAAACCCATTTTTTGGGATAAGGAACGGGATCAGATTGCAAGGGCGGTGCGAGACGAGGACCCTGAAAAATTGAAAAAGTTGCTGAAATTGCCTGTTCTCAAGCTCAATTTGGACGGCGAGTTGCTGGCTTTTGCCATTTCCGAAACATCAGTGACAGCCTACCGGCCCGAGGGAAAGCTGGATTATATCTGACTGCTATTTGAGGCAGGTGCAAAGCTTGACAGTGCTGCTACGGATGATATTCCAGACTATATGTCTGTTGCGGAGAACTGTTCCCCTGTTCCCCTGCTCCCCTGTTTTCTTGTTCTCCTGTTCTCCTGTTTCAAAAAATACAGGAAAGACTCCAAGCCAATCCATTCTACCCAATTTATGGCACAATCCTTGCTACTATTCGGCATAATGCAAAGGCTATTCTAAAGCAGAGCTTGTTTAGTTTGGCTGTGAAAGCTTTGGACTTCTCGAATTTTGCACCTGATTTTGCTTTGTCTTTTAATCCGACTCCACCCTTCCTGCCTACTCGGACGTTCTTTGTCCGCATGTCTTCTTTGAAGCGTTTCCAATGTTTTACCATTGGTTATAAGTTATTTTTATCTAAATTACATGAAATCATCGCAATGCTGTAGATGGTTAAATCAGCCATTGATTTGCCATTTTCAGTTGCTATCAATACCCTTCACCTTTTTCTCACACTGATAACAAGTTGCTTTTATGAAACCAACCCTACCCGATTGTCTTAAGAGACAAATGACGATACGTTTGGTCCTTGTAGCCCTCTTTTTTTTGGGATTAGGCCAAATGAGTGGGTTTGCCCGGACAATTTTTCAATACACCAAAAATTCTGGTGGAGCTCCCAATTACGTGGATCCCACGCGGACAACGTACTCCCGAATCTCGCACGCGGCAGCGGAGTACCCAATTTAAACCTCGGGTGTACTGGTGCCACTTTTACTCCCGAACGCACTTAGCCTTTTAATCCGATTCCACCATTCCCGCCTATTCGGACGTTCGTTGTCCGTACATCTCCTTAGAAATGTTTCCAATGCTTAGTCGTTGTTTATCATTTACTTATATGTGAATCTGAAGCAGTATGTTCAATAATGCAGCACCTAAAGTCTGCTAGAACAAAGCCTTTTCCAATTGCTCAAATGTAATAGTTGATACCCTTCACCTTTTTTCTCACACCGATAATAATTTACTTTTTATGAAACCAACCCTACCCGATTGTCTTACGAGACAAATAACGACGCGTTTGGTCCTTGTTTCCCTCTTTTTTTTGGGATTAGGCCAAATGAGTGGATTTGCCCAGACAATTTTTCAATACACCAACAATTCTGGTGGAGCTCCCAACTACGTGGATCCCAATGCGGATGACGTTCTTCCGAACCTCGCACGCGGCGGCGGAGTATCCAATTTGAATCTCGGGTGCACTGGTGCCGCAGAAGGCTTTGGTGCAACAGGCTGGCCCGTCACGAATGTTTTTGATGTGGGTGTTTTCAACGTAGCTGGCGATTATGTTGAATTTACCCTGGATCCTAACCCCGGTTTTGGATTGAAGGTAACGGGCTTTTCGGCACGTTCACGGCGCGAAAATGTTACGGGAACAGCAGATGATGGTCCGATTTCGATCCGGTATGGTTATAGTGTAGATTTCGGAGCGACCTGGACAACGGTATACCCGGGCAACCCCCAGTCCAGCAACCTTTGCAACAGTGGAGGTGTACAGCGGGTATGGCCAGCTTGGGTAACAGTCAATACCAACCATCCGATCAAGTTTAGAATTTATGGTCTTTCGAGCGGTTCTTCCGGAAAGGGCGACCTTTTTTTGCGTGATGTGATTGTGGAAGGAGCGGTTTGTGATGAAACACCTAATATTACGCTGGAGCCTATTCCAGCCTTGTGTTTTGCAAATAATGTTCAAAGCGCCAACATGGACTATGCGGATGCGGTCATTGGTAATAAAGTGGAGGTGGACTTTGTAAGTCCAAATATTTCTGATCTGCCTTTGACCACCCTGATGTCTGCCACCGGGTCGTTCTCGTTTGACGTATTATCAGGGACTGCCCCGGGTAATTACGCCGGAACCCTGACTGTTAGCAACAGTTGTGGATTTGAGACCGATTATCCGATCTCTGTCACGGTGAACGCCATGCCAAATGTTTCAGTTTCTTTAAGTGCTTTGGTAATTTGTGCTAGGGAGGATGTGACCCTGACTTTTGAGGATTTGGGAGCCACCGGCCACACGTTTCACCTGACTGCTGATCTGGTGGATGACAATGGTACTTCTATGGGTGAGATCGACTATACAGGAGTTTCGGATGGAGCCTCCATTGTCTACACGGAAGGTGTTGATTTTGATGGTGCTGTAACCGGAACCGTTTCTCTGGTCAATATCCTTGTGGTAGATGAGTCTACGGCCTGCGAAAATACCCTCTTAGATCTTGATCTGACCGTAAATCCGCTTCCGGATGTTAGCATTACGCTGGATGATCTGGCTATCTGCGATAACGGCAGTTTGACCTTGACTTTTACAGACCATGCTGCATCAGGCCACCTTTTCAGTATTACTGCTGATCTGGTGGATGACAACGGAACAACTGTCGGGGCCATAAACTATACCAATATTCCAAGTGGTGCCACGGATACCTATACAGATGGGATTGATTTTGAAGGCTCTATGGGATGCACGGTTTCATTGACCAATATTTTGGTAACTGATGAAACTACAGGTTGTGAAAATACTACCCTTTTGGATTTAAGCATTACGGTAAATCCACTTCCTTCTGCTTTACTTTCGGTTGTGCCAAGTGGCCCGATCTGTCCTGGAGCCACCATCGAAATCCATTTCGAGGAATCCAATTGGCCAGGCGGCACCGAATTTACGGTTGGAGGGGATGCTTCTCCTTTGGTATTTGGTCTGGACACGCTGACATTATATGAAGTTATTGATGGTGACCATTTAGACCTTACAGAAGGTACAGCTTTTACGGGCGACCTTAAAATCTCCAATATCGTGGTCACAGAGTCAATTTCTGGCTGCAGTAGTCCTGCCTACAGTGTGAACGTAGATGTGCATGATGCGCCTACTTTCGAATTTTCTGCAGCTTCCGGAGTGGGCGCGGGAAGTGGCAACAACACCAGTGGCCCAAATACCCTTGACATTGATTTTTGTGCGGGGGATAATTTGACGCTGGCAGACTATGGTGACAATGGAAACATTGGCTTCACAGTATCCTTCACTTCCTCTGGCAATGCAACTTATGATGGTGGTCCAATTCCAGCCATGAGTGGCCCGACGAATGTTGCTGCCGACGATGCTTCCACCTTCTTTGGCAGTATCTATGGTGGAGCTTTAGGTTATGGTCTTGCGTCAGGTACTCTTGGTACAATCAATCAAATCTTTGTACCTTATTTAGATGTAGACGACAGTGGTACCCTTACACCGGGGGACTGTGAAGGCGATCCGATGTACCTGAACTATAATATCCATGCGATCCCAACTGTTTCTGTAACTCCGGTGGATATTGCAGCATGCAATGGCGCCGCAGTGGATATTACATTCACAGGCAATTATCCTTCAAATGAAGTGACCTATGCCTGGACAAACGACAATATTGCCATCGGTTTGATCGATGAATTGGGCACGGGCGATATTTCCTTTACAGGAACCAACAATACCAATGCACCGATCGTAGCAAATTTGACGGTTACACCCTTCACCGACTACTGCGAAGGCACTACGGTAAACTTTACAGTGACGATTTATCCTGAACCAGTAGTCACCAATATTACCGCAACGGTAGATGGTGGTAGCCCACAAAGTGGTAACAATGTGAATGGCCCGAACACAATCAACCTTGATTTCTGTGCAGGTCAATCCTTCACGTACAGTTTGTACGATGGTACCCCAGGTATCGGCTTTATTGAAGAAATTACGGCAGGTACCACCAATTTGCGCTACGGTGTTACGCCAATTCCGGTACCGCGTCCGCAATCAAATATTGCTCCCGGAGCGGCCGCTGCATTTTTTGCAGGTACTTATGGACCGTATAATCTGGCTCCAGGCGAGACCTATGGTTGGATGAGTGAGACGTTCACGCCCTATTTTGATGCAAATAATGATGGCGATTATGATGCTATGACCGATTGTTTGGGCGATCCGATCACGGTTGTTTACAAGGTATATGCTCCGATCGTGGTAAATGTGGTACGCAATGCAAATGACCTTTGCTCTGGTGGTCAGGTCAATTATACGCTTAGCACCACGTCTACCCAAAATGTGTTGTTTGACCTGAGCTTGTCAGAAAATACCAACGCCGGAAACCCTGCTGATCTGGACGACGACAATACATTGCCAGTTGTTTTAACGGGTTTGAGCATTAATGATTTGACTTCCTATCATTTTTTACAGGTGATCAATAATGCTGCAGGTACATTCGATCGCGGCAGAGTTACTTTGAGTGTTTCCAATATTCATTACGCGGATACGGATGTTGCTTGCGGTTCAACCGTAAATATCCCCAATCCAAATACGCAGGTCTTCCCTAAACCTAGTCTGGAAGATCCCGCCAATAAACTGATCTGCGATGGCTCCAGTGTAAATTTGGACATTGACACCTTGGTTTATTCCATCAATCCAGGTGCGGCAGGATTTCCATTGCGTATTGAATGGACAGCTACTGCGACTAATGTAACTGGTGAATCTAATAGTTTTGTAAATATCTACACTGGTGCCGGCTTAGAAGCAGCGATCCATGATATTACAGATGTACTCACACTGGTAGATCCAATGATGAACGGCTCTGTAAAGTACACGATCACTCCACGTGCATCCGGCCCTACCAATGGATTCAATGGCGATGATTGCTTCGGAGATCCCATCCAGGTAACTGTAACGGTGGTTGCGCATGCTGCACCCGAAATCGCCGGCAATACCTGTACTTATGTAGGCGCTCAGGTTCAATTGACAGGTACTCCCAACATCAATGCGCCCGCAACACTGGTTGCAGAATCCTGGTCTTCTACAGCAGCTGCATCGGTCGATAGTTCAGGCTTAGTGACCGGTTTGATTCCTGGTCATGCAATCATTTCTTACACCGTTACGGATGACGCAGGTTGTGTTTCTACCGCAACTTATGCAATCACGGTACTTAATTCGGTCACACTGACCTCTACCTCAAGTTCTAGTGCGGTAAGCTGTGGAGAAGAATTCACCGTTACCGTAAAAGCCTCAAATATCTGTGACATCAGTACCCTGGATTATAATTTTGAGTGGGATGAAAACTTATTCCAGTTTGTAACCCACTCGGCCCCCATGCTTCCAGGCGGTCTGGTTTTGGTCAACACCCTGTCCGTAGGTAGTGGAGAATTTTTCTACACCTTAATAGACGACGGCATCCCTCCCTTTGGTGAAGGTATCAGCCTCGCGGACAACACCGTAATTCTGACGTACACCCTCCGGGCGATTGGCAATGCGGGTATCTATAATGTGCCCAACGGCATTATTTTAGCGGATGCATTCAACTCTTTCCCTTCTGAATTGCCTATGGTTACAACCGGGGTAAGCGTGGAAATTGAGCCACTTTCGCTGAGCCTTCTGGGCGATCCGGATGTTTGCCCAAGCGACGACAATGCTTACCTGTTGTTTGATCCAATGTCTGTTCAGGGCAATCCAAATCACTATATCATTATGTTTGACGGATGCCCTGGCTTCCCAAGTACACAGGAAGGCACCTTGGTTGTAATGGACGGACAAATTGTTATTCCATTGCCTCCGAGCTTTATCAGCGGTACATGCAGTGCAGAAGTGGTGATCAGTAATTCCCTTTATGGTTGTGAAAGTGCTCCAATTCCATTCTCCATATTGAATGACGACGATGAGCCAACAGTGCCAACACCTGCACCCATTTCACAGCAATGTTTCCCTGTGCCAGCGCCCAATGTGAATGTAGTTATAGGAGAAACAGATACCTGCACAGATCCGGAAGATCTGATCGTAGCTTATGAGGCTGGTTTGACCAGCGACAATGGTGGCTCTGGTTGTTCCGGAGACCCTTTCATCCTGGAGCGTGTTTATTCTGTGACCGACGAAGCGGGCAATGTGACTACGGTTACACAAGTCATTACAGTGGAGGACGACCAGGACCCATTCTTGTTGAATCCACCAGCGCTAAGTGTTTGGTATCCTAGCGAGGCCGCTGCAATTGCCGCTGCAATTGCGCATGCAGATCTTAATAAAAGAGACAATTGCACCACGCAAGTGGGTATTTCGGCTGTCCTGGTACCAAGTACCATGATGAGCCCGAACCCTTCGTACATGGGTTGCACCGCCACCATTCGTTTACTTCTTTCGGATGCTTGTGGAAATATTACCCAGGTTGTCTACACAACGGTGGTAGACAATGAGGATCCGACCATTACAGATCCAGATCCACTGGACGATTGCTACAGCGTATCAGATGATACCAATGCACCGCATTATCCATATCAGGATGCTGTGGATGCCGCCCTTGCTGCTGTTACAGCAGTTGCGGACGACAACTGTACTGATCCGAATGATCTGGTTATCACTGCGGCCACTTCAGGTACCCCCTGTCTATTGAATATCGTAGTTAGTGTGGCAGATGCCTGTGGCAGAACAACTACTTACACCTATACTACCCGTGTCGAAAGCGATGGACCTTATGTCCCAGCTAGTCCACTGGCTTTAGAAGGGGAATGTTTTGATTCTGAGGCAGAGGCTGAAGCTGCGGCCATTGCCATTGCAAGGGTTGGAGCAGGGGATAATTGTACTTCTCCTAATCTGCTACAGTTTGATGCCTTTGTGAATCCGGGTTGTCCGGCAGATGTAATGGTTGTGGTAACCGATTTCTGTGGAAACCCAACCAAGATCACTTTCACAGGGGTACACATTGATACCGAGGATCCGGAAGCATTCGGAAGCCCCTCACAGATCTGTTTCCAGTCCTTAACAGGACCATTGGGTGCCTATGCCGTTCTGGTTGCAGATGCTGCGCCCACGGACAACTGCACTTCAACGCCAGAATTGATCGCATCTGCAGTAGAAAGTGCAGGATTTACTCCGGATAATATCAATGCGCCATGCAATGAAGGAACCGTTGAGTTCACCTTCACGGATAACTGTGGCAACGCTTTGCTGGTCTCTTTTTATGGAATCATCATCGATAACCAAGACCCAACGGCAAATCTTTTGTCACCACTTAACTTCGATTGTTTGAGTGAGGCGATTGCAGATGTACCGGATATCATGGTTGTGAATGCCTCGGATAACTGTGGGGTGCAGGATATTGAACATATCAGCACGACCCTGCCAATGTCTTGCCCGGGTACTGGTGTGCGCACCTACCGTGTAACAGACTGTGCTGGCAATTTCATCGAGGTGACCCAGAGCATTGTGGTCAGTGACGATGTGGCTCCGACCTTTACGCAAATGTTCTCTGACGACCTGGATCGTAGTTTCGCTTGTGGGGATCCACTTTTGTTGCAAGCAGCCAATGACCTTGAACCAACCGTTCAGGACAACTGTGGAGAGCCTTATGTGATCAAAACCGCCGGGCCATTTGTGCCAGGTGAATGTCCTCAAACCGGAACTTACACCAATACTTTCCGAGCGTATGATGATTGTGGAAACTCTTCTACAACAGTTTATACACAGGTAATTACGGTGTACGACAATGAAGTCCCGAATGTCGATTTTGGTTGCATGTTTGCACCTTTGGTGCTCACCACCCTTGGCGGAGCTGAATGCCCCAATCAGGCGACCACTTCTTTGGAGGTAGGTGATGTAATTCACCCGACGGACAGCTGGTTTGTAGCAGGTGTGCCAATCCCAAGCCTTTCCGGTTGTGTCTCTGACAATTGCAGCCCGGAAGCTTCGATCAACATTAAAGTGACCAGCATTGATGTAGATGATAATAACCTGGATTGTTCGCGCAGCATTACGATCTCTTTTGAGATCAGCGATGCCTGTGGCAACGTAAATCCCATGCCATTTGTGTGTGAGTACATTATTCGCGACGATGTTGCACCCACTTGGATCACTGTCGAAGGTGTTCCTTATCCAAATGGCTTGAATGTTACCGTGGATTGTGATGATGTGGCTGAGCTTGCCTTTGCAAATTTCCTTGCACCGGAAGCAATAGATGAGTGTAGCAATGTGACGGTAATCAAAGATCCGGGTATGTTTGTAGCCGGCGGCGATTGTCCGCAGGAAGGAACCATCACCAATACCTGGAGGGCATATGACGATTGTGGAAACACAAGTCTGGAATTCACCCAAGTTATTACAGTCATCGACAATGCAGGTCCGGAGTGGAACACCCTCCCGGAAGCGTTAGACACAGAGGTTTCTTGCAGCAATCCAAGTGCACTTGGTGCTGCCCAGGCGCTTGCTCCGGTAGCGGAAGACAATTGTGATGTTACACTGAGCCCGACTAAGAATGGAGGGACTTTGGTACCAGGCAATTGCCCGGGCACCGGAACCATCACCAATACATGGACGGTGACAGACGATTGTGGAAATATCAGCGGAACCTATACCCAGGTGATCTCGATTGTTGATAATGAAGACCCACAGCTGTTCTGTGCGCAGAATATCCCTGATTTCGGCGGACCTGAACTTCCTTCTGATTGCTATTCAAGCAAAGCTGATGCAGAAGCAGCTGCACTGGAGTTTTTTGATGGACCGTCCTATCAATGTGATAATTGTACGGCAAGGGAGGACCTGGTGTTGACTGTTTCTACGAATGAGAATTACCCTGGCTACCCTTGCGAGGCTCCTGTGACGGTTATTTTGACAGACTGTGCGGGCAACACGGACTCTTATACATTCTACACCCGTATTGACGGAGAGAAGCCAACCCTGGTTCCAAGCACAATTGCAACTTGTTATCAGACTTTGGGCGACGCACAAGCCGCGATCTACACGGCTACTACGGTCACGGATAATTGCAGTCCAATTGAAGAAATGGATGTTGACTGGAGCACTGCTGGTAGTTGCCCGACCCAATCCATTACAATGACCATTACAGATGGCTGTGGAAACAGTCGTTCCATCACTTACAATGGGCTCTGTATTGGCGCAGACAGCAACGTGGAAATCACTACAGAGGCAACCGCAGGTTCTTCGACCTGCGAAACTCAAGCTGCATCCATGTCAGCATGGTTGGCGAATCACGGAGGTGCTGTGGCTACTGGTTCAGGTATCCTGTGGTCTTATTCACCGGCAGATCCACTCGCAGCGCTGTTGTTGAGTGAGCCAAACTGCACTACACATACAAAGTCCGTCTTGGTGACCTTTATTGCCACGGATGGTTGCGGTGCAACTGACCTAACTACAGCCAGCTTTACGGTGAGCGACTATGTTGCCCCTACCGTAAATAACCTGCCTACCCTCAACCTGATTGGTTGCGGCCTTGGCATTGTTCCTGCACCACCAGCCTTTACGCCAGACCCAACGGATGATCCATCCATTTTGGTAGGTGCTCCCGATGGTATGAATCCTTCTGACAATTGTGATAACAACCTGACCATTCGTCTTACACTACAAACCACGAGTGGAACGGGTTGCCCCGGCAATCCTTACGTGGTAGCTCGTACCTATACGGCTACCGATGATTATTGCAGGGTGAGCACCGCTACACAGCTTATCAAAGTGCTGGACAACTTACCTCCAACGTTCGCTGCTCCGGCAAACATTACCATCAATGTGGATGCGAATTGCATATACAATGCATTTACAGCATCCACAGGTGATGTGTTGAACGAGATGGATAACTGTACACCTTCAGGTCCCGGCTTACAGGCTATCTACACGGATGTGGTTGCTTTGGGTACACCTGGGCAAAATCCAAAGTTCGTGATTACTCGTACTTGGACACTGGTGGATGCATGCGGCAACTCCGCCATCCCACGTACGCAAACCATCACCGTAACCGATGTAATCAGCCCTGCCATTACGGGTTGCCCGGCTAATCTGAGCCTTCCAGGTGGCATTATTGAACTGGCCTGTGGCGCCCTTTATGGGTCACAAGCAGCTCCGGTTTATGATGACAATTGTAGCGGCGAAACCCTTTCGTATCAGCTTTCAGGCGTTAGTAATGGTATGGGCATTGGCTCTGTTCCTGCAGGTACCGTCTTTGGTGAAGGCGTAACGACCGTAACCTATACTGTCACTGATGCAGTAGGCAATTCCACCAATTGCTTGTTCACGGTAACTGTAAACTGTGTAACCATCTCTGGGCGACTCATCTGGGAACATGATAAAGCCACCGGGGTGAAAGACGGAACAGTAAGTCTTACCCCGACAGCACCTTTGGTCACGGATCTTTCGGATATTATGGGTAATTACGACCTCTTGGCTCCGGCCAATGGCAACTATACCATTACTCCGGTGAAAAACATCAATCGTCTGAATGGTGTGAATGCGGCAGATGCTACAGCGATCCTCAACCACGTGAATGGCTCTGCACTCATCACAGATCCTTACAAAAAAGTCTGTGCAGACGTGAACAGAAGTAATGTCATTACATCTCAGGATGCGACTATTATCACCCAAAGTCTTGCAGGTTATCCGCCAGCTTTGGCCGTGTTTAGTGTGTTCTGGCGTTTTGTTGACAAGTCGTTCGTATGGCCTTCTGCAGGTGCCAATGTAATTCCTCCATTCCCATCCAATATCACGGTCAACGTGAGCGGGGCGGACATTGTAGGCAAGGACTTTTATGGTATGAAGATCGGTGATGTGGCTGCGGCGTGGGCCAATCCGGCAAATGCACCTAACATCGCGCCACTAGTCTGGGTATTACAGGATCAGACCCTGGTGGAAGGTTCGGAGATCGAACTGACCTTTGCTGCTTCGAACTTCAACAACCTGTCTGCTTACCAGTTTGCGTTGGATTTTGACCCGACTCAGATGCAGTTTGTGGAATTTCAGCCACTTAGTGCCCTGCAGTTGAACCTGCTCAACAACTTTGGTGCATACAATGCTGATCTGGGCGAATTGCGCCATGTTTGGTCGGCAGGAGTAGGCACTACGCTGGCAGACGGCACCCCGGTGTTCCGTGCCAAGTTTAAAGTACTGGCAGGCGGTCAGAAACTCAGTGATGTACTGCGCATTGATGACTCGCAAATTGAGTGTAAAGCATTCTCCGGAATTTCAGCTCCGGCAGACGTAAAAGTTGCTTTCGCAGAATCGGTTGGCACAGATTCTCCGATCGATCCAAATCACCTGCAATTGCAACTGATGCAAAACCGCCCGAATCCATTTGCGGATGCGACTACCATCGGTTTCATTTTACCAGAGGCTTGTGATGCACACATCCGAATCCTGGATATCAGCGGACGCGAACTGACTACCTACGACCGCAAATACACGGCAGGATACCATGAGTTGGATTTCAAAATGGAAAATGCCTGGACGTATGGCGTGTTGTTCTGTGAACTCGTAACCCCTCAAGGCAAACGAGTGATCAAAATGATCACTGCGAAGTAAGCATCGTTTTAAGTTTCAGGTTGGAAGTTTCAAGTGATCTGGTTTTTGCCTTTTGCCTGAGCATTTCAACTGGTAAACAGACGATATAGATAAAAGTGATGGCCGCTCACCCTTGGTAAAAGGGTGGGCGGCTTTTTTTTCTAAAAAAAACAAACCAACCCAAAGAGTCCAATGTGCCCCATTACCTTTGCCCACCAAATTTTCAAACTCAAGATGATTCAACGCATTCAATCGATCTATTTATTTTTGGCTGCAGCCGTCTTGGCCAGCCCCATGTTCCTGCCCTTGGCCACCGCTTCTGGAGATACCGCCGCACTGGCTGCTACGGGCGACAATTTTTTTGCAGACGGCACCTATTGGGTCAAAGAATTTCCAGGTGGAATAAGCCTGCTCTTTGCGGTGGTCGTTTCGATCTACGCTATTTTTCTTTATAAAAACCGGCCACGTCAAATGCGATTGGCAGGAGCGATGGCCGTTTTGACCATTTTATTCTCCGCCTTATTTGCTTCCCTCGGATACTTTTATGCAAAGGCACTCCCGGAGGGTTCAAGCGCCCATCTGGCGCTCGGCAGTGCATTTCCGGCAGTGGCCCTGCCTTTACTGATCCTGGCGTATCGTGCCATCAAAAAGGATGAGGATCTGGTACGCTCCTCGGATCGTTTGCGGTAAGTAAGCAAGCCAAGGACGCTTTTAAATTAGACTGAATAACAATCCGTTTTGAACAGGACCAAAACTTCTGCTCAAACGTCCTGTTTGTATGACTATGAAAAACTTAGCAATATTCCTTGCCACCTTTATCTTAGGGGCGATTGGCTGTAAGTCGGCTGAAAAATCAGTGGCCTACACCCCGGAAAACATCGTTCCGACTGAAAAATCCCTGGCCTGGAAAATAAGCGGGAATGGCCTGAAAAAGCCATCCTACCTCTACGGAACCATACACATGATTCCCAAGAATCAGTTTGAGCTCCCGGGCTCCATTCGGGAGGGCCTGGACAATGTTCGCCGCGTCACCTTCGAGATTGATATGAAGGAAATGACCAATCTGCGCAGCCAGATGAGCTTGATCACCAAATCATTCATGGCGGGGGGTAAAACCTTGAAAGACCTGTTAAATCCGAAGGACTACCAGTTGGTCAAGGCTAAAATGGCTGAGAAGGGTCTGCCTGCCGGGATGTTTGAACGAATGAAGCCATTATTCCTAAGCACCCTGATCAGTTCCGACGAAGAAGGGGCAAGCACAACAGGTGCCATTACTTCCGTTGAAATGGAGTTATACAAAATGAGCAAACACCGAAAGCTTGAATCGGGCGGATTGGAAACATCGGCTTATCAGATGTCGGTCTTTGACAGCATTCCTTATGAGGCTCAGGCAAAAATGCTGATTGACGGCCTCCGAATGGTGGATACCAGCAGTGCAGAGGAGGGTCAACTGGATCAAATGCTGAGACTTTACAAGGAGCAAGATATTTCTGCTATGCAGTCTATGATCGGGGAGGAGGCAGGTATGGGACAATATGAAGATCTGTTGCTAAAAAAACGCAATCAGAACTGGGTCCCGGTGATGGGCCGGATGATGGCGGATAAGCCGACCCTTTTTGCCGTGGGCGCTGGCCACCTGGGGGGGAAATACGGCGTCGTGGCACTCCTTCGGAAAGCCGGATATCGGGTGGATGTGGCTAAAGAGTAATTGATTTTTTAGTTGCAAGTGGAAAGTTGCAAGTTTAAAGTAGTGATTTTAGCTTGAAATCGGACGATTTAGGTAGTAAAACAGAGGTAAAAGAAAGGTTTTTGAGAGATTTTAGGAAAATTTTGCACACTTCTTTGCAGAAATGTTTGAGTGATCTACCTTTGCACCCGCTTTTGAAAAAGCATGGCGCGATAGCTCAGCTGGTTAGAGCGCGCGATTCATAATCGCGAGGTCGGGAGTTCAAGTCTCCCCCGCGCTACTAAAGTTTAAACGCAGGTTTCCCTTGATTGGGAACCTGCGTTTTTTTTCGGGTAAAATTTGAGCACTTTGCATCGTTTTGCCAAGCAAGGGTATCTAATCAAGAATTTTTCAGGGGACTCTTAGTACTTCGCATTGGTAGAACGTGCTACTTTTCGGCGGACAAACTTTTTATCCTTCTTTTAATCTATCCCGTTCCCGGCCTGTAATCTCCTGTTTCAGTCTCAGGATTTATTAACCTATCAATTTTTCACACCGGATGAACTGCTTACTTCGCCCGACGCAAACACTACTATTCATAGTTTTTTGTCTGTTTGTCACTCCATTTGCTTCTAAAGCACAATTTCTTCAGGTCACGGATGTCGTCACAGGACCGTATAACCCACAAAGTCTGATCTCCAATGTGTTCCTCGGAGAAGGGGTTCAGGTCACCAACATCCAATTCAACGGTGACCCCCGTGCGGTGGGCTATTTTTCTGGTGGAACACCTTCAATGGGTATTGAACGCGGTATTTTGCTGACCACAGGTTTTTCTGTGTCCGCAGCAGATGATGGAATGGACCAAGCCAGTGATGGGAACGCCGGAGGCTCCATTGAGCCCAGCCTTTTGCCCATTGCTACCGGCTCGCTCAACAATGTGGCAGTTTATACCATCACGTTTATTCCCAATTCAGATACCCTGCGTTTCCGCTATTCCTTTGCCTCTGAGGAGTATCCGGAATACGCCTGTACTTCCTTCAATGATGTATTTGGCTTTTTTATTCAAGGGCCTGGATATCCGGTATTTACCAATATAGCCAGGGTCCCAGGTACCAACCTGCCGGTGTCCATCAACAATGTGCATCCTTCCAATCCGGCAGCGCCGCCCTGCAACCCTTTCAATGTGCAGTATTATAACGATAACCTGGGGACCTCGAATCAACCTGTTTACGATGGTTTTACGGATGTTTTCACAGCCGTGGCGGTCGTTACCCCTTGCCAGTCCTATACCATCAAACTCGCCATCGCCGACGTGGCGGACGGTGCCTATGATTCCGGTGTATTTTTAGAAGCGAAAAGCTTTGGTACCGGTTCGTTGTTGGTCAATGCCGCAACGGTAAGTGCTGACGGAACCATTGCGGAAGACTGCGTTCCGGGCTCTGTGACCTTTACGCTTCCGGAGCTTCGGGCTCAAAACTTCCCGCTCGTCTTCAATGTATTTGGCTCAGCCACACCCGGCGTGGATTATCTGCCGATTCCGAGCAATCTGGTGATCCCCGCAGGACAATCCAGTATCACAGTGCCTATTACAGCTTTTGAGGATGGACTGGCGGAATTGCCCGAGTCGATTGGGATCTCGGTCCAGGTGGATCCATGCAACATGGATACTGTGATCCTGTATATCCGCGACAGGATCCTGCAGGCTCCGATACTCAACGATACTTCCGTCTGCCTGCCGAATACGCCGGTACAACTCAATGCTACGGTGCCCACGCCGGTTCCTGCGCCTCCTACCTTTACCAACCAAACTGATTTTGCTATCCCGAACGGTGGTGCACCGGTCAATTCAAGTGTCAACGTCTTTGGCGTGCTCCCGCCGGTGATCGGCCCGGGTGTCATCCGTTCTGTCTGTATCAACGTGGATCACAATTGGATCGATGAAGTAGATGCGTACCTGATATCGCCCAGCGGTATCGTACTCGAATTGACCACAGATAATGGCGCGAACGGGGATGATTACACCAGCACCTGTTTCACACCAACCGCAACTCAAATCATTAGCTTTCCCGGGCCTTTTGCTCCGGCTACAGCCGCTCCGTTTACAGGAGACTGGCTGCCGGAAGGACCCTGGTCCGACCTTTGGGGAGAACCAGCCAACGGGATCTGGCGCTTGCGTTTGAATGATGACAAGCCCAACTTAAATGGCACCTTGCTCGATTGGACCATCACCTTTGAGCCGAGTTATAATGTCACGTATACCTGGTCGCCAGGCACAGGACTAAGCTGTACAGACTGCCCGAATCCTGTAGCGACAATCCCGCAAACCAGCATTTATAATGTAACTGCTACGGATTCTTACGGCTGTTCGGTCACGGAAGCGGTGGAACTCAGTATCGGCTCGTTGACTGGTGCGGCCAGCGTTTCCCAGCCCATCCTGTGCCATGGGGACAAAGGAAGCCTGGTAGCTTCTGCTCCCGGAAACAACAACTATCAGTGGAGCAACGGTCAGACTACGGCAACCATTACAAACCTGGGCCCGGGCACTTATACCGTAACCATCACCAGCATAGGCGCCTCCTGCACTGCTACCGCATCTGTTACCCTGACAGAACCACTGGAGCTTTACGGAACTTCCTTTCCCAATGATGTGACTTGTTTTGGGCTGGTTACAGGTGCCGCAGCAATTTACCCGACTGGCGGTGTTGCGCCATATACCTATCTCTGGAATACAGGCCTGATGACGGATAGCATTTCCAATCTGCTGGCGGGAACCTACACGGTCACTATCACAGATGCAAACGGCTGCAAGGTGTCGAATACCATGAAGGTTTTTGAACCTGCACCCATTCAGATCCTGACTGCCCTTAAAAGAATTCCATCCTGCTTCGGACTTTCGGATGGACAACTCACCACTTACGCCGTTGGAGGAACCACCCCTTTTGATTTTGTCTGGAATACCGGGGAGAACAATCAGGGCATCGTCAATATCCCTGCAGGCACCTACACCGTTACCGCGACAGATGGCAATGGCTGTTCCCAGGTTAAGACAGAAACCGTGACAGAGCCCGACTTGTTGACCAGTTTTGCTACACCCGAACCTGTAAAATGTTTTGGTAAAAATACCGGAGCCCTCCATTTGGATGCGCTGGGCGGTACGCCGCAGTATACCGTTAACTGGACAGGTCCTAACAACTATTCGGGCAATGGAATAAACATCGTTAATCTATTTGCCGGGCAATATGCTGCCACGGTAACCGACACCAAAGGTTGTACCAGCACTTTGACGGCCAATGTCAATCAGCCAACGGCTTTGGTTTTGGCTGTCCCGCCGGTGGCCGACACCATTTGTTTCGAAGCCAGTAATGGAACGGCCCGTGCTCTACCTTCCGGTGGCACCTCTCCGTACACCTACCTTTGGAACGCCAATAACCAGACCAGTCAAACCGCCACCGGGCTCGTATCCGCTACCTACCGCGTCACCCTCACCGACGCAAATGCTTGTACCAGTACCGGGGAAACCTTCGTGCAACAATTACAACAGCTCAATACTTATGCGGAGGCGCAGGCCCCTGGCTGTCACGATGGATTGGATGGTACTGGCAAAGTAATCTCCATTTTTTATGGAGCTACCCCCGCCGATCTGAATGACTTTATATTTCAGTGGAATTCCGCGCCACCCAAAACAGGCCAACAAGTATCCGGGCTACAGGGCGGACAGACCTACACCCTGACGGCAACAGACGCCCTGGGTTGTACAGCCACCACTACCGTGCCCGTGGGCAATCCACTTCCTTTAGAGACAGCCATCACTGGCTTCTCCGATGCAAAATGTCAAGGCGATGCCACAGGTTGGGCGGCAGCCCGTGGAATAGGTGGCACGGCTCCTTATAGCTGGTTCTGGAACAGCGGCACCACGCCTGCTGATTCGGTGGCACTAGGGCTTTTTGCAGGTATTTACAGGGTGACTGTTACCGATAGTAAAGGTTGCCCGGGCACCTCCAGCGTGACCATCGGCGAACCCACAGAACTTCGGGTCATGCTTTTGCCAACTGCAGTGAAATGCTTTGGAGGCAACTCGGGCAGCGCAAAAGCAACTCCGTCTGGAGGCACTTCACCTTACCAGATCAACTGGGCCAACGGCACCCAAACAGCAGTGCTATCGAATTTGGCAGCAGGAATTTACACGATGAGCGTCACGGACGCCAATGGCTGTATCACACCCGCCTCTGTAGAAGTCACGCAGCCCTTGGCGCCTCTGAGTGGAACTTCCACGATGGAAGCGCCCACCTGCAATGGCGGCTACGACGGCCGCATATTCATCTCGGGCACAGGTGGCACCCCTTCTTACAGATACGTGATAGATAATAAACCGCCAAATGGTTCTGCTGTACAGATTGGCATACCTGCAGGGACTTACACTCCGAAGATCATCGATGTAAATGGTTGCGAATTTGAGGTGGCTCCAATAGTGGTGACCCAGCCTGACCCCATCCAGGTGGATCTTGGACCAGACATCCGGGTCCTATTTGGACGGGATACTCAATTGCTTGCTATGGTACTGAATGCCCAGGGCATTACAGAATATGCCTGGACGCCGGCAGATAGTATTTGGCTGAGCTGCCTGAATTGCCCCAATCCTTCAGTGTATTCTTTGGAATTTCCGACCTATTTTGAGGTGGTGGTCACCGACGATTTCGGTTGCCGTGCCCAAGACCAGATTCTGGTATCGGTAGAGAAATTCCGCAAAGTATACGTGCCCACCGGCTTTAGTCCCAACGGTGACTTTAACAACGACCGACTTCTGGTACATGGTCAAAGCGACTCTAAAGCGCTGGATTTCAAGGTCTTCGACCGTTGGGGCGAATTGGTTTTCCAGCTGAAAGACTTTGCAATTAATGATGACAGTCAAGGCTGGGACGGCACCTTCAGGGGCCAGGCTTGCGAACCAGGCGCGTACGTCTGGGTGCTCGAAGTTGAATATGTAGATGGAGTAAAGGAAATCTACAAAGGAAATACCACCCTGATACGCTAATGGGCTGTACCGGCGACTTTAGTCGCAGGAAAACCCTGCCCAGGTTTTTGCCCAGGCGCACAACTCGAATCAAAACAATTGAAAAAGGGCATCCCTCCAGCCAGTGGGATGCCCTTTTGTTTAGTTAGTTTAATGTAAAAAGGGGAGTCCTACTTCCAAACAGCCGCTCCAAGTCGTTTCACCCCATCCTTATTGATCAAAACGATCTGATAATGTCCGGGAAGTAAATTTTCCATTCCCCGGATAGTCAGATTAGATATTTCTTTTGAGTCTAACATAGTGGTAAAGCCGCCCGCTTTTTGTCCAAAATCATTGCGCAACTCTACCAAATCGCCGGGGCTAAAAAAGTTTAAAGCATAATGGAAGGTCAAGGTTTGCTCCGTCTGGTCTATTGTGAAAAGCCCTCCATTGCCCGGAGACATTTCAGCCAGGTCGATCCAGGCCTGTGACATATCAGGCAGTCCGTAACCACGCCCGTTGTCGGGGCTGATGTTCTGATCCGCAGTTGAAAAAACAGCGTCGAGTACCTCAGCAGCTGTTTTATCCGGGAATGCGCTCCAAAGTGAGGCAAGTGCTCCAGTCATCATGGGGGATGCCAGCGAGGTGCCGCTGGAGAGCCCCAGCGATATGCCTACATTGCCAGCCACCACCACGTTATCGCCGGGTGCAACCAGTTCAGGTTTGATACGACCGTCTGCTGTTGGTCCAAAAGAGCTAAAAGCAGCATGTTTTCCGTTGGCACTCACGGCGCCCACCGCTAGGATTCCCGGGGCATCGGCCGGTACACCGAGGTAATGCCATTCCCCGTCGCCCTCATTGCCAGCACTGTTACAAATGATCATACCTTTGGTAGCAGCGATGCTGGCGCCCCTGGACCCGATGGCCGTGCGCCCATCCAGTTCCGGGTAGGTATGACTTAAGGTGTTGTCGTTAAAACTGGTGTAGCCCAGGGAAGCATTGATGATGTCAATGCCTATACTATCGGCCCATTCGGCCCCGGCGATCCAGTTGACCTCTTCAATGGGAAATTCACCGCCGGTATCTTCCGTTTTTAACAAAAAATAGGTGGCATCCGGAGCGGTGCCTACAAAGTATTTCGGCAGGTTGGAAGCCATGACAGAAAGCACTGCTGTGCCGTGCTGAGCGGCTTCAAAGACGCCGGCGTCACGTTCTACAAAATCCCAGCCGGGGATGAGCCGGCCTTGCAGTCCAATGCTGTCAAACATTGGGATGGTATCTGCATTGGTGAACCCGCCGTCCATCACAGCCACCCAAATTCCCGCACCGCGGTGTCCGGCCGAATGCAGCACAGGAAGGCCAAGCTGTTGATTTTGTTGTCCGGCGTAGCCCCAGATCGGGATGTCATCGCCCTGGATAGAGGGGCTGGATGACAACGGCGTGCGTTTTTTTGCGGGTCGATTGGGAGGGTTCCGGTATTTCAGGTGCGGACCAAGGTAGCGAAGGCTTTTTACAAAGGGCAGGCTTTTCAGGCTCTGGGCAGTAGCGGAATCGGCCATGACGGCGGCGGCATTGAGCCAGCGCGAGGTATTGTGAATCTGTACGCCATGGATGGTCAATTGCCGGAGGTATTCAGGATTGACAGGAAGGTCATTTTCCACGATCGGGATACTGGCCAGTGCGCGGCGGTCGAGCGCCCGGGCAGACAGAAATTCGGTCGGCCTGCAGGTGCAAAAAGGACTATCCGCTTTATCTCTGAACTCAACCCAATACTTGTTGATCTTTTGAGAAAAAGCGGGTTGGCTCAGGAGTACAAAAAGTAGGAAATATAAGGTCTTTTGCATGTAGTAGAATAAGTTCTGATGCGCAAAGGTTGGTCATTCTTACATTTGCGGTTTAAAAATCTTTATTTAAAACCTCAAAGCGCTAACCCATCCTCCAATGCCCACTTTTTCTATCATCACAGTAGTTTACAACGGAGAAGCCCTTCTGGCCGGTACCATGGAAAGTGTGCTCCGTCAAACCTACCCTGATATTGAATATATTGTAGTAGATGGTGCCTCGAAGGATGGTACGGTAAAGATCATACAGGAGTATGAAGCCAAAATGCCCTACCTGCGTTGGATCTCGGAACCTGATCGTGGCTTGTATGATGCCATGAACAAAGGTCTGCGCATGGCTACTGGTGATTTTGTACAGTTTCTCAACGCCGGCGACTGGTTGTATGCGCCGGATACCCTGGAGCAAATGGCGGCAAAAATCAGCCCTCAAACAGGGGTTTTATACGGCGAAACGATGCTGGTCGACGATGCCCGAGTCCCGCAAGGCACCATGAGTGAGCTGAGTACCCGCCAATGTCCGACACATTTAAACTGGAAAAAATACCTCGGGGGAATGTTGGTGGTGCATCAGTCCTTCGTGCCGCGTCGGAATCTGGCTCCTGAGTACCGCGCTTCCGCCGAATTATGTGCGGATTACGACTGGTGTATTGAGATCCTCAAAAAAAGCCCCGAAAACGTTCATGTAGGAGGTGTTGTGACCAACTACCTTATGGGTGGATTGTCCAAAAAACGCCACCAACAAAGTCTGCGCAACCGATTTGATGTCATGCGGCATCATTTTGGACTTATTCCTACGCTTTTGGCACATGTTTGGGTGTTGATTCGGGCGGTATTGCACCGTATACAACGTATGGGTAAAATGCGGTATTAAGGTAGAGACAGAGACCTCCGAGGTTTTCAAAACCTCGGAGGTCTCTGTCTCTACCTTAATACCGCATTTTACCATGACCTACAATTCCCCAAACAACTCTACCAGCTTCTTCGTCCTGAAATCAAAGATCGAACGCAGTTGACTGCGTACAAAAAGCCAGTGTGCGAAATCGCCCAAAATGCCAAAGGGCAATCTGTAATGCACCAGATCGGTCATTTCAACTCCGCCGGGAATTACCTTAAAATGGTGTTGGTGATGCCAAAGGGCATAAGGTCCCACTCGTTGTTCGTCGACAAAAAACTGTCCGTCCTGAACATGAGATATTTCAGTCATCCAAAAGAGTGGAATACCCAAAAGAGGCTTTACGGTGTAGGTGATGACCTGGCCGGCATACATTTTTCGGGAAGAGAAGTCAGGGTCAGAATTGACCTGAAACCCCAGATGAGCCGGGGTGATTACTTTAAGATTCAGGGGATTCGAGAAGAAATCCCAGGCAGCTTCTGGTGAAATGGGTAAGCGCTGCACGCTTTTTAATGTATGAACAGACATTTATGATGTAGGAACTATGATGTATGATGTATGAACTATGAACTATGATGTGTAAACGGAACCCGCTCTATTTGGTTTAGATCATGTTCCCCCTTTATACATCATAGTTCATAGTTCATACATCATACATCATAGTTCATACACCCTCACATATTCTCGCCAA
>JBILHS010000122.1:0-16038 GCA_044350425.1 Saprospiraceae bacterium | reverse complement strand
AATTGAAAACGTGTCGATTGGAAAATCATGAATGCTGATCAGGTACTTTTTCCGCTTTGCTACGTTGATCGCACTGTTCCTTACAGCCCGGTACATATAGGCCTCTAAATTCAGAATGGCCTCATATCTTTCTGTTGGCCAGTTTCTTAGGGCGCCTTCAAAAACGTTCGCTACGATGTCTTTGGCATCGTCCATGGATGTGACATACTTGAAGGCCAGGAAACAGAAATGCTCGTATTTCTGCTCGAATATCAGGCTGACGCGTCCCGCACGGCGAACATCTGTTGGGATGATGGTGGCCGGAGCATTGGTTGGGGTTGTTTTTCTTAGCGGTGCGTCTGGTACAAAGTTCATAATGTTAATTTTTGAAATGCTAGCAGAAGGGTTTTACCTCCTATCTGCCAGCATGACAAATGAGCCTGGGAAAAAGTCACACGGGATGAAAAAAAAATTCCCGGAGCTGTTTGATTTTTTGAGGCAGGCTCTAAACTGAGCGCAAGTTTCCTGGCTTTTACGGTCAGTTTGTAAAACATAATTGTTCAGTTTCCTTTTAATATATTTTAATAATTGTATATATATTTAATATTTTTGCTGGCTTAAAATAAATTTATTGCGAAATATGTCTTGTTTTTTAACTTAATTATACCTTTCTTTGCTCAAAGAACAGACTCTGGTTTCCTTTTAATATTTAGCGCTTTACATGAAAAAGAACCTGAAATTTTTTAGTTTGATGGCACAACTGAAAGAAAATGAGGTGCTGGGTTTTGGAAAGTATCTCCGAAAAGAATATCCCAGGGAGGTCAATGCTCTGGGCGTGTATCATTACTACAGGCAGTTTTATCCCGGGAAGGAGGATCCCGAAAAAATGACCCTGCCGTATGCTTTCCGCGAGATCTATGGCGTGGAGATCGGAACCGGGTTGAGTGACAAAAAAAAATTGTGGAATGTCTTGTCCAGGCTTTACCTGTGGCTGAAGGATTTTCTGATTTTTGAAAAACTGCGCACGGATCGGTATACTTCCGATGCTTTGTGGTTAAAGGTCCTGTCCGAAAAAGGACTGACTGCGGAGTATTCAAAAGAAGCCACGAAGGCTTATAAAACAAAATATCAACCAATTTTTAGCGTAGCGGCTTGTCAGCAGCAAATTGAACTTAGCCTGCATTTTAAACAGCATCTGGTACAGGGGCGTCCACTGCCAGATAATAGAGCCCTTGAATCATGCCTGCTGAATATAAAAGAGCATGCTGATTTTATCAGCCTTAAGATGTATTGTGAGTGGCTCACTCTAAAAAATATACGGCCTTCAAAAGAAAAAATTCAAGCAGTCAAAAAAGTTATAGAACCATTGCCCCTGATATACGATCAGATTTTATCCATGATTGAAACAGGCGAGGCGGAGTGTTTTGTAGCAATTGAAAAATTGCTTTATGCTAACATAGATAAGATTCCTTCGGAAGAATCCAACAGTATTCTAAGATATCTTCAAAACTTCGCAGGTAAAATGGTTCGGGGAAGTGACCCAAAGGTATGGGGGAAAAAATTACATGAATTGAATAAAGCACTTCTGGAAAAAGATATACATATTATTAACAATGCAATGTCTCCCCCAAACTTTCTAAATATTGTCAATGTAGCATCTGCAGCTTCAGACCTGGATTGGGCAATCGGGTTTGTTGCAAAATATGCTCAATATTTACCACAAAAGGTCCGTGAAGAAAATGTACTGGTGGCAGAGGCTATTATTGCGTTTGAACGAAAGGACTTCAAGAAGGTCTTGGAACTTACCGGGAAGCCAAAATTCAGGGATGAGATACATGTTATGCGCTCCAAAACCCTTCAGCTGAGAGCTATGTATGAATTAGAGATGGATGCCACCAATGATTTTGAAGCTTTTTATGCCTACCTACAACGACACCGGTATCCGGAATCACAAAATAAGGAGTCCTCTATTGCTTTTATGATCGTATTTAAAATGCTTCTGGAAGCCAGAGTCTCCAGAAAAGAATTGATCGAGGCGCTTGACTCAAATGCCCAGATCCTAATGCGAGGCTGGCTGAGGGAAAAGATACAAACGTATCATAGTGCTGTTTATCGTCGAAATAAATAGGGCATCCAAGGTGTCTTTATTGGGATATAACCCCATTTTCAGAACCATTGGATGCCCGGTAGCTTTAAATTATGATCAATTCGTCCGTAATATACTCCAGAGGCTCGCTGCCACAAACCGGAGCAAAGTAGCATTTATAACTGCCAGCACTGAGTCCGGAGAAATAGATAGAAGTGGCGCTGGTGGAATAAATCGGACTGGTATAACCATCCGACAAGCGGACATAATAGACCTTGTATCCGCTTGCTCCGGAAACGGCACTCCAGGAGTAGTACACGGCTCCTTGCGAGGGACCTGTGCGCTGAAGGTCTTCAATGATGCAGCTCAGGGGCCTGAAGTCCGGGGTGCTGGTAAAACCAGTGGATCCGGAGAGCATCAGGATGGTAAAAAGTAAACCTTTGAACCAGGCGAAGTGTTGAACTTTTGTTTTCTTTTTCATACTCATTAATTATTTGACTGAATGAGTATTTGGAGGCGGTAAAAGTCCTATCTGGTTTTTAAAATATTTTTTAAGTAGTTGATATTCAGTTGTTTAGTGTGATTTTTTTTGGTATACTTGCCCTGACTTGAACAATATCCCAGGGGCTTCTGGCGGCACATTGACCACATTGACCACATTGACCACATTGACCACATTGGCCACATTGATCTCATTGACCACATTGTCCACATTCAACCCATTGTCCACATTCAACTTAAATCTTCGTACTTTTGCCTTCCACAACCATCCACAACCATGTCACTCCAACGCAACGAGCAAGAGCTCATCCAGCAGGTGCTCAAAATCTTTTCAGCTAAACTGGAGACCGGCGGTTACCGGAAAACACCGGAACGCTTTGCCATCCTGGAGGAAATCTACAAGCGCAACGATCACTTTGACGCAGAGGCGCTCTACATCCACATGAAAAACCGAAGCTACCGTGTGAGCAGGGCTACGGTTTACAACACCCTGGAGCTTCTGGTCAACTGTGATCTGGTGAAAAAACACCAGTTTGGCCGCAATCTGGCACAGTACGAGAAGTCATACGGATACAAACAGCACGACCACGTCATCTGCGCTCATTGTGGCAAGGTGGTGGAATTTTGTGATCCCCGCGTGCAGCAGATCAAGGATATGGTGGGCGAATTGCTCAATTTCAAGATCTCACACCACTCCCTCAACCTGTATGGCGTGTGTGGCTCCTGTCAAAAAGAAATGGAATTCGGCATCGTACGCAAACAGCCTAAGGCAGATGAGGATGAGCCGGGCTGGGGAGACTGAGGTTTAATGTGGTCAATATTGTTAATGTGGTCAATGTGGTCAATTTGATTTGCACTCGGGTGACTTAAGTTGATCTCCTTGCATAAAGTAAGCGTCTCACTCTAATTGAGACGTTCACTTTATGCCGCACCAGATTCAAGTACTGACGAGGTGACTGCCAGTCACCCCGTCAGTGGGAAGCATTCACCCGCCACATTACCGAAGCACCATAAACGATTTACACATCACGTTTTCCCCCACCTTGAAAACAAACGCATAATGTACTCCAGATGGAAATGATTACCGCTTCACCACGCCCGCCCGCAATACCCCACCATCCCTCGCGTGCACGAGCAGGGTGTATGCGCCCGCAGGAATGCCGCTGAGGTCCAAGCGCCGCTCCTGCCCCGGCCAGTGCCGTACCAGCCTGCCCTGCGGATTCAGCAGTTCCAGACTTGTTGCCTGCACCTGATCCGGCAATTGTACCTGTACCCACTCGCCGGCGGGATTGGGGTACACGTGCAGAGCGATGGCGCCCACCTCCGAGGTGCTGGTATAAAACTTCACCTCCACTGTTGTGCTGACTGTGCAGCCACGGTTGTCTGTAACCGTAACGGTATAGAACCCTGACACCAATCCGGCAGTAGCCTGCTGGGTAACGCCATTGCTCCACAGGTAGGTGAATGGTCCGGTTCCGCCGGTGATGGTGGTTACTACCGCCGCGCCATTGGGCGGATTGGATTGCGTTTGATGACTCACGCCGGTGCCGATCCAGAGAGAATCCGGCTCGGTTAGCGGCGGGTAGCTGAAGGCCGCAGTGCAGCCGTATTTGTCGCTCACTGTCACGGCATATAGGCCAGGCCCCAGTGGCTGCGCCAGAGAATCTGTGCCGGGCCAGCCTAACCATTGCCAGGAAAAAGGCGCAGCTCCCGTAACGGGCGTTGCCGACAACCAGGCGTCTGCCGCAGCATGGCAGCTGATGGGCGAGCCTCCCACCTGCAAGGTAATTTGTCCGGTAAGTCCGATGCTGGCAGTTGTATCATCCACACATCCGTTGGCGTCTGTGATCGCGAGGGCATAATCGCCCGGAGGCAGTTGGCTCAGGGCGGAGGTATCCGGCGCGGCAGGTTGCCAATGCCAAGAAAAAGGCGCAGTGCCGCTTTGCACGGAAGCACTCAGCTGTCCTCCGCTGAGTAGTCCGCAGAGTACATCTGTGGCTTGTATGGAAGCCACCGGCAAGGGCGCTTCCGGCACAGTGAGGGTGTCAGTTAATTGCCGTCCGGAAGCATCGCTGAGGGTAATTTGGTACTGCCCGGGCGGAAGGTCGTTGAGCTCAGGGCCATTGCCTGCCTGCGGCTCCCACTGATAGGAATAGGGTGCGCAGCCGTTATCCGGCTCGAGAAGAATACTTCCGTCAGACGCTCCAGCGCAGGCGGGATGTACCACCGCCGCCGCCGCCAGCCCGAACGGCGGCACCTCATAAGCGCCTATATCTACCTGACCGTCCTGAATACGGGGCAATCCGGCCAGATCTGTCAGCAAACCCGCAGCAGCACCATTGAAGCCCATATTGATCAGCGGCGAGCAGCCCGACAAGCGATAATCTCCTGCCGCCGTATCCCGAAACATGGGGTCTATGCCAAAGATGTTGTTGGGGCCGCAGGTGATGTTGGGATAGCCAGTGCAAAAATAATCGCTATCAAAATAATTATGCGAAAAGAAAAAAGTATCCTGATTCATCCGAAACGGCAGAGCAGGCAGGCCTGTGGTAGCGGATTTACAGTTGTAGAAGATGTTGTTGGTGGCATTTATAGAACTGTATTTATTAGATGGCTCTTCCGAGCTATCTTTACACTCTGCAAAAGTGTTACCTGTTAAAGTTATGCTGGAATTTGAAAGAACAGCACTGTTGATATTCTCAAATATCATTGAGCCTGCGTTATTCAGGAACAAATTGCCACTTATATTTGCATAGCTTGGGAAAAGAGGGCGTTTTACCAAGCCAATTCCAACAGATGGGCCAGGGTAATAAATGAAGTTATCTTTGATATTAACCTCTGTACTAAAGAACGAAAGTCCAATATCGTTAGGGGTTGGGAGTGATTCATATGAAACTTTCCATATTATATTATTATTTATATAAATAAAACCACGACCTAACCAGCCCGTGCCATAAAATGCAACATTAGTACCTAAAGGTCGAATAAAAGTGCAATTTTGAATTAAAAAGGTATCAATGGCTAGGCTGGTATTTGACATATTGGAAATATCCAATGGACCAAAATAAGATTGATCGTCAATAAAGTCGGTATTTCGTATTTTTATTATACACTGTTCACCCGATGGAATTGGCTCGCTGTGAATGGTCGCATACGTTTTTTTACTATTTCTTTCAAACCGACAACTGTCAATTTGTAGCTTTAATGGATTGGTTCCGAAGTAAATATAATACAAGAAGCCACCATTAACTTTCGACGCATTTTCTTCAGCATAACACCCAACAAAATCCCATTGCTCCGACCCAAAATTGCACCGCCAGTAAATACCACCGCCGAAATCGCCTGACGTAGTATTGGACTCAAAAACGCAATGATCGTACTCTATGCCCCGGTCATAATAATTGCCTCCGGTAACATAAATGGCTCCTCCCCTAAATCCCGCAGTGTTGTGCCGGAAGGTACACCTGTTGAACAACGGGGTACTCCCCGATGAACCCTGTGCATTAACGAAGTAGGCGCCTCCGTAATCCCGGGCATAATTGTTTTGGAATATACAATTCCGAAAAGTAGGCTGTCCCTTTCCGTTTTGAGCCATCACATATACCGCGCCACCACTGCGCACCGGTGATATCTGGTTGAAAGCGGTATCGCTCTGCGCATAACCATCCTGCAATAACAACCCGTCCAACAGGGTACTTGTATCCGGGTAAGCCATGTATAAAACCGTGTAGGAGTTGTCCTCAGCAATGTCCGGATTTCCTATGTTTCCGCTCAGAATAGTTGGATGTATGGTAAAATCCCGTTGCGCCAGAGTGGTTTCTGTGCCTGAAAACCCGCCGATCAGTTTCACGCCGCTTTTCAACACAAAAGATCGGTCTCGATTTGTGCCGGTATCCGGTAAAAACAGACCTTCTGCCACCCAGATTTCATCTCCGGCCTGGACAGTATTAAGGGCGCTGTGCAGGTCCGTAAATGCGTCGGCCCAAGAGGTCCCGATATTTTGGCCGGTAGCTGTGTTTTTAACATAGTGGCGGGTTTGCGCCCAAAGATTGGGCAGGGCCAGGCTTATCAGGAGTATTTGGAATGTTATTTTTTTCATAAGTGAAGCTTGGATTGATTTTGAAGAGAGCTGTGGAGGTGTCCTGAAAGTAGTTTTTACCGCAGAGACGCGGAGGCGCGAAGGTGGTAATGATCCATCTGTTAAGGCTCTGCGCCACCGTGTCTCTGCGGTGAAAAGTAATTACGAGACAACCTCAATCATCTACAACTTGACCAACTTTTTTTGAAGACGGGTATTTTCAGATTCCAACATCAGGTAAAATACGCCGGGTTGTACGGAAGCCGGAAACTGTACGGAAACGGTGTTGTCGCCTGCTTGCAGGCTGATCGTTTGTTTGGTGTGTATCCTGTTTCTGCCGTCCGTCAGGATCAGGGTAACTTCACTGGCTTTTTCGCTGTATATGTAGGCAGTTGCCTGGTCTGTGGCAGGATTGGGACTGACCGTCAGTGCCATGGCCGGGTTTCGGGAAGAGGTTTGTTCCTGACGTCCCTGCCCAACCCGAAATTCCTCCCCGATTTCCGAAAAGGCGAGGCAGTGCAGCACCTGGTCTGAAGGCCAAAGCAGCGCACCCTCCGGCAGCTCCTGTCCGTTTCGAAGTTCAAATTCTATTGTAAACAGAAGCATTCGAGCCGGTAAGGGTTGTAGATCCTGATCGTTATCCCAGGCAAATTTTAAGATGCCCTCATCCGCTTTAGTGGAGCCGAAATGCCAGGGATACACTGGAATCTCCGGATTGGGTTCAATGGATTTGAAGGCCAACACCGATGGATCAAACCGGAATCCGCCCTGCATGGCAATCGGTTTAAAAGAAGATTCCCAATAAACCGGGATTCTAATTGTTTTTCCTTTTTGCTGAACTTCTTCTTTTCCCAATTTAAACTGGGCTGATCCTTCGCTGGGTAGTCTTGTTGGCCTAAAACCATCGCAATTGCAGTTTCGATTGATATCCCCCAATTTAACGGCATAAAAATTCCCATAACTGCCGATGCCATTGATCGGAACATGACTGGTGTCGGTTAGTCCTGGTACAATCGGAACTTTCTTTAATCCAAATGGATCCGTAGGGTCGTTCGGATTTGGAGGGGGAATTGGGATATTGATATTTTCATTGAAATATCGCCAACTTGGAACAAACTCAAACGGACCATCATTGTTCGGGTCATTATCGGCAGGGTCCCAAACGCCCAGAATAAGGTTTCTAAATGCATCAATATCATGAAAGGTAATGAGATTGACCGACCCCATGGTAGTATTATCCGCATTCGCCGCAAATCGCTCATAAACCGTTGGGAACTGAGGGAAAGATTTCAAGTGCTTTTGAATCAGCACAATATCATACGTCGTTACCCCTGCTCCGCCCCCACTGGTACAGAGATAATCATTTTCATACCCGGGCTTCGTTTCCACCTTCAGGAAAAACGGAGCCTGGCTCTGATCCGGGCAAAAGGAAAATTCCGGTTCGCAAAACGTATTAATTTCCTCCTCGTATGGAGAATTGAAGTCTTTGAGGCTCACTTTGTACATCGGCGCCTGATCAAAATTGGTCAAAAAAACCTTGCCTTTGACTCTGGGATCACATAAGGGGTCGCTAATGGTCACCTCCAGTGCACAGTAGGAGTTGCCGTTCCCTGCTCCTGGAGTTGGATCTCCCTCCCCTGCTGTTACACGATAGCTTACACAATTATTAAACAGGCTGAAAGGTACCTCTACGTACATACCTGAAGTAATCTGGAATGGGCTTGCTAGCGGTGTTTGCTTATCGTAAATATAGAACCACCGATTAGGTAGAACCTGAATGAAGGTATCGCTATTAGCTGCATCAGGCAAAGTAGAAACAGGTATTCCCGGAATCGCGCTGCCTACTGCATTTGCATCGAATAACAATTCCAATCGTAGGCGATTAAAGCTCATTGGCCCGGTGTGGTTGTGTGTCACTGTAAACCGAACAACCCCCTCGCAATTCTGAGTTAACACAGAGGTTCCGTTTATGGTCAGGGCTTTCTCACACGGTTCATGCCCAGGGATATTAATGGTCGTATTATTTGCCACCAACTGATATGTTTGGAAGTTGTTAGCAATGGCTCCGGAAACCCATCTGCCGGCAGTTAGAGAACAATGTAATAATCCTCCTTGCGACAGGTTATAAATTCCATTTACAAGTATGGCAGCGACAAAAATGGTATCGGTTGCATTTAATGCACTGGAATCAGGATGTGGAAAATCTTCGAACGAAAAATAAATATCAAATGAACCGTCCTGATTTTTCCTGCTGAGGGCCTTAGTCAATCCCGGGCCATTAGGATGAGCAACAGGTTGGAGATCCAGTGAGGCAGAAGCCATTTCTGGTTCGATATGAATAAGCGCATCTACCTTTGCGTATCTTGAGGCTTGCAATGGAAGTATCCCAACTCTGATGTAAGGAATTTGTAAGCCGCTATCATATGCATAGGCAAAGTGTAATCCTTTTGTTAGCTGACCCGGCGAAGGCGACGGGAAATTGATGTTCGTGATGCCTCCTGTGACGGACACATTCATGGGGCCTTGGCAAAGGGCAGACGGCATGCATTGTTCCGCAAACGCGCTAAACGTATTCCATTTTATAAGGTCGCCAGGCACCGCCTCCACACAAATGGTGAATAGCGTCACGGATGTTGAGCCCATAGGCAAGGGCAATGGAATGCCTCCTCCGCCACCTCCAGGCTCACAATTATTGGTACTTCCAACCTGCCATACAATTTCTCCAGAGGGTGAAATAGTTAGGAAAGACGTATAGTTAGCCGATGAAATAGCCCTTGTTATGGAGTCATTGATACGAGAATTGAAGTTGTTAATATTGATAACTCCATCGAACCTCAGATAATTGAAGGTGAAATTGGCAGGGAAAGGAGGCTGTCCGGCCTTGGTTTTCAACTTCACTCTGTAAAAGGCATGAAAGGCGCCGGGGGTATTGGTGGTTGAGTTCACTTTCCAGGGACTCGCCGGAATCACTTTTTCAATTTCAAACTCAAATCTGTCCATGGGGCACATAGACTGGCCCGTTACATGCGAAACCGTGAAAAGCATTGCTAAAAGTGGCAAAATAATCATCTGCCCCCCCCCATAATCGTTCGAAATAAAATTCTACTGAACATAAATAATGTGTTTTGATGTGAAAAAATTTAGTGAAAAATGCGAATTTAATTTCACTGCAAGTTGGATTGGATTATTTAGCTTAAATTTGACAAAAATAGGTGTCGCTCGTAATCTTTATTTATCCAAATGCTGTTTTGTCGGATTCTGGCGTATTATTAGCCACAACATTCCCCTACGCACTTCGCCTGGTTTGCTCCCTCTACTTATTTGATCTATGATGTTAATTGAATGTTCCAACTGATTGCCCCGCTCAATTTACTCCTTACCGCTCCGCCACGCCCGCCCGCAATACCCTACCATCCCTCGCGCACACGAACAGGGTGTTTGCGGTCACAGGAATGCCGCTGAGGTCCAAGCGCCGTTCCTGCCCCGACCAGTGCCGTACCAGCCTGCCCTGCGGATTCAGCAGTTCCAGTCTTGTTGCCTATACCTGATCCGGCAGCTGTACCTGCACCCACTCGCCGGCAGGATTGGGATACACGTGCAGAGCGATGGCGCCCACCTCGGAGGCGCTGGTATGAGACTTCACCTCCACCGTTTTGCTGACTGTGCAGCCACGTTTGTCTGTAACCGTAACGGTATTGAACCCTGCCAACAATCCGGCAGTAGCTTGCTGGGTAACGCCATTGCTCCACAGGTAAGTCACACAACCATGTCACTCCAACGCAACGAGCAAGAGCTCATCCAGCAGGTGCTCAAAATCTTTTCAGCTAAACTGGAGACCGGCGGTTACCGGAAAACACCGGAACGCTTTGCCATCCTGGAGGAAATCTACAAGCGCAACGATCACTTTGACGCAGAGGCGCTCTACATCCACATGAAAAACCGAAGCTACCGTGTGAGCAGGGCTACGGTTTACAACACCCTGGAGCTTCTGGTCAACTGTGATCTGGTGAAAAAACACCAGTTTGGCCGCAATCTGGCACAGTACGAGAAGTCATACGGATACAAACAGCACGACCACGTCATCTGCGCTCATTGTGGCAAGGTGGTGGAATTTTGTGATCCCCGCGTGCAGCAGATCAAGGATATGGTGGGCGAATTGCTCAATTTCAAGATCTCACACCACTCCCTCAACCTGTATGGCGTGTGTGGCTCCTGTCAAAAAGAAATGGAATTCGGCATCGTACGCAAACAGCCTAAGGCAGATGAGGATGAGCCGGGCTGGGGAGACTGAGGTTTAATGTGGTCAATATTGTTAATGTGGTCAATGTGGTCAATTTGATTTGCACTCGGGTGACTTAAGTTGATCTCCTTGCTCATACTAATCCCAGGCTCTGGCGGGTAACCCCAATTGACCACATTGACCACATTCAACACATTGACCACATTTTTAATTAATTGTTAGCCAGAAGTTATTCATGCCTTCTCCCTGGATAAGCACAACCTCTTGTGCATTGAGCAGTTCAAGCAAGGCCAAAAAGGTTACTACTGCATGAATGCGATTTTCTAGGGCGAGGAACATGGTTTCAAAGTCGCACTTTTCTCCTTTTTTTAATTTGCCCATGAGGTAAGCGCGCTGTTCCTGAATCGTATACGTAAAGTTGTATACGGTGTGGACGCGCCTGGTTTTTTGGTCTTCTTCAAACCGGGTCACGAGCCGTTCGAATACGCGCAGGAGTTTGTAGAGGCTGATTGATTCGAGTTCAGCTTCGGCCAAAGCCTGTTCCGAAAGCTGGCGGATCTCAGCAGTAGCGAAGCCACGCGGATTCATAAACGCACGGACTTCTTCAAGCCGGCGCAGATCTTCCAGCACACTTTTGTAACGCTTGTATTCCAGCAGCCGGTCCACCAGTTCACGACGCGGATCTATTTCATTGCCTTCCTCATCCACTTGTTTTCGGGGCAAAAGCATCTTGGCTTTGATGCGCATCAGCGTGGCTGCCACGACAATAAATTCGGAGGCAATATCCATGCTCAGTTCATCCATCCCGTGCATGTAACTCAGAAAATCGTCTGTGATCCGGGCAATAGGGATGTTGTAAATATCCAGCTCGTCCCGCTCAATAAAGAAGAGCAGCAGGTCGAAAGGGCCTTCGAAGGCCGGAAGTTTTATGGTGAAAGTCTCTTGCAAACCGGGAATTCGTTAGATTTCAGACTAATGGACATTTTGACAATGGACTTGCACGCAGCATTGACCACATTGACCACATTAAAAAATTGACCACATTCATCCTCAATTCCACTTCAAAGTAGTCACCATCCGGTTCAGGTCTTCCCGCATGAATTTCACCACAGGACCCAGAGAATCCGGTCGCGCAACGGTGTTGAAGTACAAGGCGCCGCGCACAAAATTTTTGGTTGAATCCGTCAGAAAGAACTGGTAAGAAGAAGCTGCCGGACCTTCCACATTGAAGATCACGCCATGTACACGGTCGGCTGAGCGATGTATGGGCTGCTCGTCTATATAGGTTGCTTTCACCGTGTGCTTATTGGTCATCTCAAAGGCATCCGCTACGAATTTATCAAAATCAGCCCGCGAATGGATCGGGTAATAACTGCAATAGATCTTGGCATTCAATTGCGGTACCACGATATTGAACCAGCATTCATCCTTGGGTTTTTCGTCAAAATAGGCGGTGTCCTGCTCGATCTTCGCGTAAACAGGCTGGTCGAATGTGAAGTTGCAATAGCCGGTTTCAAAGGGTTTGTAGGCTTTCTCGGGATAAACCACCCTCGGATAAGCACGTGGCTTTGGCACAGCGGTGTAGCTCTCGCAGCCAAGCATCAGGAGGCAATGGAATAAGGCTACGCAGGCGAATAGGATGTTTTTTTGCATGGATCTTTTTTGCCGGATAGGGCGGCCAAAGATAGGGTGTCATGGGATATCTATGGGAATTGTTCTTGAGTTGGGGGGATTGTTGAAGGGTTCGATTGACGAGTGATAATTACATGAGTGACGATTGTTGAGGTAGGTGCATAGTTTACCTACCTCCGCACATTCCAAACCTCCACCCGTTGCTCATACCGGTTCCGGTTGATCGGCCAGGCATCCTTATCCAGCGTGCCTTCCAGTTCTTCTCCAAGCCCTTTAAGTAATTTTGGAAAAAAATCGATCCCGGTGCGTTCTTCTACCTGATCGATCGAACAGGCAAAATCCGTCACCAGTTTTTCGCTCATCTGATTGGGCAGGATAAAGGCAATGGCGCGTTGTTGATCGGGCGCCAGCAAGACTTTGTAATACGCTGCCGGCACAGTCACTTTGCTAAAACCTATTTGTTTTATGCCGGGCTCCGTGAGTACCGGGCCAGTGACAACATACACCCGTTTAAAACGACGTGCCCAGTCCCGGGTAAGCTCTTCCAACTCACGCCAGATACCCATATTGAAAGCAGGTACCTGCGGACTCATGTTGCTCATGAAAAAGGTCTCGTCCATGGCCGGTGCATCAAAGGCCATGTCAGCGGCCGGACAGAGGTGGCCTTTGTCATATCCACTGGAACTATAGTCGCGGGGGGTAGCGCTTTCGGTGCGCACAGCCGGGTCGGGCCGGAAAGTATTGGAGCGCTCGGTCCGGGTTTCATTGAGGCGCTCCCGGGTAAGCTCGTAGGCCACCCACTCCGCTTGTTCGTGGTCTTCCGAATAGCCCAGGGCGTACCAGGTGTGACGCACCAGTTCGCCGGAAGAAGCGGGGAGGATCTCCTCTGAAACCTGACTTTCCAGGGATGCACGAGTCGGCTCGGAAGCCTCCGCTTTGTCGTCCAAAATCTCGATGGGCGGTTTGCTGTCCATGGGTTGTCCGGGTCTCCTGCTGCCAAACTGATTGAACAGGAAAAAAGCCAGGCTCGCCAGGGCTGCAAAGAGGCCTGTTTTGAATAAAAAGCCGCCGGAATTGGAGGAAGATCTGCGTCGGGTCATGAAGAAATTTGTTTTGGGCGAAGGTAGTAGTTTGGTTGTTTATTTAAAACAAAAAGTTTTTAAAATAATCTAGTTCTTTGGGTTTCTGAATGAGTACTTTGGTTTTTAGTGCTTAGCTTGGCAGATCTATCAGGGAGCTGGCAGGAGTTTGAAAAGACCTTAAATTTCATTATATTTGCGAAATAAAATCCTGATTATGATTTTAAATACACTGATTTTGCGCACCAGCCTTAAGCCATTTTTACTGGTTGTATCGTGTTGCTTTTCCTTCGTCCTTGCAAAGGATTTGGGCGCAAGCACCTATACTTTCAACAATAAGATCATTGCCTCTAATGGCCCATTTGGAATTTGTCCCCCTGGAACAGACACCATCATTATCAGGGACACCTTTTTGATAGATGTTTCCTATTATCCATTTATAAATGGGGTGCCTTTTGATGGGGTCCTGCTCGTGGACGGTGGTGTCTTGTACTGGACCTCCAACGTCAAGTTTAACTTAGGAGCAAACGCCTGTATAAGATTGAAGGATGGCGGGCATATTTATCCTAATAATATTGCAACGCCAGGCTGTAGTGCATTAAAAACACTCTTTTTCGATGTCCTCAAATATGCCAGTTGTAGCGGAGGATCTGGTTTGCGTTCTTTTTCAGAGATCAACACAACAGGATGTGCCAATTGCTGCGATTCGCCTTCAAGCGTCCCCGAGATCTTCAATGACCTTCCCTCCGAAATAGTGGATGTTATTCCAAATCCTGCGGAGGGTGGTTTCATACTAAAAGTGAAGAGTCAATCCAGGATGAAAGGCATCGAGATCTTTGATATATCTGGCCATTGTTGCGCTAAATTCCTGGATTTGAACACGGATCAATTTGAAGTTATACGCCATGACCTTTCTCCGGGCTTGTATTTCGTACGTGTTGTGTTCGAAGACGGTATGGTTACTAAAAAGGTGATCCTACTTTGAAGAAATTACATCGTCGTGTTCATCGCTTACTTTTGCTGCCAAATTACCCAAATTTATGTTGTTTTTGACGTCAATTGCCCGAATCATTGCCAGCGGATTTATTCTGCTACTATTGTCAATAGTTTCAAATGCTCAGGGCATCCAATTTGAACACGGCACCTGGGCAGAAGCCCTCGCCAAATCCAAAGCAGAGGGTAAGCCCATTTTCCTGGATGCCATGACCTCCTGGTGTGGCCCCTGTAAAATGATGGCCAAAGAAGTGTTTCCGGATCCCGAAGTCGGGGCCTTCTTCAACGCCAATTTTGTAAATATCAAGCTGGATATGGAGCGTGGCGCGGGCATCGAAGTGTCCAGTATCTATCGGATCTGGGTATATCCGACTCTGGTTTTTGTAGATACTGCCGGCTCAGTACTTCATCGTTCGGCGGGATATCAAAACGCACAGGAACTGCTTGCACTCGGAAAACTAGCGCTCGACCCCACCAATAATCTGGCTTCCCTGGAAAAACAATACGCCTCGGGCAATCGCCAGAAGGCTTTTATGCTTAAATATCTGGAAGCCAAAACACTGGCCTATGATCCGGACGCCAGCCGCCTTGCCAACGATTTTCTGAAAACAGAGTCCGACCTCGGAACGCCCGAAAACATGCGCCTCCTCATGCAGCATGCGGAAGATCCGTACTCGGCAGGGTTTCAGTTTCTGCTAAAAAATCGCCCGCTCTTTGAAGCAAAATTCGATAAACGCGAAGTAAAGGTCAAGATCGAAACCGTGTTTGAGGGCTATCTGGAAAATCACCCGGGTATGGAACTGGAGGCGGTACAGCAGCTCTACAAAACGGCTTATCCCGAAGGCGGCGAAGCCATGGCCTCGCGTTACCGCCTCGATTATTACCAACAAAAAGATGATCCGGAAAATTTTGCCCGAACGGCCATCGAACACTACGCCCGTTATCCTTCAGATGATCCGGACGAACTCGATGCAATGGCTTTCATCTTTGCAGAGGTCGTGAACGACCCCGCGCAGCTCCAAACAGCCCTGGGCTGGAGCCAAAAAGCCATTGCTATCCAGGAAACGTTTTACTACCAATATACCCTGGCTAAGTTGTGGGCTAAGATGGGCAAGAAAAAAGCGGCTAAAAAAGCGGCGCAACGCTCCATCGAACTGGCCAAAGCGGAGGGAGAGGACACTACTTTGATGGAGGAGTTTTTGGAGGAATTAAAGCAGAAGTGATTTACGATATCCGATTTACGATATCCGATTTACGATTTTTTTGATCCGAAGAGAGCATGATCTATACCTCCCTCGGGTCAAAAAAATCGTAAATCGGATATCGTAAATCGGATATCGTAAATCACCTCCCGCCACAACGCTCCCGGATCTCCCTGGCTAGATCCGGATCCTGTAGCATTCGGGCATAAGATTCCCGGTTATGTCGCCCGTTTTCTTCCGGTGTTTTG
>JBILHS010000200.1:0-5145 GCA_044350425.1 Saprospiraceae bacterium | reverse complement strand
GTAGGTTTGTGAAAAAACAAATCGATGAAAAGAGCAAGTCTAAAGGAAATGGAAGCTGTAATAACTTCCTTTCAAGCCAGTGGGCTGACCCAGCGTGAATTCTGCGAACAGGAACAAATTAAGTTGCCCACTTTTTCCTACTGGTACCGTAAAGTAGGCCAAATTCCGCTCAATACAGCTTCTGGATTTACCGAAGTTACCATACCAATCCAGACAGGTGGTTTGGAAGTGGTTTTCCCTAACGGTGTGATCATCCGCGGCATCCAGGACTTTTCGGTTCTCCGGCAACTGACCCAGTGGTAAGATGTTCAGCTTAGGATCCTCCCAGCGGTTTTTTCTTTACGGAGGAGCAGTGGACATGCGTAAGGGTTTTGACGGATTAAGCGGACTGGTTCGCAATTCTCTGGATCGGGATCCCTTGTCCGGAGAGGTCTATATCTTTTTGAACCGATACCGCACACTGGTCAAGCTGCTGCACTGGGAAGCAGGCGGGCTGGTGATCTACTACAAGCGACTCGAGAAGGGGACCTTTCATCCTCCAGAGGGAATGGAAGCAGGCGGAAAGATCCCCTGGGCGGCTCTGGTGCTGATGATCGAAGGGATTAAAGTGCTGGAATCCCGGCAACTCCCTAGGTACGACAGGCCTTGAGCCTACTTTTTTTTCGACCGGGAGTCAGTGTTTTTGGAATGAAAGTGTCTTAGCTCTTCCTAAGACCAGATAAGTTGTGGAAAACGTTCTCATTGTTGTTTTAAGCGGGTTTTTCCACAGAGGCTGTGGGAAACTAATGCTTTGAAGACTTCATTCAGGACTGTATTTTAGGAGCATGAACAAGCCCCTGAACCAGCTGACCAATGCCGAACTCATCGCCCTACTGGGCGAGCGGGATCTGCGCATCGAAAAGCTCGAGGGGCTTCTGGCCAAGTTTCAGCGGCAGCTTTACAGCCAGAAGCGGGAACGCTTTGAGTCACCCGACCAGCTGAGCCTGCCTTTTGAACCCACTGCCGATCAACAGCAGACCGCCCAGCAGGAACTGACCGAAAAGGTGGAGTATGTCCGCCGAAAATCTGGAGCCGCACATCCCGGACGCACCAAGCTACCCGACCATCTTCCCGTGGAAGAGATCGAGCTTCATCCTGAAGGAGACCTGAGCGGAATGACCTGTATCGGCAAAGAAATCACCGAAGAGCTGGATTATGCTCCCGGCAGATACTTCATCCGTCGCTACATCCGATTCAAGTATGCAGCCAAAGCCGAAGAAAGTACTCCTGCGGTGACCATTGCGCCGCTTCCTTCCCGGCTGATTGACAAAAGCATGGTGGGAACAGGGTTGTTGGCCTCCATTCTGACAGACAAATACGTAGATCACCTCCCCTTATACAGGCAGCTGCAGCGCTTCAAGCGGGAAAACATCCCCATTGCCGCTTCCACACTGGACGGATGGGTCCGCCAGGGACTCGAACGGCTGGAAATCCTCTACGACTGGCTGGTCAAAGCCACCTGCGCCAAGGGATACCTCCAGGTGGACGAAACTACCATCCGGGTACTGGACAATACCAAAAAGCAGAGTACCCATCTGGGCTACTACTGGGTTTACCACAACCCGGTGGACGGTACGGTAATGTTAGCTTATAATCCGGGCCGGAACAAAGAGGCTCCCAAAAAGATATTGGGAGGCTTCAAAGGCTATCTGCAGACGGATGGCTATGCGGGCTATGAACAGTACGGCAAACAGGCGGGAGTCACACACCTATGTTGTTGGGCTCATGCCCGGCGTGAGTTTTTTGAGGCCAGAGCAAATGATGCGACACGTGCGGAACTGGCTCTGGTCTTTATCGGAAAACTCTACCAGATCGAAGCCCACTGCAGAGAGAACCGTCTCAGTCCGACAGAGCGGAAGGAATACCGGCTTGTTCATGCGTTTCCAGTTTTGGAAGCGTTCTCCAAATGGCTGAAGGAAAACTATGCCCAGGTGCTGCCTAAATGCGCCATCGGGAAAGCCATGGCCTATACCATGAACCGATGGGAACAGCTCTCCAACTACCTTTTAGATGGGGTACTTCAGTTGGACAACAATGAAATCGAAAACAAAATGAGAGCCATTGCCCTGGGGCGTAAGAATTACCTGTTCGCAGGATCACATGATGCCGCTCAGCGTGCGGCCATGATATATTCCTTCTTTGCCATGTGCAAATACGAAGAGGTCAATCCTCAGCAATGGCTTAAATACGTCTTCGACAATATCATGGAGACCAACATCCAAAAAATTGAAAAACTCCTGCCGAAAAATTACAAACTCTCCCTAGCAGAAAATCAGTCTAAGTGATAATGTACTTGGCGGGGTGGATACGAAACAAACCCTCTTGATAATTTTACCAATCAAGGAATTTAAACCCTCTCTTAATTTTATCCAAGGCCGCAATGGCTTTATTCTCTTTTGAATAATCAAAAACCATGAATTTTTTACCTTCCACTACTAACACACATTTGTAAACTGTGATTTCGCCAGAAAGCGTAGGGCTGATTCCATTAGGCCTGTTTCTTATAAAATATGTGTAGTGAATTAGTTCTGCATTTTCAATTTTTGGTAGGTTTTGCCACTTTCCAAACTTAAACCAAAGGATGCTTTGGTACTTTTTGGATTTATTTGCTTCAAAATCAATGAGAGTTCCCGTGTAAGTTGAAATCATGAATACACCAATTGCCAAAGGAACTCCGCTTACAAAAAAGACCTCGATAAATGCACTTTCGACTTCCAAAAAAAGTGGAACAGTTAAAACAATCATTCCCATCAGGATCAGAATAAAACCAAAAAGGTGAACTCCGTTGTTTTGATTTCGGTATTTGTAGTGAAAAGGGTTCAAGTCATGCTGTTTTTATTGTTGTCCTGCTTCTCCGGAGCCGGGACTTCTGTTTTTTAGGCGGCTTTCCATAGATTTGCACAGCAAAATACAAAGACTAACACACGTCTAAATCCGTGAATATCTGTGCTGAAAATCTGTGGGAAATTTAGCAATGGAAAATTTTACCGGCTACTAAGTAATGCAAACAACTTCTCATTTACATAATAATTTCCGGTCCCTAATCGCTCTTTTCGAAGGACCCCGTCTTCTGCAAGTTTGTTGAGGTAATTGGCAGCAGTGATTCGCGAAACCCCAACGTCTCTGACAATAAACTCGATTTTGGTGTAAGGATGTGCAAAAAGGTTGTTCAGCAATTCCTGACTGTAAAACTTATAATTGTCTCTCAAAAGCTTCTTTTGATCTGCCATGAGAAGCTTGATTTGCCCGATCAAACTGATGGTTTCACGAGCTGTATTTTCCACTCCATTGATCATAAACAGGAGCCAGGATTCCCAATCTCCATTTTCACGAACCGCCTGAAGCAATCGGTAATAATCCGTCTTGTTTCGGATAATATGATTACTGAGATAGAGGATTGGTAGCTTTTGCAAACCTGAAAGAATTAGAAAGAGAATATTCAAAATCCTTCCTGTTCGCCCATTCCCGTCATAAAATGGATGAATGCTTTCAAACTGAAAGTGGATCACTGCCATCTTCACCAGCGGGTCATAATCACTCAATGCCTGATCATTGATGAACTTCTCCAGATTGGCCATCAGGTTCAGGATTTCCTCAGGATCTTGCGGAGGAAGATAGATTGTTTCGCCTGTTTGTGCATTTTTCAAAGCTGTGCCCGGAAGTTTTCGAAAGCCTGCATTGTTGCCTTCGAGCGTTTCCTGGATTTTCAGAATGGTCTGATTGGTCAGCAAACCCTGATTTTGAATCAATTCAAAGCCACGTTTCATTGCTGCCACGTAATTCTGCACTTCCTTCACGTCCGGTGAAACAATCATCTCAAATTCCAAATTTGCCTTGTACAGGTCATCGTAGGTAGTAATGATATTTTCTACCGACGAACTGTCCTTTGCTTCCTGAATTCCCAAGGTATTGAGTAAAATGATCTCGTTGGGAATAGACTGAATCAAACCTTTCAGCTCCGCCAAAGCGGCATGTGCTGCAGGAAGTCGCTTGAGAATTGCTTTGCTCTCAAGGTCCACATAATACGGCAAAGGGATCAGCTTCCAAATCATAGCTTTGTAAAGATTTCTTGATTTTCTTTACAAAGGTAAATCCTTATGTAAAGAAATCAAACTTTTCTTTACATAAGAACTAGCATATGTAAAGATTTTTCGATTTTCTTTACATAAGGAAACAAGTACGTAAAGATGCTTATCATAGAAGAAGTGATCAAGAATCTGATGCTTTGAAGACCAATCAATCTTCCATGGAAAGTTTGATTTTATCGATATTCAAACTGTTGGCCATTGCAGTGAAAATATCATAATACACTCCTTTGCTGTCATATAGGGTTTCATGCGTGCCCGTTTCGGCCACTGTTCCCTTTTCCATGACGATAATATTGGCTGCATCGATGATCTGAGAGATGCTGTGCGAAATGATAATCAACGTCCGGTCTTTTTTGATTTCATCCAGGCTCATCTTAATCTGCTCGGTGGCGATCGCGTCCAGGTAGATCTCCGCGAAAACCAAGGCATAAAAAAGAGGACCTAAATCCTCCTTTTTATTAATCCGGAAATAGCGTCTTGTCCATATTTGGCACAATGCGAAGAGCATTTTTGTAATACACCTTTTTCAAGACCTCGTCCGGCAAACCAAGTCCATACATTTTCCAATACGCATGGTATTTTTTGTAATACGGGAAATACTCATCATCAGTCTCCAACACCCGGAAATAAGTATAATACTCTTCTTTGTTGTAAGCGTCTTTTCCGAAAAGAATCCGATCCTGATAATTCATAAAAAACTCTTTCCCTCTTCTTGGCTGACGTCCAAGTTCGGCGATGATCGCCCCGATCTCATAATTCACGTTCGGATACTTGTCCAGATGAGCTCCTGCTGCATCAAGATCGTTGGCCATCCAACCCATATGAGCATTGATGAAAGTCGTCTTTGGATGCTTTGCAAAAACGTTGTGCTGTTCAGAAATAATTTTCTCAAATGGCGCAGGATCAGAAGGTCCTCGTTTGCGATTTGGATTCAGTTTCAACTCCAACCATCGTTCGTTGGTGGAATCCATCGGTTGCCAGAATTGCGCCGGGTCAGCTGAATGAATCAAAACAGGAA
>JBILHS010000121.1:0-16128 GCA_044350425.1 Saprospiraceae bacterium | reverse complement strand
GAATGGCTGATGACCCGTTCCGCCGCTTACAATGCCGGCTTTGCCTTTGTGATGGACCTCAAAGCGGTCAAAGGCAATGGGGTAGCTGCTGAAATTTTAAATCGGATCAACCTTTGGGAAACGGCACGGCTAAATGGAGTGTTGCCTGAAGAGATTACTGCTAAAATGCGGGATTTGTCTACCGAGTTCCACCTCGAAAAGGGTAAAGGCAACACCTTAAATCTTACACAGGTATATTCCCACAAATTCAAACATCTTAAAAAAGTACGGCAGCCCGGCGAACCGCTTTCCAGCGCCTTTTCCTTTGAAAACAAAGCACCGAAGCAAGTAATGGGCTTTATCATTACAGCCGTACAAGCCGATATCTCCAACCTTAAACTGGAGATCAACCATAGCAAAAGCCTGAATATCCAGGTTGAATTAAAAAAAGGGCAATCCCTCAAATATGCGGGCGGGAAAGAAGCTATAGTATACGATGCCCAATGGAATCGGATCAGTGCAGTGCCCATGCAGTCTGATCACTGGTCGGTATCTGCAGGGAAAATTGACCTGAGCTTTGACTGCATTTTTTCAGAGACTGATCCTGGTACGGAAGCCAATGCGAATCTGGAGATCAGGCTTTTGGATACGCCGGTTATGCTGCCAAATAAATAGTTACAAGTTTCAAGTTTAAAGTTACAAGTTTCAAGTACAAAGTTTCAGGACGGATGTGTGTTAGAAATAAAAACGGGCATGCTGCACCATGCAGCATGCCCGTTTGACTATAACTTGAACATTGTTGTAAATAGAGATGAAACACATCTCTGATCCACCACAAACTTTGAACTTTAAACTTTCAACTTGAAACTACCCACTTTAAACTTATTTCCCCTTCAAATACTCTTCCACCAACTGCTTGTAGTAAGGCTTCAATGCAGGACTTACCGTTCTAAACTGCTCCACCTCGGCGCGGCGTTTTTTCAGGTATTCTTCCAGGGCTGGTGGCATTTTAGGCTGTTGCTGGCGTGCTACCTCGGCTTCGCGTTGCTCGTCCTGTTCACGTTCGCGCTCGGCTTTTTCATGTTCGAGCAGGCGGGTCAGGATTTGCTCCTGACGCCTAAGCATATCATTGTTCAGTTTTTTATTGACCAGATCGATCTCGATCTTGTTCATCTCATCCATGATATCGTCCAGGGCTTTGTCGCCTTTGCCTTGTTCCTGTTTCTCTTTTTGAAGCTTACGGAGCGCATCGCGGAGGGCTGCTTGCTTAGCTGCCAACTGTGCGAACTCCTTGCTATTGCTCGGGTCAGTACCGCCGCCACCGCCGCCACCGGGCTTATCCTTGCCGCCCTTTTCCTTCCCTTCTTTGCCTTTTTCAAGCCGCTCTTTGAGGTCTTTCATGATCTTATTGATATCCTCCTGCCCTTTACTCATCTTGTCTTTGGGCTCTCCGTCGCCCTTCCCTTTTCCCTTTCCTTTGCCTTTCCCTTTGCCGGGTTTGTCACAGCTTTGGTTGCCCGGCATGTCGTTGGCCATCTTCTCCTGCATCTGTTGCATCGATTCGGCGAGTAACAAAGCCAGGTCGTTCATGCCTTTCATCGTGCGGTGCTGGTATTCGCTTGCGGTGTTGGTACGGCGTTCTTCGAGTTCTTCCAGACTGTTTTCGAGACTGGCTTTGACTTCGGTTACTTTTTCTGTGATGATGGTTTCAAGTTGAAACTGTCGGAGCGCGAGTGCCTGAAGGCTGTCTTCCACCAGTTTAAAATCATCTTTGATTTTGTATTGCTGCTGCGAAAGTTCAACATACCGTGGGGTATTGATCGTGGTGTTCTCCACCTCCTTTTTGTTTTGTTCCTGCGCAAATGACAAACCAACGAGGTTTTCAAGCAGTTGGCGGATGGTTTTAAGGTCTTCCTCCATTTGCTCCTGCTCGCCGCTTTCTTTGCCCTGCTTCATCTTGTTGGCCATCTCTTTCATCTTGTTGGCCGCAGACTTTTGCTTTTTGCCCGCCTTTTTGTTTTCCTTTTTACTGATACTTTCCTTCGCATCTTTCTGCTCCTGCTTCGCATCATCCATCTCTTTTTTATTATCCTCAATTTTTTCAGGACGTTTCAACTCCTCGTTCTTCTTCAGTAGATCCTCCATCTTTTTGTCCAGTTCCTCCAGTTTTTTATTGAGGTCCTGCTGTTCCTTCTCCAGGGATTCAGCGTCTTTTTTCTCTTCTTCGGTTTCTTTGGCAAGCTCCTCCTGATCCTTGGCCAACTCTTCCAACTGCTCGATCTGTTGGTCAAGCAATTGCTCCACTTCCAGCTGTTTGTAGAGCTCTTCCATGCGCTCGAGTTCTTTATTAAGCTCCTCAGTGCTCAATTTCATGTCCTCCATTTTGTCCAGCATCTCATCCTTGTTTTGTTCCTGCAGTAGCTTTTGGATGTCTTCGAGCAGTTTTTTCATTTCCTCATTCATGGTCTCCTCCATCATCTTCTCCAATTTCTCCTGCTTCTCCTGTAACTCAGGGTTTTGCTGATTGAATTCTTTCTGCTGTTGCTTATTTTTATCGAGAGACTCCTTAGCCTGCTCCATTTGTTGCTGGAGTTGCTTCTGACGATCCATCAGTTTTTCCATCTCTTTGCGGGTCTGCCAATCCAGCTCCTTTTTTTGTAGCACCTTATCACGCAGTTTTTTCAGGTCTTCCTGAATTTTGATGCTCTCTTTGACGGCTTTTTCCAGTTCTTTTTTGACCTCTTCAGAATTGTCAGCCTGCTGCTGACGGAATTCATCGAGGGTGGGCATTTTGTAGGTCATCAGACCCGTTCGGGCACTTTTGGAGCCGTTGACGCCATCATTGTCAAACACTTCGAAGTAGTATTGGACTTCATCGCCGGGCTCTAAATTGAGGTTACCCATGTCCCAGGAGTAGTCGTATTGGGCCTGTTTGCCTTTGGGGTTTCCAACTTTAGAGGTATTCATCGGCAGTTGACCTCCCTTGGCTCTTTTGATCTGGTAATTGAACGTCAGATTTTGAATGCCGTAATCATCCGAAGCATCCCCGGCGAAAAATGCGAGGCGGGTATTGGTGCTGTCCTTGAATTCTTCAATAGAGATCTGAGGGTGCAGATCCGGGATCACCGTGATGGTGTAAGCTACAGAATCAGCGCCTTGAAGGATGGAGTTGCTAAGGAAGAGTTTGTAGGTCTCATCCTTCAGCGCGCGGCGGCGGAACTGGAACAATTCATCATCAAAACGCTTCGCTTCTTCGCCTGCATTTTCACCAAAGCGGAGTTGAAGATTGTCCGTGTTTTGAGCACTGAATACCCATCCGATATCAGTACCCTGGGGTACCACCAGATCGCCCACATTTGAAAGTTCCTCATTGGCGCGTCCGATGTAAGCAGGGAAATTGAGTTTGGTGTTGAAAGACAGAATGTTTGGTTTGCGCAACACATTCAGGGTATAGTCGCGGCTTTCGATTCCGGAGGCAAATAATTTGAATTCAGTGTCTTTTTGAACGTTGGTGAATTTGTAAGAAAATTCATTGGCCGCGTTCTTTTCGAGGCGGTACTGCACATTACCCAAGCTGATAAATACCTCATTGGGCAGGGCTGCGCCATCCACTTTTACATTCAGTACAAAGTCAGAGAACTGCACGGCACGAAGGGAATCCGGGTTGATCAAAAATTTGAAAGGGGCCGGTTTTTCATACTGCGTGCTACTGTTCCAAAGTCGCATGGTACCTTCCCGAAGGATGTTCGGAGCACCAAGCAGCAGAAACAACAACATCATGATCGGTGGCAGGGCGTAGCGCAGGTATTTACGGTTTTTACCCAGATCAATGGCTGCCTGAAAAGGCACGATTCTGATCTCTTCGCTTTTTTGGTTGATACTCGCGTTGATGAGCTCTGCATACAACACGTTGTTGCTTTGTTGCTTCAACTGCAGGATATTCAACAGTTTATCTTTGACATTTGTGAAATGTTCGCCGATAATTGTAGCGGCCATTTCGTGGCTGATCACTTTCCCAAGATTGTAATAATGCAACAGCGGCAGCAGGACCCAACGCCATACAGTCACGGCACTCAAACCCAGAAATCCCCACAAAAGTCCGGTACGAACGCCCGTTCCAAAGTAGAAATAGTACTCCGCAAGGTTGAGGAGGATGAATAGACCCAAGACGATGCCCACGGTGTAGAGTGCACCACGCAAAAGCTGGTTGATATAAAATTTACGTATGAATTGATCGAGCTTTTCGATCAGGAGGGAATAATTGTCGCGTTGCATAGCTTTTGTTGTTTACCTGTTCACCCGCTGTAGCCTTGGCGTAGGAGGGTCATTGGGTCATTCTGGTCCTTGGGTCGGTTTTGCCTGTGTATTCAAGTGGAAAGACCATTGCAAAGATGGGTCTATACTTGCAAAGGTTGTTCAGGTGCGATAAAATAAACTTTTTTTTGGACAAAAAGTTGGGCGCTTGGAAGATTTAACACAGAAAACGCGCACTGGTATTCAAAAAAATCCTTTGCGTAACTTGGTGTTCTTCGGGATCATCAGCCTTTGACATTAGCTGTTTTGACGACATATAGCCATATTTATTTAAAAAATTACGAATTGAGAAAACGTTTCAACGCAAATAAGCCCTTACTTTTGCAGTGCATAAGACGCTTACGGTCATTTAATCTCTCGCCCAAACGGCAGACCTCTGCCAAACCCGCACGAAATACGGTGTTACTTCTCTGAAGTATTGCGTCTTTTGTCCATTTTAATCTTGACAAATATTATTTACCGATTACTATCTAAAATGTTGTTTCCCATGGGACAAACGTCAACAAATTTTTATCTTCAAAACCGCACTTTATTTCTTGCTTTATTGCTGGCAATTATTTTGCCAGCCCTCTCGCATGCACAGCAAGTGCTGGTTAATGTTACAGGAACGAATGTGACCTGCAACGGCCTACACAACGGCACAGCAACGGCTAACCCATCAGGAGGCTGGGTTCCCTACACCTATCTTTGGAGCAATGGAGCCACTACTCAGAACATCACCAATCTAAATCCGGGCAACTACAGTGTCACGGTGAAAGATATTGATCTGGGTGAAGCCACTGGAAGTATCATTATCACAGAACCAACGGTACCGGGCGCTACAGTATTTGGCCAAAGCCAGATTTGTGGCATCGCGCCAGATGGATTCGCTGCTGTGACTCCCAATGGTGGGACTCCCCCTTACACTTACCTCTGGAGCAATGGTGGCGTCACACCTAAAATCGATCACCTGGCAGCGGCTACTTATACCGTAACTGTTACAGATGAGAATCAATGTACCATAACCGGCAGTTTCACCGTTGGCTTCTGGAATGAAGGCATCTGGCTAATGGACTCCGTTTACCAGGAAATTACCTGTTTTGGTGCAAATAATGGACATATACATATCAGTGCAATGTCCGGTGTGGGTCCTTACTCCTATCAATGGAGTAACGGCGGCACTACCCCAGACATCACGAATCTGGGGCCGGGTACCTATTCCGTTACTGTAACGGATACGGGTACCTCCTGTTTTAATTTTACCTCTGTCCTTCTGGAACAGCCGGCACAATTGATCTGTTCGCCATCTTCAATACCTGCCAACTGCGGCTTGAACGGTACCGCTATTATTTCCGCTACCGGCGGCACTTTACCCTATAATTTCAATTGGAGCAATGGCCAATCCAGCCCAAGCATTGCGGTTCCGGCCGGAACTTATGCTGTAACCGTTACCGACGCTAACAGCTGTTCATGTGTCAGTACCGTCATCGTATCGAGCAATAGCAGTTCCTTAACGGTCAATATCACACCAACTGTATCAGCAGGATGTGTTATTGGCGGGAGTGCTTCTGCTGCCATTTTGGGTGGAACCGGCAATTATGCTTATTCCTGGGATAATGGTCAGACAACAGCCATAGCGACCAATCTTGCAGCTGGACTGCACCACGTGACAGTCGTAGACATTACTACCGGCTGTCAGGGCATTGGAATGGTGACCATCGTAGCGGCGCCGCCTCTGCTTCCATCAGCCGCAGCGACGGCATCGGCTACCTGTCTGATTGGAGGAGCTGCCACAGCTTCTGCATCCGGTGGAATTGCGCCGTATGCTTTCAAATGGGATAATAACCAGATGAGTGCCAATGCCACCAACCTGCTTGCTGGTCAACATAGTGTGACCATTACGGATGCTTCAGGATGCATTGGAATTGCATTGGTCACCATCGCTCAGACACAAGGTCCTAATGTGATTGCTACGGTCAACCTGGATGCTACCTGTACCGAAGGGGGTACAGCTACAGCCCTTGCAACCGGATCTACAGGTCCCTATACATACCTTTGGTCGGCCTCTGCCAACAACCAAAGCACCGCAGTTGCTACCAACCTTCCGCCAGGAAACCACAGTGTTACCGTAACGGATATAAATGGCTGTGCTGCAGTAGACATGGTTACCATCACCCAACCTGGCGCGCCTACAGCTGTTATCTCTGGCAGTACCCCATCGGCTTGTGGTAATGATACTGGCTCTGCTGTGGTAGTTGCTTCTGGTGGCACAAGCCCTTTCAGCTACCTATGGAACAATCCGGCTATGAGTACAACCGCTTCGGTTTCCAACCTTAGTCCGGGTACGTACACCGTTACTATTACAGATGCAGCAGGTTGTACTGCTTCAGCTGTTGTAAGTATTGCGGCATCCTTCGCTCCCAATGTAGTGATCGTAGCCTCTTCAAATGCCAATTGCTCTTCCCCTGGAAGCGCTACTGCAAGTGTTTCTGGTGGCACACCAGCTTATACATACAAATGGAGCAACCTTGAGACCACTGCTACAGCAGTCAATCTCTTCGCAGGCATCTATACAGTGACGGTGACAGATGCGAACAGTTGCACGGCTACGGCTTCTGTTACCATCGGTTCGGCCAACAATGGCATTAAGATCGGTGACTGGGTATGGTACGATGATGACCAAAATGGCTTCCAACACCCTACACTTGAAATAGGGGTGCCCAATATTGAGGTCAAGCTGACCAAGGCTGGTCCGGACGGTGTTTTTGGCACCGCGGACGATGTTACGGTTGGAACAACCACGACCAATGGAGTCGGCAACTATTTCTTTGATTGTGTGGTGCCTGGGACTTATGTTTTGGCTTTCAGCAACAAACCCCTTGGTTATGAATGGGCTCCAAAAGACAATGTCAACAACGACTGTAAAGACAGTGATGTCAAAACCAATGGCAAAACAGATCCATTCACCATTGTAGCAGGTCAGCCAAACGATCTTTGCTTTGATGCCGGAATACATATTATCTGTGAAAATGTCACCAACGCAGGAGCAATCTGCTGTGCTCAGACCACCTGTGAAGGAGATACCCCAGCTCCTTTAGTGGGGACCTTGCCTCCTGTAGGTGGCAGTGGACAACTTTATTACCAGTGGATTCAGTTCCTCCAGATTGGCCAGTCACCTCCTGCATGGATAGCTATCCCAGGTGCTACCGGTGAAAATTACCAGCCTGGACCACTTTTCGAAACAGCGAAATTTATGCGCTGCGCCCGCAGGGAAGGCTGCCCGTTCCTGGAGTCAAATCTGATCGTAATCACGGTATTACCAGCAGGTACTCCAGGTTGTGATGGATTCAATCTGAACTTTACGGCAAATAAGACGGCCGCTTCTTCTGTTTTGGTTCATTGGACGACCCTTCCTGAGGCAACACAATATTCTTATACGGTGCAGCACTCTACCAACATGCAGACCTGGATCAATATATCCACACTGATGGGCAAGCAGGATGCATCCAATCCAAACCAGTACAGCTATTTGCACGAGACGCCATCTGTAGGTAGTAACTTCTACCGCATTCGTCGCCTGAGCAACATGGGGCAACAAGCCTTTTCAGAGATCCTTTCACTTGAGGTGAATATCGAATCTACCAATGGTATCCAGATCGCACCAAATCCGGTTATAAAAAACCTTCGGATCTTAAATGCCATCTTATATGATACCGATGTAACCATTGATATATCTGCTACCAATGGTGCAGTACTTCACACGATCACGATCCCATCCGGAGAACTGATGGTTGAAGACCTTCCAGTCGAGGATTTGCCAACAGGTATTTACATGGCGCGTATCCGTTTTGGAAATGGTGATGTAAAAACATTGAAGATCGTTAAGATCTAATCAGATCATATCAGGTCTTAAAAATATACGGTCATCTCGATTTTCGGGATGACCGTTTTTTATTGGAAGCATTTTCAGACATACTCTAACCAGATTCCTTAATTTCGCTCAAATTAAAGTCAATAATTATGATGATCAAATTTCTCCCAATCGCAATATCCTTGCTTTTTTTTCAGTCATTCGCATATGGTATAGGCACTTATAGCCCCGGCGATGAACTCTTTGTCCAGGCTGGTAGCGGCCTCATCCTGCGTAAAACGCCTGATCCCAAAGGTGAACGTATCCTGACGCTTAATTCAGGGGATGCTGTGAAAGTCCTAAAGGCTGATTTTAAAAAGAAGCCGCATTCCGTCGTAGAGTTTAAAGGCTTTACGATCAAGGGTTTCTGGGTGAAAGTAAGTACTGCAGAGGGGAAGGAAGGATACGTTTTTGATGGTTATCTTTCTAAAAACCGGGCGCCGATTGCCATCATTGATGATGCTAACTCCGGATATTCTGTTGCAGAATTTTATCTCCTGAGCAACTCCGAGAAGAAGGGTGAACGAGTGGATCTGCCCAAAGCTGAAACCCGTTATGAGCGCTACAAACAACTATTTAAAAACGGCTCAGAAGCCGAGGTGGATTACGGAGAAGGCGGCTCTGCTCAAAAAATAACCTTTCAGAAAGGGATCACCATGGAAGAAGCTTACCTGATTGGGAAAGCGCTGTGGCTTAAGGATATGAAAGTGAAGAGCAGGTTTATAAAGGGCAAGATCATGGTAACCAGTGAAAATGAGCTCTTCCAAATCGAAGTGAGCAGCCGGTTTGGGTTGACTGTATTGCTCATGCAGCACGCAGATTGAGCAGAAGCAGCACTGGCGGGGGCTTGAGGTGCCCCGCTTGTCTAAAACATGGAATGGGTTGTACAAACGCAACATTTTTTCCTATTCTTGCAGCCTAAAATTAAAGCTGCATCATGAAACGATTTGCCTTACTTTCTTTCTGTTTTCTCTTTCAAACGGCCCTCTTTGCTCAAAAAACCAAGCCCGCTCCTGCCACCCCTGCTGAAGCAACAGCGGGCACAACGGTGGATGAAGCACTTTTCTCTTCGCTGCAGTGGCGAAATGTCGGACCATTCAGAGGCGGCCGTTCTGCTGCGGTAACAGGTGTAGCGGGCAAACCAAACCTGTTTTACTTCGGGTCAACCGGAGGAGGCGTCTGGCGCACCCAGGACGGCGGCCGGACCTGGGAAAATATCTCAGACGGCTTTTTTGGTGGAAGCATCGGCGCCATTGAAATTGCCCCCAGCGATAACAATGTCATCTTTGTAGGTGGTGGAGAATGTACCGTTCGTGGCAATGTCAGCAGCGGTTCAGGCATGTGGAAAAGTGAGGATGCCGGACGTACCTGGAAATCAGCAGGCCTGAAAAATAGCCGACATATTCCGCGTATTCGGGTACATCCTACGAATACAGACATTGCCTATGCTGCTGTATTGGGCGATCTATACAAAGCATCTGACGAGCGGGGCGTATATCGTACCCGGGATGGCGGGAAAACCTGGCAACGCATTCAATTTATCAATGATCATGTAGGCGCGGTGGATATATGCCTCGATCCAACAAATCCCCGTATCCTGTATGCCTCTTTCTGGAAAATACGCCGCACCCCATACGACCTGTCCAGCGGCGGGCCAGGCAGCAGCCTTTGGAAAAGCACGGACAGCGGAGACAGTTGGACGGAACTCACTCAAAATGAAGGGCTACCTAAGGATACCCTCGGTATCATTGGAGTTGCAGTAAGCCCTGTTCGCCCCGATCGGGTGTGGGCCATTATCGAAAGCCAGACTGGCGGGGTATTTCGATCGGATGACGGCGGAAAACATTGGATAAAGGTCAATGACGACAGAAACTTACGTCAACGCGCCTGGTATTATTCCCGTATTTATGCGGATTCTAAGGACGAGGAGATTGTGTATGTGATGAACGTGGCTTACCATAAAAGTACGGATGGTGGCAGATCCTTTCAGTCAAAATATGCCCCACATGGAGACCATCACGATTTTTGGGTAGCACCCGAAGACCCAAAACGGCTGATCATCGGCGATGACGGCGGGGCACAAATCAGTTATGATGGCGGCGCTACCTGGAGTACTTATCACAACCAGCCCACCGCCCAATTCTACCGGGTCAGTACGGACAATGCTTTTCCATTCAGGATTTATGGCGCGCAGCAGGACAACAGTAGCATCCGAATCATACACCGCAGTGACGGAGGAGATATCGGTGATCGGGATTGGGAAAATACCGCCGGTGGTGAAAGTGGTCACCATGCGATCGACCCCACAAACAATGACATTGTGTATGGAGGGGAATACCATGGGTTTATGAATCGGGTGGATCATTTGAAACGTAACTCCCGGACCATCAACGTGTGGCCTGAAGACAATATGGGGCATGGTGCTGAAGACGCGAAGTTTCGGTTTCAATGGAATTTCCCCCTTTTTTTTAGTTCAAATGACCCCAAAAAGCTATACGCAGCATCCAATCAGCTCCATGTCAGCACCAACGAAGGCCAAAGCTGGACCACCATCTCGCCCGATCTGACCACGAATGATAAAAGCCGCCAAAAATCAAGCGGAGGTCCAATCACGCAGGACAATACCAGTGTAGAATACTATTGCACCATTTTTGCAGCAGCCGAAAGTCCAAGGGTAAAGGATTTGATCTGGACGGGTAGTGATGATGGTTTGGTACATATCACCCGCGATGGTGGCAAGAACTGGACCAATGTGACTCCGCCAGACCTGCCCAAATGGACCATGATCAATTCCTTGGAGCCCGATCCGCACAGCGATGGTGGTTGTTATCTCGCCTGTACTGGTTATAAGCAAGGCGACTACCGCCCCTGGCTTTTCAAAACCAGGGATTATGGCAAAACCTGGACAAAGATTACCGAAGGAATTGGTGGTGAAGACTTTACCCGAGTGATTCGGGCTGATCCAAAACAAGCCGGACTCTTATACGCAGGGACAGAACAAGGCATGTATATCAGTTTTACGGAGGGGCGCAACTGGCAGAAATTCCAGCAGAATCTACCTATCGTACCAATCACCGACCTGACCATTAAAGACAATCACCTCATTGCGGCTACCCAGGGCCGCTCCTTCTGGATGATTGATGACCTCACACCCTTACATCAGATCGTTGCTTCACCGGATTTTCTAAGTAAAGGAAATCTGGCAAAAAAATCCATGCATCTTTTCCAGCCTTTGCCGGCTTACCGTATGCGGGGCGGGGCGTCAAAAGGCTCTAAAACCAGTGGCGAGAACCATGCCGAGGGCACGGTGACCCATTTTTATTTAAAAAACAAACCGACTGAAAAGGATACCGTTGTGCTGGTCATTCTGGAAAAAGATGGAGACACCATCAAAGTTTTTTCCAATCAAAAATTACCTGTCAACTGGGAAAAAAAGGGTGGTAAACTGACGGATCTGAAGGCCGGAGGCAATCGTTTTGGCTGGAATCACCGCTATCCTGATGCGGAGAGATTTGAAGGCATGATCCTTTGGAGTTATGATCTGGAGGGCCCAAAGGCTATACCCGGTGACTACCGGGTCCGACTCACGGCAGCAGGAAAAACGGAAGAACAGTCTTTCCCAATTTTGCCTGATCCGCGTGCGGGTGCAACGATGCAGGTTTATGCACAACAGTTTGATTTTGTTCAATCGGTAGGTAGCAAGCTCACAGATGCGCACCGGGCGATCAAAGAGATCCGAAATGTACGGGGCCAGGTGAATGCAATCACGAAAGAGCTGCCAAAAGGGGATCAATTCAATAAAATCAAAGATCTGGCTGCCAAAATGGATTCTACCATGACCAGTGTTGAAGAAGCGATTTATCAGACGAAGAATCGCAGCAGCCAGGATCCGCTCAATTTTCCGGTGCGCCTCAACGACAAGCTTGCTAACCTAATGGGTCAGACCGTTAACGGGGACTTTGCACCCACCCAACAGGCTATGGAGGTTCGGGAATTATTGTTCCGACTTACCGATACGCAACTGGCAAAATGGAGATCTGTCAAAGCAAATGAACTCCCGGAACTCAACAGACTGGTACGAGAGTCAGGAGTTGATCTGATTCGTATAAAATAATATGATCGAAATAGCGCGTCTTTTTTTTCAGTTTGACCATTTTCATGGCGCAAAATCCATCGGAAGCGGACATATCAACGATACGTATCAACTCGTATTTGAGTTGGACGGCGTACCACAAAGGGTTTTGTTCCAACGGCTCAACCATTTGGTTTTCAAGCAGCCTGAGCTGGTGACAGCCAATACCTTGCTGGTATGTCAGCATCTGAGTACACAAGACTATCCTTATCAGATCGCCAGACCGTTACCAGCTCAGGATGGCTCGTGGATCAGAAAAGATGCGGATGGCAACTACTGGCGGGCCTTTTCATTCATCGAAAATTCTTTTACTCCGGAGGGAACCACAGATCCGCACATCGCCTACGAAGCCGCGCGGGCTTATGGAGCCTTCTCCAGGGCCCTAAGCAATTTTCCTGCACAGAGCCTTGCTGAAACCATTCCTGGATTTCACGACACGGACCGACGCTGGGATGTTTTTTTAAAGGTAATAAAAGCGGACCCGGTCCACAGGGTTCAGGATTCGCAGCAGGAAATTTCAGCCATGTTTGCTGCTAAACCGGTTTTTGATCAAATTAGCCACCTGAAAAGCTCAGGTGAACTTCCTTTACGGGTGGCACATAATGATACGAAGGCTGGAAATGTACTGTTTGACCAAACTACAAAAAGAGCCCTTGCCATTATTGATCTGGATACCGTCATGCCCGGCACCATACTTTCTGATTTTGGCGACATGGTCCGCACCTTTGCGCCGGATCAGGCAGAAGATTCAATCCAGAAACCCAGCCTTCGGCCTGATGTTCTGGATGCGCTCACGAAAGGCTTTTTGGAGCAAACCGGAAGCTTTTTGACCCAAACAGAACGGGAAAACTTAATGCTGGGTGCAGCCTGGATGATCGGAGAACAGGCCCTGCGTTTCCTGACAGATTGGCTTGCAGGCGATGTATATTACAAGATCTCTTCGCCCCAACATAATCTCGTTCGCGCACAGAATCAACTAGCCCTGTTTGGGATGTATGATGTATGAACTATGATGTATGATGTATGAAATATGATGTATGAAATATGATATGAGTCACGTTAAACAGCGAACCAACAAAAAAATCAATGACAAAAACGGACATTAAAATATTTTTCAAAGCTGTTTCGGACGGTGACCTTAAAAAGGTTTCTGAACTCTTGGACAATAACCCGGAATATTTGACTATTTGTAATGTTGCACCACCCAAAAAAGATGATGGACAATCTGGACTTCAGGTTGCGTTCAAGACGGGACGCTTTGAAAACGCCAGACTTTTAATAGAAAAAGGAGCCGACACAAACTTTATGTTGAGTAAAAACGCAGACCCAAGAGCATCTGACTCCTATGGTAACAATTGTTTGCACAGGGCATTAATGGATGCTCGGCAAATGCTTGACAATCCAAGCACGGACTTTACCGACAATATTCTAATTCAACAACTTCAAAGTGTTTTTAAGGTGCTTATTAAAGCAGGTGCTGATACTAAACAAAAAAGTGACAACAGAGAGAGTGCAGAAGAATTGTACTTGAATTTTAAACTAGACAAGTATAGGCTGTGGTAAAAAGGCCAACGAAATTCATACATCATACATCATACATCATACATCATACATCTATTCCGTTTTGGTGGGGAAAGGGACACTGTATATGGAGGATTTTTCACCTGTACTATTCAGCGTATAGCAGAATTGTTCTTCTACCCAAAGCGTTTTCATAAAACCCATTCTCATGTTTTCCTCATGGTAGAGATCGATACAGATCACTCGTCCGCCATAAAGTGCGGTTAAGTCGGGGTGAATGGTATGGCCAACGACCATCCGCTTTGCTCCTGCAAATTGTAAAATCGACATGACCTCCTCTTTGGAAACGAGATTTTTAGCCACTCCACGATACCAGAAGATGCCGGTTTTCAGGTCGAAAATGGCCTTCGCATCTACATCAACGATAGCTTCATCGGCTTTTCCGAGGTTTGACCGGCTAATACGATTGATCTCAGCTAATCCGAGGCTGGTGCGGGCGAGTTCAGGACTGATGCCCCCATGACAGTATACATAATCACCAATTTTTTCAACGGCATTTTTGGTGCGCAACCAGCGTCCCAACTCGGAGTTTTGGTCAAACCAGTGCTTATATTCCTCGTCCATCAGATCCGCATTTTCAAGATATTTTCTGCGAACGTAGGTACTGTTGCCTTGTAAATTGAGGATCTCGTGGTTGCCCAGAATAAAGTGCACCTTGCCTCCTGCCAATTCAGCCTCGGCTTCGAGCTTGTAAAGCAGCCAAAGACATTCTGTTACATTAGTTCCACGGTCAAAATAATCGCCCAGCAGCACCAGATGACCGTCACCAAAGCTCCAGTTAAATGCCTTGTCCATCACCTTAGCGCCGATAAGCATGGTTTTTAGCGCAAGGAAGTCTCCTTCGATGTCGGAGAGTGCAAGCAATCTGGAAGGGGTAGGGTAGGTAGTGGCTGATGTGTTCAGGTTGTCACGCAGCAGGAAAGAAAAGGAGTCACCTGTTTCTGGAACCTGACAAGTGAGTGAAAGGTCTTTCTTTTCGTTAAAATGAAGGGTTTTTGCAATAACACCGGTATCCCGACGCAAGATGTATTTTACCTGGATCTTGTTGCCCCGGTAAAAAACATGAGGCCCATCCGTGTCTGCTTTCGAATTATCGTCTGGTTCGCCAGAAAAGGCAAAAAGCGATAGTGGGAAGCCCAGTAAAAGGATAATTATTAAACGAAGCAACATGGCCGTGGGGTATGTTTGTTTACCGCTTGCAAAGTTACAAGGAAAGCTTTAAACAGCACGCAAAGGGCGAAAGCATGGCATTTTTTTGACAAAGCTGGGAAACGGTAGTATCAAGCAACAAGTTAAAAGTTTCAAGTTTGGAGTTGCAAGTTCCAAGTTGGACATGCCCAAAACGAAAATTGGTACTCGAAGCTTTCAACTTCAAACTTGACACTTTTAAGCTGCAACTTTTAACGCTCAACTTTTAACTTTTAACGCTCAACTTTTAACTTTCAACTCTCAACTTTCAACTCTAAGGTTGCTTAGGTGCCCCTAGCTTCCTGATCTTGATTTCCAAACGGTTATTCTGCTGATGTTCCTCATCAGAGCATTCAGCACTTTCCGTACAATGGTTGCGGGGTTCGGTTTCCCCTTTCCCATATGCAATGATCCGGTGCGCCTCAACTCCTCCCTTATTGATCAGGTACACTTTGGCATTGTTGGCGCGAACGTCGGTCAATTCCTGGTTCAAACGAGCTTCACCCCGAACGTCTGTATGTGCCACCAGATCCACTTCCATTTCAGGATAAGCTTTCATCCAGTTAATGAGCGTTTCTAAATGACGGACGGCACCCTGATTGAGGGTGGTCTTGTTGTACTCATAGAATATCTTATCCAGAATGAAGACAGAGCCTTCCATCAGGCCGCTCGCAAGTGGCATGGTTTCAGCAATGGACACACCTTCATCCGTTGGTTTTAAACGCACTTCTTCATAGGCTGCAGCAGAGCGACCAGCGGTCAGCCGGAAAGTTTCACTTCGAAATCCGGTTTTTTCCACTTTTGCGACCCATTCTCCATCTCTCGGCAGACAGATATCAAATTCTCCATTACGAGTAGTACGAGCGGTCTCGATGGCTCCGGAGCTTCGATGTTCAAACCGGATGGTGGCGTTGGCTATCCGGGTATTCATTTCTGTTGTGAGTACGATACCACCTGAGCGCAGACAGGGCGGAGCTTCTTTCAATTTGAAACTCAGATTGAGTTCCTCATCGGTGTCCACCACCAAAAAACGATCCTTGGAGGT
>JBILHS010000137.1:0-13071 GCA_044350425.1 Saprospiraceae bacterium | reverse complement strand
GTTTGATATTTGTAATTTTTTGTGCAGACTTTAACGTCCAACAGGTACTTTCGCGCCATGAAAAAAAATAATGCTCCCTTCCAATTGGAGGGGTCGGGGGAGGCCGTCATCGTTATTGGCGCAGGACTGGTGGGCTCTTTATGGGCCGTTTTTCTTGCTCGCCGTGGATACAACGTAAAAGTTTTTGAACGTCGGAGCGATATGCGTGCCGCTGGTTATGCTGGTGGCAAGAGCATCAACCTGGCTATGAGCGAACGTGGCTGGAAAGCCATTGAGCAGGCCGGTATCCGCGAAAAGATCGAAAAAGTGGCCATTCCAATGCCTGGACGTATGATGCACAGCACATCTGGGGAACTCACCTTTCAAGCCTATGGCAAAGCAGGAGAAGCCATTTATTCTGTTTCCCGCGGCGGACTCAATCTGGAATTGCTGAACATCGCAGCCACTTTTCCCAATGTAGAATTTTTCTTTGACCACCGCTGCACCGATGTGGACCTGAACAATCCTACGATCACGTTCGAGGATCTGAAAACAAAGGAGATAAAAACCATCAATGCGCCGCTCATTTTTGCCACCGATGGGGCATTCAGCGCCGTGCGCAATGTACTTCAGCGGACGGATCGCTTCAATTACCGCCAGTTCTATCTCGAGCACGGGTACAAAGAATTGACCATTCCGCCACTAGAAAATGGCCAACACCGAATGGATCCAAGTGCCTTGCATATCTGGCCGCGGGGCAACCATATGGTGATTGCCCTTCCAAATGCAGACGGGAGTTTCACCTGCACTTTGTTTCTGCCCTTTGAAGGCGAGGTCTCCTTTGAGCATTTAAAAACCGATGCAGATGTGCTGGCCTTTTTCCAACGCTTTTTCCCCGATGCTTTGCCCTTGATGCCCACCTTGTTGAAGGATTTCTGGGCCAATCCAACGTCTTCGCTGGTTACCGTAAATTGTTCGCCCTGGCAATGGCAGGGGCGTATTCTATTGCTCGGCGACGCGGCCCATGCGATCGTACCTTTTTATGGACAAGGCATGAACGCAGGTTTTGAAGACTGCACCATATTAGACGCCATGCTCGATGAAATGGGTGGCGATTGGTCCAAAACGATCCCGGCCTTTGCAGAATCCAGGGTAAAAGACGGCAATGCGATCGCCGAGCTGGCCCAACGGAATTTTATTGAAATGAGGGATTTAGTATCGGATCCAAAATTCTTATTGCGCAAGAAAATAGCGGCTGATCTGCATGCCAAATTCCCGAAGGAATTTCTTCCGGTGTATTCTATGGTGACTTTCAGCAATACACCTTACCATGTTGCGCTCCGGGAAGATGATGCTCAAAACGCACTTTTCAGGGAGATCCTGAATCTGGATAATGTGGAGGCGGAATGGAATGGAGCAGGTGTGGAGCAGGCCTTTCGGAGTTGGCTGGCGGGACGCGTTTGAATATAGATTTTACTTAGTCGTAGTCTTACACACTTCGGCGCATGAGTTTTTATCAAAACCACTTAAACACTACCTAAGCTCACGCCCTTCTCTTTACATTTGTCAAAACGTTAACTGCTGAGCCTATTCACCGCGCATGGATTGCGGTCCAGGCAAGGCGCGTAATAAGCCAACTTTTCGACTGTCCCTCTCCCTGAGTATGATCACTGCCAGACGCATCGTCATTACTGATTTTATCGTGCTTATCGTTTGCCTTGCAGCGATTTGGGCGATGGGCAGCAGGTCAGAAAACAATGCAGAAAAACCTTCCACCATGGTTCCTGCAATGCCTGCCCCCGGCGATACCGCGTCCATTGCAGACATGCCTGCAATTCAATTGGGTCCAAGGAAAGTTGCTTCTAAAGTATTGGTGCATTGCATTCCGGATACAACTCCTTACCTGACCTTTGAACCTGATTTGTTACAGGCGATGTATGAACAGGCCAATTACCTCCGTCGGAAGGAGGTAAAAGCTTATGGCGCATCCGGCATACAAAAAGCTGAAATGCAGCGCACGATTGAACTTTTACAAGGCATCAACTTGTTGGACCCCAGTGTGTTACTCACGACATTTGATTTCTATCAGGTAAAAACAGACCTGCATAAAGATCGGGTGCGTATGACGGGGTATTATACTCCGGTGGTATATGCGGCTAAATCAAAAACGCCAGAACATCCAGTGCCCATGTTAAAAGCACCAGCCTCGGGCATTCCCAATCCTGCTGCCGTGGAGTCTGGCGCCCTGGATGGCCTGGGGCTCGAACTGGCCTGGCTTCGATCCAAAAAAGAACTGCGCAATGCTCAGTTGCAAGGCAATTGTCTGGTCGAATTCCCCGATGGAAACCGTAAATACTTTGGCTTTGGTCAATCTGTTCGTGGGACGGGCGGATCGTATGTTTTTTTTAAGGAAGTAGACAATCAGGTGTTGGGCGCAGGGTCTTTCCCACTTACCCCGCGCTATTCGATCGCCGTTGACCTGAAATACATCCCCTTAGGTGCTACGCTGTTGGCAGAACTTCCGGACCTGGATGCTGCAGGTCACTTAAAGGGATATACCTACCGGATCTTGTTTGCCCAGGATAGAGGTGGCGGTATTCTTACCACCAAACGTATGGACCTTTATTGTGGAATTGGCCAAAAAGGGCTACAAGAGGCTCGAAAAATCAATAGTTTTGGCCGGCTTTGGGTCATGTTGCCCAAGCGTTGATCGGAAACGGTCCATTACTCCAGCTCAAAAATGCTTCGAATCGCGCTCCAGATATTTCGTTTGATCCCATTTCCTATGCTGTACGTCCTTTCAGACGTCCTGGCATTTGTCCTGTTTAAAGTGCTTGGGTACCGCCGAAAGGTGATTTTTAAAAATTTGCAACGTGCTTTTCCGGAAAAAAACGAGCAGGAAATGCTGAAGCTGGTGCGTGCTACCTACCAAAATCTTACAGATGTCACGCTGGAAACCCTCAAGTCTTTTACGCTTTCCTTTGCTGAGATAGAACGCAGGGCGATTTGTATAAACCCTGAGTTAGTGAATCATTACCTCGATCAGGGTAAAAGTGTATTACTCACCGGCAGTCATTTCGGCAATTGGGAATACTCCGGACTCTCAATGCCTCTGAAATTGCACGGGACCGCGGTTTTGGTGTATAAACCTTTGAGTAATAAATCCATGGATGCCTTTTTGGACCATGCCCGAACCCGCACCGGAGCTGCTACGGTAGCCATGGATGACCTGTTTAGGGCCCTTCGAAAATCAGTTCCTTCCGCTTTTGTACTATTGTCAGACCAATCGCCCAGCAGCCGAAAGAGTGCACATTGGGTAAATTTTTTTGGCCAGGACACCGCAGCGCTTCCTGGCGCTGACGTGCTTGGCCGTAAATTTAACATGCCTGTACTTTACTATCTCATTCAGAGAACGGGAAAACGAGGGTTTTATGAGATCAGATTTTCGGAGATTTGCCCGAATCCATCCGAAGTGGCTGAAATGGACATTACCAGAGCATACACAAGCAAGTTGGAAGCAGATATTCTGCAACAACCCGAACAATGGCTTTGGAGCCACAAACGTTGGAAAATGACGCGGACGCCCTGATTTTAAAACCCAAAATTCAAAATTATAAAATGCGCTTACCTATGAAGCAAATCTTCCTTTTTATCCTCCTCATTTCCACAGGCACCGTTTTTTCTCAGAATAAAAAGCCCCTTGATCATGACGACGTACATCGATGGCGGAAAATAGAGCAACAAAAACTTTCCAATAACGGAGCCTGGGCTACCTGGGCGCAAATACCTGTAAGCGAGGGGGATCCAATGCTTCACCTTTGGAATGCAGCATCTGGTACAACGGTGGTTTTTCAGCGCAGTACTGAGGCCCAATTTAGCGACGACTCCAAATGGCTGGTTTTTAAGATTAAACCGGCATTAGATACCCTAAAAGCACTTCGCCGCAAAAAAGTGAAGGATGAAGATCTCCCTAAAGATACCCTGGGTGTTTATGATCTGACCAATGGGAAACTTGAAAAGATCCCAAGGCTCAAAAACTTTTCAATGCCTGAAAAATGGAGCGGTTGGCTGGCTTTTCAGGTGGAAATGGAGAAACCAGTCCCTCCAAAAAAGGACACAGCCGCCGTAAAGGCTGATACCTTAAAAACATCCAGTGTGCCACCACCCTCACCACCAAAAGAAGGCGCAAAAGCAAAGAAAAAGTCCCCCAAAAAGGAAGATAAGGACAATGGTTACCGACTGATCATACGCAGCCTGACCAAAGGATTTCAGGATACCATTGCCTATGTCAAAGAGTATACCCTGGCCAAACGAGGCCCCAGATTGCTCCTGCACGCGACCGGAAAAGGGGATACACTGCCCTTTGGCGCCAATCCTAAAGTGCTGCAAAACGGGGTTTATCTGATTGATCTGGATCAGTACAGTTTGCGACCGCTTCTTCGGGGGAAAGGGAAGTTTCAGCAGCTTTCGCTGGATGATTATGGCCGCCAGGCCGCTTTTGTAGCTGATCTGGACACTTCTAAAGCCCGGATTCGACCCTGGCAGCTGAGCTATTGGCACAGTGAGCGGGACTCTGCGAAAGTCATTACAAGTCCTCAAAGTGGCTTCCTCAAAAAGTATGCAGTTACTTTTGCCAACCAACCGATCACGAATCAGGCCCAGGCAAGTTGGGGGGTGAGTGAAAATGCCCGTCCGGTTTTTTCTGACGATGGCTCCAAACTATATTTTGGAGTAGCTCCACCACCGGTATTGAATGATACCATGCTTTTGAAAGAGGAAATTGTGGAGGTTGAAGTCTGGGCTTGGAATGACAAGCGTTTGTATACGCAGGAAGAGATCCGTCTGGAGAATGAGCGCAAACGCTCGTATCCGGTAATTTTTTACACGAATAAGAATGATTTTGTTCCCATTGGATCGCCTGATTTACCAGAAATCCGATTCCAGGAGCAGCGCAATGCAAGTCTTGCACTGGGTATTAACGAAGAGCCCTATACCGCCTATCTTACTTCCGAGGGTACCCCGCACAAAGATCTCTATGCATTGAACCTTGAAACCGGCGATAAGAAGTTGATCGTCAAAGACCTGCGCTGCAATCCCAGACTTTCTCCGGCGGGTAAATATATTGCCTGGTGGAGTGATTCTGATACGGCTTGGTTTGCCTGGAATGCAGGTGCCGGAACCATTGCAAGGGTAACGGACAATCGTTCTGTACCTTTTTTTAATGAAGAAACAGATGTGCCGGATTATCCCAACGAGCATGGCCTGGCAGCCTGGCTGGACGGAGATGAAGCCATGTTGATCTATGACAAATACGATGTGTGGAAAATGGATCCTGACGGGAAAAGAAAACCACAGCGGCTGACCAATGGCCGTGCCGCACAAACCACTTTCAGGTATATCAGGCTGGATCCGGAAGAGCGAAGTGTGACCCCTGATAAACCAATGTTCATGCATCGCTTCAACGACATGACAAAATCAGAGAGTTATGTATGGTTGAATCTGCCCTCAGAAAGCACTTCAAAACAAGGCCCTGTGGTGCCATTTATTAAGGAGAACTGGGGAGAAGGGTTTGCATATACCCGAAATGTCATAAAAGCCCGGTACGAAGATGCTTTCCTCTTCTCCAAAGAGAACTACCTCACCTTTCCAGATCTGATATTTGCTTCCCCTTCCAAGGGGGAAAAGATCATTTCCAATACCAATCCACAACAATCGGAATACAATTGGGGTAACATAGAAATGGTGGAATGGACCTCGCTTACCGGCGAAAAGATCAAAGGATTGCTGGTAAAACCTGAAGGATTCGATCCGAAAAAGCAATATCCGATGATCGTAAACTTTTACGAGCGGCTTTCGGATGAATTAAATCGCCACCGGACACCGGATTTTGGCCGCTCCCAGATCAACTATACGTTTTATGCCAGCCGAGGGTATCTCGTTTTTGCCCCGGATATCCCTTATCGCATCGGTTATCCGGGAGAATCCGCTTATGACGCGATCATGAGTGGGGTCACAGCTATGATCAGCAAGGGCTTTGTAGATCCCAAACGCGTCGCTTTACAGGGGCATTCCTGGGGAGGTTATCAGGCAGCCTACCTTGTGACGCGTACCAATTTATTTGCTTGCGCAGAAGCGGGTGCTCCGGTCGCAAATATGACTTCGGCTTATGGCGGCGTTCGCTGGGAATCCGGTTTGAACCGGGCCTTTCAGTATGAGCATCAACAGAGCCGGATCGGTGGTTCACTCTGGGAAAAACCCAAGCAATATATTGAAAACTCACCCTTGTTCGCACTAGACAAGGTGGAAACACCGCTTTTAATTCTTGCCAACGATAAGGATGGCGCGGTGCCCTGGTATCAAGGGATCGAGCTGTTTTCCGGACTTCGCCGGCTCAGCAAACCAGCCTGGCTCCTGAACTACAACGATGAGCCCCACTGGCCGGTAAAAATTCAAAATCGGGTGGATTTTCAGAAACGCATGCAGCAATTCTTTGACCATTACCTGATGGATGCACCAGAGCCAAGTTGGCTGAAACGCGGCGTGCCCCCGATAGAAAAGGGGATCATGCAGGGGTATTGAAAATGTCCAATATCCAATAAGGAATTTCCAATGTCCAAGTGGGGCGTTGCGCTTGGAATTTGTGTTCATCAAACACCTATTCCAAGCGGGATCGTTAGCCCGGAGCCTCCTTGGACATTGGAAATTTCTTGTTGGACATTGGACATTCCCTAGTTCATCCAGTCCTCGATCTCCTCAGGCTCCATCGGGATGTTTTTAAACATATCAATGTTCCCGGTTTCGGTGATCACAATGTCGTTTTCGATGCGGATCCCGAGGTTCTCTTCGGGAATATAGATGCCAGGTTCTACCGTGAAAATATTGCCCGCACGGAAGGTGTCATACCGGAAAAACAGATCGTGTACATCCAGACCCAGGTGGTGACTGGTGCCGTGCATGAAGTACTTTTTGTACGCCGGCCAGTCTTTGTCCTGTTTGGCAATGTCATCTTTGGTGATCAGTCCGAGGCCTAATAATTCGCCTTCCATGATCTTGCCTACCTCCTTGTGGTATTCGGTAAATTTAGTGCCTGGAACCAACATTTCCCGGGCGCCTTTCAATACCTTGAGTACCGAATCGTAAACAGCTCGTTGACGCTTGGTGTAGCGGCCATTGACCGGAATGGAGCGGGTGAGATCGGCATTGTAGTTGGCATACTCACAACCGAAGTCCATCAGCAGTACATCTCCATCCTGGCATTGCTGGTTGTTTTCGATGTAGTGCAGCACGCAGGCGTTTTTACCTGAGCCGATTATTGGGGTGTAACCATGCCCGGTGGCACGATTCCGGATAAATTCATGGATGATCTCTGCTTCCACTTCATGTTCCCAGACGCCGGGTTTAACGAATTTCAGCACGCGTTTGAAAGCCTTTTCAGTGATGTCAATGGCTTGTTGCGTGGCATCCACTTCCCAGGACAATTTTACTGTCATGAGTCGCTTGAGGATCGGCTGCGCACGGTGAATGGTGTGCGCGGGGTAACGCGCCTGAATTTCCCGTGCATAACGCAGATCGCGGTATTCCACAGGAGAGAGGAACCGGTCGTTTTCATTGAGGTTGAGATAAATGCCCTCTGAAAGCAAAATGAGTTCGTTGATCTCTTTTTCCGCCTCATCCAGGAAATAGACCTTGTCGATGCCAGATGCCGCTCGGGCTTCCTCTTTGGTATACTTATGTCCTTCCCAGACGGCCAGGTGTTCGTTGGTCCGACGGATGATGAGCACTTCTTCATGCTGCTCGCGTGGACAGCCGGGGAAGAGGATCACCATGGTTTCTTCCTGGTCAATGCCCGTGAGCCAGAACAGACCTGCATTTTGTCGGAAATTGTGGTATTGATCACCGGAGCGCGGAAACTGATCGTTGGAGTTAAAAATGGCGACCGTGCCGGGTTTCATTTCGGCAGTAAAACGCTTGCGGTTGGTTTTGAAAAGCTCGGGGGAGAGTGGTGTATATTTCATATTGATGTGGAAGTGTGCGCGTTTTTCAAATTTATGGGCCAAAGAACGGACACTTTTGCCTACACGGACAAGCCATTCCCAGATAAAACCAACCTGTTTGTCTATGAGCTGTTTTTTGGACAAATTTTTTCCCTGCCAATTTTCTGAAATGCTACTTTTGCCCATCCAAAATCACCAGTCACTAACCATTCATCACTTAACATTTACGAAATGTCTTTTCCTGCTAATTGCCAATACACAGAAGATCACGAATGGGTCCGCATCGAAAGCGGAAACATCGCATACGTCGGCATTACTGATTACGCTCAGGGCGAACTTGGCGAACTCGTGTATATCGAAGTAGAAACAGTCGGCTCCACCGTAGAGGCCGGAGCGATCTTCGGCACTGTAGAAGCTGTAAAAACCACCTCTGACCTTTTTATGCCCATTACAGGCAAAGTGTTGGAATTCAATGCAAAAGTGAGCGATTCGGGAGATCCATCCCTCGTGAACAGTGATCCATACGGTGATGGCTGGATCGTAAAAGTTGAAATTGCTAATCCTGCAGACCTTGCTGGTCTGATGGATGCAGACGCCTACAAAGCGCACGTGACCCATTAATTTCAATCAGCCTCCTTGCTTAAAGGCACGAAACCCGGTCTAAGGGTTTCGTGCCTTTTTTTATTTTGAAAAAAAATCCAATATATTGAACGTCCATCCAACTCATGTGTAAACAGACTTATCTATTCACCGAAGTATGGACTTGGAGACCTGGCCAATCCTTCCAAGTTCAGCATCTAAAAAATTAAGTCTATGAAACACATGCTCACCGCCCTGCTTTATGCGCTTACGGGGCTATTTTTTCCCTTGCTCGCCTCCTCAGGTGATTTTGAAAATCGACTTCGAGTGGCCGAAACCGCCGGTGATCGGCAGCAGGTCGCTGCCATCTGTAAAGAGTGGTACGCCAGCGGTCAATACTCTACAGGCTTACTCAACTGGAACTACAATGCATTGATGTCTGTGGAACAAAATGCATTGCTCTTCACCCAGCAAGAAAGCGATACTTACCCGGCCATGCTGCTTCAGTATGCCCTGGAAGTACGCCCGGATGTCAACGTGATCAGTTTTCAATTGCTGGAGGATCCAAAGTATCGGGCGTATCTGATTGGACTGGAAGACCTTTTCTGGATTCCTAAAGACTGCTCCATGCGTGATTTCTTAGTCCAGATCCTGGATCCGAAAAACGCAAAAAACCTGCCCACCAAGCCGATCTATTTTGGCAGCATGACCAACAAAAACCTGCTGCAGGCAGACAAAGAAAAACTCTATCTTACGGGACTTGCGCTCAAATTCAGCTCGAGCCCATTCGACAATGTGGCCATCTTGCGTTACAATTTTGAAAACCGCTTCCGCACGGATTATCTTGAACTCAACTTTGAACCGGAGACTGATCTCGCTGCGGTTGCTCGTGTAAATCTGAACTACATCCCGGCCTTATTGCTTTTGCACCGGCACTACACAACTGCGGGGGAAAGTTTTAAGGCAGACAGACTTCAAAACCTGGCGCTGCGTATAGCCCGGGCAGCAGACCGCGAAGCGGAGGTACGTGCGTTTTTTGAGCCTGAACAGCCAGCCAGCGAGATTTTGACCGCCATTACTCCAAGGGCCATGGAGAAGACCATGAAAAAGGTCAGTGAAAAGCTTTATGCTGCAGAAACGGAACTGACCAATGGCCAATACGAGATGTTTCTGACCGATTTGTTAAAGAACAAGGATTACACACAGCTAGACGTATGCAAAACCGGCAAAACAGACTGGATATCCTTGTTGCCCAAAGAACTTCAGAGTTTACCAGCCAAACAAATATTCAGGCACGGCAACCCAGATGGACCAGAACTTCCAGTTCAGAATATTTCTCATGAGGCCGCCCAACGGTACTGCGCCTGGGTAACCCAGGTATACAATGCCTCTTCAGAAAAAAAGAAATTCAAAAAAGTTTTGTTCCGGCTACCCACCGAAGCAGAATGGATGACAGCGGCCCGTGGTGGTTTGAAAGATGATCCCTATCCATGGCCTGGTGGTTTTTATGTGCGGAATTCTAAAGGTTGTTATCTGGGCAATTATGATTCCAAAGAACCTTGTGGGGATTGTCCTTCTCAAACGACTCCAATCACAGCATCCGTGGACAATGCCTCCTCCACAGAGTCCGCAAGCGATTCCAGCAAAGGATATCCGTATAAAGTTGATTCCAACGATGGGGGCTTTTTTACAGTCCCCGCAGCATCCTATTTCCCCAATAAATTCGGACTCTACGCGGTATCAGGAAATGTTGCAGAAATGATTGCAGAACCGGGCAAAACCAAGGGAGGTAGCTGGCAGGATATCCCATATTACGGTCAGATATCCACCGTAAAAACGTATGAAGGCCCCAGCCCGGCAGTTGGTTTTCGGGTCTTTATGGAAGTGATTGAAGAATAATACAATCTTTAGGTCTGAACGGAATCCATGAACATCTTCCGCCAAACATACACAGACTACACAGACGAAGCACTGATGCGCGCGATCGCTCAGCGCAACGAGCGTGCATTCGCGGTGCTGTACGACCGGTACAGCCCGCGGATGTACCGCTTCTTCTTCAGGATGTTGTGGCGGGATGCAGCCAAGGCAGAAGATTTTACCCAGGAAATATTCCTCAAGATCATTGAAAAAACCCATCTGTTTGACCCGGAAAGAAATTTTCGGACCTGGATCTACACGCTGGCAACCAACCTTTGTAAAAATGAATACCGCCGTCCTCCTTTCCCTGAATTGAAGCAGACCGCCCAGGATGTCTGGGCAGATCATTTACCCGAAAAGATGGATAAAGTGCTTTTTGAACAACATTTGCGCCTCAGCATCAATGAATTAAGTGATGCCCACCGACAGTGTTTTGTGCTTCGATACCAGGAGGAATTGTCGGTTGCAGAGATCGCAGAGATCGTGGATTGCCCGGAAGGTACCGTAAAATCCAGGCTGCATCACGCGCTGCGCCAGGTGGCCGGACAGATGGAATTCTGGAAAACTGAGCAGTATTGACTCTGTATTTAGTATCAAGTATTTAGTTTCAAGTTTCAAGGGGCTGGTGGAAAGTTGTGTTGTGTTTTCAGGCTTTTTTAAAAATCAGGATCATGAAGGAAAAAATAGAATTGCTTGCCAGGGAAAAAGACTTTTCCGCACTCAATACAAGGGAACGTGATCTTGTATTGAGTGAGATGTCACAAGCATCCTATGAGCAGCTTCGCGCAGTTTTACAGGCTGCGCCGGAGCTTGACGCCGGTGTTCAGCCATCTGAACGCCTGCGTGCGCAATTGCTGGAAAGCATGGCCGCACAGGTCAAACCTTCATGGCTAAGCAGAAGCTTTTCAGCGCAAGTACCCGCATGGGCAATGGCTGCCTGTTTGTTTTTAGGGATCAGCGTGGTATGGTTATTTAAGCCTGCAACTGTGTCAGAAAAAATTATCACCGAATTTAAGGTCCGAACAGACACGGTATGGCAGGAAAAGATCGTTTGGCGCGAAAGGGTGGTTAACCGCGAAAGGATCGTATATCTTGAAAAACCATTGACAGCACCCGCAGCTTTTGTACCGCAGAAAGTTGACAGCCCGCCCATAGCCCTGGATATATCACCTACGGAGTTTACAGCGCCCAGGGTTGGAACTTCTCTGGGCGATACCCCTGAATTGATGCGTTTTTTTACACAAGGGGATAAGTAGATTTATTCATCCTTGTCTTTTTTATTGGTCAACCAACCATCGATGGCTTCACCTTCCTTAAAATCATCCGCACTCTCTTTGGCGCCTTCGAAAGCATAATTTCTTAATTTAGGCGCCTTCCACCAGGTTATGCCCACTACAGCCAGGGTCATCAGCCCGCCAAATACAACCGAAGGGACCGTCCCGAAGGCCCGCGCAGCCAAGCCGCTCTCAAAGGCACCCAGTTCGTTGCTGGAGGTGATAAAGATCGTGCTTACCGAAGAAACCCGCCCTTTCATGTGCTCCGGTGTTTGAAACTGCACCAATGCGGATCGAATGAAAACACTGACTTCGTCAAACATACCCGCCAGTACCAGTATCACAAAGGATAGGTAAAAGCTGGTACTGAGGCCAAAACTGATGATGCACAAGCCGAAACCGGCAACACAAACCATCATAATTTTGCCGGCACCCTTACCGAGCGGTCGATGGGCCAGGAAAATAGCCATGGAGATCGCCCCGACTGCCATTGCAGCCCGGAGTAGCCCGGCCCCTTCAGGTCCCACTTTCAGGATGTCTTTAGCGAAAACAGGGATCATGGCCACAGCCCCACCAAAAAAAACCGCAAACAGATCCATAGCGATTGCAGCAATGATGATTTGCTTGCTAAAAACAAAGTCAAGCCCCGCACGGATTCGAGTCAATGCCGTTTCCGTGCGGTCAAAGGCTGGTACTGCCCTGGAAGTAATCTGTAACATAATGATCAGGGCCACACTACAAAGGATACTCATGGTAGCAAACGTTGCAACCACTCCTCCAAATCCATAGATCAGTCCACCCACGCCAAGCCCAGTGATACTGGCAACTTCCCAAGTGCTACTATTCCAACTGATTGCATTTTGGAGTCTGCCCCGATCTACAATCTGTGGTAAAAAGGCAAAATTGGTCGGACTGAAAAATCCCCGCGCGATCCCGGTAAAGAACATGATCCCATAAATGCATGCCAGCAGAGTCGGTGTGCTCAATTTCGCCTGGCTCAAGGCCACCATGAGCAGCGCAAGCGAACAAAGCAGGAGGACAGATATACATCCGACCAATAGATTTCTCCGATTGTATTTGTCTGCCAGATGCCCGGCCCAAAGACTGATCCCTATGGCTGGTACGGCTTCTGCCAGGCCAATAAAGCCCAGCATCAAGGGGTCATTCGTTAATTCATAAACATAGTAGCCCACAGACACAGACATGATCTGTACGGTCAAAGTGGTCATCAGGCGCATGGTCAGGAAGCGCCGATAGTCGGGGATTCGGAGGGCGGCGTATGGGTCTGGTTTTGACATTGTTGGTGCAAAAGAACAAAAGAGGACGGA
>JBILHS010000033.1:0-44871 GCA_044350425.1 Saprospiraceae bacterium | reverse complement strand
TGCCATTTCCCATCGATATGGCGGAAGAACTGCGTATCTATTGCGAAAAAGAGGGTAAAAACGTATCAGATATCGTGTGGGAAAATGAACTTTCCTGGCGCAGTCCCGAGCAGATCCGCACTGATATGATGAAAATATGGACTGTAATGCGGGATTGTATCTACGCGGGTTGTCATACAGACGGCATCCTTCCTGGAGGCCTGGAAGTAACCCGTCGTGCTGCGCCGCTCAGCCGCAAACTTTTGAATGGGAAGCCTTATCGGAATGTGGAGGATTGGGTCCGTCAGATCAGTAGGGGAGGTGCTACTTTTCAGGAGATCCTGAAATGGGTGAGCTGTTTTGCATTGGCAGTCAATGAGGAAAATGCAGCATTCAGTCGCGTCGTCACGGCCCCAACCAATGGAGCTGCAGGCGTGATACCAGCTGTCCTGATGTACCATGTCTGTTTCAGTGATTCATTTGTAGAAGAGGACATCGTGAAGTTTATGCTCACGGCCGGCGAACTGGGCAGCCTTTTCAAAAAAGGTGCAACCATTTCGGCTGCCATGGGCGGCTGCCAGGCAGAAATCGGGGTGTCCTCAGCCATGGCAGCGGGAGCCTTGACAGAATGTTTGGGCGGAAATCATGATCAGGTCATGATGGCGGCAGAGATCGCAATGGAGCACCACCTTGGCATGACCTGCGATCCCATCGGCGGCCTGGTGCAGATCCCTTGTATCGAACGCAATACCATGGGGGCAATGAAAGCCATAACAGCCTGTCAAATCGCACTGGAAGGAGATCCGAGTAAGGCCAAGGTAAGCTTGGATGCCGTGATCAAAACTATGAAAGAAACCGCTGCAGATATGAATACAAAGTATAAAGAGACGGCAGATGGAGGCCTGGCCATTAATATTTCGGTGAATCTGGTAGAATGTTAACTTTGCATTTTTAAGCAACCCATGAAGCCTACTAACCAATCTTATTCAAAATGAAATTACTAGACGGAAAAATAGCCATCATCACTGGCGGCTCGCGCGGCATTGGCGAAGCCTTGGTTCGTAAATTTGTTGAACAAGGGGCCAAAGTGGCTTTCACATACGTATCAGCTTCATCTCAGGCACGCGCTGAAAAACTCGCTGCTGAGCTGGGTCATACCGCCAAAGCTTATCAAAGCGACGCAGGCGATTTCGCACAAGCCGAAACCCTGATCACTCAGGTATTGGCGGACTTTGGCAAACTTGATATTGTGGTCAACAACGCCGGAATCACCCGGGACACCCTCATGCTACGGATGACCGAACAACAATGGGACGAAGTGATCCAGACCAACCTTAAGTCGGTGTTCAATATGACCAAACACGCCCTTAAGCCTATGATACGCACCGGCGGAAGTATCATCAATATGAGTTCAGTGGTAGGTGTGTTCGGACAGCAGGGACAAGCGAATTACGCGGCCTCTAAAGCGGGAATTATCGGCTTTTCAAAATCTATTGCGAAAGAATACGGATCCCGTGGCATTCGCTGCAATGCAGTAGCCCCTGGCTTTATAGCAACCGAAATGACCGATGCACTCGATGAAAAAACAAAGGAGGGCTACCTCTCAGCCATTCCACTTAAACGCCTCGGTGCCGGCGACGATGTTGCCAATACCTGTATTTTCCTCGCATCCGACATGGGAGCCTACATCACCGGCCAGGTGATCTCCGTATGCGGCGGTCTAAATGTATGATGTATGAACTATGATGTATAGAAAATCTCAAGCTCGGAGTAATACATCATAGTTCATACATCATACATCATACATCATAACACTTGGAGTTTGGCGAATTTTAAAACGATCCGGCGTTCCGACATTTCATCGTTTCTGAATTGGATGGTGGCGACCCGGTTTTCCTTAGGGCCTTCTACACTGACGATCTTTCCTTCTCCAAATTTTTGATGCGCTACCGTCACCCCTGCAATTAGATCGCTTATCGGGGAGGGCTGAAAATTAGCGAGCGCTGCGGTTGCAGGCGCATTCATCTTTAAAATACGTGGGTTGGCAAAATTGCCGCTCACACTTGCACCGCGGGATGATTTCCCTTCCTGCGCTGAATTGAACGCTGGGGTGCCGATCCGAGCAGCTCCCATACCTCCCACCAGGTCAAAGTTTTTCAGGTCGATTTCTTCCAGAAAGCGCGAAGGCTCGTTGGCCCTAATCTGGCCGTAGCGATAGCGATTCTGAGCAAATGTAATGGTCAGAAACTCCTTTGCTCTGGTGATGGCGACGTAGAAAAGCCTGCGCTCCTCATCCAGGCCTTTGGGATCTTCGAGCGACATGAAGGAGGGAAAAAGTTGTTCTTCCAGCCCTGTCACGAAAACACTTTTGTATTCCAGACCCTTGGCAGCATGGACGCTCATCAGGGTGATAAAATCATCGCCCTCCTTTTTCTCGTCCGCATCAGTAAGCAGCGTAATGGTCTGAAGATAAGCAGCCAGTGATCCGTCCGTATTAATCAGCGATTCGCCTTCAGCGATGGGCGCATTCGGATTGCTACTATTCTGATTTGAATCTGCAAATTCTGAAATGGCATCCAGTACAGCGTTTACGTTTTCTAAGCGACCGATGCCTTCCGGACTGGTATCACTTTTTAGCAGGTCGTAGAGACCGGATTTGCGCAGTATTTCTGAGGCCAGCTTGAAGGCTGATTCACTATAAGCCCGGCGTTGCCAGTCTGCTACCATATTCCGGAAGCCTGCCATGGCCTTTTTAGCGCGATCAGTGACATCCAGTGCAGGGCTTAACATGGCCTCCCACATAGGAATATTGCTGGCACCAGCAACGGCACTGAGTTTTTCAAGTGTGGTATCGCTGATGCCCCGGGTCGGAAAATTGATGGCCCGGCGCAGGGCTTCTTCATCCCGTGGGTTCACTGCAAGTCTAAGGTAGGCTACCAGGTCTTTTACCTCCTTGCGCTGATAAAAGGACATTCCACCAAAAACCCGGTAGGCTAGGTTCATTCGCCGGAGGTGTTCCTCAAATTTCCGGCTCTGCGCATTGGTACGATACAGGATGGCTATTTCCGAGTTGGGCAGGTGGTAACGGTGCTTTTGCTCCAGGATCAAATCTGCGACACGGCGGGCCTCTTCATCGTCGGTGATGCATTTGATTAGTTTGATCTTGTGGCGTTCCTCCCGATCGGTCCAAATGGTCTTTTGTAACTGCTTGCGGTTATGAGAGATCACCTCGTTGGCTGCAGCAACAATGTGGTGCGTACTTCGGTAGTTTTGTTCGAGTTTGAAGGTTTTTAAATTGGGATAATCCTTTTCAAAATCGAGAATATTGTCGATCGTAGCTCCCCGGAATGCATAAATACTCTGCGCATCGTCGCCCACAATGAATATGTTTTCCGGACTGCCCTCATATTTCAGCAGGAGGCGCAGAATGGCGTACTGCAAAAAATTGGTATCCTGAAACTCATCCACATGGATATATCGGAAACGACGGCGGTATTTGTCCACCACGTTGTCAGGGTTTTGCTGAAAAAGGCGGTAGAGTTGGTACAGGAGATCGTCAAAATCCATGGCGCCCGAACGGAAGCATCGGGCAATGTATTTTTCATAAATATCCACGATGTACGGCTTGCGGGCGGCCCGATCCTGCGCGATCATTTCCACATTTTGCCGATAAAGCGGTGGCGTGATCAGATTGCTTTTACACAAGGAGATCCGGGATCGGATGGCAGATGGATTATACACCGTGGGATCCAGGTTCATTTCTTTGATGATCGCCTTCAGCACACTGGTGGTGTCATCCGTATCATAGATCGTGAAGGAAGATGGGTAGCCGATCTTTTCTGCTTCGTAGCGTAAGATCCGTGCAAAAACAGAGTGGAAAGTACCAGCCCAAACCTGTTGTGCAGAGCTGCCCACCACCTTTTCAATGCGTTCCTTCATCTCGCGGGCACTCTTGTTGGTAAAGGTCAGGGCAAGTATTTCACGGGGCGGTACATGGCTCTCGAGCAGGTGCGCGATGCGATACGTAAGTACGCGGGTTTTGCCGGAACCCGGGCCTGCGATCACAAGCACGGGACCTTCAATATTGACGACCGCTGCGCGCTGTATGGGATTGAGTTCGTCTAAATAGGACATGGAAACCTTTTGTCAGTGGACTGATAATGTCCGTAAATAATCAGGGACACACTGCAAAGGTAGAAAGTTCGGATGGGAGGGGATATTTTTAAATAAAATGTTTTGAAAAACTACCCGGATCTTCTCCTAATTTTGCCCTTTGAAAATAGCAACCATGAAAATCGGCCTTTTCTTCGGCTCCTTCAATCCCATTCACATCGGGCACCTGATCATTGCCAATTATATGGCCACTCAGACGGATCTCGACCGTGTCTGGCTGGTGGTCAGTCCGCAAAACCCCCTCAAACCTAAGAAAACCCTGGCACGTGACCATGACAGGATGCATCTCGTGCGTCTGGGTATTGGAGAAAATGCCAGGCTAAAGGCTTCCGACGTGGAATTCGGGCTGCCACAGCCTTCCTATACCATTGATACACTGACCTTTTTAAAAGAAAAATACCCTGAACACCAGTTTGTGCTCATCATGGGTGCTGACAACCTCGGCTCACTCAAGCTCTGGAAAAACTACGCGCAAATTCTGACCGATTACGATCTTTATGTGTACAAACGGCCTTCTTACGAACTGGGAGAATTTGCCGACCATCCCCGGGTTCGCATTTTTGAAACGCCGCCACTCGACATCTCTGCTACCTATATTCGGGATTGTATCAAAAACGGAAAATCCGTCCGTTATTTGGTGCCAGAGGCTGTATGGGAATATCTGGAGTCCGGATCTATGTACCGATAAGCGCTTTTGGGCCAGGTTTGTATTTGTGGGCGCACCTAAAGTCTGTGTCTACAGGCAACCCATTCCCGTGGACAAGCACCATTCCCGCAATTAGCTCAGACCCCTGCCCCTCCTATACCTTCAAACCTAAGCATGATAGTTATGCGACCACTTTTTCTTTCCCTTTTTCTTGTATCATCTTTGGGAAATAACCTTGCCCAAACCGACACCATTTTTCCGCCGCTGGCGATAGGCGAATGGCGTCAGCATCTGCCCTGGCAACGTTCTAAGTACGTGACGCAAAGCGCTGATAAGATCTACTATGCCACAGAATGGGCTGTAGTAGAAATAGACAAAGCGGAACGCAGCTCACGCTTTATCACCAAAGTAGAAGGTCTCAGTGAGGTTGGAATGAACCTGATCAGATACAACGCTGCTGCTGATGTGGTACTGCTGGCATATACCAATAGCAACCTGGACTTATTTTATCCTTCGGATCGCTCTGTGGTCAACCTGCCGATCATTCAGAAGAACCCCAATATTGTGGGAGACCGTCAGATCTACAACGTATTCTTCGATGGCAAGATCGCCTATTTCGCTTGCGGCTTTGGGATCCTGAAATTTGATTTAAAAGATGCGGAGGCGGAGTACACGGTTTTTACAAACGTTCCTGTTCGATCGGTTGCTTTGTACAATGGCTTTATTTGGGCGGGCACAGAAGACGGGATATATCGTCTTCCTGAAAATGATGAAAACCCTGCCGACTTTTCCCGTTGGGAAGAAGTGAGTGAATCAACGGGTTTTCCAGCCAATATCTCCTATAATTGTATGAGTGTCTGGAATGGTAAGCTCTGGCTGGGAGCAGCCAAAAAATTCCTGCAATATGATGGCGCCACCGTAACCGAAATAGCCAATCACCCAACGCGTACCGTCAAATATCTGAGTTCAGAAGGTGCCGGGTTGATGATTGGCTGGGGTGATGACAGCAATTTTGGATTTGGTGTAGTTGACTACTTAGAGCCCAGTGGTGCGCGCTATGAGATCCAGGGGACTTGCGATGCCGTGTTCCCGTTTTATGGTATTGAGGACGGGACAAAAAAATTCTGGTTCTCCGATTTGGCGGATGATTTCCGCTATTTTGATCTGAATACGGGGGTGTGTGATCGCTTTTCTTTTAACTCGCCATATACTCAGCGTAGTTCGGAGATCACTTTTGGCAGCGATGGGACCACTTTCGTGGCAACCCCCGGTCCAAAGCCCGACCTTAGCATCAATGGTAATCGAGATGGGGTCTATTCCTTTAAAAATGGTGTGTGGAGTCGCTGGTCAGAAAAGACTACCCCTGCTATTGTGGATGCTGAAGAATCTTTTAAAGATATGTGGCGAGTAGCTCCGCACCCATCTGAAGCAAAGGTTTTTGTGGGAAGTTTCATAGGCGGATTGCTCCAGTTTACAAATGGCGAATACGAGAAAAGATTTAGTAAATCCAATTCCATTCTCCAAAACGCAGGGAATGCAGGTAGCAATCGCACGGCCATTGGAGGACTGGCTTTTGATCAAAGCAACAACCTTTGGATTAGCAACTTTGGCTCAAGCTCACCTGTTGCAGTATTAAAAGCAGACGGTACATTGGCTAATTTTAATGGAGCGCCTAACAACTTCCTCCTCCAGGTGGCTGTGGACCAAAATGGATACAAATGGTTCGTCCTTGCTTTTAGCGCGGGTATTTTGGTTTATGATTCTGGAGCTGACCTCGATAGTCCCGCCGATGATCGTTATCGGGTCATAACCACGGCCAACAGCGTTTTGCCCACCAATTTCGTAAACTGTCTTGCAGTAGACCTGGATGGTGATGTCTGGGTAGGCACACAACAGGGTGCCGTGAGTTTCGAATGTGGCGCCAATGTGTTTGATGAAGATTGCAAAGGCCGCCGCAGGATCGTCAGTGTGGATGGTTTCAATGGCTATTTGTTGGAAACTGAAGATGTAAAGACCATTGCGATAGATGGAGCGAACCAGAAATGGTTTGGTACGACCAATGGTGTGTTTGTTCAATCACCTGATGCGCTCACTCAGGTAGCTCGTTTTACGAATACCAACAGTCCGCTGTTTGATAATGCGATCACAGATATTGCCATTAATCCAGCTACCGGAGAGGCCTGGATCGGGACAGAAAAAGGCCTCATTTCGCTCCGGGCCGGAGCAACGGAAGGTGGGCGCGTCAATAGCCCCATGGCTTATGCCTACCCCAATCCGGTAAAGCCCGGTTATGATGGCCCTATTGCAATTTATGGCCTGGCTCGAGATGCAAACGTAAAGATCACGGATGCTGCAGGACACCTTGTTTATGAGGGTAAAGCCCTGGGTGGACAGGCTGTCTGGGATGGACGGGATTATCTTGGAAGAAGAGCAGCCTCAGGTGTTTATATGATCTTTGCAACCAGTGAGGCAAATTTTGATGAGCCCGATGCGATCATAACGAAGGTGGTGATCCTGAATTAGAGTGCCGACAATACTTTTTTTGCCTGTTCACGATAGGTCACGCCTTCCGGGGAAACCACGTATGCCTGTAGATTCTGCCGGGCACAGGTAAGGTCACCGGAGCCGGCACAGGCGAGTCCAAGGTAGTATTGCGCCGGTATTTTCCTTTCATCAGAACCTTGTACCAAGGGTGTAAGTGCAGTGACCGCTGCAGCATACTGTTGGCTATTTACCAGGGACACCCCCCAGTAAAAACGATAATCCATCCGATCAGAATTGGCCTCCACAATTGGCTGGAGGGCCATTGCAGCTTCCCGGAATTTTTTGCGATCATAAAGGCCAAATGCCTGATTCACTGCTTCAGGTACTGCCTGAGCCTCCTCGCCAAGGCTCTTGAATTTCATTTTATTGGGATACTCCTTTGTGTTTTTTACTACCAATGCCGGCAAATCAGGCGGCATCAGGAAAATATACGCAACCACCCAAAGTGCGAATGCCGCCGCAGCTGCGTACGCATATCGAGGGAACATGGAAACCTTTATAGCACCGGCAGCAGGTGCTTTAGCAGCATTTCTCCATTCAGGATCCTGGATGCTATTGGACAGAGCACCTTGGAGCAAGGAGGCGGCTACACGCTGTTGGAAAGCAATTTCATTGGCCAGTTCGGCGTCTGCAGCGGCCAATGCCCTTAACTCCTCGAGTTCCGTGGGAGAAATGGAGTTTGCAAAGTATGATTCTAAAAGCTGTTCGGCTCGGTTTCCCATTCTAATGGCGCGGTAGCGCGTTTTTTGATTCGTTCATCGTTAGAAAGTAAAATGAACTTGTTCATTCATCCTTACTTCCGTAATTTGTCGAGACACCTTTTTCTGAGCTGTCGCACGACCTCGGGTGTGGCATAGCCCAATACATCGGCAATTTCCTGACTGTTTAGCCCTTCACGATAGGTAAGTACCAGAAGGCTACGTCCGGGTTCGCCCAGGGCATCAACCTTTGCCCAGAGTTGCTCCTCTGTTTGTTGCGCAATCATCTGGGCCTCTGCACCAGGGTCAGATTCTCTGGTGATCGGGAAAGCTTCATCCCCAGGCAGACCCATCCGATCCTGTTTGCGCCGAAAGGCGCGGATCAGATTCTTGCCTATCCCGAACAGGTAAGTACAGAGCGTGCCCGCCAATTCAGTGAGCCGTCCTGATTCCAGGTTAAGCATCATAATGATGACCGCATTTTGAAAAATATCGGCCAGGTCATGGTTGCTGGTCCGGGTGTTTTCCTTACCCCAGCCGATGAATTTCGGACGACATTGGGTATACAGTCCAGCCGAAACACCATTGGGGTTTTTGCGGAAATCGTCGAGTTCGTTTTGTTTACCGTTCATACCGTTATAGGGTAAAAGTAGAGCGGTGGGTTTGGTACTTTATGGCTTTTATAGAAAAATCGTGAACAGGGTGGTAGACTTTTTCAATTCACCACCGCTGTAGTCATGAGATACCAGAAAAAACATTGCCCAAATTAAACACCCACCTTGAGTCCTTTGGTCACCTGCTCCCAGTCAAAAGCAGGGCCGATGTCCCATTTTCCTGACGGACGAAAATTGACATGTGAACAAATGCCTTTGAAATTTTCCGCTTCGGCGGCGTTTCCAAAAACCTCATATCGTTTAACGGGGGCAAGTATCGTTCTCGGAATTTTAAACCGCGCAGTCAGGTAGCGCAAAAGCAAATTAAGCGATTTGTACTGGGCCGCGGTGAATTTGGCGTAATACCGCTCTCCACGATAAGCTGTGGGCAATTTTTGATAATAAGCAGTTTCAGACTCCATGCAATAAATATCATCCGTCCCGTAGACAGTGTGTAGAATGCCCCCTGGTTTTTTCTTCAAAAATCCAATATTTGACAACTCAATGGCAATGCTTCGCTGACTTCCGGGGGTATTGCCGCCTACCGCGCCCGGCCCCAGGTGGTAGGACCAATATTTTGATTTCCAGAGGTTGTAGATCAACCCCGACCGGCCAATAACAAAAGGTACAGATACTTCTACACTGCTCCGACTTAGTTGTGCAATGTCACCTTTCAAATAGCCGGCAGTGTAGTGTAAGACGATTCGATCCTTCGGAAATTCTTCCGAAAAGTAGTACGAATCATCGGGCACTTGTTTGCGGCAATCTACCAGGGTGATTTTACCACCCGCTTTGTCCCCAATGTTTACGGTTTCGTCGGTGAGGATAAATTTGGTGCCGCTAGAATCAATACCAGATTGACGGAAGGTGGATTCGTGCTGTGGAATACTGCTTGCTTTCATGTATGAAGGAAGATTAAATCTGGGAATAGTGATTTGGCAGTTAAAAAAAGAACGTTGGATGATGGTCACCACTTGTTCTGTGTCCACAATCCAACGTCCATTGTCAAAGTCAAAAATTAAAACCTTGCCACAAATCCACCCAGGAAATTGGTTCCGATGGTGGGGTAACGATACCAGCGCTCACGTTTGTTGTTGAGCAGGTTATTGATGTCGAGGAAAACACCAATGTTCTTGGTGAAATAGTACGAGCCGCCAATGCTCAGGTCTAACAGCGCTTTGCTTTTTTCGCGGTTTCCGAGTTCATTCAGGAAGGTGATCCTGTCTGCCATGTGCAGAGAAGCCTTGAGGGATGCTTTGTTCTCCAGCATCGTATAAATCGCTCCAAAATCGCCCTCAATCTCAGGCAGGCCCCATGGAGAAAGCTCATCTGCAGCCGTCTCCGTGGTCTGCGTGTCATACACGTTTTGACTGTAGGTGCCGGTGATGGTCAGATTTTTGATGGGCTTTAACTTGACGGTTCCCTGCATGTTAAAAATCTTGACCGTATCGTAAATCACCTGGAAACGTGTGATTCCCTCCGTGGTAAACAGGGTTTGGTGAAGTGCCAGATCCGATGCTTTCGAATAACCGACCTGCCCGTTGTATTCAAGCCAACCAAGATTACCTTTTACTCCACCGAAGTAGTTGTCCCAGCGGGTATTGCGCAACTTCGAGCCTCGTATCTGGATAAATGGATTGTATTCAGAAAGGCTACGGAAGGTGTTTTTGCGCAGATCTCCCGTAATGCCTGCGAAGGCCTGAATACCATCCCCCCAGACACGAAGGGTCAGTTCAGCATCCGGAAAAATGCTGAACTCGTCCCGATTGTTTACAAAATTGCCTCCCAGCTTTATCTGAAGCGCGTCAAAGTGCATCGTGAAAGAAGGTTGCAGGTAGATGTTGTTGAGTTTTTGCTCAACCGTGTCCTCAAACGTCGTCAGATCCGGGCGAATATTGATTCGCAGTGCGTGTTTTTCATTGAACCATTTGGTGGCCGAAAGTCCGAGCTCAAAATGATTTTCCTTGTTGGAGTAGTAATCGTTGAGCAGGTAAAACTTGGGGGCGACCGAAAAATTCAGGTCAGAATCAGTACGCTTGCTGTTGTATAGTCTTGCACCTAGATCCAGGATCTTGTAATCCTGCCGGGTACGTTCCGGCGTAAAATCAAGGCTGTCAGCGTAGCCATAAAATTGCACCCTGTCATAGGTATAACCAATGTTGACCTGAGTGGCCAGGTTGTTCGACAAGAAAATATTGGTGCTAAGCAGAGCTTCCGTCGTTTGAAACCTTTGATTTTCAACGGCTTTTTCGGCATTGAACCGGTGGTGTTTGAGCCAAACCTTTCCATCAAATTTTTCGCCAGCTTTGAAAAAATAACCGGCTTCTCCATAAAGGGTATTGGGCACCCCTGCACCGAGCTTTGCAAAACCATTGTAAGCGTCTTCTTTAGGTGCAGCCTTCATCCCCAGAGGACGTAGTTTGGGTGGATCATATTTGATGTTGGAAGGGTGCGGAGGAACGGTATAGGTCTGCTTTTGTGTGTTGGTATCCAAGGCCGGAAGGGTAGGGGGCACATTGATCTTATTGGCCTCCAGAAGCTGCGCATCAAAGGATTTGACAACGGTAACATTATCCCCTTCCAGGTCTTTCTGGGCAATGGCCACTTGCGTTAAGGCAATGCAAACAAAAGCGGCGAGCAGATATTTCGGTATGATTGACATTTCTTTCTGTTGATTTGATGTTTGATAATATGCTTACCAGAGGATGGAGTGATTAATTCTCTTCATCCAGATCCAGCAGCGTCTTGCTCCCTTTTTCCGAGGTGTTGTTCAGGACAGGTTTGTCGCCTGTAAGCCGGCCATATTTCTGACGGGCAGATTCGAGGATACTTTTGTCTTCCCCGGCATAGTTTTCCAATACACTTTCAAGTGCTGCCTGTGCCGAAACTTTGTCTCCCTGATCCGCATATACATCGGAAAGCAAGATCAGGTTTTTGGCGATCCAATCGTCGTAACCAGCACTTGCCTTATTTGCTTCCGTGATCATTTCTTCGGCTTCTGCATATTTACGCTGGCGGTAAAGGATTTGAGCCAGATAGTGGTAAGACTCTGCCATGAGCTCGGTCGAACTATTGGTGGCTACCGATTGCAAGGGCGCGTAAGCTTTGGCATAGTCGCCCTTGTCATAGGCTATTTTGCCGGAGTAAAAGTTGGCGATAGCCAGCTGCTCTTGTGTGGCAAGGCGGGATTTGTTGATTTTACTGGCATACTCCGTTACAGAAACAGAATTGTTGGTTCTGTAGGCTGCTTGTAATACCACCAGTTGGGCGTCAAATCTGGAATTCTCCGTTACAGCAGCATCTTCCCATTTGCGGGCATATTCAAACGCCTGACCATAATCCTTGGTAGTGTTGAGCGCAATAAGGGCAGCCTTTTCAGCGGCTTTTGGAAGGAATTTACTGTTCCCTTTTCCAATCACAGCAGCGTAGTCTTTTTGTGCTTTCTCAAATTGTTTCTGAGCAGAATAACTTTCGCCACGCAGGTAGTAGGCTGCAAGTCCATTGCTACCGGTTGGATACTTCGCGAGGTAATTCGTAAACAACTCAATGGCCTTGTCGTAGCGTCCCTGATTGTATTGGTATTCTGCCGATTCGAAGGCTGTAGCTTCTCCACTGGAACCTTGGCCAGGTTTCATGCCTCCGCAGTTGGGAACGGTTTCAACAAAACGATTGTAACCTTCAGGATCTCCCAGTTCTTTGACATAGATCTCGCGGAGGGCATCCAAAGCTTGTTTGCATTCTTCCGGCTCTGGATTTCCTGAAAATACCTGTTTATAATAATCGATGGCCACCTGGTTGCTTCCCTGATTTACGGAGATAAGACCCAGTTTGAGCAGTGCCGGATTGATGAGGTTACTTTTTCCCTTATAATCTGATACGATGGTACGGAATGCCTTAATGGCTTTGTCATACCGATCTAATTCAAAATAGGTGTCACCCAATTGAAAAAGCGCTTCGTCGGTATACCGACTGTTCGGGTAGTCCTGAATAAGGTCTTCCAGCGAAAGGATCTTTTCCTGTTTGTTGCCCTGTAAGCCCTTTATGACGGCTTTCTGGAAAAGCGCATACTCAAAACCCTCATATTTTTTCTTGATCGCTTCATCATACATGGTAATCGCCTCGGAATATTGATTGGTTTTGAAGTAGCAATCACCCGCCCGGAGCACCGCATCGCCCAACACCACAGCATGGATCTGTCCGTTACGGCTAGAACTCTTTTTAAAACCATCTACTGACGCGCGGAAATTGACATTGGCAGACTTATAGTCCTTCAGTTTTAAATGGTTGTAACCTTGAATATAGTTGCACATATTCAGGTTGCTTTCTTCCGGAAGTTCACTTGCATAAGGCTTCGCCGCTGCAAAAAAACTGCTCATATGCTGTTTACTGATGGCATATTCACCGGCATCGTGGGAAATGCTTCCGATCCAGAAGGAACAAAGGGTGGCTGTCTTTTTATCGATCGGGAACTGCAGCGACTTGTTGAAATACCGTCGTGCCTCCTCTTTTTGGTTGTTTTGGTAGAGTTGTAGCCCACGCAGATAGGCTACTTGCTGGTAGGTTGCGTCCAGTCGAGCGGTCCGGTTTTTTACATTTTCCAGGGTGGAAACCGCCCGATCATAGTCGCGGGTATTCAGAAATACCTCACTCATCAGGGCCTGTGCATCATCATAATGTTTGGATTGTGGACTGATGCGTTGCAGCGCCTCGATCGCATCCCGGTCATATTTGAGTTCATAACTCAGTTTGGCATAGTTGATCAGGGCATCTTCTTTGACTGACTTGTCAAAATTCATGCTGGAAGCCTGTCCAAATGCATTGCGTGCATTGAACTTATTGTTTTTTTCCTGCACACGCAGGTAACAGTCGCCGAGGTGGTACAAACCATTTTGGCCAAGCAAGCTATCCTGCTTCGAAAGTTCTTCGAAATTCTGGATTGCAGGCTTATAAAGTCCGTTTTGGTACTGGGCATACCCCAGTTGGTAATAATCTGCAGGGCGGAGTGCCACGCCGTTTTTGGCCGCAAATTCCAGAAATGGCAGTGCGTTTTTGTAGTCGCCCTTTTCGTAATAGGCTTGTCCGACCAACTGATTGATCTCTGCCCGGTTCTTTACGTTGGCATCTTTGGCACGCGGAGCGCCATAAGTGATCACCTTATCGTAATTCTTTTGCGCGGCATAGATCTGCGTCAGGTAATAAGGCACATTAGCCTTGTATTTTGGAGAAGCTTCGGCGCGGGTAAAGGCTTTGGCAGCATCGTCATATTTGCCCTCAAAGAAGGAGCAACAACCATAGTAGTAGTTGGCAGGCTCATACCACTCGTTTCGAGGGTTGTCTTTAAGGGGCATAAAGGCCGTTTTCGCCAACCCGAATTTTTTGGTTACAAAGTAGGAATACCCCTGTTTAAAGCGAATTTCATCCCGGGCTGCGCCTGAACCGCTGGGCGCGAGGTCATAATACGTGAGGGCTTTCTCGTATTGTTTTTGGTTGAAGTAATAATCGCCAATTTCAAGGGCTGCCTGGCTGGCTACGGCAGAAGGCGAGTTTTCGCGCAGGAAATCGAGCACGAGTTTTTCCGCTTCCGGTTGATCGATACGCACCGCACACTTGGCATGGTAGAGTTCTGCGTCGGTCTTGATAGCCTTCCATTCCGGCTCATTGGCCGGACGAAGCAGGTCCATCGCGTTGCGGAATTCTTTTTGTGCGATGCCGTAAAGATTTTGATTAAAAAAGTCAACACCGCGTTTGTAGGCTAAGTTGGCCTCATTGTACACTGCTGTTTCTTGCGCTGAAAGCGCAAAAGCGGAGAGCAGAAAGAGGAGCGCTGGAATGCTTTTCCGAAGGAACATGATAGAAGGAGTGTGGTTTTGGATTTGTTTTAGATCGATGGTTGGTCTGATGGTCCAAAGTTTAGGGATTCGTTTCCTAAACGTACTGTTTGAAACTTGCTCGTGAACCTTGAGATGTTTTTGGGAAATTTTAACAGGGTAAAGGTCGCTACAAAAAGGCTTTCAAAGGGATAGATTGGTCCCAAAACGTTGAAACACACGGCGAAAATATATATTGATTGCAAAAGGGCTGAAAAATAGTGTGAAGGTGCGAAAGACAATGGCAATCAATGTGCTTTCGAAGAGAAATATCCTTGGACCTCGGAGAGACACCGAGTGTTTCATCTGTTCAAATAGCCCATTATTTGCTGCGTTGACAGTTGTTGGAGGTGCTTTATCAACCAATGGAAATCGTTTTGAAAACTGCCTTACCAGTGTCACCTCAGATGCTTACAATTTTCTTCAGGTATCTAACAACAATTTCAAAAACTGCCTTTTTGGTGTGCAAATAGATGGAAGTAGCGGTTTTCAAATCACCGATCATGTTTTTGAACATACCGCTAACGGCCCCCTACTTTTCAATGCAGGTACCTCTGCAACCAGTACAAGTATAGATTTCAATTTTGCCGAATGTAACCGATATTTAAGTTTTAACGATAATACTCGGATTAATGTTGGAATTTCAGCACTAGTGCCGCGCCCGGCCATTAAGGTATGAATTGGGGAGGCAAATTTTTTCTTTATCAAGGCGTGAGAAGGGCGCAATGCGGGACATTTTAACCGACGAACAACGCAGAGAAAGGAAAAATCAGACTGCCATATTCACACCTGAATGGCCGGACGCGGCACTAGGTAATAACAAAAACTTTACCTTTCGTAAGGAAGATTTTGATTGTAAACGCGATGTAGATGTTTTAAAAGCCGATTTGGCAGGAGGTGCTGGGGTTACACCTGGGGAAATATCTAATCTGGGAACTTTTACGAATGCGGTACGCAACCTTTTTACAGGTGTTGTAGCAGATCCAAATGTGCCTGGTGGGTTTATGTGGCGTCTGGGCCATCTACCCGATATTTTTACCACTACCCCTAATCCAACACCTCCACAGGTGCTTGGGTCATTAAAATTTTCCTATTTTTATCCGCCTTGCTGCTCCACTCGAATCAAGGATGGTGCCCAAGTGCCCACGAGCAGGCTTCGGAATACTGCCGCTATGTACCCAAACGTACAATTTTGACAATTAAAACGGACTTTATGGCGCATATCGCCACCGATGGTGAAGTCTTTCAGGTGGGCAATGTCAGCATCAAGGTGCTCCACACGCCAGGCCATACCATGGAGAGTACCTGCTACCTGCTTCGCGATGAAACTGGCAAAGATGTGGCCTTATTTAGCGGCGATACTTTGTTTATCGGGGATGTGGGCCGACCTGACCTTGCCCAAAAAGCAGCGCATCTGACTCAGGAGCAACTTGCAGAGACGCTATACGATTCGTTGCGTACTAAGATCATGCCCCTTGCTGACGATATTGTGGTCTATCCCGCGCATGGAGCCGGCTCTGCATGCGGAAAAAACATGAGCAAGGAGATCAGCGACTCTCTAGGGCATCAGAAAATGGTCAACTATGCCTTGCGAGCAGATATGACCAGGGATGAAATTGTAAAGGAGGTAACCGATGGACTGCAACCGCCTCCCGCCTATTTTCCGCTCAATGTTTATTCCAAACAGCATCAACATTGGCATTGACGGAAGTTTTGCCCCATGGGTCGGTGCAATGATTCCGGATGTGAAACAGAATATCCTGCTCATTACAGATCCTGGCCATGAGGAAGAAACCGTAATGCGCCTCGCACGGGTAGGTTATGACCATTGCCTGGGCTATCTCCAGGGTGGTTTTGATGCGATCAAGAAAAATGGCAACTTTGAATTAAGCAGTTTTGTTTGTTCGGGTAAGTAAGTTGTCAGCATTGGCCCAAATTTTGGGTTTAGTACCCCCTTTAGAAAATATAGAAATCATTCGGTTTCTATAATTCCGGTTTCAGATACCACTCACCCCGGTTGAGTCAGTATTTCATGATCGGCTTCAGGCTTCATCTGACCTTTGAAGTACAAAAATTGATTCACATACAACTTGTACTATTATGAAACTCGCTCAAAAATTTCTCGCCCTGCTTTTGATCTCCTTTGCTGCCTTAACTGCTTGCGACAACAAATCTTCAAGCAGCAATAACAGCAACCCTGTCACGCCGGCTGCCGGCAGCTGGAAAGTAACTTATTTCTTCGACAAACAAGACGAAACCAGCAATTACTCCAGCTATACTTTTGAGCTCGGGGCCAATGGAAGTCTGAGCGCCAGCAATGGAAATCAGACTTATTCCGGCACCTGGTCTACGGGTATTGATGACAGCACGGATAAGTTCCTGATCGATTTCAGTGGCACAGTGCCCGGTGCACTGATTGAGTTGGAAGAAGATTGGCGCATCATCAAAGTTGAAACTAATTTCATGCATTTTGAGCATACAAGTGGCGGAAATGGCGATACGGATATTTTAAAGTTTAGTAAATAAGCAACTGAGTCACTCAAATCATCAAAATCACTTAAATTACAGTATTAGATTGTTTTCATTTGGTTTTTTAGGGTTTTGGTGGATCTGGCGCAAGCTGGTCCACCTTTTTTAATTTTGCGATATTCATCTTAATTTTACCCGCCTGACTGTAGGCAGAATTCCTGTATCGGATGCGGCACTAACCTGAAAAGCACTTATATAGGATCGCTTACCGCTTCGAAAATTAATGTTGTTATGCATTTTGAAAATGAAAATGAAAAAGCTGAGGCTGAAATGCTCGATGAGATCTTTGATTCGATCTATCCGCTTCGGTATAAAATAATCTCCAAGTTTCACTTTACTCCGGTGCACGTTGCGCAGGTGGCCGCCAAATATCTGGTACAGAAACCCGGAACCAGGGTGCTGGATATCGGCTCTGGGGCTGGAAAGTTTTGCATGATCGGAGCTTCATGTACCAACGGGCATTTTACCGGGGTGGAGCAACGGAAAAACCTGCATCGTCTGGCACTTAAATTAGCAAAGATGTATGCACCGGAACGGGTAGAATTCAGACTTTCCAATATAACGGAGGTGGATTTTGAGGCATTTGATGCAATATATTATTATAATTCATTTTATGAAAATATATTCCGGGACAGTGCAATGGACCAGGTTGTGACTTTAGATAAAACTTTGTACACCCTCTACACCCAATATATGCGGGAGCAACTCAGTAAAATGCCTCTAGGCACCCGCCTGGTCACGTATTTTAGTTTCATGGATGAAGTGCCTGGAAGTTATGAGATCAGGTATACAGATTTTGATCTGAAACTGAAGCTCTGGGAAAAGGTCGCTTGATAATCCTCCTTACCTTTACCATATGAAATCATACCTTTCGAAAAAGAACCTTCGGTATCAGTGGCTTGTATTCCGGAAACACGATTTGAGGGCCAGTGGAACTGTGTTTTTTGTTGCCCTCCCACTTTGTTTGGGCATTTCGCTGGCATCCGGCGCACCGGTGTATTCGGGCTTGCTGGCCGGGATTCTGGGTGGGTTAGTGGTAGCGCCTTTGAGCGGTTCTCAATTGAGTGTGAGCGGACCAGCAGCAGGCCTGACAGCCATTTGTGCGGCAGTGATCGCCACTTCAGGACTGGATGTCTTTTTTATTTCAGTAGCAGTAGCAGGGGTATTACAGGTGCTTTTGGGCGTGTTTCGGCTCGGTGGGTTTACACACTTTATCCCTTCTGCTGTCATAAAAGGTATGCTTGCCGCCATCGGTATTATCCTGGTTTCCAAACAAATTCCGGCATTGATCGGATATGACAAACCTGATTTTTGGTCGAATGAGTTGTTCAATATCTTCACCCTGCGGCATGTATTCAGCAACGTACAAAGTCTTTATGAAAGCATTACGATCGGGGCAATATTGGTTGCTGCCCTATCGCTTATTATGTTGCGGGTTTGGAAATTAAAGGTGCAAAAACATGTCCCATTTCTTCCAACCTCTTTTGTTACAGTCCTTTTTGGCGTTTTATTGGCAATGGCCTTAGGTGAGTTTTTTCCTTCCATGGGCCTACAAGCGACCCAGTTTGTCCAAATTCCTGCCAATATATTCAGTTCCGTACGATTGCCGGATTTTGGTCTGGTGACTGCGCACGCAGAGATCTGGAAAAATGGGCTGGTCATTTGTTTTGTAGCCACACTGGAAACCTTGCTGAGTATAGAAGCCATAGACAAAATCGATGCCCAGAATCGAATCACCCCGCAAAACCGGGAACTGGTAGCCCAGGGCACCGGCAATCTTTTGAGTGGTTTGCTGGGTGGCTTGCCCATCACAGCGGTCATTGTGCGCAGTTCGGCAAATGCTGAAGCCGGAGGAAAAACCTGGTTGTCTGGATTTACACATGGGGTCTGGCTCCTTTTGGCAGTCCTCCTGGCCACCAATCTGGTCAATCTCATTCCTTATTGCGTATTGGCGGCCATCCTGATCCGCACAGGTTACAATCTGGCGAAACCGAGTATGTTTCTCGCTGTTTGGCGACAAGGTCGGGAGCAATTTTTGCCGTTTATTGTGACTATTGTGGCGGTATTATTCACCGACCTGTTGGTGGGTGTACTGATTGGAGTCGCTTACAGTATTTATTTTTTGATCAAACATACCTATCGGGCGGGCTTTGTGGTAAGGGAACATATGGAAGGGCATATTCCTCACTATTACGTAGAACTTGCACTGAACGTTAGTTTTTTAAACAAAAAACGTCTATCCAACTTGCTTGATAAGTTGCCGGATTACTCGGTGGTAGAGATCATCGGTACAGACAGTGTTTACATTGACCATGATATTCTGGAGATCTTCCAGCAATTCAAGTCAAAAGCGCATAACAAACACATTCAGTTGATCCTGAAGGATATTCCTGAGGTGCAGACGATCAGTTTGCATTAAAAAATGCCCTCCTGATATCAGTCGGAAGGGCATGGGTATAGTTTTCAAACGATCTGATTTTTCGTATTCGTTTCATTTATTCCCAAGCCAAACGATCCACCATCATCCGTACTTCTTCTTTTTCAAGGGTACAGACAGCGGAGGTTTGTTTCATTCATTTCTTCATCTCCTTACCCGAGTGAACTTTTTTGAAATAGTTGTCAAACCAGGGCTCGAGCATTTGCTCCATTCCGGTGTAACCATCCACAGTAGCCTGGCTGTAAGGCATTGATGCACCAAAAGGTAATTCCAGATTCAAGAACCCCCAACCTTTCATTTTGCCATCTTTCACCCGGGCTTCCATGATGGGTCTCCAGATATCCATTTTCACTTTTTTGTGATCATCCCCGGTTTTTCCTTCCGGGATACTGAAATAGTTAAAGACAAAAAGCCTGACTTTAGCATCAGCATCTTCTGCCCAAACACCACCAGAAGTTGACCAAACCTCCACCTTCACCATTTTACGGAGCTCGTTGGTGCGGTTCACCAGGGCGAGTTCCGCCGGGCTTAGAATGGATTCCATTTCTTTGGGATCGTAAACCCTTTCATAATGTGCGGCAAGTGCTGCATTGCCGACATAGGTGTTGCGGCAGACGAAATCATTCTCCGTATTGGTGCAGGCAGGCGAAACGAACTCAGTGAGCGACCAGTCTTCCAGGCGTCCGGCCTTTTTATCTGCCAAATGGCGTTTCTTGTACTACATTGCCGATGGGCTGCTTTGTCAGGGCATAGGAAAGGCCGAAATGCCAAGCTTGGATGCCGTAATCTAATTTTACTGCATCGGTGAAAGCGGGTATTAATGCAGTATTTCCACGTTGGAAAGTAGTAGGGTCAAAAAATACGAAGCCAGGGGAAAGCTGGCGCATGGAGGGGCGAGTGGTGCGACCGCTGTAGGAAAAGTTTAGGGTTTGACCCTTTGCCAGTTTTCTACTGATAAAAATACGGGGAACCCAATGAGCGTTTGGTTTTTGAAAAACGGATGAGTCAGATTTAAGTTTCCAGCAAAAGACCGGGTGTAATTTGCCTCCGAATTTGGCATGCGGATCTGGCTTTGAAGGAGTCCGTTTTTGGAGTATTTTGCGGTACTCTCGGCTCCGGGCATCTGCCAGTTTCGATCAAAAAACGTTCCTGGAATCCCCACCACAGTCTTTTTTGACATCTGATCATCCATGCCAATTTGTTCGCGCTGGAGTGCTGTGGGTGTATGGGGCCGGTTAGCATTGGTTTCTGTTTCCAATCCATCTCCAGATTGCTCCACGCGGCGATAATTGACAAAAACCTGCGGATTGTTGTTCAGATTATAATCATAGTTTCCGAAGATATTGACCTTGTTTTTTCGGAAATTGAAGTAGGTGCCACCACCATATTTCTCGCCACGACCGTAGCCGGCTTTTGCAGAATATCCGCCATTGAATCCAAGATCATGGGCACTTTTCAGAACGATATTGAGAATGCCTGCATTTCCTTCGGCCTCAAAATTGGCAGGAGGGGTGTGTATGAGTTCGATAGGATCAATGTTATCGGAGTTCATTCCCGAGAGCATGTCTACCACGGCCTCCGCAGGCAAACGGGAGATCTTACCGTTGATCATGATTACTACGCCTTCTTTGCCAGCGAGCGAAATAGTTTTGGATAATGCATTTAACTCTACCCCAGGCGAGCGTTGCAAAACCTGAAGGGCTGTGCCTCCGGCATTGGTGATGGCGTTGGCAACGTTGACAATGGTTCGGTCAGTTTTTTGCTCCAGAAATGGCCGTTTTGCTACTACGGTCACTTCATTCAACAAGGCAGTATTATCCTGCAACACCACAGGTTCAAGTTCTTTACGGGTGACCGTTTCCGTAAAGGTTACCTTTTTTGAAAAAAGCAGTTCGAAACCAAGCATCGAAAAACTGCAGAGGAAATCACCGGCAGGAACGCCTTCAAATGAAAAAGCACCTTGATCCGAACTAAAAGATCCTCGTACCAAGGAACTGTCAGAAGCATTCAATAAAAGGACTGTGGCATAGGAAAGCGGTTTGCCGCTGGCATCGCGGACTGTTCCGGCAATCTGATTTTGTGCCTGAAGCGTTTGTGAAAAGCCTGAGATAAGGAATGTCTAAATAAGAATAGCCTGTAAGAAGATTTTTTTCATAGGATGGTGTTATCCTTATCGGCTATAGTTTCAATGCTGCCGATTTGGATGGCACAAATGTGGGGGCAGGTGATCACCTTGTTCCTGCACGCATCTTGCAAAAGGCTGGACTGAGATTGCATCAGGTTGAAAAATGTTAGCATCCGGATGCTGAGAGCAAACTACACGGTTGTTTTAACGGGTTGAAAAACAGCTATTTGTACATTATACAGAGCCAAGCTGATTTTTTTGCGCGAAGCATATTTCTATGTCCGGAAACATTCATCTTTGCACTTGTTATCAGGCGCCTGAATTGAAAAAAAGCCCTAACTGTTTCTGAAAATCATCGGTAAATCAAACAGCAATTAAGCATCCATGGAAGAGATCATCATAGAAATTGCGTCACTCAACGACTGTGGCGAGGTGGTGTTTTTGCATCTTGAAACGAAGGAGATTCTTTCGTACCCCGCGCCGGACCGGTCAGGTTATAATGAATATGATTACCTGGCAGAAAAAGTCCTGGCCATCACGGATGCAAATCCAGCGGCTTATATTCAGTTCGATCCACCCGATACCAGAGCGTCCTACAAGATCATGGAAGGCTTTGTAGAGATTTTGACAGATGAATCCGTGAAGGCTCGGGTACTGGATAGCCTGAATTCAAAAAAGCCCTTCCGGAACTTTCGCGTAACCATAGAAAATGAAGGAATTGAGGACGCCTGGTATGACTACAAGGATGCTTACCTGCAGATGAGCGTACGGGATAAACTCTGATTCTGGTTATCGTCTGATTGCTCTGGGTGCCGCTCCAAATTCCTCACGGAAGGTCCTCAAAAAATAGTTAGGGTCTGAGAAACCCACTTCATAAGCGATTTCGGAGACGGTTCTATCCGTGGTTTTCAGTAAATGGAAGGCTCTTCGCAAACGCATTTTGCGGATGTAAAGGGTCGGGTTTTCACCGGTAAGGGCCTTTAGCTTTCTGAATACCTGGGTGTGACTGAGGTTCACAGCCCGGCAGAGATGCACAATACCCAGCTCTGAGTTTCCCAAATTATCGTCAATGACTTGTCGTGTTTTCTGTAGGAACAAATCGTCCAGGGAAGGCATTGGGTTGACTTTAGGTTTGATGCCAACCGGAGCGGAGGGAAAATCGCCGGATCTCATCCGTTGCAAGCGCTTCCTTAATTCGATCAGCTTTTCTAGCCTGACAAATAATTCTGTCTTGTCAAAAGGCTTTTCCAGATACGCATCTGCACCCACCCGTAGCCCGGCAACCTTGTCCTCCTGGGTGGCTTTAGCCGTCAATAATATGATCGGAATGTGGCTGGTCCGTTCGTCGTCTTTCAAGGCATCACAAACTTCGCAACCATCTTTTTCCGGCATCGTGACAGCACTTCTGATGCTATCTGGCACTAATCCAACCGCTTTTTCTATACCAATTTTTCCGTTTTCCGCTTTTTCGATCTGGTAGTCCAGCTTTAATAATCCTTCAATGTAGGTAACCACATCCGCATTGTCTTCAATGATCAGAAGTAAGGGTTTATCTGATTCTATGGTTGATGGGTGGATCGGTGTTTGGATGATTGGAGCATTTGTATCAGCGACATATTCCGGATGAGCCCATCTATAGCAGAAACAGCCAGCAAAAGCATGGAGGCCTGAAATTTACGGCTTGACTTTTCTTATACATGGATCAATACCCAGGGCAATTGCTGCAAAATTCCCCGGAAGCAAAATTTCTCTACTACGAGATCCGGATCATTTTGGCAATAAGGTAGAAATAGCCAAAGTATAGCCAATGCAGAGTGGTTTTGAACAAGGATGCTTTTCAATCATTTTGAAATCAAGCATTTACATCACTCAAATCATTAAAATCACTCTAATCATAGTATATTATCTGAATTTAGTGCTCCTGCATTGATCACTACAATACTTCACAGCATCCCAGGTTTTCTCCCACTTCTTACGCCATGAAAAAGGGCGTCCGCAGGTCAGGCAGGTCTTTTGTGGCAGGTTGGTTTTTTTGACGGTCTTATTCCCGGATTTCATAGCGTTTGGGCATGGATTATTCACCCGTTCCTAAGCAGGAAGGAGGGGTATTTTCGAAGGCCAGCTTCCAGGTTTTGGGTAGCTGAGCCGTGCAATTCGTTGGGTGCGATGGTAACTGTCCAATCCACTACAGGTAAGGGTGCCTGCCTGTTCCAGATCCACAAAGCCGTCTGCCTGAATCACTCCTTCCGGGAGCCAGATATTTGTGATTTGACCAATGATCAGGATCGTTCCATTGATCTCAAGCGGAATTTTTTCCCGCAATTTGAGGGAAAAGCGCAACGGACTTTCCGATACAAACGGTGCCAGAATGCCTTCCTCAAATTTCGGCGTTAATCCAACGGCCTCAAATTCTGATTGTTCTTGTGGATACCTGGCTGCGGTCTGGTGGGCTTTGGTATAAATACTTTGTGTGAGATGATTGATGGTATACACTCCCGTGCTTTCAATGTTGGAAAGGGTATGCCGTTCAACACTGTCCGGTCTAAAAATCAGTCCACACAACGGTGGATGAGCACCCAAATGAAACAAGGAGTTGAAAATAGCCAGATTGGCTGAGCCTTCTGAATCGCAGGTTCCAACCAGGACAACACTTTTAAAACCTCCAATAGAATTGATCAAGGCGGCACGGTGACGTTGCTCCATTGCGGCGATATCAGGGGAAGAGAAAAATGCCATTTGAGTTTATTTAGGCTATTAAAATGCAATTTCACACAACGTCACAACGACACGGCGTTTTTTGATTTTGAACTAGACGGAGTTGCGTCCTTTTGCCGTAATGTGAAAACTTGTTTTTTTAACGCAAATATTAAAAAATGAAAAATCACATCATTCGGACTGAAGACATCCCTCCGTCCACGTGTAAGATCTGCCCGGTCACCCAGGAAGACTGATCACTCAACAAAAACTGAATGGCCTGCGCGATATCCTCCGGCTGACCAATTCGGCGCAAGGGATGTCGCTTGTCACTGGCTTCCAGTTTTTCCGGCGAATTAATCAGTTTTTCAGAAAGCGGTGAAGCAGTGAGCGAAGGGGCCACTGCATTGACCCGAATGGTGGGTGCGAGTTCTGCAGCCAGGGCGCGGGTCAATCCTTCTACGGCCCCTTTTGCCATACTAATGGAAGTATGGAAATTCATGCCTTGCGTGACCGCAACCGTGCTGATAAATACAATGGAAGGGGTAGGCGCCGCACTTTTAAGATTTTGCAGATATCGTTGCACAACGCTGACCGCACCCAGGGCATTGATCTTGTACTCCTGTAAAAAATCTTCCTCAGAAGTGCGGTGTATCGGTTTTAAATGAATGGTTCCAGGAAAATAAACCAGGCCGTCCAAAGTTGAAGTTAGTTCTGGTAAGGAATTTTTAGCGTACTCGGAGACCCGGAAGTCCTGATCATATCCAAGACCGCTCAGGTCCTTAGTACTGACCCCGATGACTTTATGCCCGGCATCCTGAAGGATTTGGCGACAGGATTGTGCCACCGAACTGGAGGCTCCTGCAAAAAGATATGTTTTTGACATGCTGTGTTTTCACTGCATAACACGGAACTGGTAGGGAGGTTCACAAAACCGCAATTGCTAGCAGGATATCTTAGTGAAGGGCGTCAATCAACCTTTTTTCCGGTTTTATCTTTGTAATAAAAGTTGATTCTGTCTTTTGAAACATAGGCTTTCCCGCTTCCAAATGATTTAGCCTCCGCAAAAAAACACAGGATCTCTCCTGTTTTCAGATTCCTGTAGGCAAACGATTCATCCATTTTTCCAAGTTCCTCTTAAGCCTTACAAAGGATCATAGATCCCGCAATGGCAGCTTCCAGTTTACCCTGTGTGAGCATGGTTTCAATGACAGAACGAGCTTTTTGCATGATCATAAGGATATTTCGGGCAAAAAATAGTACGAACTTTTAGCACGAACCAAAGCCAAGGACGCTTAATTTGCGCCCGCATGAGCAAGGCCACCACAATCAACTGGATGCAGGGTGGCATGGCTTAGGGATATTAACATAAACACATTCTTTTCTATGCTAGAACTTCTAAAACATCCCTGGCACTGGTCCGTAGCTGGCCTCTTTATTGGCCTGATCGTGCCGGCTTTACTCTTGATTGGCAACAAGCATTTCGGAATATCCTCCAGCCTTCGGCACTTATGCGCAGCCTGTCTGCCGGCGGAGATCCTGTTTTTTCACTACGATTGGAAAAAAGAAATTTGGAATTTGTTCTTTGTCGGTGGAATTTTACTTGGAGCTATCCTGGCCACCGTTTTTTTGCCAAACCCGGAACCCATCGCCATTACTCCGGCGCTTACCAGCGATTTGGCAGGCTATGGAGTCACCCACATGGATGGTCTGGTGCCCACAGATCTGTTTTCCATCGAAAGCCTGTTCACCTTACGGGGATTTTTGCTGATGATCGTAGGCGGTTTTCTGGTTGGTTTTGGCACCCGCTATGCCGGTGGCTGCACATCCGGGCATGCTATTATGGGTTTGTCAAACCTGCAATGGCCTTCACTGGTGGCCACCATTTGCTTCATGGTCGGAGGCTTTGTCATGACCAACCTCTTACTTCCGTTCATCCTTCAACTTTGATCCGTTATGGCTAATTATAACACACAAAATTTTAAAGAAACAGCGGCCGATACTGATTTTGAGGTGCGCTCACTGGATACTATGTGCATCAATGAATCTGAATTGGTTCACCCCTGGTGGTACAATCTGAAATATGCATTGGTGGGTATTCTGTTCGGTGTGGTCTTTATCAAAGCAGAGATCGTTTCCTGGTATCGCATTCAGGAAATGTTCCGTCTCGAGTCTTTCCACATGTATGGCGTAATCGGTACGGCTGTAATGATCGGGGCGCTATCTGTTTTTCTGATCAAAAAATTCAACATTAAGACGATTTACGGGGAACATGTGAATTTTCACCCCAAAAGCTTCAACAAGGGTCAGATTTATGGTGGCCTGATGTTCGGATTGGGTTGGGCAATGACCGGTGCTTGTCCGGGGCCCTTGTTTGCTCAGATTGGAACAGGGGTATTGGCTACCGGATTCACCCTGTTGAGTGCTATTGCCGGTACCTGGTTCTATGGATATCTAAGGGAGCGCTTGCCGCATTGATCATTTCTTCTTTCAACTATTGCCGGGAGATCTTCCCGGTTTTTAAATTTTCAATCATGAAATACACTTTACTCAGCTTGATTTTTGGTCTTCTGGCCACGCTTACCACTTCCGCTCAAATGACAGAGGTGGACAACAGCCCTTATAAGATCGTTATGCAATTGACCAGCAGCGATACCGCCGTGCATCGTGGGTTGATCAAACAGATCAATAACGTGCTGAATGCGGCACCTAAATCCAAAATTGAGGTAGTATGCCATAATAATGGGCTTAATTTTCTGGTTTCAGCCAAAACCTTCCAGGCTGAAGCCATTCAAAAATTGAAGGCAAAAGGCGTAACGTTCGTTGGCTGCGAAAATACCATGAGAAGCCAAAAGGTTAAACGCGAGGAATTGGTGCCAGAGGCCGGTACGGTTCCTGCTGGTATCATAGAGATCGTGAAAAAACAAGGCAAAAAGTGGGCATACTTGAAGGCGGGGTAGGAAGAAGTTCTGAGTTGAGAGTTTCAAGTTGAGAGTTTCAAGTTGAGAGTTTCAAGTTTCGAGTTAAAAGTTTCAGGTTAAAAGTTTCGCGTATCTGCTGATATGTGTTCGCAGCGCTTGATATTAAGCGTAGTCCAACCCAACCAGAAAATCCCTGAAAATATAACTCAAATTGTTTTAAAATATAAAACAAACTGTTTTATATTTGCCCTTGGAAAACGCTTAACAGCCCTATAGATCGTTCTACAAACTTGATTTTAAAGAATTTAAATCAAAAATCTACTCGGCTATGAACTGGAATTTTTTCAAAACAAATTGGTTTTATCTGGCAATGGGTGTTGTCTTGTTCCTTTACACCACCCGAAAATACCCACATCTTGATCCAATAAATGCTGCGCTGAAGTATGTTCAGACCGCCCAGGTCAATGCTGATAAACGTGCTTCAAAAAAAGGAGCCGCCTTGCTTGGTATTGTGCCAGACCATCCTAAAGAACGCATTCCGGAAATTGCCGACCTGGATGCCACAAAAACGGAGGGTTTTCTGAAGCGATTTGCAAAAGTGGCGCGGAGCGAGTCCAAGCAGTTCGGCGTTCCGACCTCAGTTATCCTGGCGTCTGCTTATGTCAATAGTCGATCCGGACTTCTGGAAACCGTTACCACCGCGAAGAACTACTTCGCGCTTCCTTGTACAGACAACTGGGAAGGCGAAACCGCTCAGATCAGTGGTCAGTGCCTGCGCAAATACGAATCTGCCTGGGCTAGTTTCAGGGATTTTAGCCTATTTCTAAGTAGTCAGGAGTGGTATGGTGCTACCAAAAAAGTTGCAGGGAAAGATTGGCGCAAATGGATCCAAAAGCTGGGCCGCGAAGGAGTAAGCAACACGAAGGCGATGGAAAAAGTAATAGAAGCCTACAGCCTCGAAGAATTGGACTTGAACTAATGTGGTCAATTTAATTAATGTGGTCAATGTGAGCTTGATTATCACATTGACCACATTGACCTAATTGACCACATTATAAACTTGTGGGTTACTGTTGTTGTTGGCTACCACAATAATTCGTTTGCCGCCGGCGCCACGCAGCATGGCCAGATCGCGAGCTTCCCGCATGGCCCAAAATCCGCTGATCGTATTATCTAAAAAGGCAAAATTACCTTTTCCATCTCCAAGAAGTAGGATGCCATTACCTGAATCAGCTGGGTTTGTCTCTACCTCAAATCCATATTTGTTTCCGGCCATCAGGAGGTCTAAATGGCCGTCCTTATTAAAATCATCGCAAATAATTCCTTGAACAGGAGCAATTTGCGACTCTATAGGCAAGCTTCGGCGAATGAATTTCCCCCCCTGATTTTCCCACCAACAGGTTTCCAGATCTGTTGCCCTCAGTTTGAGACCAGCATCCAGATCTTGCTGTGGCCACAGATCGCTGATAGTGGCTTTTGCATAATCGTTCGTGTACAGGAACTTTTTCTTAAGGACGGGCATCTGTTTGACCAGAACCTCTTTTTGCATCAGGGGATAGATCTTGCCACCTTCACTAAAAGCAACGATCGGATCCAGCGTGCCATTTTTGTCAAAGTCTTTGGCAAAACAAAATAGAGGGGCTTTAGCGCTTGCAGCAAAACGGGTGTTGAGTCCTAAATTGCCTGTTACAAGGTCAAGATCACCGTCTTTATCCAGGTCTGCAAGCACTAATCTGTTCCAAAGTCCATGGGTATTTGCCAACCCAAATAGCGTGCTAACATCCTCTAACTTATTGTTCTTTAGTTGGAAAACCGAAACAGGCATCCACTCACCCACCGCTACCAGTTCTTTTTGCCCATCTCCATTCAAATCTGCCCAACTTAAGTCCGTGATCATTCCGCAACGTTCGAATGCACCAGCTACTGTACTGGTTACATCCACGAATTTGCCGCCATTATTTTGCAACACAACACTTCGCGGCGCCAATGGCCAGTTTTTTGGCACGAGCCTTCCGCCAATAAAGAGATCTAAGTCACCATCCGCGTCGAAGTCATGTGCTGCCACTCTGAGACCGAGGTCTTTTAAAGTAGGCAATCCGTTTTCAGCCGTTTTAAAATTGCCTTTTCCGTCGTTCAGATAGAGACGGCATTGCCATGCAATATCCATGCTTGCATCCGCCCCGCCGCTCAACACGAAAAGGTCAAGGTCTTTGTCGCCATCCGCATCAAAAAATAGGGCACCGTGGTCTTCATATTTTTTGTCATTTTCAAAAATGGCATCCTTACGGGCTCTGAAGCTGCCTCCAGCGGTCTGGAAGTACAAGGCTGCTGGTTTGTCAAACGCGTTTCCGATGAAAAAATCTTCCAATCCGTCCCCATTTACATCTCCCTGGGCGGTAAGCGGACCAAGATCGGTCACAGTCCAGGGGTTTAGAACCCAGGTCTCAAAGTCACTGAAAGGATTTTCTACATGCTCAAAACCGATACCTGAGCTGGTAGGATTTTTTTCAAAAAATAAGGCTGGAGTTTTGGCTACAGGGGGAGCAAGGTGGGCAACATACCCTGCAGCATCGGTCCATTTGAGCTGCAAACGTTGGTTAACGGGCACATTGGTAAGCATTTGAATTTTGCCATCTGGCCAACGAATGCTGAGTTTGTCTACCTGAGTTGCCTTACCTAACCCAAAATGGATGAGGTGTTCCACCGAGGAGAAAATACCATGATTGGGATTTAACTCCTGATATTGTGTAATGCCTTGATATTCAATAAGGATAGAGGCTCCAACTGCGATTGGATTGGATGGACTGCCTTGCAATTTGGCCTGGAGATAATTGCCGTCATTTTGTTCTCTCGTGAGATTTTTATAAATAAAAGCAGGGTCTTCGAGGTTATTTACGACCAAATCCAGGTCTCCATCCGCATCAAAATCAGCCCAGGCCCCTCCGCTGGACCAGGAACCTGGCATCGTCATCCAATCTCCGCTTTTATCTTCAAACTGCCAGTTGCCTTTATTTTGGTAGACATAATTGCGCACTTTATACTCCGCCACTTTTTCCAGATAGGGCATGACGCCTTCTTTCTTGCTGATCAGGAGTTTGTTAATTTCCGGAAGAAGAAAATCAGCATAATCGCGGTTAGTCACTTCCCTGCGGTATCCATTGGCAATGTGTAAATCTTTCAGACCATCGTTGTCTAGATCGGCCAGCAGGCAACTCCAGGACCAGTCAGTTTTGTAAATCCCTGCCAGACAGGCTATATCACTAAAGGTGCCGTTTCCATTGTTACGCTGAAGTACATTACGGGCTACTGATTTGGGGTATCCATATTGAACCATGGTCAGATAGCGGCTCAGCGGATTGGTGTTTTTTAGTGATTTTTGCCTGTAATTATTGTTGGGAAACATATCAACTGTCAACAAATCCACCCGGCTGTCATTGTCAAAATCGTTTAACTCTGCCCCCATGGCGCTCATGCTATTGTGGCGAAAATACCGACTCATCTGATCCGTAAACCCACCTTTCTGATTGTTAATGAAGAGGTTATCGGGTTGCACAAAGTCGTTTCCGACGTAAATATCCGGCCAGCCATCTCCGTTTATGTCCGAAACAGAAACACTAAGACCGAAGCCCAGATTTTGTATCCCGGCCGCTTTTGAAACGTTCACAAACTTTACTGCACTTGTACCCGTCGTATTGGATCCCGGCCCTTCATTTTTGTAAAAATTATCTGAATCATGCAGCACCTTGGGGTCGAGGTCCGGCATTAATGTTTTACCATCCAGGCCATACTTGAGCACAAGTTTGCTGGACTGGCCCAGGTCTGTGGGGTGGTTGATGACATAACAATCGAGATCGCCATCATTGTCGGCATCAAAAAAATTCGCGCCGGAGCTGGGGCTTTTGTCATCAAGGCCGTACTCTTTGGCCCGTTCGGTGAATGTCAAATCCTTATTATTCACAAAAAGCTTTGCTTCTCTACCTACTTCATCCGGCCCGGCCCGGCAAACAAACAGATCAAGAAATCCATCCGCATTGATATCAACAGCAGTCACCGAAGTTTCAAAACCATCTTCAGAACCTACCCCTGCGGAATCAGTGATGTCCTTAAATTTGAAATTGCCTTCGTTGAGATAAAGACGGTTTTTGCCATTGGAGCAGACGAAGTAGAGGTCAGGAAGGTTATCATTGTTAATATCAGCAACGGCTACGCCTCCTCCATTGTATTGGTTGATGTTTTTGATGACATTGTGTTCGTCGTCTTCCAGGATCGTATTTCGGAAATCAATCCCTGTTTCTGAAGCAGCGAGCAGTTGAAGTCGAGGTTTTTTGGCCGTCAGCGTAGGTTCTGAACCAGAATCAGCGGTCAAGCTTGGCCCTTTGACACGATCACGGAATCCCCAATAATAAACAGCGCCAAAAGCCAAAGCAAGCAGCCCCAGTGCCCAAAGGAGGTATTTGCGCCTTGGGGTCGTTTGAGTGCTTGAAGGACGGTTTATCGGGCCGGTCTGTTTCGACTTTTTGCTCATATTACTTGGTAATTAGTCACATTCTATTGCTATCATTCAAAAATTTGCAACGCGCTGTTGTTGTTGGCGACCACAATCATTCGCTTACCACCTGCTCCGCGTAAAATTGCTAAATCCCGCGCTTCACGCACCGCCCAAAAACCACTCAGGGTGTTTTCAAGCCATGTGAAATGGCCCTTCCCATCTCCCGTTAGGAGCGTGCCGGTCCCTGCGTCACAGGGATTGGTCTCCACCTCAAACCCATATTTGTTGCCCGCCAGAAGCAGGTCCAAATGGCCGTCTCCATTAAAATCATCACATACAATGCCTTGAACGGGAGATGTTTGGGCCGGGTTTGGTAAGTCGTGACGCACGAATTTGCCAGCCTGATTTTCCCACCAGCAAGTCTGCATAAGATAACAGGTAAGGTTGAGCCCGGCATCCAGATCCTTCTGAGGCCATAAATCACTAACGGTGGCCTTGGCATAATCTTTCGAATAGAGAAACTTCTTTTTTAACACAGGCATCTGTTTCACCAACACTTCTTTCTGCATAAGCGGATAGATTTTGCCGCCCTCCGAGAAAGCCACAATCGGGTCGAGTGTACCATTGTTATCAAAGTCTTTGGCATAACAACGGAATGGTGCTTCAGCGCTGGCAGTGAAGCGTGTGTTCAGACCCAAATTGCCGGTGATCAGGTCGAGATCACCATCTTTATCCAGATCAGCGAGCGAAATCCGATTCCAAAGACCATTGGTTTTGCCAAGGCCAAAGGCTTCGGTAGCGTCTTCTAATTTGTTGTTTTTCAATTGAAACACAGACACGGACATCCATTCACCCACTACAATGAGCTCCTTTTTCCCGTCGCCATTTAAATCACTCCAGTTCAAGTCAGTCACCATCCCACAACGCTCGAATGGGCCCGCCACATCTTTGGTCACATCCGTAAAGCCTCTGCCTGCATCGTTGTGCAACACAACACTACGTGGTATAAGTGGCCAGTTTTTCGCTACCACTCTACCGCCAATAAACAGATCCTGATAGCCATCGCCATCATAATCCTGTGCGACGACTCTTAGGCCAATTTCTTTAAAAAGGGGCAGCAGATACTTCGATTTAATAAAGTTGCCTTTGCCATCGTTGAGATAAAGGCGGCACTGCCATGCGTTGTCTGTTGCCGCATCGGCACCACCGCTCAAAACAAAGAGGTCTAAATCCTTATCCGCGTCGGCATCAAAAAAAAGCCCGCCATGATCCTCATATCCTTCGTCTACCTTAAATGTGGCTGCTGAACTGGCACGGAAAGCGCCGCCAGCAGTTTGAAGGTACACCGCACAAGGACCCATGGGAGAATTTCCGATGTAAAAATCCTCCAATCCGTCCCCGTTCACATCGGCTTGAGCGATGAGTGGGCCAAGGTCGGTCAGTGTCCAGGGGTTTAGCACCCAGGTTTCAAAGTCGTTAAATGGGTTTTCCCGGTGAACAAAGCTGATGCCTTGGCTTGCAGTATTCTTTTCCGTGAAAAGGGACGCTGTATTGGATTCAGGGGATGCAAGATGTTTCACATATCCGCTGGCGTCCGTCCATTTTAATTGTAGTCGCTGATTGACGGGTACATTGGTCAAAATTTGGGTTTTACCATCCGGCCAACGAACGGTAAGTTTGTCTACCTGCGCGATTTGCCCCAGCCCGAAATGAAATAGATGCTCAACTGAAGAAAAGATACCGTGGTTTGGATTGAGTTCCTGATATTGCTTAAGGCCTTGATATTCAATTAGTATCGAGGCTCCTACTGCAAATGGATTAGATGGATTTCCTTGCAATTTGGCTTGAATATAATTGCCGCCTTGCTGTTCCCGGGTAAGATTTTTATAAATAAAAGCTGGATCATCCAGGTTGGTAACCACTAAATCCAGATCACCATCCGCATCAAAATCTGCCCAGGCACCACCGCTTGACCAGGACCCTGGCATCGTCATCCAATCGCCACTTTTGTCCTCAAATTGCCAGTTGCCTTTATTCTGATAGACAAAGTTTCGCACTTTGTATTCGGCCAACATTTCATTGAAAGGAGTGACATCTTTTTTCTTACTGTTGATCACTTTGGTTACATCCGGTAAAATAAAATCCATGTAATCCCGATCCGTCACCTCCTTGCGATATCCGTTTGCAACGTGGAGGTCCTTAAACCCATCGTTGTCAAGGTCTGCAAACAGACAGCTCCAGGACCAATCTGTCTTGTACACGCCTGCCATACAGGCTACATCGCTAAAGGTGCCGTTGCCGTTGTTTCTTTGCAATACATTTCGGGTAACAGGCTTTAAGAAGCCGTTTTGCACCATGGAGAGGTAGCGACTTAAGGAATTGGTATTTCTGAGTAGTTTTTGTCGGTAATTATTCGCCGGGAACATATCCATCGCCACAAGATCCACGCGCCCATCATTGTCAAAATCGCTCAGATCAGTGCCCATGGTGCTCATGGTACTGTGTTGAAAATAGCGGCTCATCTGATCTGAAAATCCGCCTTTTTGATTGTTTATATAGAAGTTGTCGGGTTGAACATAGTCGTTTCCCACAAAGATGTCCGGCCAGCCGTCCGCATTAATGTCCGTGACAGATGCGCTCAAGCCAAAGCCGAAATTCTGGATGCCGGCTTGTTTAGAGACATTGACAAATTTTCCATCATCGTTCCGATACAGATTGTCTGCATCGTGCTCCGCTTTTGGATCGAGATCTGGCATGGTACTTTTGCCATCGGGCCCATATTTCAGGGTAATTCGATTGGAATGAACCTGATCAACAGGGTGATTGACTACATAGCAATCCAGGTCCCCATCATTGTCATAGTCAAAGAAATTTGCACCTGAAGCAGGACTTTTATCTGCCAGACCGTATTCCTCAGAACGCTCTGTAAAGGTCAGATCGCGGTTGTTTATGTACAATTTTGCCGCCCTTCCATTGGCATCCTGACCAGCCCTGCATACAAAAAAATCAAGCCAACCATCGGCGTTTACATCGGCAGCTGTCACTGAGCTCTCAAATCCGCCTTCTGAGCCAATTCCTGCGGCATCTGTGATGTCTTTGAATTTAAAATTGCCTTCATTAAGATAGAGCATATTTTTACCGTTACAGGAGATAAAATAGAGGTCGGGTAGATTGTCGTTGTTCACATCTGCTACCGCTACGCCGCCGCCATTGAAATGGTTGAGGTCCAGAATGATATTATGCTCATTATCTTCTGTCACCGTGTTTATGAAGCTGATGCCTGTTTCTTTTGAAGAAAGCAGTTGTAAGCGAGGGTTTTTCGCGGTGAGCGTGGGTTCTGAACCTGAACCAGCCTTTAAGTCAATACTTTCACCTCTTGTGCGAAGCACAATAAAATAGTACCCAATACAAGCCAGTAAAACTAAACCAAGCCCCCAAAGTAAATATTTGGCACGCGGTGAAGACGCAACGGTTTTGGAGGTGGGCTTGCTGGTTCTCGCGACAGGTTGCTTAGTTTTTTTGCTCATTTTTTAAAAAAAACAAAGATATATACCCAAAATAGGGAGGTTGCAATCCAGAAGATTATTCAGGCACGCGAGCGCGTTTCATAAGTTAATTTCAAACCGAAGCGGCCATAGATTATTTGGTTTTCCCTGGCATAAACCTTCCAGGTTTTTTAAAACCTGGAAGGCTTATCGACTCGAAAGGAATATAATTTGCTTTAAAGCTTGGGCGAAAGTCTTCTAAGGCAGCCTCATATTCACTCAAAAATCTGTACCCCACTTCCATTGTTCGGAACCACAAAGTACCGCCTGCCATTGGCCCCTTTAAGTTTTACCAGATCCCGCGCTTCCCGCATGGCCCAAAAACCACTTTGCAGGTTGTTTACCCAGCTGAAATTACCCTTTCCATCCCCAGCAAAAAATACACCATTGCCAGCATCACAACGTCCGCCTTCGATCTCCAGGTGGTATTTGTTGCCAGCTAAAAGCAGGTCCATATTTCCATCCCCATTCAGATCATCCGCTACAATGCCTTGAATTATAGAGGCTTGCACTTGTCTGGGGAGGCTGCGGCGCTCAAATTTTCCGCCTTGATTTTCCCACCAGCAGGTTTCGAGATCGTAGGCTACCAGATGTAAGGCCTCGTCCAGATCCTTCTTGGACCAAACGTCCTCAATGGTGACCTCTGCCCAGTTTTTGGCATAAAGAAATCGCTTTTTGAGGCTGGGAATTTGCTTTACAATATTCTCCTTTTGGGCCATTGGGTAGTTGTTTTTACCCTCATACATCGTCATAATAGGATCCAGCGTACCGTTGTTGTCAAAGTCTTTGGCATAACAACCCAAGGGGCCTTCCGCGCTGGCCGTAAATCGGGTATTGAGGCCGAAATTACCCGTCACAAGATCTAAATCGCCGTCCTTGTCCAGATCAGCAATTTCGACGCTATGCCACAAACCATTGCTTTTCCCTAGGCCAAACTGGGTGGTCACATTGGCCAGAACACCATTGTTTAGTTTGAAAATACTGACCGGCATAAACTCGCCTACTGCAATAAGCTCAGCCTGTCCGTCTTTGTCCAGATCAGCCCAGGAAAGGTCTGTAACCATGCCACACTTGGCAAAATCCCCGCCAACGATCGGGGTGACATCCGTCAGTCGGTTGCGGTCGTTGCGTATAACATAACTGGGCGGCGTGATGGGCCACCGGCCGGGAGTGACACGGCCACCCACGAAGAGATCCTCATCACCATCTTTATCGTAATCATAAGTCGTTACGCGTAGTCCAACACTTTGAATATCAGGCAGGTTGGCGGGATTTGCACGGCCAAAATTCCCCTTGCCATCTATGTTGATATAAAGGCGGCTCTGCCAGGCAAATGCAGCAGATTCTTTCACGGCTTCTGCGCCTCCACTCACCACAAAAAGATCCTGATCGCCATCCATATCAAAATCGAAAAAGACAGCGCCATGATCTTCATAAGGGTTTTCAGTTTCCCAAAGGGATTGATTGCTGGGTTTAAATTTTCCGTCGGGTTTTTGTACATACAATGCTGCCGCCTTAGTAAATCCGTTTCCAACAAAAAAATCATCCAGCCCATCACCATTCACGTCGCCTTTGGCACTGAGTGGCCCCAGGTCCGATTCGTACCAGGGTACGAGGGGGAAATTCTCAAAATCAATGTATTTGTTCTCTTTATGAACAAAATTAACCCCTAAAGCGGCTGTTTTTTCCGCCATTAAGGTGGGAGCATTCACCGAGGGCACCAGGGTAGCGACATTGCCAGCAGCGTCTTTCCAGTTCAACTGAAGCCGTTGATTACTGGGGACGTTGGTAAGCACCTGGGCCTTTCCATCCGGCCAGCGGACGCTTAGTTTTTCTATCTGCGCCACAGAACCCAGGCCAAAATGAACCAGGTGTTCCGAACTGGAGAAAATTCCCCGGTTTGGGCTGATTTCCTGGAATTGCTTTTCGCCGTTTCCGTATTCAAGAAGTACAGAGGCGCCCACTGCGAATGGATTTTGCGGGCTTCCGGTAAGTTTTGCCTGGAGGTAATTGCCTTTGTTTTCTTCGTGGCTGAGGTTTTTATAAATGTAGGCAGGGTCTTCTAAGTTGCTGATTACCAGGTCTAAATCGCCGTCAGCATCCAGGTCACTCCAGGCTGCGCCGCAGGACCAGGAGGCTTCCATGGTAGCCCATTTACCGCTTTGGTCCTCAAACTGCCAGTCCCCCTTGTTCTGATAAATGAAGTCGGTGGGTTTGTAGGTCGGGATGGCATCCAGAATCATCCGGATCCTGGAGTAGTCATCTTTGTTGGCCCGATTTGCCTGATTTTTGATATCCGGGAGCAGAAACTCGAAGTAATCACGATGGCCCACTTCCCGGCGGTATCCATTGGTGATGTAAATATCTCTGCGGCTGTCGTTGTCAAGGTCTGCCACCAGCCCACTCCAGGACCAGTCGGTTTTGAAAATCCCTGCCATACAGGCGATTTCGCTAAAAGTCCCGTTGCCGTTGTTGCGCTGCAATACATTGTGCGTCACCGGTTCAAAGTAATTGTTTTGTACCATCGAGAGGTACCGACCCAAGGTGTTGGTGGTTTGTAAAAGTTTGTGTCTTTTGTTTTTGACAGGTAGCATGTCCATGGCCAGCAGGTCTACCAAACCATCGTTGTCAAAATCACTCAAATCTGTTCCCATGGTACTTTGAGAGGTGTGCCGAAAATAATCTCCAAGGCGGTTTGTAAAGGAGCCCTTGCCATTGTTGATGTAAAGCAGGTCTGGTTGGAAAAAATCATTGCCTACATACACATCCGGAAAGCCATCGCGGTTAAAATCCGATATGGATACGCTCAGGCCAAAAGCAAAATTCCAAATGCCCGATGCTTTAGATACATCTGTAAAACCGCCCTTGCCGCCTGCCAGCAGCGCAGGCGGGCCATCATTTCGGTAATAACGGTGCGAATCATGCTCTTTTTTGGGCACCAGATTGGGGACGGGCTTTCCATCTGCGTCGTATATGATGTCAATTTTGCTGGCGTAGGTGATGTCGGTCAGATAATTGAGTACGTAGCAATCCAGATCCCCGTCGGCATCCCCGTCAAAAAATGTTGCACCGGAACTGGCACTGATATCATCCAAACCATATTCTTTGGAACGTTCCGTGAAGGTCAGGTTTCCGTTGTTGATAAAAAGTTTGTTGCGTCGGAGTTCATCTTCTTTGGGGCCTCCACGGCACACATAAAAGTCAAGAAATCCATCCCCGTTTACATCTGCAGCTGTTACCGCGGTCTCAAAACCATCCTCAGAGACCAGGCCTGCCGATTCGGCGATTTCTTTAAACTTCAGGCTCCCCTGGTTCAGGTAGAGCTTGTTTTTGCCCGTGGTACAAACAAAATAAATATCAGGCAGGTTATCATTGTTGATATCTGCAATGGCCACACCGCCCCCATTGTAGATGTTGATATTGGTCGTAATGTTATTTTCTGCTGATTCGGAGATCAGGTTTTGAAAATCAATCCCGGTTTCTTCCGATTTGAGCAATTGCAGCAAAGGATTTTTAGCCGTCAGGGTTGGCTCGGCGTAGTGAAATTCATCCGGTAAATAGCCATTGTCTTTTTTAGGCCAGAATTTCCAGGTAACGACTCCTGCAACTCCCAGTAAAGCTAAAAGCAGGAGCATTTTGGGCAGGCGTTTTTTCTGACCAGTAGCAGGAGCGCTGTGGAGGGTGGATGGACTCGTTTTTTTGCTCATAATTTAAGGCAATAGACTGCTTAGATTTTAAGAAACCGGGTATGTACAAATTCTTTGGTCGCAAAAGTAGCGCAAGGTACAGAGATCCGAAAGCGCATCTTTCAGAAACGTAGTACCCTGCCGCAAAAAAAGAGACCGCTACGTTACACCTATATATAGTGTCGAACGAGCGGTCTCCTACAAATATCAAGCCTTTTCGAGGCTAACCATGTTCAAAAAACAGATGACTCCTGTTTTCTGAACACTCCCGTTTACTGTTGTGGTTGAGTTGCTGCAGGTGCCGGACCGCTTAAGCCCGGGAAATCGCGAGCCCATTCTGCTTTCACCGCATTTACTTTTTCAAGCTTGGCCTGGAGCAGTCCACCTGCCCCCAGCGTTTCTTTGCGGATGCTTAAATATTCTTTCTGGGCATCTTCTATGGTGATACCACCTTCCATCACTTGAGTGGAAAGCGCCTCCAGTTTTGACACACCGGCTTTTTGTACCTCAAAATCCATGTAGAACTGCATGGCATCTTTTACCAGCTGCTCAATATGTGCTTTCTCTGCATCACCTTGACTTGCCCAGGACATTTTCATGGTTTTGATCAGCTGAAAGGTTTCTTCCTGTGCGGCTTCATATTTTTTGGTTTCTTTCTGAGCCTCCAGAAAATCGGTCAGGATTTGCTGTGCCAGCGTGTTCTTGTCGGCAGCAGGGGTAATGGGCGCGACATAGGCAGATTCAGTGTTGGATGTTTCGGAACCCGTATTGTTTTGACAACGAGCCAACAAAAAGAGCGAAAGCGCAAAGAGTGAAAAAATAGAATACTTCATGTTTTTGAAAAATTGAACTTGAAAAGCCTTGTTTTTAAGGGCGCAAAGGTACAACAAAGTGAGTGAATGCGTGCGTGCGTGAGGGTGCCAGAAGCCTGGTATCTCTCTTATTACAACGGAACACTTTCAGATTTTGACGGACACAGTTTTCTAAACACTCCCTTTCTGAACGCTTTGAAGAGATACCAAGCTTCTGGCACCGACCCTCACTCATTCACTTAAGCACTCATTCACTCACTTGCCGACCGTTCCCTCGCCAGAACTACCGTAAAAACATTCAAACCCCGATTCTTAGAAAAATATTAGAACAAGAGTTGCGAGGTATCAACCCATGTGCTACATTTGCGGTGCCTTTCAGCGGAAGGGCAGTTTTTTTAATCCGTTTACCGATTTAACTCATGAGCGAAGTTGGTCTCGTTTTGTCTTAAACAAAATGAGCGGTCAAAATCTCTTTCGGATCTTTTCCTTCCCTCCTCCTGCGCTTTAGTGTCAACATCCCACAATTGATTGGTCAGCCAAAGCCTTGTGCAATGGTTGGATTCCTTGTCTTTAGTATTCGTGCAAAGTCATGGAAGTTATTCAGGCATATTTGTAAAGTTCGATTTTACACGTATACTCATCAATACGGAGGTTGTTTTCAGTAGTCAATAAAAAAGTTACGTCGATAATATTTTTTCCGGCAGTTCGGAAAGCGTCTGGCATGGTTGTTGTTTTAAATACAGATCGAAACGTCAGGAAAAGTTCGACAGTTAATCCTACTCAAATCAGATTTTTTTATTTAGCACCCCGTTTGTAGTCTCATGCAAGGAAATTGTACACAATTTTTTATTTTTATATTAAAAGCATTGGCTTCAGGAACCTCGTGTCTTGATGCCAATGCTTTCGTTTTTAGCCAAAAAACTCCCCGGACAAACCTTAAGTACAACATTAATTCACCTAATTTTTTCATCACAAATTTTAATGACATGAAAAGAATGAATTTCATTCGCGTCGCACTGTTTGCAGTGTTCGCATTCATGGGCACGATCAGCCTTTCGGCTCAATCTTGGCTACCACCTGCTGCGGCAATCGTGGTTATCACCAGTGAGTTGGACCAATTGAATGATCTGCCTGTTCCAACACCCACCAATGTTATTGGTACGAGCCAACAGGTTCAGGATCAGAACGCAAAATCAGGGCTTAACTGTTCTGCTTGCGCTGAGAAAGCTGTTCGTGAGGCGTATCTGACACTGACCCTGCTTCGCCTGAAATCAGGCATGGACACAGGTGCTTCAGTTGAAGAAGTACGTTCATTGATGGTTTCTGGATCTGGCAACAGCCCATCTATGTTGAGCGCTATCCAGTCTGGTTTCCTTTACATGGATAACATCCTTTAACCTTTTTACTCACTCTTTTCTTTTTAAGTTTAAACTTAAATCGTAGTCTTTCTCATGAAAAGAAGATTTATTACTACTCTAAAATGCCTCCTCGCTGGTGTGCTGTTTTTGAGCTTAACGACGGCCGCACAGGCTCAAATTAACCTCACATTCACCAACTCGGGGTCTACAACTTATGTAGCTGGGGCAAATAACAACCTCTCCTTCTCCGTAACCGGAGTTGGATCTGAATGGGTGGATCGTTTAACGATCGAATTCCCGGCTGGCTGGGTACCTACTGCTGGTACACCTAACACTGGCAATGGCGGCTGTGCTACTCAAGTTGGCCAGCAGCTTATCTGCGCACCAAACATTTCTTGGGTTTCTGCAGGTCTTGCTTGTGGTACAGTCCCTACGGGCAATACTTTCTGCGGTTTCTGGCAGGCAGGTGCTCAGGCACTGACCGTTAGTGTAACGGTTCCTGCTGGTACTACCGGCGCACAAAACGTGTGGCTGCGCAGTAAAGGTGAAAGAGGTAACGTAGACAACGACCAGCTCATCCTGAATGCATTCGTGCCTCCGGTTCCTTGTGCAATTGTTTGCCCAGCAAACCAATTCTACAACCTGGATCCAGGTGCTTGTTCGCAGGTGGTAAACTACAATGTAACGACTACTGGTACTTGCCAGATCGTAGCTTCTGCTTGTGGTTTCATCGGCAAGTTCGCTCCTGCTGAAGTGGATTTCTGGCAAGTAGGCCAAACTGCTGGCGCAGGTCTTCCACCACAGGGCAACTCTGGTAGCGGCCCACACGTATTGTTTGACGATGCAGGCGCTGCTTGCGCTGCTAATGTTGACCGCTTGACCCTTCGCTCTGTACTACAAGTGGGTGGTTTTTGCTTGAATGGTGTTGAATGGGCACTTGGTAACACGATGCCAACAAACATCACCTTCAACTGGAACTACAACCAACCAGTCTCTTCTTGGGACCGTTTCGCTGTAGGTATCGGTACCAACGCGAACCACTTCGGTAACAACAACAATAACTTCTGCGGAAACCCAAATGGTTACTGGCAGCCACTTACCAATCAGTTGATTGGTGTGCCACAGAACGTATCTGGTGTTTACAATGCTGTTATCCCAGCAAATGGCTGGCTTTCTTTGGGCGCTTGGACGCAGGTTCAGACCGGTCAGCAAGCTGCTACCATCACCATCACGAACTTCGCAAGCATCCAAACTGTGCCTGCAGTTCCTGTACAGATCTCTGGTCTGCCTAGCGGATCTGAGTTCCCAATTGGTAAAACAACCAACTGTTTCCGGATCACAGCGGACAACCCACAAGGTGTTCCGACTACGACCACTTGCTGCTTTGATATCACCGTACTGGAATATCCAAACCCGATCTCTTCGTTGGTTTGCAATGACCTAGTATACGTTTCTTTGGATGCATCTTGCTCATACTGCCTGGGTGCTGACGGTGTATTGGAAGGTGGTCCATACCACTGCTATGATGACTACATCGTAGAAGTAGACAAGACACTTCCTTATGGCAACGGCCCATGGGTTCCTGCTTGTTTCGCTGCTGGCGACGTAGGCAAAACCTATCAGGTTCGCGTAACTGACCCTGACACGGGCAACAAATGCTGGGGTAACGTAAAGGTAGAAGACAAACTGGCTCCAGTATTGGATTGCCCAACTGCACTTCTTCCATGTAACTTCCCAAGCTTCGCTCCAGACTACGTACAAACTGCAACGTTCACGTTGAAGTTTGCTGCTGCTGCTGGCGACCTGCCTAAGTCACTGAATCCTGGTCAGAATTTCTCTTTCAACATCCCAGTGGGCGTTAATGCTACAGTAAATGATGTTGATTGCCGCGTAAATGTTACCAACGCTTTGGCTTGGAACGTTAAAATTGAAGTAGTTAGCCCTGCAGGTACTTCTGCAGTAGTTTGGGATGCACTCGGCGGTTGCGGTCTTACTGACCCGATCTTCGCGCGTTTTGACGACGAAGGTCTTGCTAGCAACCAGTGTGTAGACATTGGCGCTGACATCAACCTTGACATCATGTCTATCTTCGGTTTCGACCCATTGGATGCGTTCGACGGCGAAAATGCTGAAGGTAACTGGAAAATCAACATCAGCAATCCTGACCTCAACGGCTTCGGTCAAGTTGCGGTAGTAGAAATTGCTGAACTGTTCATCAACATGACTGGCCAGTTCACTGCTGGTTTCCCGAACGAACTTTCTGGTTCTTGCGTTCAAGCTACTGGCAACAATACATTCATTGTTCCTGCAGGTTGCGGTGTTCCAAGATTGGACAACTGCTCTGACGTAACATTGTCTTATCTTGACAACCTGATCACAGACAACTGTGCTTCTGGCCTGACTGGACACATCAATCGTAAATGGACTGCTAAAGACAGCTACGGCAATACAAGCACCTGCTTGCAACGTATTGACCTACTACGTCCAGGTCTGATCGACGTGATTCCTCCAACGGATTATGACGACATCGACGCACCTGCATTTGTTTGTGGTGCTAACTTCCCGATCATCGACGGTCACCCGAATCCAACACCTGACTACATTGAGTCTATTGGCTTGCAAGGTTACCCTTATGTATTTGGCCAACCGGAAGGTTGCTCTATCAACTGGGAATACCATGACTACCCAATCAGTGTTTGTGACGGAACAGTTAAGTACCGTCGCGAGTGGACAGTGATCGACTGGTGTATTGGTGATGGTTTCATCTACAACCAGATCATCAAAGTAATTGACAACCAAGGTCCTTCTTTCGACTGCCCAGCTAACCTGACGGTATCTACGGATCCTTTCGCTTGCTGCGCAACGATCAACCTTCCTGACGTAATCGTGGAAGACGCTTGCAGCCAGATCAACAACATCAGCGGTATGATCGTTATTCGCGATCAGTACACTGGTGAAGTGATTAACATGGTTTCAATCGGTGGTGCTTTGACGAACTTCCCTGGCAACAACCTTTGGGATCGCGACACATTGGCTAACTTCGGTTGGGCTCCATGCCTTCCGATCGGTACGCACACAGTGACTTACATGGCTGAAGACGATTGTGGAAACACATCTTCTTGCAACTTCAACCTGACTGTACGTGACTACGTACCACCAGTTGCTGCTTGTGACGAGACTACTACTATCTCGATCGGTATTGACGATCCATTTGACTGCTACGGCCCTGCTGGTCCAAACGATCAGCCTGCTGCTCTGGACGCTTGCTCATTTGCTGGTGTTACCTGGGTAAAGGCTACTACTTTCGACGACGGTTCTTACGACAATTGCAATGGTGTTAAATTCACCATCCGTCGTATGGCTCCATACTCTGACTGTATCCTTGGTTTGAACTCAGTTCGTGGATTCGCTCCTTGTAACTCTGTTAACCCAACGTTCCCATCTGAGTTTGAGCGTGCAATCAGCGAAGCTGATTCTATCAAGTTCTATTGCTGCGAAGTAGGTACTACACAGACAATTATCCTGTCTGTATACCAGGTTGACGTAAATGGCAACATCCAAGTTGGCCAGGACGGTACTCCAATCAAAAACGAGTGCATGATCCAGGTTGAAGTACAGGACAAACTGAAACCAGTTTGTTTGCCACCAGCACAAGTTTCTGTTAACTGCGAGAACTTTGACCCAAGCCTTTGGGCTTACGGTAAAGCTCAGGTTG
>JBILHS010000120.1:0-16414 GCA_044350425.1 Saprospiraceae bacterium | reverse complement strand
ATTACAAGCCAATGGAGCAAGTCCATTATGGCGTGGAACAGTATCTATTTGCAACTCGAAATTCATTTTAACAACAGAATCATTGAATTCAAAAGATTTGATTGACACAGTTTTCTGAACACTCTCAGCAGGTCCTCTTTTTTTGAATATCCCAACGGTGGTGATACGCTCTTTCCGGTATCATCAAGGAAACAAAACATTGGCTGATACATTTCACCTACGATTTCTTTTTGCAAATTAGAGTTGAATTCTCCAATCGACAGACTATCATTCATTCCTTTTTTATTATCACAACGTAATCTAACAACCACACAATGACTTAATGCCTTTTCTATTTCATTGTCACTTAGAATTTTATCTACATAATCTGTTGAGCTTCCATAATTGTCGAAAACAAGGAATAATTTAGATTTCTTTTCCTTTGCGTAAACAATACCTTTTGCAAGGTTATCAATCGAAATATTAGGCTCAGCGGAACGACATGCTCCAATCTGAATAACAATTATTGCAAGAAATAATTTTTTCATTTTTGCGTTTCTTTCTCGTTATAAAACTTTCCCTGCCCCCAAGCCTCGCCGAGCCCTAGCCTTTTTCCTGCCCTGCGTGGTCTTCCTTGACCCTCAACCTACCAAGAGCTACCAGGCCCCTCACCGCCGCGCTAGGGTCTTTTTCAGACCCAGCGCCACTTCCGTGAGTACCCAAGCAAATGTACAAATCATACCTTAGTTACCTTACGAATATATAGTTTACGGCCAATAAATCAAAAAGGCTTTACAGATGGGGCAAGGACAATCCTGCAAGTTTGTTCCTCCGCTTGGAACCCTGCTGGAGTGGCGCTGGGTCTGAAAAAGACCCTAGCGCGGCGGGGAAGATACCTTGGTATGCTTAGGGGAACTCATGGCGTGGCAGGAACAGCGCACACCCCAAACAAAGGGGCCTAAATTCCACTTCAACCAATACCAACACCTGAGTGCAGATAATTCAGTTTTTGTTTTTTCAAAACCTTTGTACATTCGCCTTAGAAACGCCCTATCCTATTTCGCCGTACCGTGGCCGGAATAGGATTTTTATTTATACCCAAACCGTCAATATCCTGGATATGAATCATCTATACACTTACGTCATGCGCCAAAAATCCTTTTTATTCATCTGCTTAGGTTTTATACTCGCTTTTTCAGGTATACCAAAAGCTGCTGCGCAGGTCACTTGTCTGCCGGTTTTCCCAAATCAGGACGATAATGTGACCATCACTTTTGATGCCACGATAGGGAATGCTGCCCTGGTGGGAGTAAGTCCGGTTTACGCACACCTGGGCGTGATCACTACCCAGAGTCAAAGTCCCAGCGATTGGAAGTATGTCGCAACCACCTGGGCTGTGAACAATACGGCTGCCCAAATGAGTAGCGCAGGACCCAATCTGTGGACTAAAACATTCAATATCAATACTTTTTTCAATCTACCGGCCAATGAGACCGTTCTGAAACTGGCCTTCGTATTTCGCAATGCAGGAGGCACTACAGTAGGCAGGGCTGCTGATGGTGGGGATATTTTTTACGAGGTTTACCCTCAAAACACACCACTCCAAACACTTCTATTGGCCCCGTCAGCGCCCTTTTTTCTTGCAAATCTGGGCCAACCCATAGCAGTAAAAGCGGCCTCTAATGCGCCTGCAAGCCTTAAACTTTTGGACAATGGAATCCAGATTGCCACTGGAACGAATTCAGAGCTTTTACATTATACCCTGAATGTCAGCAGTCCCGGTGTGCATAAGGTCGACTTTGTAGCCACGACCGCTACCGAAAGCGATACCTCCTCCTTCACTTATATGGTTCCGGGCAATGTAGTAAGCCAGGATCCACCGGCCGGAACGACCTGGGGGATCAATTATATTTCCAGCACGGCAGTCAGGCTCGCCTTGTATGCTCCCAACAAACAGGTGGTGTACGTCCTTGGCGATTTTAACAACTGGGTGCCCACGGCAGCACAACAAATGAAACGCAGTCTGGATGGCAAGATCTGGTGGTTGGATCTAAACGGGCTTCCTCCCGGACAAGCGGTGCGTTTTCAATATCTGGTAGATGGAAACCTGAGGATCGCCGACCCACTCAGCACGCTGGTGCTGGATCCCTGGAACGATCCTTTTATTCCACCTTTCACCTACCCAAACCTGCCGGCTTACCCTACCGGAAAAACGAACGGCATCGTAAGTGTGCTTCAAACAGATCCACCTGTTTTTAACTGGACTGCCACCAACTACGAACGTCCAAAGAAAACCGATCTGGTGGTCTATGAATTGCTGATGCGCGACTTTATCGCCCGGCATGACTACCCTACCCTGCTGGACACGCTCAATTATCTGGAAAAACTGGGGGTAACCGCCGTGGAGCTGATGCCTGTCAATGAATTTGACGGGAACATTAGCTGGGGCTACAACCCCGCCTATCACAAAAGTCTGGACAAGTATTATGGCACTGCAGATGCCCTGAAAACGTTTATTGACGAATGCCACAAGCGCAACATCGCAGTGATCCTTGATGTAGTCTTCAATCAGGCCACCGGAGCCAGTCCACTTACCCAACTGTATTGGGATGCATCCAACAACCGCCCTGCAGCCGACAATCCATGGCTAAACCCAAGTGCAACCCACGACTTCAATGTCTTCAACGACTTCAACCACGAATCGGTGGCGACCAAAACCTATTTGAAAAACTGTGTGACTTATTGGTTGTCCGAATTTAAGGTGGACGGGTTCCGCTTCGACCTTTCCAAGGGATTTACGCAGAAGAATACCGCGGGTAATACAGGAGCCTGGGGACAATACGATGCCTCCAGGGTAGCCATCTGGAAAGATTATGCTGATTTTATGTGGAATATAGATCCTGCATGCTATGTAATTCTGGAACATTTTGCGGATAATAATGAAGAAAAGGAGCTGGCTGAATACGGCATGATGCTCTGGGGAAATATGTTTGGCGCCTACAAGGAGACCGCTCTGGGCTACTCTACCACTTCAAACCTGACCGGAATATCTTACAAAGAACGCGGATGGGCTGTGCCGCATCTGATCGGCTACATGGAAAGCCACGATGAAGAGCGCATTGCTTTTGAATGTAAGTCCTACGGTAATCAGGTGCCCAATCACAACATCCGGACCCTGCCCATCCTGACGCAACGGATTGCCATGCTTGAAAACCTGCTGTTTACCGTGCCCGGCCCTAAAATGCTCTGGCAATTTGGTGAACTGGCGTACGATTTTCCTATCAACTACTGTGAAAATGGAACGGTAACTCCAGACTGCCGAACCGCTCCCAAGCCTATCCGATGGGACTATTTAGGTGATCCATACCGCCGCAAATTACATGATGTGACCGCTGCACTTTTGCAGTTGCGGAAAAATTATGATGTTTTTGAAACCAGCAATTTCAATGCAAGTCCGCTGTCTTCTTATCCTTTCAAATATCTTTGGCTGAATTCACCAGACATGGCTGTTTTTGTAGTAGCCAATGTTGCAACCACGGTAAAAGAGCAATTCATCAGCCTGACCAGTCCCGGGTGGTGGTATGAATACTATACCGGGGATAGCATTTCAGTGGGCAATGTGCCTTACCAATTTACCCTTCAGCCTGGAGAATACCGCCTGTATCTGGACAAAAAGATTGCTTTGCCTCCAGGCGTGGTCATTTCTTCCACAAAAGCACCTGTAGGCGCCCTGGAATTTTTTGAAGTCCAGCCAAACCCGATCAGCGATGTTTTGATCGCGCGTTTCTCCTTGCGCGAGAACTCAGATCTTCAAATCCAGATCACGGATATTGCCGGAAAGATCATTGAAAGTCAGCGACTTGAAAACCTGCCAGCAGGTGAACAACAAATTCAACTGGAGACTTCTGATTGGAAACCTGGGGTTTATTTTGCTAGTTTGCGGGATGCTAAAGGAGGACTTTCTATCAGAAAAATAGTAAAAATATGAGTATGTTCAATAATCTGTGTCAAAGCCTGGCCGCACCCCCTACCCCAGGGCAAACGCATGAAATATAATGTGTAATTAAAGCTGCAGAGCAGCGAAACGTCTGTAGTACATGATAAAAGCAGAATTATCGGAGGTGCAGCGCACCGAAGCAATCGTCCAGGGTTCCGGTGCGCTGCACCTCCAATTCAATTTTTGCCATTTTTCTACAGACGTTGCGCCGCTCTGCGGCTTTTTAACTCAAATATTCATGCGTCTGCCCTGACCCCCTACCCCTAAAGGAGAGTTTATCCGAACTAGTTAATAATCATTTGAATATCAAATAATTACAGCGCACTTCGGATAAACTCCCCTTTAGGGGTAGGGGGTGCGGCCAGGCTTTGACACAGATTATTGAACACACTCAAAATATAGGGGATTAGAACACGGATCTAACGGATTGGAACGGATCTATAAAAATCCGTTCCAATCCGTTAGATCCGTTTCATCCGTGTTCTAATCCTATCACTTTGAATCAAGAAAGCGGTGGAACCCTTGCCTTTGAGCGGGGCCGCCGTCCTTCCATCCTGATACGTCGGGATGTCTCTATACTGGGGCGGGCGGATACTAACCGCTCGCTCCTACCAATGTTGGACCTCTCCGAGGTCGGTTGCGAAATTCAGGATGACTCATATCAAGCTGTGCTGAAGCTAAATTAGGACCTTAGACACTAGTTTTTTACTACTGGTTTCAAAACAGACTTATCACCGATCTGTACTTTCAGCCAGTAATGACCTGCGGGCAGCATGGCAACCTCGATGGCTGCCACGTTTTCAAGGATCTTTAGTCTGATTCCCAGTGCATCGAATAATTCGATCTTTGTGGGCATAACCTCACTTCTGATCAGCCACGAATCCTGTGTAGGATTGGGATAAACAGAAACCAAGGATTCGAGGTCAGCTAATTCCTGCGTTCCCACAGCAGCACAATCCAGTTTATTCAGGTAACTCCACATATCATTGTCAAAAAGAATGGGGACTGAATTGCCAAACGTATTGGTGTAGCCGGCATCATTGCCCTGGCGCACCACGACCCAGCCTTTGGAAGGCACAATGTGGATCTTCTGGTCATTTTTTCCCAGTGCAGCAAACATATCATCCGGAGCATTCGGGATCAATTTAAACGGAAACGCCAACTGTACACCCGGCAACATAAAGCTTTCCTGCCCGTTGAGCCACCAGAGATAGCCGTAACTTTTGTTCAGGTTTTGGGAAGAATGGGTCATATCAAACATGTATTGCTGATCCCGCAAAAGCGTGTCTCCAGCCCAAACGCCTTTGGCAAGGGTAAGCAGGCCATAGCGCGCCATATCCCTTGCTTTGCTGTACATGATATGATTCAGCCACAGTCCTTTCATTCCGGTTCGGTCGAACAAACGCGTTTTGGTAAATTGATTGAGACTAACGCCGCTTGCTGCTTCGATCACATCATGTGCCAGGTGATACGGCGCATTGTGATAAGCCCAACGCGTACCTGCATCTGCTTTGTACGTCAGACAGGAGGGTGTGGTGCAGTTGCCGTCTGGCACTGCATCCTCCAGGCCGGTGGTCATGGTCAGTTGATTTCGGATAGTGATGAGGTCTTCTTTGGCTGATGGCGCAGCGGTCCAGTCTAAGCCTAAATGTTGACTGGTTTTATCCTGAATATCCAGTATTCCCTCATCCTGCGCCTGACCCACCAGAAAAGCGGACAGCGATTTGCCGGCAGAAGCCCAATACCAGACGGAGTCCTGAACGAAGGTTCCAAAGTATTTCTCCAGCACGATCTTGCCGTCTTTCAAAAGGATAAAGGACTTGGTATTTTTGGCTTCCAGAAAATGATAGAGGCTGTCAATCCTTTCGGGACAAAAGCCCTGGCTGGCCGGAGTAAGCGTTTGCCAGGTAGTGCCGGTTTTGGGCGGGAAATAAAAGCCTTGACTTTGTGAAAAAAGCGGCAATGAGCTCAAAATAAGGATGCTGTAGCAGCATACTATACGCAAAGTAGTCATGATAGGTGCGAAGGTTAAAGAATCAGGAACGCACTTAGACCGGAAAAGTTGAATTGGTTTAATTGAGTGCTTAAAACCGCATCTCCACCCCGGCCGTGAAACTCCGGCCTGGCATCCGATAGCGCTCCAATTCCTCGTACTGCGCATTGTTCAGGTTATTCACTGCCAAATAACCCGTAAAGCCACGGGAGAAGTTGTAACAGACTTTTGTATTGGCAATGATTACCGCATCCGGTTCACTTCCGGGGTAAATAAATACCTCCTCGATTCGGCTGCGGTAGCGGGCGTTCAGGTTAAACGTGAATCCTTTGTAGTAGGTCGTTGCGGAGGTACTGAGGGTGTGCCGCACCTTGTAGGCCAGTGCATCATTGACCCGTCCCGCAGAAATATCGCGGGCATCCAAAAATGTGTAAGAAAGTTGAAGGGTCAAAAGCTCCTTCCATTGTTGCCTGTAAGACACCTCTATGCCCTGCATGACAGATTCTTTGAGATTAATCACCTTATACAGCAGGGGTTCCAGCGGACTGGAGAGTTGCTGGAAAGAGATCAGGTTGTTGTATCGGTTGTAAAAAAAAGAGACATCGAGGGTTCCGCCCGGAATGGGAGTCATTTTAGCGCCGATTTCTGCAGACAGGATCAGACGCTCGGGACGCAGCCCTGGATTGGGCGTAAACCGAAGTCCTCCACCTTGTTCGAACTTAATAAACCGCTCCGCAATGGGCGGATCTCGAAAGGCCTGCGCCAACAGCATTCGCAGGGAAAAGCCGGGCTTAGCCTGATATAAAAGGGCCACTTTGGGGCTCACATTAAATTCTTCTACCTGACCGAAAATCCGGTAATTGTCATAACGAAGGCCTGCGGTGAGTGTCAGACGATTGCTCAGAGAGACCTCGTCCTGTAGGTATACACCCGCTCCCAACGCACGATGCTCACCATAAAGGAAAGTATCTGGCATACCCAATACATAGTCTCCTTTTACATCCAAACCTGCAATGACAAAGTGGTTTTCGCCAATAAGCCATTCTAACTGGGAGACATTGCCCAATCTACGGGTATAAACGCTGTAGGATTTTACGACCTGCTTGCCAAAATTCACATTGGTACTGTCGTTACCGGGGTCACCGTCAAAAGAAAAAAGCGATGCATTGCGGTAATGATAGAGGCGCGTATTGTATTTGAAATGATTATTGAGTTTGGCTGTGTAGTAAAGATCGGCATTGAACTCGCGGCGGTCCTGATAATCGTCCTGTTTGTATTCCGCTGCACTGTAGGCCTGCTTTTTACTGAGCCAGGTTGCCGGCGCATCGCTGTACATCCGATTTGCATTGGCGGAAAACTGAAGCTGGTGTTTTGAATTAAATGCCCAGGCCGCCTTTCCGTAGAAATTATAAAGGTCAAACCCGGTTTTCTCTTTGTGGCCGTCGTCTGATTTGAGACTACCGTCTAGAAGATAGGAAAACTTACCCAACTGACACCCATGACTGACATCCAGGGTATAAAAATCATTGTAGCGCTGGTATCCGGTAGATTTGGGTGCGCGATCGTAAGCGCCATAATTGACATGGATACGGGTCTGGGGGATGGCCTCTGGTTTTCTGGTAATTACGTTCACAACGCCACCCATCGCGCTGGAGCCATATAAAGAAGAATAGGCGCCCCGTACGACCTCGATCCGCTCGATAGAACTAAGTGGCACCAGATTCCAGAGTGCGCCACCCGATTCAGGGCTGAGGGCCGGACGGCCGTCGATCAACAATAATACCCGATTTCCAATACCTCCGCCGGCTACTTCTGAAGCGCCCCGAATAGAAAAAGCCTGAACATTTGCTCCTGTGGAGCGAGTAACCACCACGCCAGGCATTTCATCAAAAGCCTGATCAAAGGTCGTGACCATCCGTTCCCGGAGCTGTTTGTTTGTGATGATACCAATACTGGCTGGGGCAAGTTTGATGGCCTGGGAGCGCATACTGGCAGTCACGACAATCTCTTCGATAGGCAAAGAAACCGGTTGTAACTTCATTTTCACCTGATGCACCTGTCCGGAAACCACTACAATATTTTCTATGGATATGTCTTGATAACCTACATAGGAAGCCGTCAGCGTATAAAGCCCTTCGGGTAGATCTGACAGTCGGAAGAACCCTTTTTCGTCGGCAATACCGCGTAAGGATGCTTGATTTAACACACGAAAGGTAGCAGAAGGGAGTCGTTCTCCGTTTTCTGCATCCAAAACAACCGCTTCAATACTACCCGTAATCCTGGCCTTTGCCGATGCCGCGCTGGACATGGCCTCCTGCCCCTGAGCGAAGCCGCACAAGAGACAAAAAAGCCAGGTCCACGCTGCATTCCGAATACGAAACAAGATCGTTGTCGACAGGCTAAAACCGGTCGAAGGAATTAATACCACTGATTTACAAAATTGAAGTCTGCTTTAAAGTTGATCTCTTTTTGCTCACCCTCCGCGATATCGATGCTCAGTGGCGCCGGATAATCAAAAATAGCAATTACAGAAGGTCCTGCCTGGATACGGATAACGATACCATGGCTGGTCTGACTTGGGCTGCCCCAATGCACGCCTAATGTAGCTGTTTTTCTACTTGGATCAGTCACCAGATCGTGACGAAAGCCGAGTGCAAGCGCTGAGTAGGTTCCTGGTTCTACTTCCAGTTCATAGTTGTACTCCGTTTTTCCGGGTACGTATGTCAGGATGAGTGGATTTTGAGAATTGTAGGGAGCACCTGCTGCATAAGTACCGCCCAACACATTGGGACCGAAGAAATTGTCTGGGATCGCGCCCCACCCTGCCAATGGGTCCAGGCTGAACTTGGGGAAAATAGTCAACTGAACCTCACCACTGTCCTGCCAGGTGGCCCAGGTAGCTGCGTTGTCAACCGTGATGGTACCGTAGATCTTGGTAGTTTTAGGTTCTTCCTCTTTACAGGAACCCAAAGAAACAACCACTGCAAGGGCAGCGATGGTGAAAAGGTGGAATGCTTTTTTCGCGTTTAAGATAGACATGTTGTAGCTGTTGTGTTGTAAGTGATTAATCATTTCAGGGTGCAAACGTAGGAAGGATCAGAACGGGGATATTCACGGGAATGTCATATAAACGGAATGGGCAAAAAAAGATCAGGAATGTGTCCGGATACCAGACGCTAGAATTACTTTTGTTTTAACTACGCTTTGTGATGTTATACCTTTGGCCAGGCTCCGACAAACCGCCCATTGTTCTTACTGAAATTGATTAAAACTCGATACATTACGCTTTTCAAGATGATCAGATACCTATTTCTGCTAGCTGGTTTACTACCTGCCTTTTGCAACCTGAATGCTCAAACCCAAAAGGACTCTGCCGCAAATGACCTGAATACCTGGTTCAAACCAGTTAAATGGCGCAATATTGGACCATTTAGAGGTGGACGTTCCGTTGCAGCCTGTGGTGTAGTAGATGATATTTATACCTATTACATGGGTACTACCGGAGGCGGTCTTTGGAAAACGACCGATATGGGGATCAATTGGAGCAACATTTCTGATGGCTTCTTTAAAACCGGATCTGTAGGGGCCGTGGCGGTGGCAGAAAACGACCCCAGTGTGGTTTATGTAGGAATGGGCGAACACGCCGTCCGGGGTGTCATGACGCACCACGGGGATGGCGTTTATAAATCCACCGATGCAGGTAAAACCTGGAAAAAAACGGGGCTTGACTTAACCCAACACATTGCGCGGATTGTGATTGACCCCAAAGATCCCAACATCGTTTTTGTGGCGGCCCAGGGTGCATTGTACAGTAAGTCCAGGGAAAGGGGGATTTACAAATCCATTGATGGAGGCGTTACCTGGAAAAATGTGCTTTACGTTGACGACAAAACAGGCTGTGCGGAAATATCCATGGATAAGAACAACCCAAGGATCCTTTATGCGGCCATGTGGGAGCATGGCCGACAGCCCTGGAAAGTGACCAGTGGTGGACCGGGAAGTGGATTATACAAATCCACCGACGCAGGTGAGCATTGGGAAAAACTTTCTGAAGGGCTGCCCACAGAAATGGGCAAAATGTCGATCGCAGTTTGTCGCTCCAATTCTGAAAAAGTGTATGCGTTGATCGAAAGCGACTCTGAAAAAGAGGCTGGTGGCTTGTTTGGCTCCAATGATGCCGGTAAAAGCTGGTCTCTAATCGCCAATGACCACCGCCTGATCCAGCGGGCCTGGTATTATATTGAGCTATTTGTGGACCCGCTGAATGAAAACACCTTGTATGTTTTGAGTGCCCCTGCCTTGCGGTCTACGGATGGCGGTAAATCCTGGGAGGACATCTCATCTACCCACGGTGATTACCACGATCTTTGGATCAACCCAAAGAATTCAAAAAACATGATCATCGCTGATGATGGTGGCGCTGCTATTACTTTTAATTCAGGCGGTTCCTGGAGTTCACAAAACAACATACCCACTGCTCAGATCTACAGGATCAACGTAGATAACCAATTTCCATACAGGATCTATGGCGGACAGCAAGACAACTCCTCCATTTCTATTGCGCACCGGGAATTGGGCAGCGGCCATGTCAGCACCGCCAGTTGGACCTCTTCGGCCGGCGGGGAAAGTGCTTTTTTGGCCTTTGATCCGAATGATCCCCGATATGTGTTCGGGGGTAGTTATCAGGGTACTATAGAAGTTTTGGATACCAAAGCCCAGGCAGGCACCAATATTATGGCGGCTCCCATCCAGTATCTGGGACGTGATGCAAAAGACATTAAGTACCGGTACAACTGGAATGCACCCATCATTTGGTCCAAACATGAGCCTGGCACTTATTACCATGGGGCGCAGTATGTGTTGCGCACGCGTGACATGGGTAAATCCTGGACAGAGATCTCCCCCGACCTAACCCGCAATGAAAAAGAGAAACAAGGAAAAGGTGGCGGTCCATATACCAATGAGGCAGTAGGAGCAGAAAACTATGGCACCCTCGCCTATATCCTGGAATCTCCATTGGAGAAAGGTGTAATCTGGACCGGCAGCGATGACGGATTGGTTCATTTAACCATAGATGGCGGCAAGACCTGGAAAAATGTCACCCCAAAAGGACTGGAGGAATGCCTGATCAATGCCATAGAGGTATCCCCACATGATAAAGCCACCGCTTATATCGCTACCACCCGATATAAATTCAATGATCATACGCCTGGCCTGTATAAGACCACGGACTATGGCAAAACCTGGGTAAAAATCGTAAATGGAATTCCCAACAATGCCTTTACTAGGGTTATCAGGGAAGATGATCAACAAAAAGACCTGCTTTTTGCGGGTACTGAATTGGGCCTGTTTGTTTCCTGGAATGGCGGAAAAAACTGGTCCGCTTTTCAAATGAACCTCCCGCTTGCGCCAATTACCGATTTAAGGATACACCAGGGAGATCTGATTGCAGCCACTTCAGGCCGATCTTTTTGGATCCTGGATGACCTGAGCCTGGTTCGGCAATACCAAAAAGGAATGAAGACCATGACCGCTTTCAAGCCGGAAAACGCCTATCTGGCCAACGGAAGAAGCGAATTGGACAAGACCGACGACTCCTTCACTGGTTCAACTTCTACAGCAGGTGTAAACCCTGCAAATGGTATTGTTTTCTATTATTTTTTAGCTGATTCGATCAAAGACGGAACCCTCTCTCTGGAAATCAGAGATGCCGCAGGGGATATGGTGCGCAGCTATAGTTCCAAAAAAGACAGTCTGTATAAAAAATGGGATGGTGGACCGCCGGGGAACCCCTCCCTGACTACCCATATTGGCCTGAACCGAATGGTTTGGGATATGCGCTATCCGACCATGACCGGCATTCCAGATACCTATTTTGAATGTAGCTTCAGGGGGCATAAAGCGATCCCCGGGGAATACAGTATCACCTTGAAGACCGGTGCAAAGCAGGTTTCTACCTCGGCAGAGATATTGGCCAACCCTTTGTATGCCATTAATCAAGCCACCTACCAGGAATACCATCAGGTGATGGGTCAAATGGAAAATGAATTTAGTCAAATGCACCAGTTGGTCAATAGCCTTCAGGCGAAAAGAAGACAATTGGAAGAACTGTTGACCAACCTGCCTGCCGGAGCAAGCTTTAATTCCATCCGCACAGAAGGAGAGGCCCTGATCAAGAAAATGAAGACCTGGGATGAAGAAATGGTCCAACGGAAATCAAAAGCATATGATGATGTGGAGAATTTTCCGAATAAATTCACGGCCAATTATGTGTTCCTGATCAACCAAACAGAAAGCGATAAGCCATCGGTCAACCAACCTTCCTTAGATCTAAAAAAAGAATTGGATGCAGCATGGACAAAGCTTAGGACAAGAGGCCAGGAATTTCTTCTAATGGACATCCCAAGCTTCAATAAAAAACTATTTGCTCTGGGCATCGGTGGCATCTGGAAGCAATAATTTAACCCTAAAGCCCAATGATCACTCCCGTATAAAACCTATTTTCGCACAAACAATTCAAGATGCGCAAACTACTCTATCTGGTTCTTCTGCTGACCCCTACCCTTTCCCAGGCTCAAAAGATGCTTGAATCACACGAATGGTGTGGCCATAAGCATACCAATTTTGCACCTACAGTACTAGAACTTCTGGATGGGCGCAGCGATTCTATTGATATCCTCCGATCAAATATTACGCTGGATCTGCTGAATGTGCCTCATATCAAAGCGCAATGTGAACTTATTCTTTGGGGCAAAGTCGGGGGCATAAACTCTATCCGACTGGATTTGGAAGGTTTGACGGTGGATTCGGTCAAAAACGCTACTGGAGTTCATTTGCCTTTTTCACCGGTGGGTAGTTCCTTGCATGTTGATTTTTTACAAGCACTTTCTACTACGAATCAGAGCTCCATCCACGTCTTTTATCATGGCATCCCTCCCACGGATGGAAGCGGATGGGGTGGATATTATAACACCGGCGGTTACACCTTCAATCTTGGCGTCGGTTTTGCCGCCGACCCACATTCCTATGGACGTGCCTGGTTTCCATGTTTCGACAATTTTGTGGAAAGATGCGCCTTTGGGGTGACGATTCTGAGTGCGACAGGGAAGGTGGGTTATAGCAATGGACAGCTCACCGAGGAGAACAGCATTCCAGGAGGTGTTTCACGTTACTGGGAAATTGCAGATCCAATTCCTTCCTATCTCGCCTGCTTTGCATCCGGCCCTTACACGTCCTTTAAAAGAACTTATTCCGGGGAAATCGGACCCATCGCCGTAGAAATTGCCGCTGCTCCGGCTGACACGGTCAAGGTGCGTAACACCTTCAAAAATCTGCAAAAGGCCATTGAAGCTTTTGAGTATTGGTATGGTCCATATCGCTGGAATAAGATCGGATATTCCCTGGTTCCCTTCAATTCCGGGGCGATGGAACACTCCACCAATATTGCCATCGGCCGGGCTTATATTGATGGAACCCTAAACTACGAAACGCTTTGGGCACATGAACTCAGTCACCAATGGTGGGGCGATCTGGCTACCTGTTCTACTGCCGAAGACATGTGGCTCAATGAAGGTTGGGCAAGTTATTCAGAGCATATTTTTACGGAAAAAGTATACGGCCAAACCGCTTTTCGAAATACCGTCCGCGCCAACCACCTGAATGTTTTACAAAATGCCCACATCAGCGAAGCTGGCTACCGGGCCGTTTCAGGAGTGCCACATAACCTGACCTATGGAACCCATGTGTATAACAAAGGGGCCTCCATTGCACACAATTTACGGGGTTATCTGGGGGATTCACTGTTTAGAGTCGGCTGTCGGGCATCCATATTCCAGACCAGTTTCAAAGATTGGAGTAGCGCTAATTTCATGGACAAACTCGAGGCTGCTACCAATACCGACCTTCATGATTTTTTTGCAGATTGGGTTTTTTCCGGCGGCTATCCTGACTTTTCCATAGATTCCTTGAAACTGATTTACTCAGCCGTAGACGCTCCTACTGTAGCAAAAGTATTTGTAAAACAAAAATTACGGGGCGCTCCACACTTCCACCACCAGGTACCCTTGGAATGCACTTTTATCATGAGTGATGGACAGCGACAATACAAAACTGCCATGGTATCGGGAGAAAACTCCCTGGTTGAATTTCAATTTAATGCCTGGGGTCCAGCACCTGTGACCGTATTTATCAATACCAATCTAAAGATCCTGCAAGCCCGCTCGGATGGCGAAAAAATGATCAAAACCACCGGGGGCAGCAACTTTGCAGAGGCCAAATTTAACCTGACCGTTAACAGCGTGGGGGCAGATTCGGTGTTGTTCCGCGTAGAACATCACTTCGCAAATCCTGATCAGGCTGGTGCCAATCCCAATGGATATGTCCTTACAAACCGGTACTGGTCTGTCTTGACCTCCGGCAGTTCATTTCCGGTGGGCTTTGATGCGCAAGCAATTCTCCTCTATGACGGGCGTGGTTCGGGTGACCAACTCGATACCGAGTTGTTTGCTTCCACCAGCCCATCCGAAGACAGTATTCTGTTGCTTTATAGAATTGGTGCAGGCCATCCCTGGCAGCAATGGCCTACTTACACCAGGATCACACTGGGTTCTGCGAGTGATAAATATGGCCAGCTGCGCCCAACCCACCTGCTGCCAGGTGAATACACTATTGCCAAAGGGGTATCTACGATTGCGACTACGGAGCCCAATGCCCTGGGTAAAATCAGGGTCTCCCCCAACCCAACTTCAGGGTTGATACGCGTTCAATCCGATCTGCCCTTTGAAAATGCTACCTTAATCAGTGCTGAGGGTCAGACTGAAAAGACCTGGAATTTGGCCCCGGCAACAGAGACTACTTTTGACCTGAGCAGTTTCCCTTCAGGACAATATTGGTTGTTGTTAAATGGCAAAAGGGGCGCAGCAATTAGTCCGGTAGTCAAACAGTAAAAAGTACTGCGCTTTAAAAAAACACCTCCTGTGCTACCCGGAACGTATTGGCATGCGCCTCCACAATATCCGCGATCCTGGGTGAGTAGCCTCCGCCCATGCTCACCACTACGGGCAATTGGTTGGCTTTACAAGTGGATAAAACGATCCGGTCCCGTTCACGGCAGCCTGCACGACTCACGTTGAGGCGACCCAATTTATCGGATTCAAGAATATCCACCCCACTCTGATAGAACACAAAATCAGGTTGAAATTCCTGAATAAGACGTGGCAGCGTCTCCCGTAAAGTTTGTAAGTAAAACGTATCTTCTGTGCCATCCGGCAATCCGATATCCAGATCGGATTGCTCTTTTCGGATCGGATAATTCCGTTCGCCATGCATAGAAAAGGTAAATACACGGGGCTCTTTTTCGAATATTTTGGCGGTGCCATTGCCCTGGTGTACATCCAGATCTATGATCAGAATTCTTTCTAACAAGCCTTGTTGTAAAAGCCAGTTGGCTGCTACAGCCTGATCATTAAAACAACAGTATCCTTCGCCTCGATCTGCAAAGGCATGGTGAGTACCGCCTGCAATATTCATGGAGCACCCATATTGAAGTGCCCAAAGCGCGCACTCCAGGGTGCCATTCGAAATGTGTCGCCCGCGCCGCACAAAATGGGCGTTGATTGGAAATCCAATGGCACGAATTTCCCGCTCAGAAAGCCGGAGCTCATTCATCTTCACCCACCATTCGGGGGTATGCGTAAGCAAGGCGATTTCCTCTGTCAACAATTCCGGATGAAAAAAATTGCTTTCATCAACGGTTCCCTCCCAGAGCAGTTGCTCCGGCAGAAGTTCATACTTCGCCATCGGAAAGCGGTGACCATCCGGAAGCTCGTATTTATAAATGGGGGAAAAGGCGATTTTTAGCACTTTTTTACTTGATATTATCAAAGAAAAGCATGAAACTGTCTAGACCACCACTCACTCCTTAAAGTCCAAATGCATCTTATGAAAAAACCGATGTAAAACAGGAGATAAGATCAATCCGGTAGCAGCCAGAAATACTACGCCACTGTACAGCGCAAAAAAACCTGCAAAAAGTTGAACCCCGGCCCGTTTTTCAACAGGTAAGGCTTCAATATCCAATCCAGGCCCCATACCTGTCAAGATCATAGAGGAATTATAAAACGCTTCGATCCACCCAATCCCGGCAAGCACTTTGTAACCGACCATTCCAATGAAAAGGGAAACACTTATGATCAGTACCGAAAACCCGGCATAACGCAGGGTACGAATCAGGAAATGACGCGGTGAAAGGAGTGGTTGGGTCTTGTGTTCAAACATGACAATTTACTTTCAATGAATAATCCGGAGGCAATTTTACAAAAAAACGGCCTTCGGGATTCAAAAGAAATCCCAAAGGCCGTCATGTTCTGTATGTATGCGTTTCGGAGGCTTAACGCACCACCGTCACGTCTCCTTTCAACAGCAATTTCTGTCCGTCCACCAATTCT
>JBILHS010000017.1:0-58865 GCA_044350425.1 Saprospiraceae bacterium | reverse complement strand
GCACCGAAGCAATCGTCCAGGGTTCCGGTGCGCTGCACCTCCAATTCAATTTTTGCCATTTTTCTACAGACGTTGCGCCGCTCTGCGGCTTTTTAACTCAAATATTCATGCGTCTGCCCTGACCCCCCTCCCCGAATAACCGACCTTTAAAACATCTCCACGCCACCAAAGTGAAACGCACCTTCGATTGCTGCGTTTTCATCGCTGTCCGATCCATGTACTGCATTTTCACCTACGCTGGTCGCATAATTGGCACGAATGGTACCTGGAGCAGCATTAGCCGGGTTGGTAGCGCCGATCAATGTGCGAAAATCTTCTACGGCATTGTCTTTCTCCAGAATTGCTGCCACGATCGGGCCGCTGCTCATGAATTCGCAAAGTTCGCCGTAAAACGGACGTGCACTGTGGACTTCATAAAATTCGCCTGCTTTAGCAGGGCTGAGTTGTGTCAACTTCATGGCAACGATGCGGTAGCCTGCTTCGTTGATCATTTGAAGGATGTTACCAATATTGCCTGCACGTACTGCGTCAGGCTTGATCATGGTGAATGTGCGGTTGCTTGCCATTTTTTTGATATGTATGATGTATGAACTATGATGTATGATGTATGAACTATGATGTATGAACTATGATGTCGTAGGAGTAGCTTAAATTTTACCTAGGTCAGGAGTTGGGATCCCCACGTCATTCATCATAGTTCATACATCATACATCATACATCTTAGAAGAGGCGCAAAGGTATTCCAAGATTATATTTTAAAAGGGGTACAAAAAAAGGTTTTTAAAAAAATAATCTGTGGCAAAAAGGTCATTTCACCACGAAGTACGTACTTTTGCCGACCTTTTTCGAATAAATGGAATTTTCAGCCGCGCTTCGTCAACTTATCCACGTTCCACAGAACGTCGCGATCTTCTCGCATCGTAACCCCGATGGGGATGCAATCGGTAGTTCGTTGGCAATGCGGCACTATCTGGAACAGTTTGGACACAACGTTCACGTTTTGTTTCCTTCTGAATATCCGGAAGAATTTGAAGCTTTACCAGGCGCTGCCGATATTTTGATCTGGGATCTCCAACCAGAGGAATGCAAGCAGGTGATCAACAAGAAAAATCTGCTTATTTTTCTGGATTTTAATGCCTTGGACCGGATCGACAAGCTGGGCGACTACGTACGCGACCTTCAGGTACAGCGTATCATGATCGATCACCACCTGTATCCTGATCCTATTGCTGATTTTGTTTATTCAGAACCCGCCGCAAGCAGTACCTGCGAATTGGTCTATCAGTTCATCGAGGGCCTTGGGGACCGGGATAAAATCAACCCAAATACGGTAGGAAAGTGCATTTATACTGGCTTGGTGACTGACACTGGCTCGTTCCGGTACGCTACCAATCCAAATATCTTTCGCATTGCTGCAGATCTGGTGGAACGGGGAATCGACGATACCGGAGTTCAGGACATGATCTTCAACTCCAACAGGGAAAAAAACCTACGGCTTCTGGGGCATTGCCTCTCCAATCGAATGGAGTTTTTCCCGGAATTTAAAACTGCCATGATTTGGCTGTCCCGCAAGGATTACGAAGAATTTGACATACAGCGCGGAGACACGGAAGGCATCGTAAACTACCTTTTAAGTGTAAAAGATGTGCGAATTGCAGCGTTTATACACAATCAACCTACCGTTGTTAAACTCAGCCTTCGTTCGAAAGGGAACATCGATGTGCAGGAAATTTGCAAAAAACACTTCAAAGGTGGCGGCCATAAAAACGCTTCAGGAGCTTACTCTCACGATAGCCTGAAAGCCACCATCGAAAAATTTAAAAGTATACTGCCAGAATATAAAGAACGGATTTTGGCTAACCAAAAATAGTCTTGAGTGGAAAGTTGCAAGTTTAAAGTAGGTGGTGCTAACGATTTCTGTCACCTAAAACTTGAAACTTGTTACTTTAAACTTGCCTCTTTCATTTTAAATATTCATTCACTTAACTCGACAAGAATGCGTAACTTATTGATTTTGTCTGTTTTGACGCTTTTCTCCTTCGCCCAAATGGCATGCCAAAAAGGTAAGGCCGTGACCACTGCAGGTGGCAACAGCGTCATCAACCACACCAACCTCGAAGGTACAAAGGCCAATTATGGCAACACTGTACTGATCAGTGTCAATACCTGGGTAAATGATTCCCTCGTACAAAGCACCTCCCGCGACCAGGGTGGCCCACGCGAAATTGCATTGCCTGACTCCAGCATGATGAAAGGTAAAGTTCCTGCTGTATTTGAGGCGCTTTTGATGATGGCAAAAGGCGACAGCGCCACGGTAATCCAGCCACTTGACTCCTTGATGAAGAAAGGAATTCCTAAAAACTTCGGTGAGGTAAAAGAGATTCGCTACGAAGTTAAACTGGTGGACATCCTAACGCCTGAAGTCATGCAAAAACGTCAGCAGGAAGAGCAGCAAAAAGCAGAAAGTGCTAATGCTCAGGGCATGATCATTGCCGAAACGGTAAAAACCATGCTGGCCGACTACAAAGCCAAAAAACTTGCTGGTCTTCAAAAATCAGCTTCCGGCCTCGAATATGTCATCATCGACAAAGGTTCTGGTCCCGCAATTAAGGACGGCGACAGCGTACCAACCAATTACTTTGGTGCACGCAAAAACGATGGCGTTATGTTTGATAACTCCTACGATCGTGGCGGCCCGGCACCATTCAATGTTGGCAGTCTGATTCCTGGCTTCAATGAAGGTATGAAATTGCTTAACCGCGGTGGCAAAGCCATTCTTTTCATCCCTAGCAAGCTTGGCTATGGTGAGCAAGGCGCCGGTGAAGAAATCCCGGCGAATACAGACCTGGTTTTCTATATCGAAATGAGTTTGTAATCCTTCCGGCAATTTTTTTCGCAATTTTTCGGTTTAGTGAGAGGCCCGCATGTGGTGGGCCTCTCACTCTTCGTTTGAGGTGTGTGCATTCCATTTATTATTCACACGTTCCATAAACTGCATCTTTGGCTTGATCATGTTAAAATTCAAACTCCTATTCGTTTTTTCTTTGCTAGCATGCGCAGGATTTCTGCGGGCACAAAACACTACAGAACACGGGTACCGTTACTTTCACCACACTCAAAAAGGAGGGGTCAAACCTCAAAGGGGTGAGGCTATGCTTGGAAATGTGGACGTTTTTGTAGGTAACTTTCTGCTCAGTAGCTCAAAAAAGAATCCGGGCGGAATTTACAGATTTGATATTCCCGGGCCAACCGATGAAATAGACCATTACCCTCCCATCCTGGATGCCGCGCTGCTGATGGGCAAAGGAGACAGTGTCACCATCTATCAAAATATTGATGAGAACATGCGTCAGTACTTGCCCCCCTCAGAAAAAAATGCGACTGAAATCCGATTCGAGATTGTACTGCTTGAAATTGTCACCCTCGAGCAGAAAGCGGCGGCGGCCAGATCGCTCGATGCTGCGGTTAAGACCATCGCTGATAAAGTAAAAGCCAAGGCCAATGCTTATGGATCAGGACAGCTCAAAACAGAAATAACGACCCTGCCTTCCGGATTAAAGATGCTGGTGGAGGATATTGGCAAGGGGGCAACCGTACAGGAAGGAGAGGCGCTTCAGGTGCACTATTATGGCTGCCTCACAGATGGAACGCCATTCGATAATTCATATAGTCGTCGACAGCCTCTGCAATTCCCGGCAGGCACCGGAAGAATGATCGCAGGCTTCGATGAAGGGGTAATGCACCTCAATCATGGAGCCCGTGCCTATTTATTCATCCCGCCGGCCCTTGGCTATGGAGACCAGGATGCAGCCAATGGGACGATCCCGGCCAATTCTGAACTCGTTTTTTACATCGAGATTCTTTAAAAAAATGGTCTAGTACACCAATCACCGATTACCAATTCACCAGTAAACCAATCACCCACTCACCAGTCTAAAATTATCCGTTTCCAATGACTATCGAACAACTCAAAGAGTTGAAAGACAAGCTGGCGGTCCTTAGGAGGTATCTTTGACGTGGATAACCGCGCCAAAGAAGTCGAGGATCTGACCAGTCAGACCCTGGACCCTACTTTCTGGAATGACGCTAAACGCGCCGAAGGCATCCAGCGAAAAATCGGCATGAGCAAAAAATGGCTCGATGACTATGCTCAGATCGCCCGGGAAGTAGATGATCTGGAAGGGATTTTTGAATTCCAGAAAGAAGGCCTTGCTACCGAAGAGGAAGTTGAAGCGCAATTCAAGCGCACTACCGGAATTCTGGAAGATGCCGAATTCCGCAGTACCCTCAACCAAAAGGAGGACGAAATGAACGCCGTTCTGACCATCAATGCAGGCGCCGGTGGCACCGAAGCTTGCGACTGGTCCGCCATGATCCTCCGGATGTACCGGATGTGGGCTGAACGCAATGGTTTCAAAGTCATTGATCTTTTTGAACAGGATGGAGATACCGCAGGGATCAAATCCGCCAGTATCGAGATCCGAGGCGATTACGCTTATGGTTGGCTGAAAGGCGAGAATGGGGTACACCGATTGGTTCGAATCAGCCCTTTCAATGCCCAGGGCAAAAGACAGACCTCTTTTACCTCCGTATTTGTTTACCCACTCATCGAAGGCAACGAAATCGAGATCATTGTGAATCCTGATGACATCCGCTGGGATGTATTCCGGGCTTCCGGAGCGGGCGGTCAGCACGTCAACCGGACGGAATCTGCTGTGCGGGTCACGCACATTCCAACCGGGATCGTAGCGGAATGTCAGGCCGATCGTAGCCAGCACCGCAACCGGGATACCGCTATGACCATGCTGAAGAGCCGTCTGTATCAACTTGAATTGCGCAAGCGTCAGGCGGAGCAGGACAAGATCGAGGCCGGCAAAGCCAAGATCGAATGGGGCAGCCAGATACGCTCCTATGTACTGGACGACCGCTGGGTAAAAGACCTTCGTTCCGGATACAAGATCCACAATCCGGATACGATCCTCAATGGCGACCTCAATGAGTTTCTGAAAGCCTATCTGATGTGGGAGCGCAATCCTACGGGAGTGGTAGAAGATGACGAATGATATAAGTATTGACCTCCATTACAAATAGAAGCGGCGATTCAGAGTGTTCGGAATCGCCGCTTTCTTTATATAACACGATCTAATGGTAAAGATCAATTATCGCTCGCAGAAACCTCATCCTCGGAGCCTGGAGACAAGGTATTGCTTTCTCCAAGCGCCTTGGGCTCATTAAGTAATTTGGTCTCGTCTTTAAACGCGATCACCAGGCCATCTTTTGCCTCGTTGAGGGTAGCCACCAGTGCGGAACCTTCTTTCGGATTTTCACCCAAGATGAACTCTGCAAGTGGATCTTCCACATATTTCTGGATCGCCCGGTGCAAAGGACGGGCACCATACTGTGGATCGTAGCCTTTTTCCGCAACGAAATCCTTGCCTTCTTCGCTCAGTTCGAGCGTGAACTTCATATTGTCCAAACGAAGGGTCAGGCTTGCCAGCGCGTTGTCGATGATCTTAAAGATCTCCGTTTTACCCAATGAATTGAACACCATCACATCATCAATTCGATTGAGGAATTCAGGGGAGAACGTCTTTTTCAAGGCATTCTGGATTACAACTTTTGCATTGTCTTCTGCAGCATCCTGACGTGCCTGGGTGGCAAAACCTACCCCCTGACCAAAGTCCTTGAGCTGGCGTACGCCAATATTTGAGGTCATGATGATAATCGTATTCTTAAAATCGACCTTACGTCCCATACCGTCTGTCAATTGCCCGTCATCCATCACCTGGAGCAGAATATTGAATACATCCGGGTGGGCTTTCTCGATCTCATCCAAAAGCAGTACGCAATACGGCTTGCGACGGACTTTTTCGGTCAATTGACCACCTTCTTCATAGCCAACATAACCAGGAGGCGCTCCAATAAGACGACTCACGGTGAATTTCTCCATATATTCGCTCATATCAATTCGGATCAGATTGTCTTCCGAATCAAATAAGTAGCGAGAAAGGGCCCGGGCCAATTCAGTCTTGCCAACTCCGGTAGGTCCAAGAAAGATAAAGGAGCCGATTGGCTTTTTAGGATCTTTCAGGCCCACACGGTTGCGCTGGATCGCCTTGGAAATTTTAAGTACGCTTTCATCCTGACCGATCACCATTTTACGCAGATCGTCGGCCATGGCCACCAGTTTTTTGCTTTCGCTTTGCCCCACCTTGCGGATTGGGATACCGGTCATCATCGCAACGATCTCAGCGATCTCTTCTTCGCCTACAGGATAACGCGCCACTTTGCTTTCCTCATCCCATTGCGTTTTAGCAAAGTCCAGCTGGCGTACCTGGCGACTTTCAAGGTCGCGCAGATTGGCCGCGTCTTCGTAGTTCTGATTCTTTACCGCAAAGTTTTTGCGCTCGCGGATGGACTCGATCTCCTTTTCCAGCTCTTCGATGTGTTGGGGTACAACGATGTTCTTCAAGTGTACCCGGGCACCCACTTCGTCCAGGACATCAATGGCCTTATCAGGCAAAAAACGGTCTGTGATGTAGCGGTCACTCAGTCGCACACAAGCCACAATGGCATCATCGGAATAATTGACATTGTGAAATTCCTCGTACTTGGACTGGATATTTCGAAGGATGTGTATGGTTTCTTCCTGTGTTGGTGGTTCCACCAGCACTTTTTGGAAACGACGGTCCAGTGCGCCATCCTTTTCAATATACTGTCGATATTCATCCAGGGTACTGGCACCTATGCATTGCAGTTCACCACGTGCCAGCGCTGGCTTAAAGATATTGGAGGCATCCAGACTTCCTGATGCGCCACCAGCACCCACCAGGGTATGGATCTCATCAATGAAAAGGATGACATCGCGGTTTTTCTCCAGCTCGACCATGATAGCCTTGATACGCTCTTCAAACTGGCCACGGTATTTGGTACCTGCTACCAAAGCCGCCAGATCCAGCATCACCAGACGTTTGTTGTGTAGCGTTCTGCTGACTTTTTTTTGCATGATGCGCAAGGCCAGGCCTTCAACAATGGCCGTTTTACCAACGCCTGGTTCACCGATGAGCACAGGATTGTTCTTTTTCCGGCGACTCAGGATCTGGCTTACACGCTCGATTTCGCGCTCACGCCCGATGATCGGATCCAATTTACCTTCTTCAGCAAGCTTGGTGAAGTCACGTCCAAAGTTGTCGAGGACAGGCGTACGGCTTTTTTCCTGGCGTTTTTGCGCAGGGGACTGATATGCGCCGCGTTCTTCATCAAATTCGCCTTCAGTCTGCGCTGATATTTTGGGTTGTGCCAGATCTTGTTCCGAACGCACATACTCCAGTTCTTTTTTGAAAGAATCGTAGTCCACGTCGTATTCGTTTAGAATTTTAGTGCTCCCCATATCTGCGTACTTGAGCATAGCAAGCATGAGATGTTCGGGGTGTACCTCCTCGGTCTTCGTCATTTTAGCCTCTACGAAAGTAGCTTTCAGAATACGCTGCACCTGAGTGGTCATCGCGCATTCGCCCACATAAAGGTTTTCTGCAGGAGGAAAATTGGAATACCGGGGAATGGATCGCTCAATGCGTTTTTTGAGGTCGTTCACATCTACCAGAAGTGAATCTAATACGCGTACCGGCAAACTATCGCGTTCTGCGAGTATGCCCAGCAGCAGGTGTTCGGTTCCGACATAATCATGTCCCAAACGGCGAGCTTCCTGACCGCTTTGGTTGATAATTTGTTTGACAACCGGTGAGAATTTATTGTTCATTATCAAGGAGATAAAATGTGGTCAGAAACAGAGATGAGGATTCAGAAATAATATGTCTTACATTTGGTGCGACAATTTTAGGCCAATTCATGGATACAAGCCAAACTTTCGTACCCAACTTTAACATTTATTTCTCCACAGGGTTCAGTCGGCAGCCTTTTTAGCCAAAATCTATAAGCTATTTGCAAAAACCCAGCCGAATGATTTTAAACTGACAAGCAGTCAGGTCATTTTCAGGCTTTGAAATTTTTATTGAAAAAAGACCTATAACCATTACATTTGCGGTCCCAAGTACGTTTGAAGAAATATTTTTTCAAACAAATAATTATTGACAATCAGCCGTCTATGAAATATCAGATCGATAAGCAGGAGCAGTACGCCATCCTTTCACTCCACGAGGAAAACCTAAACTCGACCATTGCACCACAACTTAAGAGCGATCTAATCCTGCTTTCGCAGGAAGGGGTGCGCAATTTAATTCTCGATCTTTCTAATGTCAAATATGTTGACAGCAGCGGACTTTCGGCCATTCTGACAGGCCATCGCCTCTGGAAAGACGGTGCATCCTTTGTGCTGGCTGGCGAAATGAATCCAATGGTGACCAAACTCATTGAAATTTCACGCCTCGAAACCATCCTGACGATCATTCCTACAGTCAGTGAATCTGTTGACTATGTGATGATGGAAGAGGTGGAACGGCAATTGGAGGAAGAATAAATTCCGGCTACCTATGAAAAAAGGCGTTCAACAAGCTAAAGCTTGCTGAACGCCTTTTTTCGTGGGCTGATAACAATCCTTACATATTGGAAATGATTTCAGTGGCAAATTCAGAGCACTTCAGTTTGGTTGCACCCTTCATCAAGCGCTCAAAATCATAGGTCACCCGCTTTTTACGGATACTGCGTTCGATGCCCTTGACGATGAGTTTTGCAGCCTTGTCCCAGCCAAGATACTCAAACATCATGACGCCCGACAGGATCACAGAAGATGGATTAACCATGTCTTTTCCAGCATATTTAGGCGCCGTACCGTGGGTGGCCTCAAAAATAGCGTGACCCGTGAGGTAGTTGATATTTGCCCCGGGAGCGATACCAATACCACCCACCTGCGCAGCAAGTGCATCAGAAAGGTAATCACCATTGAGATTAAGGGTAGCTACCATATCATATTCCGCAGGACGAAGTAGGATCTGCTGCAGAAAAGCATCTGCAATGCTGTCTTTGATCAGCATTTTGCCTGCAGCCAGTGCCGCAGTTTGTGCCTCGTTGGCGGCGGTTTCTCCTTTGGCTTCTTTGATACGGTCGTATTCAGCCCAGGTAAACACCCGGTCACCAAATTCGCGCTCAGCTAGTTCATAGCCCCAGTCTTTAAACTTACCTTCGGTAAACTTCATGATATTGCCCTTGTGTACAAGGGTCAGCGATTTGCGCTTATACTTAAAAGCATGCTCTAAGGCAGCGCGAACCAGCCGTTCGGTCCCTTCCTTCGAAACCGGTTTAATTCCGATGGAAGAAGATTTTGGGAATCGGATCTTTTTAACCCCCATTTCGTTCTGCAAAAAGGCAATCATTTTCTCCGCTTCCGGAGTACCCGCCAGATATTCAATGCCTGCATAGATATCCTCTGTGTTTTCACGGAAGATGATCATATCTACCAACCCTGGTTCTTTTACAGGACTAGGAACTCCTTTAAACCACCGAACCGGGCGCACACAGGCGTACAGGTCAAGTTGTTGACGCAAAGCCACATTAAGCGAACGAATACCGCCACCTACCGGTGTGGTCAGTGGACCTTTGATGGCAACCTTATATTCGTCAATCACTTTCAGCGTCTCATCCGGGAGCCAGCTTCCGGTCTTGTTGAAAGCCTTTTCTCCGGCCAGTACTTCCTTCCAGATGATTTTCTTTTTGCCGTTGAAGGCTTTTTCCACTGCAGCATCGAGTACGCGTACAGAAGCCGCCCAGATATCAGCACCAGTGCCGTCTCCTTCGATGAATGGAATGATGGGGTCGTTAGGGACTTTCAGTTTGCCCCGTTTGATCGTGATAGCAGAACCTTGCATATTTTCTTTGAATGTGATAAATTGATAATTGGCGGATTCGAAAACTAAGATAGTTTTAAAGGGCGGGCGAAGGTAACAGTTGAAGCGGCCTCAGCGATAGAAAAACAGTTAAAAAGTGTAGTTTTTTTGATGAAAATTTGTCCATACCTTCAACCACATTACATTCACAAAAAATTTAGACGCTTTTATGAAAAGTAAATTTCTCTTTCTGTTTTTTCTTTTCCAGGCTAATCAAGCCAAGGCTGCTCTTTCAAGATTGCCGTACTCACCTTCATTCAACATGCCGGTAAGCAGTGCGCTATTGGATTCAGTCCCTGATCCCAAAGAGAAAGAGAATTTCTTGTTTGTTTCTGGGTCAATGGGAGGTGGCGACTACCCTTTTGCGGGTTTTGGACTTACATAAAGTCACAAATCAGATCCGGAGGGGAAGTCTTATTCCGGAATTGGCGTGCACTATATCGGCAATACCATTGGCGGCGAGGGCGCCCTTGAACGGGAAGAGTGGTTGCCTCCTTCTGACCTAACAGGGCGAAAAAAATGGAATTTAGCCATGGCACGGCTTTCTCTTTCTTTCTAAGACCGGAAAGGCTGTTTGGTAAAAAGAGGCGCTCATGGAAAGAGGCGGCCACTAGCCAAAAAGAATGCCAACTTTCACTAAATGTTGCTTTCAGCCTAAAAAAATCGCCCAATGCCTTGTTTTTTCAAAAGCATTTTTACCTTTGCCTTCGGTCAGCGCGAGAAATTGCCTTTTTCGGGGTTCTTTTTTGCTCTTCTTAGTGGATATTACTCCGTCCTCAGCGCGAACCAAATTACTACATTACTCCCCGAAAAAACCAACAAAGTTCACGCATCAGCAAAATCCTAAGGCAAGGGTGTATCACATTTTTTGTGCTATGAGCTGAATTTTAAAAAACATGATCGAAACAATTCCTTCCAGTCGCTCGGAGAGGCCTTCCTTATTTCGCTTCTCAGCATTTTTTACCCTTCTTTTTGTGGCCTTTCTGGCTACAGCATTCAAGCCAATCAGCGTCAAACCTTCTCGTGCCGAAGATGCCGAGATCATGCAGTTCCGCACCGAAGTGATCGGATATGCACAGAACTTTCTGGGGCTTCGCTACCGTTCCGCAGGACGTTCCCCCAAAACAGGTTTCGACTGCTCAGGCTTCACCAATTACATCTTAAACGAGTTCGGTGTGAAAGTCTCCACCGCTTCTTCCAGCCAGTCACGTCAAGGTCTGAAAGTGTCGCTCAACGACGTTCTGCCTGGCGATCTCGTTTTCTTCGGAGGCCGGGGCCGCATCCAACACGTTGCTATGGTAGTAGAAAAAACAGCCGCAGGCATATTTTGTGTGCACAGCACTTGTACCCGTGGCATTGTCGTTGAAAATATCTCCACTTCTAAGTACTGGAAACCTAAAATCCTATTCGCGCGTGATGTGATCACGGGGCAGGCGGGCTAATGGCCGCCATCAAAGCAAAACGATAACCAGTAAGGAGAAAAGGGTTGCCCTCGCAAGCGGGCAACCCTTTGTTTTTTCCCGAATGCCTATTTTTAAAGAAAAATCAAACATGCCTTTCCCTTTTTGGAAAGCAAGCCTATCTTTGCCGTCGATTTTTTTAGTACCGTAAATATGCCGGATTAGCTCAGCGGTAGAGCAGCTGATTCGTAATCAGCAGGTCGAGGGTTCAAATCCCTTGTTCGGCTCCAAGACATGAGGGCAAGTGTGACTCAAGAGATTCATTGGTTTCGCCATTCTATTTGAAGCATCACGAATAGCTTTTCTTGCCTTAAAAAAGGCCGTCAACTGGACGGCCTTTTTTATTTGACCCACGATAAAGTAAGGTTTAATACAATATTTACATCCATTGACATGACGTTCATCGATACCCACGCCCACCTATACTCCTCAAAATTCGATCAGGATCGACCAGATATGGTGCGTCGGGCAATCTCCGCCGGCATCCAACGCATGTACCTGCCTAATATCGATGCCGAATCCATCGAATCAATGCTCGCACTAGAAGCCTTGTTTCCTGACAACTGCTTCGCCATGATGGGTTTACACCCTTGTTCCGTTCAGCCAGATACTTACGAAGCGGAACTTGCCCTGGTGGAAAAATGGCTCAGCCAACGCAGCTGGGCTGGCATCGGAGAAACCGGCATCGACCTCTACTGGGATAAAACCACCCTCGAAATCCAGCAAATTGCATTTGCCCGCCAATGTGAATGGGCCAAAGATTTGAGTCGCCCGATCATTATTCACAGCCGCGTGGCCAATCGGGAGGCCATCGAAGTGGTGCGCCAGGCACAAGATGGTCGGCTTCGCGGAATATTTCACTGCTTTTCCGGCAGCCTGGAAGAAGCAAAGGAAATGATTGATCTTGGGTTTATGCTGGGCATTGGCGGGACTTTGACCTATCCAAAATCTGAATTGCCTGCTCTGCTTCGCGAAATCCCCCTGGAGCATCTTGTGTTGGAAACGGATGCACCTTACCTTCCTCCAGTACCACACCGGGGCAAACGCAATGAAAGCGCTTTTATGCGTCATACCGCTGATGCGCTTTCGGAAGCGAAGATTTTACCGATAACCGAAATTGCACGGGTCACCACGGCCAATGCCCTGCGTATGTTTAATGTGTAATTTCAAAACAAGATGTTTGTTTTTTAAAACATTTTTATGAAACTTGCACCTGAAATTCGTTTTTCAAGATAAATCCTGTTTCAACCCGGCAAAACTTTTACCCTGCACGACATCTGATGCAGGCAATACCTATTGTCCATATCAGCCCACTGGCCACCTTGGCCACATTAACCCATTGACCACATTTTACCTGTGACGCTTTCTCACGCATCCGCTGCCCTAAAAAAATACTTCGGCTACGACCAGTTCAGACCATTGCAATCGGACATCATTCAAAATGTCTACAATTGCCTTGACACTTTAGTGCTCATGCCAACGGGCGGTGGGAAAAGTGTTTGTTTCCAGGTTCCTGCCATTACCATGGAAGGCGTAACCATTGTGGTATCTCCTTTGATTGCCCTGATGAAAGACCAGGTGGAAGGTCTGAGCGCCAACGGGATCCCGGCGGCCTTTATCAACAGCAGTATGAATTCGGAGCAGCAGCGTAATGTGGAGACCGCTTTACTGGCCGGTTACCTGAAGCTGCTGTATGTCAGCCCTGAAAAGCTCGTTTCTCAAAACTTTCAACCTTTGCTTAAAAGTTTGAAGATCAGCCTTTTTGCAATTGACGAGGCCCACTGTATCTCCTCCTGGGGGCATGATTTCAGACCAGAATATACCCAGCTAAAATTCCTCAAAAGCCAGTTTCCGGGGATTCCCTTGATCGCTCTGACCGCAACGGCCGACAAACTCACCCGAAAAGACATTATTGATCAATTAGGCCTTTCTGACCCCGCAGTATTTATTGCCTCCTTTGACCGACCCAATATTAGTCTGAACATCCGTCCGGGTCAAAAGCGGTTTGAGCAGATCGTGGAGTTCCTGAAAGAACATAACAACCAGTCGGGGATCATTTATTGCCTTTCCAGAAAAGGATGTGAGGGTTTGGCAGATAAGTTGAATGCCAAAGGATTCCGTGCCGCACATTACCACGCTGAAGTCCCCCCGGCTCAACGGAGCAAGGTGCAGGAGGATTTTATCAACGACCGTACGCCCATTATTTGTGCCACCATTGCCTTCGGTATGGGTATTGATAAAAGTAATGTACGCTTTGTGGTGCATTACAACCTGCCCCGCAATCTGGAAGGATATTATCAGGAGATCGGAAGGGCCGGGCGTGATGGGTTAAATGCTGACGCCCTGCTGTTTTTTAGTTACGCAGACCTGATCTCTTATCGGGAAATGATAGAGCAAGGGGAAGCCAAAGCAGAACAGAAAGACCTCAAACTGGCAAAACTGGAGCGCATGTATCAGTTCGCAGAAGCCCCTGTTTGCCGCCGAAAAACGATCCTCAACTATTTCGGAGAGCCTTATGACAAGAGCTGCGGAAACTGCGACGTATGCAAAAACCCGCCCAAACATTTTGATGGCACCATTGCAGCGCAAAAAGCACTCTCGGCCATTCTTCGTACCAATCAACGGGTAGGCATGAGTTTGCTGACCGATATCCTGCGCGGCAGCCAACGCCGGGAGATCATGGAACACAATTACCATGAGATCAAGACCTATGGGGCAGGCAAGGAATATGGATATGACGACTGGCTTTTCCTGCTCTCTCAGATGCTGCATGTGGGTCTTATTGAGATCGCTTATGATGATCACAATTGTTTGCGGGTGACCGCGGAAGGAAAGAAGATACTCCTGGAGGGTAAAAAAATATCCCTGGCTATGCCTTTGGCCAAACCAAAACCAGGCGAAAAGGCCTCCATGCCACGGGTCGTTGAAAAAAGCAAGACGCAAACCTTGCGGGAAGCCTTGTTGCAACGCTTGGTCAGCCTCCGTCGGGATCTGGCCGTCCAACAAGGGATCCCACCCTATACCCTTTTCAGCGACCTAACCCTTCAGCAAATGGCTGATGCCAGACCTTTGTCTGATCTTGAAATGTTGGAGATCACCGGGGTCAGCGAGCGCAAACTCCAGCTTTATGGAGATGCATTTATGGGTGAGATCCGACGTTTTGTGTTGGAAAAAACGGAAGCCGGCGAACGGATTACCGGAAGCACCCACTTTATCAGCTTCGACCTTTTTAAGCGAGGACATACCGTTGAAGAAATTGCCGAGTTACGAGGGCTCAGCACCCTGACCGTGATGAGTCATCTGGCAACCATGTACGAACGAGGGGAGCTCATCGACATCAGTCAATGGGTAAGTCCGGAAGTATGTGACATCATTCAGGGTGCATTGTCGCTTTTTGAGGAGCCATTCCAGATGAAGGCTGTTTACGAACATTTCGGCGAGCGGTTCAACTATGATCAGATCCGCTGGGCCATTGCCGATTTCAGACGGAAGCAATAGGCCCAAAAAAGAAAATGGCCCCGGAGCTCGTTTGCCCCGGGACCGGTTTCCCTTGTATAATCTCATGAAAGTGTGCGAATCTGGGATCAATCAAGCTTTACCACTCCTGCATTTACCTCTTTGATTGATGATACAAAGGTGCGGGCAACCTGTTTCGTGGCCAAGGACAGCAAATCATTTTGGCTCGCCCGGTACTTTTTAATGTTTTTTTGGACTTAAATTCAACAAAACATTGATAATCAATATTTTAAATAAAATATTTTGCTAACTTTCGCTTAAAATATCCAACCGTTTTTTGATATAACCAGACATTCGATTCAGATAGGCACAAAAAAAACGCGGCGCTCGTTTGCGCCGCGTTCGGATTTCCCGTATATAATCTCATGAAAAGTTTCAAATCTGTGTGTCAATGCTCGCCGCCGTGTTTCGCTGTCCACTGTTGCTATCGCTTATTGACAATACAAAAGTGCAGCGGAGTGTGTCCCATAGCAAAGACATAATTTCCGGTTTGTTGATTTTTTATTTAGGGGGAAAAAGGGCAAAATGTACCTATAAAATAGTATTTTTTACAATTAAGTCCCTTTTAAAAGACATAAAACTTGTAAAAAAAATTGATTTGTTGAAATTTTTCCTTAAAAATAAAATGTTTTTTCTTTAAACCTATTTTTTGCCGGATGACCATTTCAAGTAAAGCGCCTTCCGTTGTTGTAAAACAGGTTGGATTACCCTTCAACGTCTGGTAAAAAAAGGAGCCTCATGTCCTGATAATCCTGAAAGTATTTGCAGCAGCAGATAAGACAATTCCTGACGTTCTTGAGCATTTATGTGGAAGGTGCTTTTTTCCAAAAAAAAGCGGTGTACCTTTGAAGCCAATGAAGCCAGACCTTAATCCCGCTCATAGTGTCAGCCTGCTTCTTGATCCATCTCTAACAACCTGTTTTTCAACATCTAACGTCCGATGAAAAGAATGTTACTTGCTACTGCCCTTTCCACCATTTGTGCTTTTGCCACAGCCCAGATCACTGTTACCAACGCAACCTTTCCGGCTGCCGGCGATTCGCTGGCGTATGCTGTTGATAATGAACCATTGGGTTTAAATCCAGCTACACCTCCAGGAGGAAACCAGATCTGGGACTTTAGTACCCTTCAAAAAGATGACCAACTTTCTTTTGTTTTCCGTCCTGCCTCAGCCGGAAGCAACGCAGCGAGTTTCCCGGGGGCTGAATTGGTCAATAAAGATCAGGGTGAAACCTATTTTAATGTAACCAGCAACAAATTCCAGGTGCTTGGGTATGCCGGAGCTGATCCCGGTGGATTTGGCCTGAATGTAGTGGCAAAATTCAACCCTGCAATAACAGAGCGGTACGCGCCCATGAATTTTTTTGACATCAATAGTCAAAATTCTAACCTGAACCTGACCTTTCCTACCAACCAGCCACCCCTGGACACTATCTTTTCCGGATTTCCAGTTGACATTGACTCCTTACGTGTAAAAGTTACGACCGATCGCACGGAAGTTGTAGATGGCTGGGGCACCATTAAGATCCCGGGAGGAACCTATCCTGTATTGCGCCAAAAACAAACTGAATATACCTCCACCGGTATTGAAGTGTATGTTGCACTGTTTCCTGGTTTTGGCATTTGGCAAGATTTGAGCATGCTTATTGGCGGTGGCGGTGGTTTTGGGGGTATTGATACTACGGTGACCTATCATTTCATTAGCAACACAGAGAAAGAAGAGATTGCTATTGCCACCATGAATGCCAGTCTAGATACCGTAGTTGATATTCAGTTTAAAAACCTAAGCAGCACCCCGGTGGTTGACCTGGTGGATGAATTTTCCGGTGGCATTCAGGCATTTCCTAACCCGGCAGTGGAATGGGTTCGTTTTGACTGCGTAAATCTCACCCCTGGCGACTACACCCTGAAGATCTTCAACATCATTGGCAAATGCGTCTGGAAAAAGAATTACTCGCTTTCCGGAACGACTTCCTTCCGGGTGGAATTGGACGATTTCAAAAAAGGAACTTACATTTATAGTCTGGTTGACCGGCAGGGAAATGCTGTGGGTACAAAACGATTGGTCGTTTTGAAACCATAATGAATTAGATTCACAATTTGGCATTCAAGAAAAGTCATTCTGATCATCAGGATGACTTTTCTCTTTTTGGGAGCGTGCCCTCCGCGCTTTGTTCAGATTTGCCACTCCTTCTACGCTTTCATGTTGTTGGTCGAATACGGCGGGGCAGCTAGCCTCGCCCCTCCCTTAATTTGCCTGGCGTTGAGGACCATTTAAACCATTTTGAAAAATCAGTTCCAGTTACCGACTATTTCCACATTCAAAATTAAGCAATGAAACAACTAAAACATTACACCCTGCTGCTTTTTGTGCTCGCCGTTTCAAATTCGGTTTTTGCCCAAAACCAAAACATCACTCTTCGTTCAAAAATTTCCTTTCCCGGCCAAACTGTTGCCAATATGAGTGGCTTACCGGTCAGGAGTATGCCTTGGTAGGAGCTTCCAAAGGACCTGTAATTGTCGATGTGACGAACCCGGACGTACCCGTTCAGATTGTCCAGATACCGGGTCCGGATAATTTCTGGAAAGAAATCAAAACCTATTCCCACTATGCCTATGTAGTTTCAGAAGGCGGCCAAGGTGTGCAAATTGTGGACCTTAGCGCTTTACCCTCTGCCAATCTTCCCAAGAAATTTTATACGGGAGATGGCGCAATCTTAAATCAACTCAACACCATTCACGCTTTACATATTGACCTTGCTAAAGGATTTCTTTACGCTTATGGAAGCAACCTTTTTAATGGTGGCACTGTAATTCTAGACCTGAATGACCCCTGGAATCCAACTTATGTAGGAAACTTCGAACAACTTGGGTATATTCATGATGGCTATGTTGACAACGATACGCTTTATGCAGGGCATATCAATGCTGGCATTTTTTCCATCGTGGACATGAAGGACAAAGCCAATCCCATGGTGCTGAATAGCCGATGGGAACTATCGCACAGGACAAGCGCAGGAAGGCAATGTTCAGGTACAGGTAAGTAAGTTTGGCTACGTGTCCGTTACTGCCTCTGCCAATTTAATCACCGGAGAGATCACCTTGTTGGATGTAGCACTTACAACGGCGAATGTCTATTCCGTTGCAGGCGTGGTGTTGCGTGCAGACAATTCGATGCCTATTCCTAACGCAAATATTGCAGTGCTCTCTGTCAATGCAACCTATCAGACAGTGACCAACGCCAATGGGGAATTTACCATTCCAGCAGTAATCGGAGGCATTTATGATATCGTAGCAGGGTCTTGGGGGTTTCGATATAAAGTACAAAATCAAAACATTACGACCAATCAACCAGTAGTGCTCAAACTGGATAAAGGCTACCAGGATGATTTTGTATTTGATTACGGCTGGCAGCAAAGCGGTAGCTCTGCAGAAGGAATCTGGGAACGCACAGATGCCCCAAAAGGCATCGACGTTGGCATCGTTGTGGCTCCCTTTTCAGATGCATTAGGGGATGTTGGCTTTTCTTGCTACGTAACCGGCAATTCAACCAATGAGGTGGATGTAGACGACGTGGAGAACGGAACCTCTATCCTCACTTCACCCATAATGGATTTAAGCAATTACACAGACCCACGTATCACTGCACAGGTATGGTGTGTAAGCGCTAGCATTAGCGGCGATTTTCCAGACTCTATAAAGATCTATGTGAGCAACGGAACACAAGAAAAACTGGCTTGGCAGCGCAAGGGAGAGAATCTTGCATGGCAACTGATGATGTTCGATGTAACCGCCTTTGTACCGGTCAGTAATACTGTTCGTATCCGGATCGTTGGTTTCGACGATCCTGCCGGAACTGATTTTGACACTTACGAGGCTGCTTTTGACAAATTTAAAGTAACCGGTATTACTGTTGGAACGGAAGAGCTGGCGACTGGTGTAACACTTCAAGCTATGCCAAATCCTTTTAGCAGTTTGGGAGTTGTGGCCTACGATGGAATTGACCATCCAAGTAGTCTAAAGGTATATGATCTTGCGGGTCGTCCGGTTCAAAGCTTTGATCTTCAAGGAGATACAGGAAAAGTGGAGATAGGCAGCAATCTGCCAAACGGAATTTATATGGTACGGATTGAACAAAATGGGCAAGTTTCAAAGCCTTTGAAGGTCGTCAAAATAAATTAAGAGCGTGTTTAAAATTCCATTGCCTGGCTACAAGCGCATAGTTTTATCTTATATTGCGTTGCTCTAGGTCAAAGTAATAGACCTAACAAAGGGTGATTTTTAAACGGGGATTTTTCGCAGAAAACGAAAATCCCCGTTTCTTTTTTTCCAAAATTAAAAATTGACCGCCGTCCTTTGCTCTATGGAAATTCAAGCAACTGTAATTCAGGCTTTTCGCACCAAATTCGGGGAAGCCCCCGCCATGCTGGTCCGTGCTCCCGGCCGCATCAACCTGATTGGTGAACACACGGATTATAATGAAGGATTTGTACTGCCCGCAGCCATTGATCGTGCAATATGGTTCGCAGTGTCACCCAGAACAGACCAAAAGCTCGTTTTTCACGCAATCGACCTGGGAGAGGATTACACCGGCAACTTAAATGAAATAACAAGATCCTCCCTGGGATGGCCCAATTATCTGTTGGGGTGCTTCTCCACATTGCTGACTGCTGGGCATCGTCTGCAAGGGGTGAACCTGGTTTTTGGCGGAGACATTCCCCTGGGCGCCGGGCTTTCAAGTTCTGCTGCTATCGAGTGTGGGCTCCTGTTTGCCTTAAACGAACTGAATCAACTAGGGCTTTCCCGCCCCGAACTTGCCCGAATCGCTCAAAAGGCCGAAAATAATTTTGTGGGGATGAATTGTGGTATCATGGACATGTTCGCTTCCCTCATGGGGCGTGCAGGAAGTGCGATAAAGCTTGATTGCAGAAGCCTACAATACGAATATATTCCGATCCTTGCAGACAATACCAGTATCTTGCTTTGCGACACCGGTGTGAAGCACCAGTTGGTAGATTCTGAATACAATAAACGAAGACAGGAATGTGAAGAAGGGGTGCGACATTTGCGAACGGTTTATCCGGAAATCAAAAGTCTACGCGATATAAATCTGGAAATGCTCCTTTCTGAAAAGAAACAACTCAGCAGCGTAATATACCAGCGCTGTAAATATGTGATAGAGGAAAATGAACGCGTTTTGAGTGCCTGCAAAATACTAAAGGAAACAGGTTTGACTGGTTTAGGAACACTGTTGTATGCCAGTCATGCAGGATTAAGGGATGTTTATCAGGTAAGTTGCCCCGAACTTGATTTTCTTATTGATCAGTCACTTGCTGGCGATACCTTCTTTGGGGCAAGGATGGTGGGTGGTGGATTTGGTGGCTGTACCTTGAATGTGTTGAAAAAGGATTCCGTTTCTGAATTTCAGGCGTTTATTTCTGAAGCTTATCTGAAGAAATGGGGACGTGAGCTCCGAATGTGGGAAGTAAAAATCACTGATGGAGTAGAAATAGACTCCTCCTTCGCGTAGAATAAAGCAGATAACAAGCAAAGTGAAACAACCTTATACGTAGGTATTTTTTTGGGTTGGAATGTATTCACCGGGTGACTGTCAGTCACCCGGTGAATACATTCCAACCCAAAAAAATACTCCCATTCAAAAAATACTATGAACATACTAGTAACCGGCGGCGCAGGATTCATCGGATCCCATACAGTAGTTGCCCTCGCAGAAGCAGGCTTCAATCCTGTTATTGTGGATGACTTTTCTAATTCTGAGCCCTCCGTACTTGCCGGATTGAAAAACATTCTGGGTAGGGAAGTAACCTGTCACGTATTGGATTGCAACAATTATACTGCCATGAGGCAAATTATGCATGACGAAAAAATTGAAGGCGTCATCCATTTTGCTGCATTTAAGGCCGTAGGAGAATCCATGCATGAGCCCCTTGCATATTACCGGAATAACCTGGGATCCCTGTTCACTTTGCTCGATGTAATGCTTGCTGAGGGTGTTTCTAATCTAATTTTTTCCTCCTCTTGCACCGTATATGGAGAACCTGATGTTTCGCCCGTAACGGAGCAAACCCCTATAAAACCTGCAAATTCTGTTTATGGTAAAACGAAACAGATCGGCGAAGAGGTTCTCCGCGATGTAGCTGCCGCTAAACCATTGAAATGTATCTCACTTCGATATTTTAACCCCATTGGCGCCCATCCATCGGGTCAGATTGGAGAGCTTCCACGTGGAGTTCCGAGTAATCTTGTACCCTACGTGACCCAAACTGCAGCTGGGAAGCGCGGGGCACTGACCATTTTTGGAGGTGATTATCCAACTTCCGATGGCACTTGTGTGCGGGATTATATCCATGTGGTGGATCTCGCCGAAGCCCATGTAGCTGCCTTACAATTTACCCTAAAAAGTAATTTACCAAGCTTATATGACACCTTTAATCTGGGTACCGGTAAAGGGAATACCGTGCTGGAGCTGGTCAAGACCTTCGAGGAAGTTTCAGGAAAAGCCCTCCCCTACTCCATCGGGCCGCGCAGGGCTGGAGACGTTGTGAGTGTATTTGCGGATGTAACCAAAGCCACGCAGCAACTTGGCTGGACCACCCAACGAACCATGAAGGATGCACTGGAAGATGCCTGGAAATGGCAGTTGCATTTGGGCGATTGATCCTTATCCTTTACTCATCCAGTAATTAACGAATACCCGCTGCAATGAATCGTGCCGAAAATCTTCGCCGGCTTTCCACCGAAGAATTTGACCTCTGCATCATTGGAGGCGGTGCCAGTGGTGCTGGTTGCGCCTTGGATGCCGTCTTGCGTGGGTTAAGGGTGGCGCTGATTGAAAGAAGCGATTTTGCCGCTGAAACCTCCAGTCGCAGCACCAAACTGGTCCATGGTGGGGTGCGTTATCTTGAACAAGCTTTTAAGAAATTTGACTTTGGGCAATTGCGACAGGTGCGGCATGGTCTTGAAGAAAGGCGTACTTTGTTGCAAAACGCACCGCATCTGGCCCATCCACTTGGACTGATCATACCTGTGTTTAGTTGGTGGGAAGGCTTCTATTATTCCATCGGTTTAAGGCTCTATGATTGGGTCGCTGGGATGGGTCGTAAAAAGCCTCCCCAAACCAATAAAAATAGCTTGTTTCCTCCAAGCCGCTGGATCTCCAGACAGGAAGCCCTAAAGATCATGCCCGGACTTTCACCACAAATTCATAGCGCAGTCCTATACTATGATGGCCAGCTGGATGATGCCCGATATTGCCTTGCCCTGGTTAAAAGTACAGCGGAGTTTCCATTTGGAGTGGTCGCTAATCACCTTGAATTAACAGCATTTAAAAAGGACGCAAAGGGTAAAATATCCCACGCTATAGTCGTGGATACCTTAAACCCAAGCAAGTCTTTAGAGATAAAAGCAACCCGTTTCCTCAATTGCACCGGACCTTTTGCTGACTCGATACGCCATTTGGCAAATACGGATTTGATGCCCCGAATCCGTCCATCCAAAGGAGTTCATCTTGTGCTTCCGGCGAATATCTTAAGCAGTAATATGGCCATGCTCATCCCAAAAACCAGTGATGGGCGTATGGTTTTCGCCCTCCCTTTTGAAGGAAATTTATTGTTGGGCACCACGGATGAGCCCTTACACGATCTTGGACATGAACCCGTATTGCAAGCTGCTGAAGTTGCTTTTTTACTGAAAACTTTACAACCATTCGTTTCCGAAAACATCAATCCGGAACAGGTAAAGGCCGGATTTGGCGGCATTCGACCCTTGCTGGGGACATCTCCAACGATAACAGACAACGTTACAAGGAAACAAACCAAAAGTCTTCTCAGAGATCATGAAGTAGAAGTGGATTCCAATTCCGGCCTGATCAGCCTACTGGGTGGAAAATGGACAACCTACCGCCTTATGGCTCAGGATGCCATAGATACAGCCGTTATGCATACATCAGACTTCCATGAGCTTGCTACAACGGTTGCAGGCACTGAAACCTATGCACTTGCCGGTTCTGAAAATTATGAGCCTGATTTTTGGGAAAAACTTCAGACGACCTATAAACTTGACGAGGATATATGCCAGCATCTTGCCTCAAAATATGGCAATCAGGCAATCTATCCGGCTAAAATAGCCACCGAAAACCCCGAGTTGTCAGAACGGATCCTACCGGATTACCCATTCCTGAAAGCTGAAATAGTGTTTGCTGTTCGGGTAGAAATGGCTTTGAGTATCCGCGATTTTTTGGCCCGCCGTATTCGCCTGGAAATGATGGATTGGGAGGCTACCAGACGCGCCGCGCCGGTAGTGGCAAAATGGATGGGGCGATCTCTAGGCTGGTCGGTCTCCGTGCAGAAGGATCATGAAGAAACGTATATAGCCCTCTTGGATTCCTTCATCCGGAGTGCCAATACCTACAACAAAAAGTAAGATCAGACCAATTTTTATAATATTAAACACGTACTGACATGAACGTTTTTCTTGCTGAACTCCTTGGCACGGCACTCCTGATCCTCCTAGGCAATGGCGTTGTGGCAGGCGTTGTGCTTCGTGGTACAAAAAGCGAAAATTCCGGCTGGATCGTTATCACAAGTGGCTGGGCATTGGCAGTCACTTTTGCGGTGTATGCGGTCGGACCTATAAGCGGAGCGCATCTGAACCCTGCAATCAGTCTGGCTCTGGCAGCGACCGGCCAGTGGTCTGAACAGTTTACAACGAATACTTTATTCCTTTACATTTCAGGACAAATGGTGGGTGCCATGCTGGGTGCCGTCCTGGTTTACCTTCATTATTTGCCACATTGGACTCAAACTGAAGATGCCGGAGCGAAACGCGCCGTGTTCTGCACTGCCCCTGCCATCCGGCATACCACAGGAAATTTCATCAGCGAATTCACTGGAACTTTTGTTTTAATGTTTGGACTTTCGGCACTGGGCGCTACCCGTTTTGCCGAAGGGCTGAATCCTTTAGTCATTGGAGCACTGGTACTCGCAATTGGCCAATCTTTGGGCGGCACCACGGGATATGCCATCAACCCTGCAAGGGATTTGGGCCCACGGATCGTGCATGCCTTGCTGCCTATTCCAGGCAAAGCCGGGTCAGATTGGGGTTATGCCTGGATTCCAGTAGTTGCACCCATCCTTGGAGCAATCGGTGGTACCATGGCTTATCGCGGCCTTTTTTAAGCACAAAATCCGCTTAGTACCGATGAAATGAAATGAGTCATCCCGAAAACTCGGGATGACTCATTTTTTTTGCGTTTTAGCAAGGTTAAAACCCAGATTTCGCGTTACGTCTTACTTAAAGTAAAGTTCAAATTCCACCCGACGGTTTTGCTCCCGTCCGGCATTGGTTTTATTGTCAGCCACAGGCTTAGTTTCTCCAAACCCTGTAGAAGATACACGATTCGCTGCAACTCCTTTACTTACCAGATAGTCATAACAAGTTTTTGCACGACGCTCAGATAAATCCTGATTGGTCTTGTCCTCTCCTGCATCATCTGTGTGGCCGCTGATTTTCAAGCGGTAATCTGCTTTGCTATTCATCAATGCTGCAATCTCATCCAATACTTTGTAGGATTTTTTCAACAGCACGGCTTTGCCCGTCTCAAACTGTACCAGTTGGATGGCACTTTTAATTTCAGGGCAACCATTCAGCGCCGCTGTTCCTACTTGGTCCGGGCAACGGTCCGTGTCATCATAGACTCCATCACCGTCTGTATCCGGGCATCCTTTGTGTGCAGAATCGCCCCGCTTGTCTGGACATGCATCATCTTTATCAGCCACACCGTCGCCGTCACGATCCGGGCAGCCGCTGGTGGAAGCCGGTCCCTTATCGCCAGGGCATTTGTCATCTTTGTCTGTGATTCCATCTCCGTCGCGATCCGGACAACCCATCGTAGCTGCTGGACCCGCTTCGCGCGGACACTTGTCTTTTGCATCGGTAATGCCGTCGTTGTCGGTATCAGGACAACCTTTCATTGCAGCAATACCTGCAACATCCGGACATTCATCATCCGTGTCCATGATACCGTCGCTGTCACGATCCGGACAACCCATGGTCACCGCTGGACCTTTCAAATCCGGGCATTTGTCGTCACCATCCGCAATGCCGTCACCGTCGCGATCCGGGCAACCCATCAGGTTAGCCAGACCCGCAACATCCGGGCACAGGTCGGCGAGGTCCGTGATTCCATCCCCATCGCGATCCGGGCAACCTTTTAATGTTTTTATGCCTGGTACATCCGGGCAGATATCTTCCTTATCACTGATGCCATCACCATCGCGATCCGGCTCACCGAAGTAAACCACGAAGCCGAGACCATGTTGCCAACCTGGACGGTTTTCGATCGAGAAACGATATTGCGTCTGAGCATTCAGGAACAAATTTGGCATCAACCGAATGTTAACCCCTATCCCCACAGGTATGTTTAGATCGAATGTCTCCAACTTGGAATCCCAGGTTGAACCCAGGCCCAGATGAACACTTGGATTAATTACTGATTTACTGCTGCAAAGATTGTTTTGAAGTAACACATCCAGATTAGCAATCAAGCTGGTGTTAGAATTTTCCTTATACCGGGCACCTCCGATTTTCGCTGGGACCATAAGCCAGGTACCTTTGCTAACTCGATGGCCATAAGCGACTTCCACCCCGCGCTCTTTTGCATCCGTAAAAACATCACTCCAGTTTTCCTGGGTGGGGGATGGATTGATGTAATTATTCCACAGCGCACGAAATGTAAGCGATTGGTTTGGTTGTGCAAAAGTGTCGTTTTGCAACAGTACAAACACAAGGATTAAGCTAAGAATGGTCAATAGTTTCTTCATACAGAAAAGGTTTGGTTGTTCAATCATTTTGCTCAAACGTAAAGTGGACGATTAAGTCACTTTAAAAAACAATTTTCAAGGGCAATGTTAGCCATTTTCTTAAAAATACAGTGCTTCGAATTTTTATCTCTTCTAAATTTGATGCTTTTGGCATGAAATACCAGATGAAAATAAGTTAGACGCACACATAACGGTAGCTTTGTGTCCATAAACTGCTCGTAATTTTTTTCCTTTGCATCGATCAGTTTTTATCTCCTGTCCGGAGATACCGTTTAACACCTTAATTCTTCATCATTTATCATTGCGAAGCGAATGAGTTGGCTCTCTAAATTCTTTTCCTCGTCCATTGGCCAAAAGGTCATTATGTCACTTACGGGGATATTTCTTATGTTATTTTTGATCGTGCACCTTTTAGGCAATTTTCAATTGCTCAAAGATGATGGCGGTGAGGCATTTAACACCTACGCCTTTTTTATGACCCATAATCCAATTATCAAGATCATTTCTTACTCACTTTATGCTTTCATCCTCCTGCATACGGTGCAAGGCCTGCGTCTTTGGCTTTCTAACCGCGCTTCACGAGGCGGGAATAGATATGCAGTGAATCACACCCGGGGCTCCGAGCGTTCTGCAAGAAACATGGCTTGGTTTGGGATCGTCATTTTTATCTTTTTGATCTTACACCTCTGGCAATTCTGGCTTCAGATGAAATTGGGCGTTTTGCCTCCGGCCGAAGTGGAGGCTTACGACCATCCGGTTCAAAATCTTTATCTACCTGTGGCAGAAGCGTTCCAGAATATCTACTATGTTATTTTCTACGTCATTTGTATGGTCGTAGTAGGATTCCATCTGTGGCACGGGTTCTGGTCCTCTTTTCAAACCCTGGGACTGGCGCATCATAAATACACCCCAATCATCAAGAGCATTGGTTATGTCTACAGCATCGGTGTTTCGCTGGGTTTTGCTGTGATCCCGATCCTTTCTTTTTTGTCCAAGTAGTATAACCAGGGTTTGACCTCAAACCAAGCTTAAGCTGCAAATCATTCAACAAAAAAATTAGTGGGCAATACCCACCTTCCAAATATGGCAAAATCAACTGCCTCCGGCGCTATCCTTGACTCCAAAATCCCTGCCGGCAAAATGTCGGAAAAATGGGAAGATTACAAAGGGCACGTAGCACTCGTTGCTCCCAACAATAAGCGGAAAATCGATGTAATCGTAGTCGGTACAGGTCTGGCTGGTGCATCTGCGGCTGCGTCTCTGGGCGAATTGGGCTACAATGTAAAAGCATTTACGTTCCACGATAGTCCTCGCCGCGCCCACTCCATCGCCGCACAAGGCGGGATCAATGCCGCAAAAAATTACCGCAATGACGGCGACTCTGTTTATCGCCTTTTCTATGACACCATCAAAGGAGGTGACTTCCGTGCTAGAGAGGCGAATGTCCACCGTTTGGCAGAAGTAAGCACTGGTATCATTGATCAATGTGTGGCGCAGGGAGTACCCTTTGCACGGGAATATGGTGGCCTCCTGGATAACCGCTCCTTTGGTGGCACCCAGGTAAGTCGTACTTTTTATGCTCGTGGCCAAACCGGCCAGCAGCTTTTGATCGGCGCTTACCAGGCCCTCAGCCGCCAGGTTAATTTAGGGACAGTGAAGCTTTACAACCGACATGAAATGTTGGATGTAGTGACCGTAGACGGCAAATGTCGCGGCATTATTGTAAGAAATTTATTGACCGGAAAGGTAGAGCGACATGCGGCACATGCCGTAGTGATCTGTTCTGGTGGTTACGGCAACGTATTCTATCTGAGCACAAATGCCATGATGTGCAATACTACCGCAACCTGGCGGGCACACCGCAGGGGTGCTTTTTTTGGCAACCCTTGTTACACTCAAATTCACCCGACCTGTATTCCGGTTTCAGGTGACTATCAGTCTAAGCTGACTCTAATGTCTGAATCATTGCGCAATGACGGACGTGTTTGGGTTCCAAAGTCAGCCAAAGACCGTCTGACGGATCCACGTCAGATCGCTGAAGCGGATCGTGATTACTATCTTGAACGTCGTTATCCGGCCTTTGGTAATCTGGTACCGCGAGATATTGCCAGTCGTGCCGCCAAAGTCGCCTGTGATGAAGGTTTAGGCGTTGGCAAAAGCGGCCTGGCAGTGTATCTCGATTTTGCAGATGCCATCAAACGCAAAGGCAAAGCTGCCGTGGAAGCCGCCTATGGCAACCTCTTCGAAATGTATGAAAAAATCACTGGCGACAACCCTTACGAAGTCCCAATGCGGATCTATCCTGCAGTACACTATACCATGGGTGGCCTTTGGGTTGATTACGAATTGATGACCACTATACCTGGTTTATATGCCTGCGGCGAAGCAAACTTCAGCGACCACGGTGCCAACCGACTCGGTGCATCTGCCTTGATGCAGGGTCTTGCCGATGGCTATTTTGTATTGCCTTACACCATTGGCTCCTACCTTTCTAAAGAGATCAGTACCGGAACGATCTCCACCAATCACCCAGAGTTTGAAAAGGCGGAACAGGAGGTAAATGAACGGATCAAACAATTATTGACCATTGGCGGGAATCAGAGCGCTGAAAGCTTCCACCGTCGTTTGGGGCATATTATGTGGGATAAGTGCGGCATGGCGCGCAATACAGAGGGCCTAAAACAAGCGATCCGTGAAATTCAAAGCCTTCGCAAAGAATTTTGGAGTGACCTGCTGGTACCTGGTAGTGCGGACGATTTTAACCCTGAACTCGAAAAAGCATGGCGCGTAGCGGATTTCATTGAGTTGGGCGAACTCATGTGTCAGGATGCACTTGCCCGGGAAGAAAGTTGTGGTGGTCACTTCCGGGAGGAGCACCAGACTGAAAAAGGTGAAGCACAGCGTGACGATAAAGACTTCATGTACGTATCTGCCTGGGAATGGAAAGGAGAAGGCGTTATAGCTGAACTACACAAAGAGCCTTTGAACTATGAAGAAGTAAAAGTTGCGCAGCGGAGCTACGAATAGTATAAACTCCATTTTGTTGGAAAAACAAACATAAACACATTAAATACTCAAAGTCATGTCATTAAGGCATTTTACGATAGCGCTTTTCCTGGTTTCATTTGTCTCGATTAGTTGCAAAAAGGAAGAAGAACCGACGCCAACGCCGACACCATCCGTTCCACACCAGATTACTCCTGGAGTTGGGATCACCGAACTAAAGCTTGGTGAGGCCACTCAAAAGGCCATTGATCTGTTTGGAGTGCCCTTCACTGCAAACGCATCTGCAGGAGGTGTGTATACACATTACATTGTCTATACATCCAAAGGAGTGGTGGTATATTGTGTACCGACTACCGAATCCACTTTTAATGCTCAGATGAAAATTGGAAGTCTTAAATTCTCTTCCCCATTCGACGGCAAAACAGATAAGGGTATTGGAGTAGGAAGTACTAAAACAGCGGTCAAGGCAGCTTATGGCGACCCTGCCAGCTCCAGTCCTTCTGCTGGTGATAAGTATACGATCGGCTTCACAGTCATTTATGACGCCGGTGATAAGGTGAAGTCAATCGAGGTCAAATAGTTTGAGTGGTTGGGAGGAAAATAGCCAGGCAATAGAACTTCGAACTCCAATTAGATGACCAAGCTTGTGAGATTCAACTTTTTTCTATGCTCCATACCCTTACTTTTCCATTTTGGAATGGTAAGTGCACAGACAAAGCACTGCGACAAATTGCTGCATCAGGGTGATACTATTGTTTGTCAGGATCTTAGAAGAGGTCGACTAGTCAAAGAGCATTTTTATTTGGATGGGATCCGGATATTTACCAGGCGGTGGCGTTACCCGGGTAATGGAACTTTTGCCTATTACCAAAAAAAGAAAGCTGGATTTTTTGCCTTAACGGATGGCCCTGAAGTTCATTTTTATCCGAATGGAAATGTGCAGTATTATCTCACATATGTTCGTGGAAGGCGTGTTGGACCCTGTTTTGCGTATTATCCTTCCGGCGCATTGAAACACATTTGCAATATAAATGATAAGGGGAAGTTAGATGGGGAGCTGACTAATTTTCATGAAAACGGACAAGTGTATGCACAAGCACTTTGGGAAAATGGGCGAATCCGTGAAATCATGAAGCATCAAGATGATAAAGGGCAGGTCTTGGCCGTGGGGACATTCAAAGCGGGAAACGGGAACTGGATTTGGTATGAAAATGGTCAGCCAACCTTTCTTTTTACTTATAGAAACGGGAAACTGATTAAAACCGAGCCCTATAAAGATCCGAAATGAAGTCATTGATCTCTTTTAATCAACTGAAGCCGATGCATATTCACTTTTCACTGTTTTGCCTCCTTTTTTGCACAATTGAGCAAATTTCGGGACAAAACTCGATAGAACTTAAAAATCCAAGTTTTGAAAATCCTGCACCAGAAGCAGGGAAAACACCCTTGGATTGGTTGAATTTGGGCAGTACATCAGAGACCCCACCAGATATTCAACCTGGTTTTTTTGGGGTCATGTTAAACGCACAGCATGGAGAGACCTATTTAGGACTTGTGACCCGTGAAACCAACACCTGGGAGGGCGTAGGACAGCAATTGAAGGGATGGTTGAAAAAAGATTCTTCCTATACCTTCAGTTTATGGTTGGCAAGATCCAATAGCTACAAATCCAGAACTTCCTTTAGTCAGGAACCCGTAAGCTTTACAGCTCCGACTATTTTGAAGATCTGGGGGTATAATACCAGAACCAAAAAGGAAGAGCTTTTAGCAGAAAGTCAGCCCGTGAGTCATTCTAAATGGGTGCTTTATGAGTTTGTGCTAAAACCGTCCATCACAGATTGCAATGAATTGGATCTGATGGCCTATTTCGCCCCCGGATTTGAGCAAAAGAATGGCAATTTGCTGATTGATCATTGTTCTGCGATTGAAAAGATAGAAAAATGACCGCTTAAAACCACACCGTTACTAGAATCACCCCCGTTAAGTCGGGGCAGGCAAAATCAACAATAGAGATGAAACTCACACTCAAAATCTGGCGGCAAGGTGGCCGGTACAAAGGCGAATTCGTCAACTACGAACTCCCGGATGTAAACCCCGATATGTCGTTTCTTGAAATGCTCGACGTGCTTAATGAACAATTAGTGGCACGCAGAGAAGAACCCGTCGCTTTCGAGCATGACTGTCGTGAAGGTATCTGTGGTACCTGCTCCCTGGTCATTGACGGCCGGCCTCACGGTCCTATGAAAGGCACTACCACTTGCCAAGTACACATGAGGCACTACCACGACGGGGAAACCATCGTGATCGAGCCATACCGTGCGATGGCATTCCCGGTCATCAAAGACCTCGTTGTAGATCGGTCTTCTTTTGACCGAATCATCCAGTCCGGTGGTTTTGTAAGCGTAAATACCGGACAGGCGCAGGACGCAAATTCCATCCCTGTTGAAAAAGAACAGGCTGGACATGCCTTTGATTCAGCTGCTTGTATAGGCTGTGGCGCTTGTGTTGCGGCTTGTCCCAACGCATCAGCGATGCTGTTCACGTCTGCTAAAGTAAGCCACTTGGCCTTATTGCCACAAGGTCAGATAGAGCGTCAACGCCGTGTGCTGGATATGGTCGCTCAAATGGACAAAGAAGGGTTTGGGAAATGTTCTAATGTACAGGCTTGCGAAGCGGAATGTCCAAAGGAAATCTCTGTGAGCAATATTGCCCGCATGAATCGCGAGTTTATATCTGCCGCGCTTGCATCAGAAAAAGAACTGGCTTAAAACGCGAAGGTTTAACCACCGGATCGCTTAATAAACTACCGCAGAGGTGTGAATCTGCAGATATTAGATTTCGAAAGAATGATATCTGTAACTTCAGCCTCTGCTTTTTTTTATCTACAACTTAAATTTTGTCATTCAATGAAAAAAACACTACTCCTGCCGATGGTATTTTCGGCATTTGCCGCATGGCTACCTGCCCAAAATCCGGGCTGTGACGGCTCCCGGTATCTCGACAATGTCTTTACAACGGTTAAAAAATCAACGGTTGTCTACGCTCCAACGATCAGCCATTTGGGCCAAAACATCAACCTTTCCATGGATGTGTACGAGCCTGAAGGAGACAATCTCTCTGCACGTCCTGTTGTGATCTTCGCGCATGGTGGCAGCTTCATTTTTGGTGATAAAAGCAATATGCAGCCTTGGTGCGAGCTGCTCGCTAAAAAAGGCTATGTAGCCGTTTCAATCCAATACCGTCTATACCCATTCCTGGTATTGGGCATTCCTGATTCCATCAAGATCTTTGATACTGCCATCAAAGCAACCGGTGATATGAAGGCTGCAGTACGGTATTTTCGCGAAGACGCTGCAACCAGCAACTTATTTCGGGCAGATGCCGCCAGTATTTTTATTGGTGGTTATTCCGCCGGTGCGGTCGCTGCCATGCACACCGCTTATTTGGATGAAAACGACCAGATACCTTCTTTCCTTCAAACGCTCATCACTTCGAATGGAGGCCTGGAAGGCGTTAGCGGCACAAGTTCCAACAAAACTTATCCATCTGGCTCTAAAGCAGTCGTCAATATGTCTGGTGGACTGTATCGCAGCTTTTGGGTAGACGCTGCAGAATCCCCGCTGGTCAGTATCCACGGCACTGCCGACGCTACCGTTCCCTACACTTATGGCCTTGCTGCAAATATTGCTTTTTTGGAGGGCAGTAGTCTGGTACACGCGCAGGCTGAAAGCATAGGGCTCTGGAATGATCTGCTAACGGTACCCGGCGCTGGTCACACAGACTTATATGACCAGGCCCAATGGAAGCCCTTTGTTGACACTTTTTGGGTCAATGCCACCACCATGTTAGAATCTATTGCCTGCGCTACCGTAGGCGTAGGTGATCTGTCCTCTGCTATTGAACCCTGGTCGATCTTCCCAAATCCAGTATCCTCGACAGGATTTACGGTTCAACTCCCTGCATCCGTAGCTACTGCAGATCTGCAGATGTATGATCTATTCGGAAAAATGATTTTACAGCAAGCTGATATAGTAGATCAACAAATCATTCAGCTAAACAATCTACCCAAAGGCATTTATGTGGTGCAGATTTTACACGCTGATAAACGGTTTGAGATAAAACAATTATTGGTCCACTAAAAATGGTTCTGGACTGTCTGACAAAGAAAATGGGGTTCGATGCAGTGCATCGAACCCCATTTTACAAAGTAAAACCTCGAAAGGATTAGTATTGCCAAAGATCATGTTCCCAGTTGAAGATCTCATTCTTGATCTTCTCTGATTCCATGAGCAAATCTACACCTTGCAGGTATTCGTCAATTTTACGATCATACACGTTTGACTCTTTGTAGATGTAGGAAGCGAATAGACGCTTTTCAAATACATCATCCCAAGTGATCTGAGCTGTCGTGTTGCCACCCAATGCGAAATAGTTGTGTTTAGCAAACATTTCACGTGCGTGTGGGTAATACACCCAGAACATAGGCTTTTCAAAGCGGAAGTTCCCTTCATTGTCACGTACATCGATCATTGGTGCAATACCAAGGATACGAACACGCAGCATAGAAGCCTGTTTATCGAAGAACCACACTTCTTTCAGACGGAATCGCTTCACGTCTTCCCAGTTAATGTCGTTGCGTACGATTTGAACCTTCTCTTCGTAAGTCTCCGGGTCAAAAGTTACTACCGTGTCAGCTTTCGAAAGCATCGAAAGCACGTCATCGGTACTCAGACGCTTTTTGAATTTCGCGCCATCCTCGTCGGTGCTATAGACCGGCAAGTCGCCTTTGGTAGCAGCATCCGAAAGAATTTTGAAGAACGGATCTTCTGGGTATGAGAACGGGAGGTTCATTTTCTCACGAACGTCAATGATGCGCCAGATGCGCTTTTCCCAGAAAACATCGCTTTCACGTAGGAGCGGGTATTTCAAAATTTTGCGCTCGCCTACGATTTCTTTTCTAACCACTTCGTCAATAGGGGCATCGGCTGGGTCTTCCACCAATGGTGCTTCCTCTTCCGTGCCAGTGGCTGGCGTGGTTTCGATTTCTTCAGGATCCTGTGCCAACAGCATCGTCGACCCGCCAAGCAGGAGGAAGAAGCAAAGGCAAGTCAGTTTCAATAATGTTTGCATGACTCGCAGTTGGGTTTTGATTAGCATTAAAATAGTACGTTTAGAATTGTGTTCCAAAAGGATGGGGAATCTTAAAAGGTTGAGCAAGATTTGTCGCCAAATCTTGCTCAACCGATTTTATCCAGCTTTTAACGGATCTTGAATGCAAGGCCACCGAGGTTACGCGCTGCTGCGTCACCCGGGCATTTGCATTTGATTTCATCAAAGAAGTAAGCATCGCCTGGTTTGGCTTTGTTGATCATATCCTGAACATCACTTCCCCAGCGTGCGCCACCGTTATTTTTGGTGATCGGATCCTGACGTTTAGGCAGGTAAGTTACTTCAAAGCCCGCGATATCGCACTTGGCATCGAAGTCAAATCCTTCCAAAACGGAAGCGATACCACCTTGCGCTTTAAATTCGCCGTTTGCCATGGCCTTGCTCTTGTGCTTTGCACCAAGCAGAGGGGTTGGATCGGGAATACGCTTTACTCGGTAAGTAAATTTCTGGGAAACACCTGGAGCCGAAACGGTCAGTGAAGCTTCGCCAGGAGTAGTAGCAGTAATATCAAAGTGACCACCACCTTTATTGGCAACCTGAACACCGGATCCTGTCACCTGTACTAAGTTAGATGAAACACCCGCAGCCGAAACTGAAACAGGGTTTACTACACCAATGTAGAAAACATTCATCTTATCCAGCTGAATAGCGATAGAACGCTGTCCAACCTCATAAGAGAATTCTTTCTTTACTGTTTCAGTAGTACCAGTAGTAGGATTCTTAAGATTGATCGATACAGAGTACTTACGCTCGCCCACGGTAGATGGACGTTCTGTAAATGAACCTACACCGTCTTTCAGCGAAACATTCCGGCCATCAACGCTAATACTAACGTTGTCAGCTTTAGAACTGAATGCACTCAAGAATACTTCAGCTTCGAACTCTTCCCCAAGGATAACATAGTTTTTCTTAGGGTTAACGCCTGGAAGGAACTTGTCAAATTTGAAGTCCGTGCCTTGAACTTTTGTAGCACAGTAGTTCAATACCGCGGTTGAAGAGTTCTTTGCATCGCTTTGAATTTTTCCCAACAAGGGGAAAACTGCAGCGATTGGCATCTGTTTAAACTTGTACTCAGGCCAGTTTTTAGCTTTAGTGCCGGCTGGTAGTTCTTCAATGGCCAAAGGCAAAGAGGCTACAGTGCCAGCGTCATTGTCTACAATGGTAGACAGCTCGGCACGCAATTCTTTGATTTTGTTTTCCATTTCTTGACCTAAACCGTCACTCACAAACATCTTAGTCGTGATGTCCTTGTTGCGAATGTCTTTTGGCTGACCAGGAACTTTCGGGTTGTCGCCACCTGCCTTTGCATAAAGGTTGTCGCGAATAACTTGAATATAGCTCACAAAATCATTTACGATCTGGTTTGATTTAATTGCACGGGCTTTATAATCCTCAGCCTGTGGGCTGGGGTAGTCCTTAGCAGCCTTTTCAATGGCTGCAGTAAGAGAGTTGTTGTTTTTTTCAACAATGTCGCGGCTGTTTTTCAAGCCTTTGTCCAATGAGAAAAAAGCGTTCATTACCTCGGCTGAGACGTTAAGTGCCAGCAGCGCGGTCAACACAAGATACATCAAGTTGATCATCAGTTGCCGCGGCTCCTTTGGTATTGACATAAGTCTTTAAGTTTTTGATTGTGAAACTGAAAGGTTAGTTACCAAATGCTTGGCCTTACTGACGACCGATATTGGCCATCGCAGAAAGCATATTGCCATACACAGAATTGAGGGAACCGAGGTTCTTGTTGAGCGCACCAAGTTGGTCTTTGTACGCTTTCACATCATCCGCAGACTTAGCCATGTCAGACATCGCTTCGTTCATTTTTGTGTAGAAATTGCTCATGGTTTTCATCTGGTCAGAAGTGCCAGAAAAGTCTACTTCCTGAAGTGCTTTCAAGGCACCCATGCTCTTAGACATAGATTGCATTTCAGTAAGCATGCCACCGAGTTGACGCTCAATTACGTCGCCGTGCAATGGTGTACCCATGTCGGCAGCAGCGCCAGCAGAAAGCGGCTGTAAGCGTGCATTGTAATCATCCAGACCCGGATAAAGTTTCTGCCAGTAGTAATCTGGCTCTGGCGGGATAATACCCAGCATAAGGAAGATGATAACCTCGATACTCATGCCAAGAATCAGCATTTCGGAAGCGCCCTCCCAAGATTCGAGTTTGAAAAGTGCACCTGCAAGCACGAATGCAGCGCCGACACCAATTGCGAGATTTTTGAAGTACTTAAACGTCTTCGATTTAACGAAACTCATTTTTCTTGAATGTTTAGCAGTTACTGAATGATTTTAGACTTGACTATTTCAATATGGCTTTCAAGGGCGGGGCAAAAATATCAATCAAAAAAGAATAATCTGGTTGAGGTGTATTGACAAACTGAGGATGGGCCTCCACATTTGTCCGCCACCGGCAAACCAAAGAAGATGCTTTTAGATTTTCCTACCGAATTTTGGAATGAATTGCCAACTGGCAAATGCGAAAAGAGAGGAATGAAAAACGAAGAGCAAAACGCAGAAACTTTCTTTTAATTATATATTAACAGAACTTTCTGCATTTTGCTCTTCTTGACCTCTTGATCTAGAAATCGTTGATAGAACGACCCAGGAAGGTAAGTACGTTACGGAAACCGATATAGCACTTAGTTGTATCTTGATATTCGTAAGTACGATTTGGAGTTTGGAGGAAGTAAGCCACATCTTTCCAGGAGCCACCACGGATTACTTTACGCTTCGCTGTCTTAGGATCGTCGTCCTTAGCGTCGTAGCGAATGTCCGGGTTCAAGTCGTGAATGAAAGAGTAGGAATTCTCAAAATAAGCTGACTCTGTCCACTCAGCTACGTTTCCTGCCATACAGTAAAGGCCATAGTCGTTTGGATAGTAACCATCAGCTTTTACTGTGTAAAGACCTCCATCTTCAGGATATACACCACGGCCAGGCTTGAAGTTTGCAAGCAGGCAACCTTTAGCATTGCGGGTGTAATAGGCTCCCCAAGGATATGGAGCTTCTGCACGGCCACCGCGAGCGGCATATTCCCACTCGTGTTCTGTTGGAAGGCGGAAGTCTTCTGAAACTTCTTCCGTTTCACCGGCCATGTTCCAGATCTTGGTGCGCCAATAAGAAAAGGCTTTTGCCATTTTCCAGTTTACGCCGACTACAGGATAGTCGTCGAAAGCTGGGTGCCAAAAGTAGTTACGTGACATAGGCTCATTGTAAGAGTAAGAGTAGTCACGAATCCACGTCAGCGTATCGGGATAAATTTTAACTGATTCGCGGCGGATAAAGCTGGTGCGGTTCACGTCTTTACCACGTGGAGCATGCGCTGCACCTTGCCAGTCATACCATTGGAACTCAAAAACGAGTTTGTTGACGTCGAACTCTTTGCGACCTGCAAAGCGTTCGTTGCCCTGGTAGAACAGGTCCTCAAGCGCGCCCTCGCCACCTTCCTCAGCATCGCCTTTCCAGTCGATGTCGTTGCGAGCCTCCCAGTCAAGGCTAGGCTGTGGTGGAGATTGGTCGTTCTCGGATTCTTCTTGAACCAGATCAAGTTTTCTCAGGGCGAGGGAGTCAACGACCCAATCAACAAATTGACGGTATTCGTTGTTGGTAATTTCCGTATCGTCCATGAAGAATCCCTGGATCGAGATCGTCTTGGGCTGAGCTACCAGCGAACGGCTGATATCTTCATCACCAGAACCGATGGTAAGTGAACCGGAGGGGACATAAACCATACCGTATGGGTTAATCCCTTTCCATTTTGGACGGTTGGTCACACCGACGAGTTGACCACCTTCGCTGCGGCCGCAAGAAGCAGCCAGTGTTGCTAGAAATAGCAACAGAAGAAATGAATGCTGTAGTTTTTTCATGTTAGACACCCGTGTTTTCCTACTTAATATGTTCGGTTTGGAAAAGTGGTCGTAAAGGTAGACAGAGGATTAAAATATTTACGAAAACTTTTCTGAATAAATTTGGTGGACTGCTTAGGCCACTCAGTGATGAAGATGCAGACAAACGTTGTTTTAACTTTTCATTGTATCCAGAAGTAAATTTTTTCCAGACAAAATAAAGCCGGCGCAAATGTCGGCTTTTTGTCAAATTTTATATCATGTATGTTAAACTTTTCAAAAAAAACGTGGATTGTAAATGATTGGCGGCAACCTCCCAACACCTATTGGCTTGTTTATACTATAGCACAATAAAAGTTCGTGACTACCTCTTTGTGCAGCACTGAGCGATGATAGCGGAATATCAAAAGCGTAAGCCAAAGTTGTTTTTTCATTAAGTTTGAAACCTATAAACAGCACTGCAGCATCTTTGGAAGATTTTCCAAAGCCTCTAAAGGAAGCGCCGGCAAATGTATTTTCACGCCATCGCGCCATCGCCGAAACTTCTACTTGTGTCTCCTTCAAGTCACTTTTAACTAAAACAGAGGGCTTTAAAGTCATATTTTCTCCGACGGAAAGACTGTTTGCCGCATAGATCAGGAAGTGTTGAACAGGTTTAAGACCAAATGTTCCGTTTCCTTTTTCTTTCAGTTGGGTCGCGAAAACGGGTTGAGCGGATAACCCGACCTCCCATTTTTTTGATTGAAAAAACGCGCCCGCTTCAAAAATGGGTGCTCCGGCCTGTACCTTACCTACCGGCAAAACGGTTTCATTGTGTGAAAAACTAGGTTTGGCATAAGTCCCTTCAGGCGCCCTGAGCTTTGTCCCATCCAGGCTGTATTGCAACCAGCCAGCACTGAGCCCGAAGGAGATCAGGGCATTGCGCGACAAATTCCTCTGATAACTATAACTCAGTATAGCCTGTGTCGTATTGTGCGCTCCGATTGCATCATTTTCAACCCTTAATCCTACCCCACTGCTGATGGCATATATGGGGAGATGTGCGTTTATGTGCTGTGATGTCGGCGCGCCTAGAAGCCCCGACCACTGCTGGCGGTAAACGCCCGTGGCGACCAGTGTATTTTCCAGGCCGGCATAGGCGGGATTGTGCGCGTACGGGTTGAGCGCGTAGAGGCTATATTGAGGCAGTTGCTGGGCGTCGATCCATCCCATGCTACACAGATAAAGCAGGAGTGTATAGTAGTGTTTCATGGACGTTTGCGTGGTGCTTTAAAGTTGTGAAAGTAGTTCCTTATCAGGACTTTACCAAGGCCCAAAATTCTTCAAAGGTCGAAACCGGCTTTTGACAGGCAAAATCACGACAAACATAGAGAAGCGCATCAGCCTCTGCTGGCTTGTTTGCCAGCAGAGGCTGTGTGTCGTCCTGCTCTAAACTTGCCGCAATCACCTTATTCGGCATAAAAGTCTGCTGCATCATTAATGCTTTCTTCATTGCATTCCCTCCAACAATCCCAATTTCTTGAATGGAGTAAACTTCGTTCGACAAAGCGGATACCCATCGCTGAAACGAAAGCGGATACTTTTCTAGTGTTTCACGCATGGCTACCAGCATTTTAGAGGCGGTTTCACGCCACTTCGGACGGTCCAGTAAAATTCCAAGTCGCTGTAGGTTGTGCACCATCGTACTATTTCCCGAGGGGGTTGCGTTGTCATAAAGATCTTTTTTTCGGAAAAGGATGTCTGTCTGGGCCTTGTCCGTAAAAAAGAACATTTCTGTTTCGGGGTCATGAAAATGATCTAAAACATACGCAGTGCATTCGCCCGCAGTTTGGAGGTATTTTGGATCAAAGGTGATCTGATAGACATCCACCAAGGCAGCGATCAGATAAGCGTAATCATCCAGAAAAGCGAAGGGCTGAGACGCACTGTGCCGCCATTGCCCTGAATGGGCCGATGACGAATTTTGTGTGACGCCCAAGTTTGTGGACAAGAAATCGAGGTTGCGTACGGCAATATGTCGGTATTCTTCATGGCCAAGTGCGGTGAATGCCGCAGCATAGCCAGAGCTCATAAGCGCATTCCAACCCAAAAGAATTTTGTTGTCCAGGCTGGGCCAGATACGTTTAGAGCGTATTTCAAGCAGTTTTTTTGCAGAAAGTCGCAAGGTTTCCTTTAGGCCTTCCACCGACAGATCGTGATCTGCTGCAAAAGCTTCGTAAGTATATGGACGCCATAAAATATTATGCTCTTCCCAGTTCCCTGCTTCTGTAACATCATAAAATGCGCAAAAAATCGGGGCATCTGCGCCTAAAATCGTTTCAATTTCTGATTTGTTCCAGACAAAAAACTTTCCCTCTACACCTTCAGAATCTGCATCCTGAGCAGAATAAAAACCACCCTCCGGACTGGTCATTTCTCGAGCGATGTAGGCCAGTGTTTGTTCTATAATGGAGGCATGATCATATTTAAAGGTGTTGGCCAGGGGTTTATGCACTTTATGAGCCTCCGACAGTACGCTGACCAGCAAGGCATTGTCATAGAGCATTTTTTCAAAATGGGGCACCAGCCATTCCCGATCTGTAGCATAACGAGCAAACCCACCTCCGATCTGATCGTAAATACCTCCCCGGCACATTTTATCCAGCGAAAACAAGGCATGTTGCAAAGCCTCCGGATTCCCGGAAAAATAATACCAGTCCAGTAGCCATTGCAAGGCCATGGTGGAAGGAAACTTTGGCGCGCCACCAAAACCGCCTTCAGAATGGTCGAACTGAGTCCGCATCTTCACAAAGATCGCCTGAATATCCACCGGGCTCAGGCGTTCAGGCAGGGGTGCTTCCAGTGCCCTGGCTTTGATAAAAATCCCATCATTGCGTTGAATGTTGGCCAATAATCGGGCGGCCTGATCTGTTGCTGTTTCGCGTTTGGTCTCCCAGATATTGGCCAGATGTTGCAAAAGTTGAATCCAACCCGGACGATTGTGTGCTGGTCTCGGAGGAAAATAGGTCCCCGCATAAAACGGCTTCGCATCTGGTGTAAGAAAACAATTGAGCGGCCAACCACCCGCACCGGTGAGTAACTGACAGGCGTCCATATAAATAGCATCTACATCCGGCCGTTCCTCCCGATCCACCTTTATGTTGATGAAATGCGCATTCATAAATGCGGCAACCTCCTCACTTTCAAATGACTCGCGCTCCATCACGTGGCACCAATGGCAGGTGCTGTACCCGATACTTACCAGAATGGGCTTCTGCTCTGCGCGCGCACGCTCAAAAGCTTCTGGCTTCCAGGCATACCAGTCCACCGGATTATGCGCATGCTGAAGCAGGTATGGCGATGTTTCGTGCTTTAATTGATTCATTATTTGATGGGTAGAATTTAGAAGGGTGTGTTTTAAACCTGAGTAGCAACCGGTAACCAATGCCTTTAAATGGTCGAATGGCCTAACGAGTTGGGCAGGTCTGGAATTTGGTCGGCAATTTTTTCGCGTTGACTGATGACCTCCACCAATCGACGGGTGGTGCGACGGCGGATTTGTCGTTCAAGTTCTTTGTTGGGATCCTTCAAAATATACTGGAATTTCATCAAAACCAGATCCTTTTTTACTTCGGCCACCCGAAGATATTGGCTTTCTGGTTTAATGAGATCCTGAAAAGGACTCAGGGTTTCAATAAGGATCGCCTCCAGTTCTTCTACATTTTTCAAGTGTTTCAGATCTATTTCAAACTCTATACTGGTACGCTTGATCTCCCGTTTGGTGTAGTTGATCACCTCAGAAACTAACAGCAGCGAGTTTGGAATATAGATCATATCATCATCATCGTTCAGCAAATGGATGTTTTGGAGGGTGATATCCATGATCTTACCCCGGTGAACTCCGATGCCGACATTATCTCCAATGCTGAGTTGACCAGAGAAGGTGATGATCATCCCGTTGATCATATTGGAGATGTAATCTTTGGTCAAAATAGCAATACCCGCAAAAACAATGGACAATGAGGTGAATAACTGCCGGACATCAATGCGAAACAGGGACAAAAGTCCAACCACAATCCCGACCACTAAAAGCAAAAGGTAGATCTGGCCCACGCCAATGATAAAATTGTCGTCCCGGCTGATCTTATGCCGGCGTCGATACCACCCAGTTACGCCAAACTGGATGAAGTCTAAAAGCATCAGAAAGATCGCGATACTGGCCAGCGTGTTGACATAGTAGTCCAGCGGCTCCCGATACTTAGGCCAATTGTAATAGGCCGAGAGATCCCACTCATCCAGGCGGATGAGCACCAAAACAGTAAAAAAGGCAAGCTTGAAGAGGAGAATGAGGTATTTCATAGACTTTGGACTTTAGCGTTCGAATGCTTGAGGAGTGCACGCGGGAGCGCACATTTCGCACTTGAAGCAGACGCTTCACACCATATAAAGCATAAAACTTCCCGAAAGTTTAACACCTCCGGGAAGTTATTCTGTCCAGAATCACATCTAAAATAAATTGCCCCGGTGATTACATCACTGAGTCAACTGTCTGAAGTGGCAGGCCGAATGCATCCGCAACACCTTTATATACCACTTTACCGCCTACGATATTCAATCCGAGTTTCAATTCGGCATTGTCAGCGCATGCTTTTTTCCAGCCTTTTTCTGCCAGTTGAAGGGCGTATGGAAGGGTGGCATTGGTTAAAGCCAGGGTAGAAGTGAAGGGTACTGCGCCAGGCATGTTTGCCACGCAATAGTGTACCACATCATCTATAATATAGGTCGGATCAGCGTGCGTCGTAGGATGGGTGGTTTCGATACATCCACCCTGATCCACTGCAACGTCCACCACCACCGTACCCGGGCGCATCAATTTGAGCATGTCGCGGGTAATGAGGTTAGGCGCTTTGGCACCTGGAAGCAGCACTGCACCGATGATCAGATCATGTGTCTGGATGAGCTGGCGAATGTTGTACTCATTGGAGTATTGCGTCACCACATTGGCTGGCATTACATCGCTGAGGTAACGCAAACGGGTGAGGTTCACATCCAGGATCGTGACCATTGCACCGAGGCCTGCAGCCATTTTAGCAGCCTGCGTACCCACAATACCACCGCCCAGGATCAGGACTTTTCCGGGAGGCACGCCAGGGACACCGCCCAGCAAAACACCCCGACCACCTGCAGGTTTTTCCAAATATTTTGCGCCTTCCTGAATGGCCATACGCCCGGCCACCTCAGACATTGGAATAAGCAAAGGCAACTGGCGATCTTTTGTTTCCACTGTTTCGTAGGCAAGGCATATGGATTTGCGCTCGATCATTGCATTCGTCAGATCTTGACTGGACGCAAAGTGGAAATAGGTGAAAATCAATTGGTTGGCACGGCAGCGTGCGTACTCCTCCGCAATGGGCTCCTTCACTTTCATGATCATCTCCGCCTTCGCCCAAACTTCGTCGGCAGTGGCAAGGATCTGTGCGCCGGCACCGATATAGTCCTTATCTGCAAAGCCACTACCAACCCCTGCAGTAGCCTGAATGAAGACTGAATGGCCACGACGTGTGAACTCCAAAGCCCCTGCCGGCGTAAGTGCTACGCGGTTCTCACTGCTTTTTATTTCTTTTGGTACACCGATTATCATATACTGACTGATGTTAGATGGTTAGAGAATTTTGTCAAAATGATGGACAAAGGTAGAAATCTCATTTTCCGTGTGGGAGGGAATTTTCGAGAATTGTATTCTGACCCTCGAAGGAAAGGAATTATCTTCGCGCCCAATTTCGTTGTGGAACCAATTCTGCTATCCAGATCCACCCGAAAAATCAGGGATAAAACGCCTCAAACCAGGAGGCAATACCAACTCAAACTTTTGATTTTCAATGACTATTGAACAAAACAAAGTAGTGTCAGTACACTACACCCTCAACGAAGGCACTCCGGAAGGACAACTCGTAGAGTCCACCAACGGCGGCGAACCACTCGCTTTTATTTATGGTGTAGGCATGATGATTCCTGCTTTTGAAGCAAATCTTACCGGGCTTACCATTGGCGATACCTTTGCTTTTGGTATTCCAGCAGCGGAAGCTTATGGAGAATATGATCCAAGCGCACTGGTTGAAGTACCCAAACAAATCTTTGAACATGAGGGCAATATCCCGGACGGCCTCCTCGAAGTAGGCAATGTTTTGCCTTTGCAGGATCAGGAAGGCAATCGGATGCAGGGAATGGTGGCCCATGTGGGTGATGAAACGGTCAAACTTGATTTCAACCATCCTATGGCTGGCGTAGACCTCTTCTTCACCGGCCATGTGGAAGGCGTGCGGGATGCTGATCCAGCTGAAATGGAGCACGGCCATGTGCATGGAGCAGGCGGACACCACCATTGAGTCTGACCCTGTGGTGCCAGGTTGTGGATTTATTCAGTTCATATTACCCGGGATCTTTCAAACCAAACCTTCCAGGTGCGTGCTTGCACCCGGAAGGTTTTTCTTTTTGTAAAAAATGATCCCGAGTAAAGATATTTGCCTGGTTATCCATCAAAAAACATGACAGAACAAAACGAACAACAGCCTCCAAAAGCCGGCTTCAATGTAGATATCTGCGCACGATCGTTGCACTCCTCATTGAGATACTGGTCGGTTCGGTCGTTTCTCTTACTCGTTTGAGCACCCTGGCAGACCATCTTTTACCGCTCATTACTGGATTTGTGGTGTTTGTGCTCTTTATGGCCGGGCTTTCTTTCATGCTGGTTCAGAACAAAGAAAAAATTCTGCATAAACTTTTTGGCGTAAGTGATACAGACCTTAAAGATGTGAAGGACAACGCACAACAATTGTTATCTTGGACGAAACAGATCTTAGCGGTGCGGATCTCTCAGATGCGGTGCTCGCGCGTGCCCATTTGCAAGAGGCCTGGTTGCGACAAACCTTACTGACCAATGCCTATTTTGAATCTGCGGATCTTTTACAGGCCAATTTTTACGGCGCAAAAATGCGGAGTGCCCATCTTTCGGGTGCTAAACTTCAGCGCACCCATTTTACCCATGCAGACCTATCCCAGGCAACACTGATGGGTGCAACGATCCTGCGCACTGGATTTGACCAGACCATACTTGATAGTGCCGAGGTGGGCAACATGGATTGGCTGGAAAGCCTTCCTTTGCTTGGGCAAGACAGTATTCGTGGCCTTTAGTATTTAATTTCCACCTGTAGAGTAGATACCGTTACACGAGCATTCCAGGATTCAATATCTTTTGCTACGCAAAACGCGCAGATAGGCGCTTTTTCGGGATTGAATCCGCGCTAAAAGAGTTGATTCACTGCAAAAAACAGGACCAGATAGATCCAGAGACCATCCAGAAAATGCCAATAAAGGGTGAGCAGGCGAAGACTGAGTCGTTTTTCAGGATCTGAAAAATAGACCAGTACCGTGACCGGGTCAATCATGTTTTTCTTGGCGGCCCGATAGAATTTAAGCAAAAATGGCAGACCAGCCAGGACGTGTGCCAGATGGACAAATGATATCACATATAAAAATCCCGTAGTGGTAGACGTGCCCAGATTGATGTTGTTCTGAAACAGCCACCACCAGGCGATTGCCTGCATCCCTGTAAATAGCAGAGAAAGCAACATGGTTAACTGGAGATTTTTTTGATACCCGGGCGTATTGTCCGCCAGATAACACCGTTGGGCGCGGATCATGGTCCAGCTACTGGCTAACAGAATGACCGTATTGAGTACGAATAAGCCGGGCACTTGTACTGGTGGAACCCCACTGGTGACCCGGATATAAACATAAGCGATAGTGAGTGCTAAAAACAGGAAAGTGAGGCCGAACAGCAGGATGAACAGCATCACATTTTTGGGGTGGAACAGGAACTCGTTTTGATTGGTTTGCATCATTCAGAAAGTGATTAATCCGATTGCAGTAACTGCCATTACAATCCCCATCCAGTTGACGGGTGAAAGTTTTTCCCGAAACAGCATAACTGCCCCAATGGTTGTAGCTACTATGATCGCGACATTTACAACCGGGAAAACAAATGATCCTTCCAGGCCACTGTTCAAGGCCCAAAGCATAAAAAGCATTGATCCGTAATTGGGAATTCCTAAAACAATCCCAGCCATCACATTTTTCCAGGAAAACTGAAGTCGTCCCGTCCCCCACCCTACTATTGCAAGTACCAGACCAAGTACCCCTGCCGTTCCAAAAATTGTAATGATAAAGGTTGGATCATTCATATCAGCAAGTCCTTCTTTTTGAACCCGCAGCAATAAGACTTCCAGAAAGCCTGCTAAAACCCCGGTTGCGATGGGAATCCAAAGCATTTTTTGGGGTGAAAAATTGGACTCGGGCAGTGCAGCGTTTTGGCCCAAAGTATTTTTTTGTGGCCAGTTGACCAGGATAATAGAAGCCAGGGCAAACAGAAATCCCAGGATCTTCATTCCTCCCGCTGATTCCTGATAAGCCAGAATAGCAAAGGGCACCGTGAGCAATATGGACATTTTTTGCATGATTTGTCCAATAGTCACACCAAAATGACGAACCGTGAGCGCCGCCATATTGAAGCCACTAATAAAAACCAGTCCCAGCAGCAGCGCATACGGCATCCATGGGCTGTCAAAATTTTCTGCCTTTACCGGAAACGATCCAAGGTGTAACCAGCCACAGGCAAAACAAGTAAGATAGTTGAAAACAATCGCCTGGAAACCATCCACGCTGAATCTCCCAAAAAGTTTGAATATAAAACCCAGTAATACGGAGCAAGCCACCGTCAGGACAAGAAAAAGCATGGTTTGTATTAGATTGGGTGCAAAGGTAACGCGTTTCACGGAAAGCGATTTCCAATGGGTGTCGCTTTAGCAATTGAAACTAAGGGCCAAGCTCAGCACTCAGAAACTGGATTACAAAATATTATTTTAAAAATATTTGAAAAAAATATTTTGTAAGCATAGGTTAAATTCTACATTTGTGCGGACTGACACGAGTCGGCTTTAATCTCCACCTAGTTCTTTTACCCGTTTTTTATGAATCTAACTGCTACGCCTTTGGCGTCAGTCATTGGGCTTGATTTACTCAACGCCTGATCTGACAAACAACGAGGGTGTCTCAGAACAGGAGGCACCCTCGTTCACCAAGCGCAGCAGCAAAACATAATCATCCCCAACCGTAGAAAATTGGCTGTTTGGGATCCATCTTTTGAAAAGCCGAGGATGGATTTCAAACAGCCACTACCTTTGTCCGAAAAATCGGCCTTGCCCACACCCAACAACAACTCATCTTCGTCTACCACTGCGTCAAAACCAGCAGGGCCAGACAAATCTACGCGGGAAAACATCCTTAAGCTCGCCCGGCTGCATGGTCAGCCCGAAATTTTTCATTCCATTCAAGGGGAAGGCAAAAGCACCGGATTACCCTCCGTATTCGTACGCACCTCTCTTTGTAATCTTCATTGTATCTGGTGTGATACGGATTATACCTGGAACTGGGTTGGAACCCGTTTTTCACATGTTAATGATGGTTTGCCAAGCTATCAAAAATTCACAAAAAAAGACTGGATCGCGGAGTGTGACGTGGCGGAGATCGCCCAAATCGTACTAGCATTCCCTTGCAAAAACGTGATCTTAACTGGAGGAGAACCCATGCTCCAGCAGCCAGCGTTAACATCGCTTACCCAAGAACTGCGCGAAAACGCCCTGGATTATCGCTTTGAGGTAGAGACCAACGGAACCCTGCTCCCAAGCACTGCATTCGATGCTGCCATTGATCAATACAATGTTTCGCCCAAATTAGAAAACAGTGCCAACCCACGCCGTTTGCGTGAAAAACCTGCGGCATTGCGTTTCTTTTCTGCTTCACCCAAAGCCAACTTTAAATTTGTACTCGCCGAAAAAACAGACCTTGAAGAAGTACTTGGCCTGATAAAAACCTATGCTATTCCTCCCGAAAAGGTATGGCTTATGCCGGAAGGCACTTCTGCACGGAGTCTTACACTACGGCGTAAGTGGCTGGTGGAGATCTGTAAGGCCCATGGTTTTCGTTATTCTGACCGTTTACATGTCCAGATTTGGGGCGCAAAGAAGGGCGTTTGAACTTTGTCCATCAATAATCGAATGCGCACACTTTAAACACGTAAATTTGCAGTATTTACCATTCTAAACTGAATCTACTCAAAATGTCAATTCAAATCAGTCAAGCCAAACAAGCCGCCAGAAGAATAGGCCGTCGTATCCTGTGGATCCTGCTGGTGGTATTCCTGTTGGTATGCGCCGGATACTACGCTTACAGTCAGCTTTCGTATTCTGATGGTTATCGTTCAGGGCAATTGGTCAAAATATCCCGACGGGGTGTTGCCTTTAAAACCCATGAAGGCACCCTTAATCTTTCCCCAAATGGAATGATGACCGCTTGGGAATTTTCTGTAAAAAACGCAAAGGTCTCTTCTGATTTACAAGGAATGGAGGGCAAACAGGTTCGCGTACACTATATACAGCGCTACCAGGTTTTCTTCTGGCAGGGCGAGACGGATTATATCGTAGACGGGGTAGAACTGGTGCAATAGTGGGTGACACCCTCGAAGAAGGTCCACCCTCCCGCTATTCCTGATATTTCCCAAAGGTCCACCAGCCTGCAAGGCAAAACACCAAAGCAGCCACTGCAGTGCATTGCACTCCCAGCGGATTTTCAACACTTTTGCCTAAAAGCAACAGGGATGGGAAAATCAGATTCGCCAAAGAAATGCCCACTTTCATGGTAAACGCACTCACGCCATAGAACATTCCGGCGAGCATCTTTCCGCTGTCCCGTTCTTCCCGCTCAACCTCATCCCCGATAATTGCATTGGGTAGGATGCCAAATGTTGCTAATGGCGCCGCAGCAGCCAGGCCTAAGCCATATAGAAGCCATTCCTTTGGCAACGGTATGTTTTTTACTAAAGCTACCAAGGCGAAAATGGCTCCGAAAATCAAGTAGGCGGCGAGCATGGTGCGGCGTTTACCCCATTTTTTCACCAAAAAGTTCACCGGAAAGTATAGCAGGAAACTTGCTAAAAAGCTGATGAGTGAAAAAGTGAACGCCATGCTTTTGTCCAATCCCAGCAACAGGGTGGTATAAAAGCCTACCCCCAACTGAATAAAAGTAAGGGCCAGCCAATAAAGTAGAAAGGACACTAAAAACCAGCGAAAATTTCGATTACCAAACACTGCGGACAAGGCCTGTCTCAAACTGTGTTCGCTTGGCGCTTGCCGGGCATACCGGTTTTCGTTCAAAAAAACGGCCGGTAAAAGCATAAAAATGAGTGCAATTCCATGAAGCACTGCTATGGTGATTTGGAATGCACGTACCGATGAATGTCCCAAACCCTCAAAAATACCTTGCAAAGCATAGGCACTATTCCCCATGACAAACCCCAGGGCCCAGGTGATAGAGACCAATGTACTGATAAACAAGCGGTCCTGGGGAGTATGACCCAGTTCTGCCATCAACGCGTTGTAAGGAATCACATAGAAGGCAAAGAATAAATAGTACAGTGCGATTACGATCGCCAGCCAGAGTAAGTTCGAAGCGCTCTCGGAAGTCTCCGGTGGAAAAAAGACCAGGGTAGCAAACAATGCAAACGGGACGGCCCCCAGCAACATAAACCAGCGACGTTTACCTAAAGCAGACCGTTTTCGATCACTCCAATTTGCCACCAGAGGATCCACTAAACCATCCAATACCCGACCGCCTGCGCTCAGGATTCCGATCAGCGTGAGAACACCGAATACTGCTCCCTGAAAAAGGAAAGACGGAAAAATGGGTGTTCCTTGCTCGGGTGGCATATAAAAATAGATCAGCAAATTGCCGACCGCAAAACTTGACAGAGACCATCCAAGCTGCCCTAAAGCATACAAAATCAATACATTAAACGGTGGTCGAACGGGTAGCAAAGGCTGTAAAGGAGGGCTGTCAGAAGGAAGTCTTTGTGCCATTTTTATGTATTAGATTTTGGAGCAAAGCAAGCAATAAAATATCAATCCGGCACTTCCGGACAGGAAAAACACGAACAGAAAGCTGAATCCGATCCAGTACACACGCAAAGGAGGTTTGCTGCATTATCTTTGCCCACCCCATGAAGCATCTGGTGAACACGAATCACCAGTAAATAAATAAACCAATCATCACCAGATCAGCCATATGCTGTTACAAGGAATCCTGCTAGGTGTTTCGTTGAGCTTTTTAGTCGGTCCATTAATGTTTGCCATTCTGGAGGCAGGCATCGGACAGGGTTTTCGTGCAGGAGTTTCCGTTGCTGCGGGAATTTGGGTAAGTGATCTGCTTTATGTACTGGTTGCATTTCACGGGGTAGATTCCATGGAAGCTTTGGTTGCATTACCCCACTTCAGGATGTGGGCGGGTCTTGCTGGCGGGCTTTTGCTTGCAGGCTTTGGGTTTACAACATTTTGGAAAGCTCGTGCGCCCAAACTCCTTGTGGGCGGCATCCATGCTGGCCCATGGGCAGCAACTGCCAACCATAAGACCTATCTATGGTGGTGGTTAAGAGGCTTTATATTGAATACCTTGAATCCAGGTAGTATTTTCTTCTGGCTTGGAATCGTAACCGCTGTAGTGGTACCCAGCGGATGGACCCGACATGAGATGCTGGTATTTTTTGGCGGCATGCTGGCCACCCTGGTGGTTACAGATGTTTTGAAAGCCTGGGCGGCAAAAAGGCTGCGGCGCTTTCTTACCCCCGCGCATACCAGAAAAGTTCAGCGGGCATTGGGTGTTTTAATGGCTGTATTTGGGTTCGTATTGTTTATCAGGTCGTTGATAAATGGATAAATATGGTCTTCTTTGGGCAAAGTGGCGAAAATTATCATATGCATTAAGAGAAGTCCTGAAATTTGCACTCGGAGCTGGACAGCCCAACAGGTATCCAGTTTTTTTAAAAAAAACTGCAGTTTTATCTGTTTCAGCTACAACTAAAAAACACAACTATTCAATTACTATGCGCGCACTATTTTCCTTCATGTTTATGGCGCTCTGCGTCAGTCTGTCGGCTCAAAAAGCCTCCAATTTTTTTCACGCTATTTCGCCAGACGCGGTGGTTTTGCCAGAATCGGCTGTACGTGAATTTGAGCCTGTACAATATACTGCCTTCACGCTGGATTTCGATGCATTGGTGGCACATTTACAGCATGCACCAAGAGAGTTTACAGCAGTGGCAAAAGAACGCATTTGCCTCCTCACATTACCCATGGCTGACGGCACCTTGGAGGAATTTGTAATGCTGAAAACCAGTCCGATGGCGCCATCGCTTGAATTGCTTCACCCTGAAATACTGACCCTTTCAGGCACGTCTGTGCACACTCCAGGCATGCATGTGCGCATCACGGTGACTCCCTATTGGGGATTCCGGGCTATGATCGTCCGAGCAGATAAAGGACTGGAGCGGATTCAGCCCGTTGCGTTAGGCCAAAACACCTATTTCATGGCCTACGATCCAAAAAACGAGCCGCGCGACCCCTTAATGGACAAGCTAAAAACCGGGGTGGACCGAAGTGTCGATTTTACCAATCTGAAAGAAGAGCACCCCAGCCGTTTTACTCCGGGCGGCCCGGCGCCATTGCAGGGCAAACTATTGGAACAACCAGTGGTCCTGAAGAAATATAAATTTGCATGTGCCTGCACCGGCGAATTCTCCCTAGACAACGGGGGAAATAAAGATGCTGTATTTCAGAAAGTTACTCAGATCTCCAACGATCTCAATGCAATCTATGAGCGGGATGTCAACATTCGTCTGGAACTAATTCCGGAATCCTACGATATCATTTTCCTGGATCCTATGACTGACCCTTACCCGGGAACAACGGTCGGCGAATGGATGAATGCCAACCCAAGCGCTATGTTCAATGTGTTAGGCTCGACCGATAAATATGATATCGGACACGTATTTGCGCGTTACCTGGGTGGAAATGCGATTGGTGTGGCAGGTGGATACTGCTGTGCTCAGGACAAAGGCCGCGGTTGTTCTGCAGGTTTCCCGCCGTATGGCGCCGACTTTTTTAGCACCCTGGGCCAGGAAATCGGTCACATGTGGGCAGGTTGGCACACCTGGAATAAATGCGATGATACCACCGAACCATTTCCAGACTACGACCGTTGCGAACCCGGAAGTGGCAATACCATCATGTCCTATCACAATGCCTGTGGCCCGGACAATACCGGCGGCCAATCCGGACTTTACTATCATACCTGCTCTATTGCCACCATTCGGGCTTTTGTTGAAACTGGCGGTGGCTCCACCTGTGGTACAGAAGAAACTACCAACAACAACGACCCGATTGCAATTGCTGCTCATCCGGAAAATCTTACGATCCCGGTCCGAACGCCGTTTGAATTGAGAGGTTCCGCTACAGACCCGGACGGAGACTCCGTTTCTTATTGCTGGGATGAGATCGATTACGGACCTCCAAGCCCTTTGGGCAGTCCAACAGGAAGCGCGCCCTCCTTTATCTGGAGAGCCCCTTCTACTAACCCCAATCGTACTTTCCCGCAGATTCAGACCGTCATCGCAAATAACAGTACCGCTACAGAAGTACTGCCCACTTATAACCGCGACCTCACTTTCGTACTGGTTGCCAGGGACAACAAACCAGGTGGCGGTGGACTGGGATATGATACGGTTACCTTGCGTGCCACCACCACAGCCGGTCCATTTCTGGTAAGTTACCCAACCCTGGCCAATACCATTTGGAAAGTTGGCGAATACCAGACCGTGACCTGGGACGTGGCCAATACCAACAACACCCTGGTGAATTGCCAAAAGGTAAATGTTCGGCTGAGTCTGGATGGAGGCCTGACTTATCCGGTTACACTGGCCTCCGCGGTACCAAATATTGGCCGTGCCTGTGTTCAGGTACCCAACAACATCAGTACCTCTGCCCGCGTCCGGGTGGAAGCTGCTGACAATGTATTCTTCGACATTTCAAATGCCAATTTCAAAATAGAACAGCCCGCTGTTGCCAGCTTCTCCCTTTGTGCCGAAAAGTTGATTGATTTTGTTTGTTTTCCAAATTCATATAGCACTTTGATCAGTACTTCCGCACTGGCTGGATTTTCAACACCTATAACCCTGAGTGCTACCGGACTACCAATGGCTGCTACGGCAAGCTTTAGCCCAAATCCGGTGGTCGCTGGAGGATCTTCTACCCTGACTGTAACTTTCCCTGCAAACTCACCTGAAACAAGCTTTGACCTCATTGTTCAGGGCAGCGCTGGTGCAGGCAGCTCCTCTTCTGTAATTACACTGACCACCGTCAGTAATAATTTTACCTCCTTTGCACCAACTGCCCCGGCCAATGGTGCATCCGGAGTAAATACACAGCCCTTGCTTCAATGGAGCACTGCTGCTGATGCGGACGTTTATGAAGTGGAATTGGCAACCAGCCCAACTTTCGCGCCCAATAGTATTGTGGCGTCCAACCAGAATGTAAATTTGGGTTCTTACCAGATCACTTCAGCGTTGATGGAAGGCAGCGTATACTATTGGCGTGTGCGTCCAAAAAACTCCTGCGGAGCAGCAGCCTGGTCAGAAACTCAGGTATTTGTAGTGACTGTACTCAGCTGTTCACAGTTTGCTGCCAGTGATGTACCCAAAAATATTTCGGCAAACGGAACACCAACGGTAGAGTCAAAAATCACGGTCCTTGCCGGTGGGCAAATCAGCGATGTGAACGTCAAAAAAGTACAGGGTTTCCACGAATATTTTAAAGATCTGGAAGTCCGGCTGATCAGTCCGATGGGCACAGACGTTTTGCTGTGGAAAGATCGCTGTGGCAGTTACAATGGCAACTTCAACATTAGTTTTGATGATGGTGCTGGTTCTGCATTTGCTTGTCCACCACCGACCAACAATGCTGCTTCTAAAGCCAATGGCTCCCTAAGCGCCTTTAATGGTCAGGATGCTGCGGGTGTTTGGACCTTGCGTTTGAAAGACAACAGCACCAGTTCAGGTGGCTCGATCTCTGCTTTTGAACTTCAGATCTGCTCGAATGAGGCCACCACGCCTCCTATGATTACAGTCAACAATGTACTTCATCCGGCATCAGGCAACAATGCGGTAATAAATGCAGGTTTCCTAAAAGCTGAAGACGCCAATAATACCGCAGCACAACTTCAATTTACCCTGATCAGTATTCCGGTAAATGGCCTTTTACAACTCAATGGAAATACCCTGCAAGTTGGAGCGCAGTTTACCCAGGCTGATCTTGATAACGGAGCTTTGAGCTACTTCGATTACGGATTGAATGCTGGTGTGGATAATTTCAGGTTTGCAGTGATCGATGGTGAAGGAGGAATGGCAATCGGAATTTTTCAGGTTTCACCACTGGTTCGTACAACAGAATTGTTGAACAGTCAGCGCTTTGAGCTTTCTCCAAATCCGGCAGATGCGATTTTAAGATTGACCATGCATGAAGCATTCCAATCAGATGCGCAGGTAACTATGTATAACAGTACAGGGCAACGTGTTGGCACATGGCGCCTGCCAGCCGGCAACACCTTTATTTCCTTGCAAATTGCTGATCTGCCAAAGGGCGTTTATGCTGTTTCAATTGAAAATGAGGTGGTTAGAGGAACAAAAAAGGTGGTTATCCAGTAAGTAGTTGGTAGCCTAAAGTTTAAACCGAACATGAGTCCATCCTGATTTTGGGGTGACTCATGTCGTTTTTACGTGCTGCTTAAAGCAACTGCATCGAAAAGCAGTTTTTCAATTAAATCCGTTTAGGACAGGCCCCAATGTGTTCAACCTTCTAAAATAAGAAATAAACCATGCGTGTATTTTTCTCCTGCTTGCTCCTGGTGCTGAGTGCCAATCTCTGGGCTCAAAAAGCCCCCAATTATTTTCATTCCATTGCGCCTGATGCTGTGGTTTTGCCCGAATCGGCGCGACGTGAATTTGAGCCACTGCAATATGCAGCTTTCACACTGGACTATGATGCCATGGTAGCGCACTTGCGAAATGCCCCCAAAGCGGTTTCGGGCAATGCCCCAAACCGTGTTTGTCTGGTGACTTTACCCTTAGCCAATGGCTTCACAGAGGACTTTTCAGTAACAAAAATCAGTCCGATGGCCCCAGCATTAGAAGCGCTGCACCCTGAGATCATTACCCTTTCCGGCATATCGCTTAACAAACCGGGGATGCAGGTGCGAATTACCGTATCACCCTATTGGGGGCTTCGGGGCATGATCATTCACGGAGATAAAAGCGTTGAGTTTGTACAGCCGCTTGCATTGGGCCAAAACCAATATTATATGGCTTTTGACCCCATTTACGAGCCTCGCCACCCTCTTGCAGGAGCCTTGCAATCCAAAACTGAAACGGCCATCGATGTCTCAAATTTAAAAACTGAAATCACCTCGCGTTTCTCGCCCGGCGCCCCAAAGCCTGAAGGTGGTCTGGAGTTGGAGCAGGAGGTGCAACTAAAGGTCTATAAATTTGCCTGTGCATGTACCGGTGAATTTTCACAGGATAACGGCGGAACCAAAGACGCCGTTTTCCAAAAAGTAACGGAATTTGCCAACATGCTCAACGCCATTTATGAGCGTGATGTAAATATCCGCCTGGAGCTTATCCCGGAGTCTTATGACATTATATTTCTGGACCCCGCAACTGACCCTTATACTGGAACCGATGTTGGAGGTTGGATGAGTCAAAATACGACCAATATGTACAACGTGCTTGGCTCAACAGATAAGTACGATATTGGTCACGTATTTGCACGTTATCTGGGCGGCCCGGCAATTGGGGTTGCTGGTGGACTTTGTTGCACTCAATTCAAAGGACGTGGATGTTCTGCCTGGTATGGTCCGCCATACGGAAGTGAATTTTTTGCCATTGTTGGGCAGGAGATTGGTCACATGTGGCGTTCAGGCCATACTTTTAATCAATGTGGTGTAGACAGTCAATACGACATTGATTCGGCTTGTGAACCCGGAAGTGGAAGTACCATCATGTCCTACAATGGAGCTTGTGGCTCTAATAATATCGGTGGGGGTGGTACTGCTTTGTATTACCATGCCTGTTCCATTGCGGAAATCCGCAATTTTGTAAGGAATCAGGAGGGTGCAACTTGTGGCACTTATTTAGCAAGCGGTAATAGCGCCCCCATTGTAAACAACCCGTATCCTGAGCAATTATTTATACCCGTTAGGACTCCTTTTGAATTGACCGGCTCAGCTATTGACCCAGACGGCGATCTAAATCTGACCTACTGCTGGGATGAAATGGACCTTGGACCCACCTCCGCGCTTGGCATTCCTACGGGTAATGCGCCCGCTTTTCGCTGGTTTCCACCCACTTCGAACCCGACCCGTACATTCCCACGCATTCAAAATGTGATCGGCAACACCAATTCAATAACAGAGATACTTCCAACTTACAATCGGGACCTAAATTTCGTATTGGTGGTACGCGACAACAAGAGCAACGGCGGTGGTGTTGGTATGGATACCGTTTCACTTCAAGCGACCACCTCTGCCGGGCCATTCCTGGTGACATACCCTGTCCTGAACACTGTTATTTGGAAAGTTGGCGAATATCAGACCGTGACCTGGGATGTAGCAAACACAAATAACACGCTGGTCAACTGTCAGAAAGTCAACATTCGTCTCAGCACAGATGGAGGCTTGACCTACCCCATTACTTTGACAGAAGGCGTGCCGAATATTGGCAAAGCTTGTGTCGTAGTGCCCAACAACATCAGTACTTCAGCCCGCATCCGGGTGGAAGCTGCTGACAATGTGTTTTTCGATATTTCCAATGCTAATTTCAAGATCCAACAGCCCAGTGTAGAAAGTTTCTCCCTTTGCTCGGATAAACTAATCGATCTTGTTTGTCTTCCAGGTGGGTTTAGTACAAATATCAGTTCTGCTGCGCTAGCCGGCTTTTCAACCCAGATCACCCTGAGTGCTTCCGGGCTTCCCAACGGTGCTACTGCAAACTTTAGTCCAAATCCTGTAACAGCTGGCGGAACCTCTACGCTGTTTGTTTCCTTCCCTGCAAATACTCCTGAAACAACCTTCGACCTCCGCATACAGGGGATTGCTGGGGCAGACAGCTCTTCCTCCGTGATTACGCTGAGCACAGTAAGCAATAATTTTGCTTCATTTGCTCCCATAGCCCCTGCCAACGGTGCGTCGGGGGTGAACACCCAGCCATTACTTCAATGGAGCACTTCATTGGATGCAAATGCCTATGAGGTAGAGGTAGCAACCAGCCCATCATTTGCTCCGAATACTATTGTGATTGCCAACCCAAATGTGCCCATAGGCTCCTATCAGATCTCTACAGGTTTGATGGAAGGAGGCGTTTACTTTTGGCGTGTGCGTCCAAAAAACTCCTGTGGAGCTGCCAATTGGTCAGAAACTCAGGTGTTTGTAGTGACTGTATTAAGCTGCGCACAGTTTTCGGCTAACGATGTGCCTAAAAACATTTCGGCCAGTGGCACACCCACGATAGAGTCGAAGATTACAGTTTTAGCGGGAGGACAGATCAGCGATGTAAATGTTAAAAAAGTACAGGGTTTTCACGAGTATTTTAAAGACCTGGAAGTCCGGTTGATCAGTCCAATGGGCACCGACCTCCTACTTTGGAAAGACCGTTGCGGCAGTTACAACGGTGGCTTCAACATTAGTTTTGACGATGGAGCAGCCTCCGCTTTTGCATGTCCACCTCCCAACAGCAACGCTGCATCTAAAGCGAACGGCTCTTTGTCTGTTTTCAATGGTCAGGACGCTGCAGGCATTTGGACCCTACGCGTGAAGGACAACAGTACCAGTTCCGGCGGCTCGATCTCTGCTTTTGAAATTCAGATCTGCTCGAATGAGGCGACCAACCCGCCGCTGATCACTGTCAATAATGTGCTACAAATAGCATCCGGCAGCAATGCTGGAATAGATGCGAGCTACCTGAAAGCGGAAGACTCCAACAACACGGCTTCGCAACTGACTTTTACAATCATTGGTCTGCCACAAAACGGCTTGTTGCAGCTCAATGGCAACGACCTGCAAGTGGGTAGCCAGTTTACACAGGCTGATATTGACAACGGTGCGCTGCGTTACTTCGATTTTGGTTTGAATGCCGGCACGGATTCCTTCCGGTTTGTCGTTTCTGACGGAGAAGGTGGCATGGCCACAGGGATCTTCCAGGTTTCACCGTTAGTGGGTACCAAAGAAATCCTGAATGTTATAAGCTTTGAACTTTCGCCCAACCCAGCGGATGCCATTTTGCGTTTTTCGCTAAACGAGGCACTTGCAAATGATGCACTTATTTCGATGTATAATGCTGCCGGACAGCTTGTGCACCGCTGGCCCCTGGCTGCAGGCAATACGTTCCTTGCTTTGCAGATTGCAGACCTTCCTGACGGCATTTATGCCGTTTCGATTGAAAATGAAGCGGTAAAAGGGGTGAAAAAAGTGGTTGTGCGGTAATGCTAAGGATATCGCTGCTCCATTCGTAATGGCGCTCTATTAACAAATATGGATCATCCTGATTTTTAGGGTGGTCCATATTTGTTTAAAGCTCAAACCGAAACAGCCGACCCGCCTTTCCCGTAGCCCAGCCTGTTTTCCCAAAAACACAAACATGGGTAAAATCCGCATCAGAAGGTGCTTCAGAGACGGGATTCCAGGAGTGCCCCCCGTCCTCTGTTTGCCAAAACAGGCCATTGTCTCCCACGATCCAACCCCGCTCAGCGGTGACAAACCATAAAGCCTGGAAAGCTTTCTGGCGATTGCCTGTACTCCCTCCTTTCCGGATATTTTGCCAGTGAAGGCCGCCGTCGGTGGTCTTGAGGATCGTGCCTGAGCTGCCGCAGATATAGCCTGTGGTAGCTGTTGGGAAATGAACACTTTGGAAAAAATCTCCGGTGATATCAAAGCGTTCCCAGCTGCGACCGGCATCAGCAGAACGCATCACCCATCCAAAACCAACTGCATGCAGGGTATTGGAATCTGAATACCAGACCGATTCAATCTCGTTCGAAAAGGTTTGCAGGGTATCGCTTTTCCAGAATGCCTCCGGACCAAATGTTTGGGCAAGTCCACCATGATAGCCTTCTCCTCCGACCACAACGCCACGTTTTCCGTCCGGGAAATGGCAGGATCGAAGCCATTGAAAATCGATTCGAAAAATCTGCCAGTGTGTAGCTCCGGGCAATCGATACAGCAGCA
>JBILHS010000145.1:0-11261 GCA_044350425.1 Saprospiraceae bacterium | reverse complement strand
AGGTTTTAAAAACCTGGAAGGTTTGTGCCAGAGAAAACGAAATAATCTATGGTCGCTTTGGATTGAGATTGACTTATGATACAGCCTCTTTGAGTAAATCAAAAATGTCAAGCATGGTGCAGGTCCTGTATAAATTCTGCCCCGCCAGGTGTTCAACCAGGCATATCAAGGTCTTACAATGACAAGCAGGACACCAAGTGGTCAGTGACTGACATCATCGGAGATTAAACCTTTTCTTTAGTTTTGCTCATGCGGCTGAAGAACACGCATATTCACGAGTTGTAGCACATTTAAAAAAATATATGAAACAATCACATTTTTCTAACCAGATGGTATATTGGACAGTTATTGCTATTATAAGCGGACTATTGATTTGGAACCTCTATGTGACCATGACAACGGGAAATTATATCGGATTACTTCCAATAACAATTCAAGGAATTCTAATTGGTTTAATTCTGACCAAAAACCAATATGCGAAAATTGGAATTAAGATTTGGGCAATAATGTTTTTTACAATCGCTTCAGGACTGCAATTTATTGGAAAACTATTAATAGATACTTCTGACAATTTTGCGAACGCTAATTCACTTTATTACATAACAACAGGATTTAAAGTTCTTGTGGGTGTTTTGATTGTCGTTTATGTAAACAAAACTGTCCAGGTAATAGAAATTGAAAAATAAAAACGTGCTACAACAGCACCTACCCAAAAGTGGTGGTTCAGTGGTTAAATGAAGCTTTGTGCTTCGTATAAATTTTAGTGCTGGCAGATAGTTTAGTGCTTCGGATTCCGGTTCTTCGCTAAGCGCCAAAACGTTTCCTGCGACTCTAAAGGACAGCATAAATTTCGCTCCGCCAGCTGTTCCTGATAAACAGCCTCAAAAACGATACATCCATTGTACCGAATTCCCGCTAAATCCAATCTCCGAGCGCTCAAAAAAGGGCTTCAACTCCGGCTCCAGGCGATGCTGATGCCACCAGGCGCCCAGGTCAAACACCATCAGAAAAGCGCCTTGTAGCACGATGGAACGCCCGAAACCTTTCCAGCGTTCGGCATTTTTGGAGGCGGTTTTGGATTTTTCCTGCATCCAGAAGCCGGCCATGAGGTATCCAGCATCCAGACCGGCATTGAACAAAAATATTTTCTGGAGTTTGTGGTGTTCCAGTGTGGTTTGGTACAGGTTGAATGCGGCCGGGTCGGTGTGCATGGCCGTCCACAGACCACTGGCGGCCAGTCCCAGGTTCACCGCGCCCCAGCCCAGATTCATTTGTTGAAAGGCTTTGTCGGCCCCGCTCGTTCTGCGCATAGCTGCGGCGCCCACGACGATATTGGCGGCTCCCCAGGCGCCCAATACCCACATGCTTTGCCTGGTGTGTTGCAGGCGTTTTTGATTGAAGTCGGTCAGACCGTTGGTTTGGGCGAACAGAAAGGCGCCGGGCAAAAACAAGGCGAGCAGCAGCAGGGTGCTGCGGTTGATTTTTTTTGTTTCGTACCTCTTTTTTTTATGCATCTTTGGGGAAAGCGTCTTAATAATTGGCTTACCGGTTTCAAAAGTAGCATAGAGGCTCGGAAATTCCAATTTCAATTTTACCGGCCCAAACAATAAACCATCATGGCTGTTCTTCTCAAACATCAACATCCCCGCACCTTATGCCGTTTACGAAACTTATCCTAAGTTATTTGCTAACCTTCGCCGTGTTTTTTGTTATTGATATGGCGTGGCTGGGCTTTATTGCCAAAGATTTATACCGAAAGCACCTGAGCGGCTTTCTGAGCGAGCAGGTCAATTGGCCTGCTGCGTTTATCTTCTACCTGTTGTTTATCGTAGGGGTTTTCATCTTTGCTATTTTGCCTGCCGTGGAAAAAGATTCAGTGCGCACAGCCATGATCCTGGGCGGACTTTTCGGCTTTTTCTGCTATGCTACCTACGACCTTACCAATTTGGCTACTTTGAAAAACTGGCCGGTTCTGATTGTTGGTATTGATGTGGTCTGGGGATTCGTATTGACGGGGTTGGTCAGTACAGCCGGTTTTTACATCATCAAATGGGTCCGTTGACATGCTGCACTCCGTCACCAACGTTGCCTTGTTGCTGCTTTGTTATGCAAGCCTCTGGTTTGTCATCGGGTTACTCCGCAAACGAAACGACGTGGCCGATATCGCCTGGGGCCTGGGTTTTATCCTGATCTGTGTGTATGGTTGGGCCACCCGACCGTATTCGCCCCTTTCAACGCTGGTGTATGTATTGGTAACGCTTTGGGGGCTCCGGCTCGCGCTGCACATTGCCCTGAGAAGCCGGGGCAAAGCAGAAGACTTTCGCTACCGCCAGTGGCGTGCAGATTGGGGCCGATGGTTTGTGCTGCGTTCATTTTTGCAGGTGTATGTATTGCAATGCGGCTTCATGCTGGTGATGAGCGCACCTATTTTGATCGCGGGGGAAGCTGCGGCGAACCGAATTTCCGCCCTTTCTATTGCAGGCGTATGGTTATGGGCGATCGGCTTTTTCTTTGAAACTGTTGGCGATTACCAGCTTTCTGTTTTTGTTAAACACAAATCCCACAAAGACGATATTATGCAAACCGGCCTTTGGCGCTACACCCGCCACCCCAACTATTTCGGTGAGGTGCTGCTCTGGTGGGGCCTCTTTTTGGTCGTGTTGCCCGTGCAGCAAGGTATTTGGGGCATTGTAAGCCCCATCACCATTACTTTTCTGCTGCTTTATGTGTCAGGCATCCCGATGCTGGAAGCCAAATATGCCGACAACCCGCAATTTCAGGCATACAAGAAGCGAACGAGTGCGTTTTTTCCTTGGCGGCCGAGCCAATTTTAAATATAAGTAACTGGTTAGCCTGATTTTGATTTGTTATCAGACGAGTAAAAAAGCTTGTTTTTGTGTTTCAATGGAGTTACCCAACGACATAGCAAGCTGCCACAGGATAGAGGGCTTCAAGCCCCCATTGGAAGCTTATGTCCAGCAAATTGAGGCACAACGCAATCAGATTGGTCGTTTGGAGTTTCGGGTGAAAGAATTGGAGTCACAGTTGCATCCGAACAGCCGCAACTCAAATTCTCCGTCCTCGATGGACAAGTATTAGTCCAAGCCTGCATTTCCTCGGATCAAGGGCGGCAAGGTGGGTGGTAAAAAAGGTCATGATGGCGGCGGTACATTTAAGATGGTGCCTGCGCCGGATGTGTTAAAAACGCATACATCTGAAGTCTTTGCCCGGTGCGGTCAAATACAAGCCCAAAACGAATTTACCTACGGATGTTTGGCCGATGACGAGGCGCATATCAAGACAAAGTTGCTTCAAAGCGAGGTCGTTCAATATGACGAAACGGGCTTTTATGTGGGCAAAGACCGGTTTTGGGAACATGTGGCAAGCAATGAGCACTATACTACTTTGTTTGTACATCCACGGAAGGGCGTAGCAGCCCATCAAACCGATATTTCTATATTGCCCTCGCTTCAAAACTGGGCAGTCCAAGATTGTTGGTCTACTTATTTCAACTTCACAGGATGCCAACATGCTTTTTGTGGCGCACATTTACTTCGTGAATTCACCGCTCTTATAGAATCGGGAAGCAATTGGGCTCAAAATTTCCACGTCTTTTTACTTGACCTGTACGAACGCTCTGACAAAGGAGGCTAACCAGTTGCCTTTTTTCAGGAGAGGCTATTTTGCGGTCCAGGTCTCCAGCCAGGCGGCGATCTTTCGGTCGTTGGCGAGTCTGGGCACCTTGTTCTGGCCGCCGAGTTTGCCCTCGCTTTTCATGTATTCCCGAAAGGCGTCGCGGCGTAAAGGCCTGATCTTCAGGGTGTGTAGGATATTCCCGGTGATCAGATCGTCGTAATAAATATTCTGTTGACGCATGGCTGCGTCTACCTGTAAGGCAAATTGTTCGAGATCTGCTGGCGCATTGTCAAATTCAATGAACCACTCATGGTAAGGCAATCCTCCCTCCGCGGGCGTTACCTGTGGGGCTACGGTGAACTCTACAATACGAATCCCGGCCGCGTTGGCTACCGGAAGCAGGCTCTCTTCTACTTCTTTACCGATCACGTGTTCACCAAAAGCGGAGATAAAATGTTTGATCCGCCCACTGACGACGAGTCGGTAAGGATTCTTGCTCACAAACTGTACCGTGTCTCCGATGCTATAGCCCCAGAGACCAGCATTGGTATGCAGGATCAGCGCGTAATTCACACCGATCTCTACTTCGTTTAGCCAAAGTCGGGTAGGGCTTTCCTTGAAGATCTCTTCTGCAGGCACGAACTCGAAGAACGTGCCGGCGTTGGCGTTTAGCAGCAATCCCTGACTTGGAAACGCATCCTGAAACGCAATAAACCCCTCCGAAGCCGGGTAGGTCTCAAAAGTATCGATCGGGCCTCCCACCAGCTCCTCCAGCTTGGCCCGGTAGGGTTCGAAATTCACGCCGCCCATCCCGAACACGGAATAATTTGGGAAGATCTCCAGGATCGTGCGTTTTCCCGTGCGCTCCAAAAGTCGTTCGTAATACATCTGTACCCAAGGGGGAATGCCTGAGATCAGGCGCATATCTGCGTTGAGGGTCTCCTCAACGATCCGTTCCAGTTTTTCTTCCCAATCCTCAATGCAGTTGGTCTCCCAGGAGGGCATCTGATTGGTGCGTAGCCAGGCGGGGACCAGGTGATTGGAAATGCCACTCAGGCGACCGGTTGGAATGCCGTTCACAGTTTCCAGTTCAGGGCTGCCGGATAAGAAGATCATTTTCCCATCCAGCCAGGCGCCATTGCCCGTTTGAGCAAAATAATTGAACGCAGCATTACGCGCCGTACCAAAATGGAGGGGCGTGCTTTCTTTGCTCATCGGAATGTATTTCACCCCGGAGGTCGTGCCGCTGGTTTTGGCAAAATAAGCCGGTCGACCAGGCCAAAGCACGTCCGGCTCCCCGTTTTTCACCCGTTCAATATAAGGTTTGAGGTCCTCATAATCGCGAATGGGGACAGCCTGTTTAAAATCCTCGTAGGTCCGGATCTTTGAAAAATTATGATCCCGTCCAAAAGCAGTGTTTGCTGCCTGTGCCACGATCTGGTGCATCGTTTTCTCCTGACATTCAACGGCTTTAGCCGACCATCGGGCAATGGAGCGGGCAATGGAACGGGCAAATGGACGAATAAGAAAGGAACGGAAACCCATAATTTTTGAAGGAAAGGCGTTATGCAGAATAATCGCAAAGTTAAGAGTTTCAAGTTAAAAGTGGCTTCAACTGACCGGGTGACCGTCAGTCTAATGTCGTCAACTTAGTGCAAAGTGAAGAGGTGTCATCTGCGAGGCACGAGCAGGTGACATCTCGGAACGGGCTTGAAGCGCAATTTTTTGAGATGAGATCTCCCCTCCCGAATTCTCGGGATCGGAGATCTCACCTCAAAAAACGCTTGAAGCCAACTTGAAACTTTTAACTTGAAACTCAGATCCGTACCAAACGCCCCTGCGATACCGCTTCTCCGACGCTAAGCCGGTATACAAACACCCCTTTCCCCGGCAAAGCCGAACCCGGAAGCAATAAGGTTTGTAATCCTGTTTCCATCTCATAAGTTTCAGCAAAAACCCGTCGGCCATTCAGATCGAAGACTTCCAGGTGGGCTCCTGCAGCACTTTCAAGCAAAAGCTGCAGGCTGGTTTCTGTTGCAAAAGGATTGGGCTGCGGTGGAAAGAACATTGTTGTCGCCTTGGATCTTTCTCCAAAATACAGCAACAACGGGTGCCGTTCAGGAGCGCGGTTACCTGCAGCGGAATAGACTTCCGGACGAAGTGATTCAGCATTTAAAAACAGCCCCTCTGAGAGCTTTACAGCTTGTAAAGCTTCGACTTTTAATTCAAAAATAGCTTTTTCAGGCTCAAAAAATTCGCCGGCGCCATCTACCCAAAGGGCGCGGAGTTGATTGTCACGCAGACTGAATTGATCTTCCGGCAATCCCTGTACATCCAGGATCTGGAGTTTACCAGATTCTGCTTCCATAGCCAGTTGCCAGCCTTCCAGGGCAAGCGGTTCTGTCAGATTGAATTGGATGGAAGCTTCTTCTCCTGCCTCGAGCCAGCGCTCCGGCGTTCGGATCAGGATCGGAGGCGCGGCATATCTGTCATCTGCACCCTGTTCTCCGTGGAAAGAAGCGGATCCATTGACATCTCCGTGTTTGATGCCGATAAAATCCAGATTCTGAAAGGTCTGATCGTCAACTAAGTTCGTGAGTGTTATCTGATACGTATCTTTAAGTGCTGCAAAGTTGGCTACCTGGGAAGGATTCGCTACGGCCCGACTCATTCGCCAGGCCGGCACCAGCGGGAAGGTATCATAAATGCCCAGGATTAGTTTTCGGGTCTCCAAAATATCGAAAGTGGTCACAGAGCTACTCTTATTCACATCGGCGGCCACGGTCTGGTAAACGCTGGTGAAGGGTTCAAGGCCAAGAATATGTTTGGAAATCAGCACCAGATCGTAGGTGGTTACTCCCTCCCTGGAACCTCCGATACGCTCACCGCGTATGGTTGCCCGGTAATCTGCGCCAAAGGGGATCTTATCCAGGTAAAGGGTAAAACAAGAATCTTCAATGGTTTGAGTATAGTTCTTTACGAAAGGCGATGCAGCACCCGGAAGGGTTTCGAAGACCGTTTTAAGTTTAAAGTTGGAAAGTCGTTTGTTTGCACCGGTACGGGCACAACCATTGAAATACAGATCTGCGTCGTTGTTACAGATACAATCGTTGTTGCCATCCTGCACCAGGACATAGTTACTGCATTGGTTTGTAAGGCCATTGCCATCCTTTATCCAAATTTCAATGCTGTTGAAGCCTTTTTCACAGGCGCCAAAAGAGACTGTCGTAGTGGCAGGAAACCCCGTTCCTTCTCCGGCTTTTCGCATCCCGAGTTGGAGTTGATTGGTCGGGGTACAATTGTCCGACATGGAGAGTACAAATTGCGAAGCAGAAAAGCTCTGCTGGCAATCCGGCTGGTCCAGACCCTGCGTCAAACCATTAATGCACAAAAGATTCGGGGGCTGACAATCTTTTACATTAAAAAGATACGTACATTGGAGGAGATTCCCACAGTTGTCAGTGGCTCTCCAGATTATCTTATGGGTTCCTTTGGAAAATCCCATCGAAACCGTGTCACTGGAAGACTGGATGTCCACTATATTGTCGTTGTTCAGATCAATTTTGTAAGAATAATTGATGCTTTGAGTGCCACAGTTGGTCACCGCTTTTTCTACGAGGTACACCTGTCCTTGCGCACAACTGTTCTGGTTGAGGCAAAAATTCTGATCTGCACAGGCAGTGATCCAGGACATTTGCTGGGCGGAGAGCGCCTGAGCAAAAAATAAAGGAATAAAAAGTATAGATCGACTCATGGAATAGAATACTTTTTTTGAAATTTACAAGCAAAAATAGTTCCAATCAGGCAATTTTTGCATGAACAGTTTTTTTGTTTAAGTGCTTTAAATAAAAGAATAAACAAAAATTAGTCTGTTGGTGTTTAAGGGTCTGCTCAAATTTAACGCATCATTTTTCCTTTAACAGGAGCAATTATTCAATTTTGAAAAAAGTCGTCGTCATTGGTTCCGGTTTTTCTGGCCTGGCTGCTGCCTGTTGCCTGGCTGCTGAAGGGTTTGAGGTGACCGTTTTGGAGAAAAACGGATGTCTGGGTGGTCGTGCACGCCAATTTGAGACTGAAGGGTTTGTTTTCGATATGGGTCCATCCTGGTATTGGATGCCGGATGTATTTGAAGACTTTTTCGCGCTTTTTGGAAAAAAAATCTCAGATTATTACGATCTCATTAGGCTGGATCCCTCTTACCAGGTATTCTTCGGTCCGAATGATCGGGTAGAAATTCCTGCCCAAATGGCTGACCTGGAAAAACTTTTTGAACAAATTGAGCCGGGTAGCACCCCTAATTTGCGCAAATTTCTGGCAGAAGCCGGGTACAAATACCGCGTAGGTATGGGCGAGTTTGTACACAAACCCAGCCACAGCATTCTGGAGTTTGCGGACTTGCGGGTACTTTCCAGCATGTTGCGCTTACAGATGTTCACTCCTATGTCAAGCCATGTGCGGAAGCTTTTCAAAAATGAAAAACTGATTCAGCTGCTCGAATTTCCGGTGCTTTTTCTAGGGGCAACGCCTCAAAAAACACCCGCGCTCTACAGCCTGATGAATTATGCGGACATGGCCCTGGGCACTTGGTACCCAATGGGCGGGATGTTTAATATTGTGGAGGCCATGGCTGCTGTAGCCCGCGAACTGGGCGTCGAGATCAAATTGAATCAGGAGGTTGAAAAAATAGAAGCCGCGCAGGGAAAAGCCGTTTCAGTGCGCACCAGGGATGGGATAACCTATAAAGCCGACGCTTTTGTAGGCAGCGCTGATTACCATCACATTGAAACTAAACTCCTTGATCCGGAGTACCGGAATTATTCGGATGCTTATTGGAAATCCCGGGTCATGGCCCCTTCCAGCCTGCTTTGGTATGTGGGCGTGAACAAGCGACTGGAGGGATTATTGCACCATAATCTGTTCTTTGATGAGGATTTTGGGGTGCATTCCGAAGAGATCTATACCACGCCTAAATGGCCCAGCCGTCCGTTATTTTATGTAAGTGCCCCTTCTGTGACGGACCCCAGTGTGGCTCCTCCGGGTTGTGAAAATCTGTTTTTGCTGATCCCGGTCGCACCCGGATTGGAGGACACGCCGGAAGTCCGGCAAAAGTACTTTGATATCATTATGGATCGCCTGGAAAAACATACAGGTCAGGATATCCGTCCGCATATCATTTACCAGCGTTCGTATGCCCATGCTGATTTTGTTCAGGACTATCATGCCTTCCGCGGAAATGCCTACGGTTTGGCGAACACCCTTTTACAAACGGCTTTTCTGAAACCCAAAATGAAAAACAGGCATCTCTCTAATCTCTGGTATACCGGTCAATTGACCGTGCCCGGCCCGGGGGTTCCGCCTTCGCTCATCAGTGGCCAGGTGGTGGCTAAAGAAGTAAAAAAATCTTTCTCATGAATCATCTCGAACTCTTTAACCGTACCTGCTCTGAGTGCAGTAACCTGATCACAAGACGATACAGCACTTCGTTTTCTTTGGGGATCCGCTTGTTCGACCAGCACTTTCGCGGGCCTATTTGTGGTATTTACGGATTTGTCCGTTTCGCTGATGAGATCGTGGATACCTTTCATGACTATCCAAAAGCGGACTTATTTACACGGTTTCGTCAGGACACCTGGCAGGCCTTAGAAGATGGCATCAGCCTCAACCCAGTGCTGCATTCTTTTCAGACGGTGGTTCGGAAATACGGCATTGACCGGGATCTGATTGAGGCCTTCCTGGATAGTATGGAAATGGACCTGACCGAGTCAGCCTATGATCCGGAAGGCTACAATGAATACATCTACGGTTCTGCCGAAGTGGTGGGACTCATGTGTCTGCGTGTTTTTTGCGAAGGTAATGATGCACAATATCAGGAATTGAAAGCGCCTGCCCGCCGCCTGGGTGCAGCTTTTCAAAAAATTAATTTCCTCCGTGACATCAAGAGCGATCATGAAGAGCGGGGCCGGGTGTATTTCCCGGGAGTCGATTTTACCCGGTTCACACAAGAAGACAAATGGCGTATCGAAGCCGATATTAAGCAGGATTTTGACGCCGCCCTGGATGGTATTCGTATGTTGCCCAAGGGATCCAGACTGGGTGTGTACCTGGCCTACAAATACTACACGCATCTTTTCCTGAAGATCAAAAGTGCGCCGCCTCAGCAAGTGGCACAGGAACGTTTTCGTCTTTCCAGTAAACGAAAGGTCTATTTGCTGTGTAGTTCTGCATTGCGCCATAGGTTCGGTGCCTTGTAGGAGCTTATCCTATTTGTGCTTTGAGTGCATTACCTTTGATGAGTAAAAGCGGTTAAGCACTTTCCTATGGCCTCCTTTTTAAGCATCGTCTACTATTGTATATTGGTTCTCTGTCTGATCATCGGTGGATTCCTTTTCGTGTCGAGCCTGTTCAGTCCAGCTACAAATGAGCTTAAACGGGGCCGGATCGTTATGATCCTTGCTTCAGGTTCAGCCTTGGGCATTTTGTTTTGGGCATATCAGTTGGGACATCGACAAGGCCATTTTGGCCTGGGTATTGGCATGGAAGTCTCGGCGATGGTTGTTTTTGCGGTGATCATGCTGGTGGGCTATTTTACAGGAAAAACGCACTGGCAGTAAGCCCTGATCTTTCCAAATGGCCTACCGTAACGCACCCATCTCTTTTTTCATGCGATTCATCTATCTGTTGCTCCGGATCATTTCGCGGGCAGGGATCGCTGTTTTTTACCGCAGCCGACTGGTACTGGGACGTGAAAATCTAAAATTCGACGGGCCGGCCATCGTGGTATCCAATCACCCCAGTACCCTGATGGATCCGCTGAATGCCGGCATCAACATTCGTCAGGAAATGTTTTTTCTGGCCAATTATGGCCTTTTCAAAAACCCGGTGAGCAACTGGATCCTGACCCGGCTTTTTTGCATACCCGTTAAACGAAAAGAAGACGTAAACGAAGGGGAAGTCAGGGACAACGACGCGGCTTTTGAACAGTCCTACCAACACCTGGAAAAATACGGCGTACTCTTTATCGCAGCCGAAGGCGTGAGCTGGATGAACCGCTACGTTCGCCCATTTAAAACAGGCACCGCCCGGATCGCATTTGGTGCTGAGCGTCGGAACAACTGGCAGCTGGGCGTAAAGATCATCCCGGTAGGCATCAGTTATGACGCGCCCAGGCTTTTTCGCAGCACAACTACCGTAGCCTATGGCGCCCCCATCGACCCGAAACCCTGGGCAGAAGCTTATCACAAAGATCCGGAAAAAACGGTGGAAGATTTTACTGCCCTGATCCAGCGCAAGGTGGCCGAACTGACCCTGAATTCCGGCAGCGAAGCCGGGGATATTTTTGTGGACCAGACGGAAATCATGCTCCACAATAGTCCATTGGGACTTTCTAAAACAGATAGATACCTGTTACTAAAAGCCTTTTTGGTAAAACATATCAATGATAGTCTGCTAAAAGCCAGGGTCGCTGATTACTTTTTGGCCCTTGAAAAGGCGGGACTCACCGATGCGGGAGTGGCCAGGAGTCAAAGTCCACCGTTCGCCGTGCACCGTGCACCGTCCACCGTGCACCGTCCACCGTCCACCGTGCACCGTCCACCGTCCACCGTGCACCGTCCACCGTCCACCGT
>JBILHS010000199.1:0-5148 GCA_044350425.1 Saprospiraceae bacterium | reverse complement strand
CACCGTCCACCGTGCACCGTCCACCGTCCACCCTCCTTCTGCTCTCCCCTTTTTTCCTGCTGGGCTACGGGTTCTGGTTCTTACCCTGCTGGCTACCCTGGCTGCTCTGCAGACGATTGAATTTATACCCCGGTTACGACAGCAATGTGAAGGTATTGACCGGGCTTTTTACTTTCCCGCTTGCGCTGTGGTGCGGCTGGAAACTGGCTTACTGGCTTTTTGAAAGTAGCCTTTGGGCCTGGGTCACGTTAGGCGTACTGATTGGCTGCGGGTATCTGGCAGAAATGTTTCTGGCTATCGCAAAAGCCTGGCAGGACGATCGGGCCGCACGGGCCTTTCAAAAGAAAAACCCTGCAGCATGGACGACCCTAAGCGAAAAGCGCGACGAAATTTTAAGGATAATGCTCACCGGGAAATAACCTATGATCAAAATGATTTGGATGATTTGATTGATGCAAATGCCTGATTTTAAAATAATTATAAAATTTCGATATTCAAAACCACTTTGCGTTGACTGTAGCATGAAGTCAATGATGTGCTCGACGTAAAATGGTTTGCGAAACATGTGTCATCCCGAATTTTGAGCGTTCCGGACCTCGCAGAGGTCTAACATTGGTAGAAAAGTGTGCACAAAATTAATTCACACCCCTATGCTAAACATCGACCAACTCCGCGCAGAAACTCCTGCATGTGCTCATAAGATCCACCTGAACAACGCCGTGACCCCTGTGCCGACCAACAGCGGTCTGGTGCAACCCGTGGAGGCCATTGGAAAGATCTGTCGCAATCTGGGCGTCTGGTATCTCGTAGATGCCTGCCAATCCGCCGGTCAAATGGACCTGAATGTGGAACAGATCGGATGTGATTTCCTTACCGCCACGATGCGAAAGTACCTGCGCGGACCCCGTGGAGCTAGTTTTTTGTTTGCTTCTAATCGCGCATTGGATGCTGGTCTGGAACTGCTTTTGCAGTTCTTGAAAACGTTGAATTATGTAAAAGTGATTCAGCCGTCTTCAAATAGCATATCCTTACCTTCAGAAAAAAAGCCCTCCCAGCAGACGATCAACTTGCCCTTTTGCAACAGTTGCTACAAAAACAGCCAAAATCTCTTTTCAAGAATATAGCTGACCCAGTAGTATGGCAAAAGCAACAGCGTGGTGAGTGGTCGTAAGCTTCTGTTTGATTCCAATATTATTATTTCAATGGTTCGTAAAGAAACCGGCGGAGCCGATTTCTTTATGAACCATTGAAATAATTATGGTACTGATTTTGCCGCCGAAGGTGGCTGCGCAATTTCTCCTAATGGTCGCTTTCTATATATTGCTGCGCTGATGCAAGTGTATCAGTTTGACTTGTGGGCATCGGACATTGTAGCAAGCCAGATAAAGGTTGCTTCATGGGACGGGTTTCTTAACCCAGTCGCCATTTTATTTCGCACTTGCCAACTTGGCCCTGACTGCAAAATCTACATACTCAGCGGCGGGGACACCCGGTATTACCACATCATTCATAATCCAGATGAGCCGGGCTTGGCCTGTAACTTTGAACAACGCGGACTTGTGCTACCCATACCCAGTGGTGCCCGTATTCCTTACTTCCCCAACTATCGGCTTGGGCCAATTGATAATCCGGGTGTACCGTGCTCGCCAGTGGTGAGTGTAAGCGCTTCCCCTGGCACATCGAAGAGTATCTGAGTGTACCCCAACCCAACGGTGGATCAAATTACGTTTGTATTTGGGTATGAAACAAAACAAAAACAAATCACTTTGCGGAATGCGTATGGGCAAATCGTAAAACAAGTCGTCATGACAGGAGCGGGTGAAACGTACACTTTAGGAGTAGCAGACTTAGCGCATGGCATGTACCTTTGGGAAGTGTCCACAGTCACCGGGACACGGTTAGGGATTGGGAAAGTGATTAAGCAATAATTTGAATTCTAAATTGACAGTTCAATTAAGCTGTTTTCAATCAATTTGTCAGAGCGTTTTTTGCCTCGGAGAGGCACAATATTGGTAGCTTTTTGTGTGGCATTGTTTTAAGCGAGCAGAGCCGCAAAATGATTGATCGGCTCTGCTCGCCCAGATTCATTGTATCGTTTATTTTCTACCAATATTGCGCCTCTCTGAGGCTATTTGTACTTCAGAATCCGTGCTAAACACTAAAAAACAAACGCGAGCCTCGCACAAAACGAGGCCCGCGCCTTTTTATCCTTCATTCTGAAAATTCAGATCAGATTACCGCTTGCCAAACAGTCCACCCAACACACTGCCGCCTTGTGATTGTTGTGGTTGTTGTTGCTGCTGTCCGCCGCCCATGACGGAGCCTAGGATGCTGCCCAGCAGGTCGCCCATGCCGTTTTGTTGTTGCGCCTGTTGCGCGCAAGTCTGGACACTCAAAAAAACATCCATTAGTCTGCCTTCTGATATTTCATACAGTCAAACAGTGCATTGGTTTACGATAGCTGCCAATTTGCGAAATTTAACCTTCACAAGGTTTCGATTTATAATACAAATACTTACCTTAGAGGATCGGTAACCGATTTTTTAAATTCTTAAACTTTTCCAAATTATGAAACAAACTTTAATTTTCTTCACGGCTCACGGCTCACGGCTCACGGCTCACGGTATTAATCCTGCTTTTTCTCTTCTCAATTTTGAGTAAAGCTAATGCCCAAAATTCGAACCCACCAATATTTGAGGCAGATGTCCTCGATGAAAAAGGAGCTTCCTTTTTTAACACATCTGGTGTAAACAATCCTATTTTCACTTTTCCGCTGAATGAATTACTAGCGTATGTTGAGAGATCCACTAACAAACAAAACCTGGAGTTTTCGCTTAAAATTGGATCGATATCGGCAAATTTGGTATTATCGTCAAACAGACTTAACTTTGATGAAACTGAAGAAACCAAATTATCAAGTGCTTTTACATTAAAGGGTTCTGTTAAAAATCTACCAGATAGCAAAGTCTGTCTGACTATTTCACCTCGGTACTTCAATGGTAAAATTGTCATGAATGGTAAAGTTTACGGTATTGTTAATGCCAAATCTAAGGGCAAATTCACCCCAAACTTTTTCGAATTGTCAGAAACCATTCAAGCTCCCAAGCCTAAAAAATTTGAATCTACTCAAGAGGAGAATGTCTGTCCTAATGTTGAATTGAATTTTGCAGTGCAGTTTGACAATGCTTTTGCGGAAGAATGGCGGGACACTAATGGAGTACTCGACCTAAATGGTCCAAGATACTTTGCTTTTTCGACAGTCGATAATGAGGCTTATTTAATTTGGAAAGACATTGATCCAAAAATTAATGTATATGTGGTTTTTGAAGTTATGCAGCCAAGTAATTTGATATATCCAGGAGATCAACAATATGGTGCTTTTTGCACGGCGATTAGTAATGCTTGGCAGCGGCCTTGTATATATAAAGATGGAATTATTTTTTTTACTGGACAAAATATAAATGTGCCGGGTGTTACTCGCGCTGCTAATTATCATTGTCAAAATAATCTTAGGGGCACAGGAGTGTCATTGATAAGTGGAATTAGTGGTAACTATAATCAAGATGATATGGCATTTACTACCGCCCATGAGATTGGTCATTTGATAGGCATTATTGGACATGAGGATGATTCCGATGGTTGTAACCAACCGTGCGACGATTCTTTGAATTTATTAATGTGTACTGCTGGCGGAAGAACTGCAGCTTTATCAAATTGCATGAGAGGAGTATTAAATCAACTGTTGAACCCTACAAAATGCGAATGCTTATCAGAATCGATCCCTTACTATCCAACAGATGTTTGCCCCCGGTGTGAAGCAAAAGTAACAGCCCTCACTAATGATAACCGCAACCCAATTATTGATTGTGCCCTCAAAAGCGACATCATGAATTTTTCGGCAACGATCAAAGGTGGCTGTAACGCAGTATCTTATCCAATAAGAGCGAAAATTCCAAAAGGTTTTGCCCAAGTTGTTTTGGATCAAAATGGTAGATTTAGCGATTATTTTACGCATGTGAATGTAAATCCTTTAACTGGTCAGATTGAGCTTGTCGCTCGCAAGTACCCGGATTCTCTTCCTGGCAACAATAATCCTGAGATTATAGTTGATTTCCCCAACCAGGATACGATAAAAAATATAAATTTCAAGTTGAGATTTGCTCCTACCCCCTTATTGGTGCCAGATGATTTTGTTCTAGCTGTGTACATGGGTAATTCAATGCAGGAATTTGGAATTAGTGAGGTAGAAGTTAACCCATATTTCCCCATAACCGTTCTACCAGGGCAAACAGTTTTGGATGTGATTGATCCGGCTACAAATGCTCGTTTTTTCCAAATTAATGGAGATCTGGATTTTCCGTTCTATACAGGCCCACCACTTCAAGGTAATCCCAATTATCTATATGAGTTTCCACTTCCGGGTAGCTCTTCCGGTGTGACTGGATATAATTTTTCAGACTTTCACTTTATCATGGGTGCTGGCAACAAATTCCATTTCAATACAGACACCAAATTGAAATTAGTAAATGGCAGCATAGAAGGCTGCGAAACCATGTGGGCAGGTATCGAACTCGAAGATGGAGCAAGTATTGAATGTGTTTCTTCTGACCTGAAAGATGCTCAATGGGCGATAAAGCTAAAAGGTTCAGCCATTGCAGATGTGCGTCAAACTACGTTTGAGAATAATAATTATGGCTTTCAGGCCTTGGTTCCTGCCAATTTTGTGCCACCCAGCATCACCTTGTCCGGCAATATTTTTGTCACCACGGGCACGCTAAAAGCTCCGTATGCAGGCCAATCACCGCTTCCTTTTGGCGGAAAAGGCTACGCAGGCGTGTACGTGGATCGAGTGCCCGCGCTCAATATCAGCAGTTCAGGAGGAATGAATAGCCAGTTTAAAAACCTCCACAACGGCATCATCGCCTACAACTCCAATCTTAGGCTGAGCCACACATTTTTTGAAGATATCCTCAAAGTATCTGGTGCGCCCAACCTGCCTGGTACCATTGCTTCGCCTGGTAAGGCGATATATGCACAAAATAGCAGCCTCGTGGTAAAAGGAGAAGGCATTCTATCAGCTAGCCCTGCAACGTTCACCAACTGCCACACGGGCATAGAAGGCCTTCAAACAACCCTCTCTGTGACCGA
>JBILHS010000032.1:0-45308 GCA_044350425.1 Saprospiraceae bacterium | reverse complement strand
TCCGTGCTGCTGGTGCTCAGTTCGGGAAGGCTGGCAGTACTTACCTGCACGGTATCCAGGATTTGCCGGCCACTGCCATCCGTGAGGGTGAGCAGGTAGCTGCCGGGGAGGAGACCGCTGAGCTCAGAGCCGGTGCCGGCCTGGGGTGACCAGTTGTAAATATAGGGTTCACAGCCAAATACCGGGCTGATGGAGATGCTGCCGTTGGACTCTCCGACGCAGGCAGGCTTTACCACCGGCTCAGCAGCCAGGCTGAAAGTCGGTGACTCGTAGGCTCCGATGTCTACGGTGCCGTCCTGGATGCGGGGATTTCCGGCGAGGTCGGTCAGGAGACCTGCGGCGGGGAGGTTGGAGCCTCCGTTGATTAGGGGGGAGCAGGGGAGCAGGGAGTAGTCCCCGTTGGTGGGGTCGCGGAATTGGGGCTCTAGGTTGAAGAGATTGTTGGGGCCGCAGGTGACGTTTGAATAACTAGTACAGAAGGATGTGTCGTCAAATAGATTATTGGAAAAATAGAGCGTATCAAGACCAAGACGTAAGGGGAGCGTTGGAAGACCCGTTGTGGCGCTTTTGTTTCCAACAAAAATATTATTAAAAACATTATTTCTTGTAACCCAAACGGGAGTACCAGCGCCATCAGGCAAAATAATGTTATCTACAAATATATTATTCACAATATAGCCCTGTGCTAAAGCTGGCGAGGAGACATTTGGTCTAATGTTAATGTCGATCCGTTTCTCATTTCCATAAAAAAGATTGCCTTCAATAAGTAGGCTTGCGTCAGGTCGGGTTATTAATTGAATATCTATCGGCGTTTTATTTCGAATGAACATATTTTTTGATATTTCAATGTTAGTTCCCCAGACAAATATTGCGCTACTTCTATCTAATTCGAAGTAAATACCTTCATTTTGAATGAAAAGATTGTGGTCTATTTTTGCCCATACGTGATTAGCATCAACATTCATTATTGAACTGGATTTATGCCTTGCAAAAATATTATTACTAACTAAGAAGGTATCGGAAATAGGGCTGTGATAAGGCAGGGCTGAGTACCAAAAAAACGGAGAAATAACAGCTCCATCATCTAAAAATTTAGAGTTTTTAATTTTAATAATATTCTGGCGTTCATTGGTAAAACCTGACAACTCAAAGGTTGTTCGACAATTAATGCCATTTGACTGTAGGCTACAACTGTCAATATCTAGTCGAACCGTGTTGGTGCCTATTCTCCACATATATAAAAAGGCGCCTTCAAGCGAAGCTTTGCTTCTAGAGATGACACAGCCCAAAAAATTTAAGGTTTCAGGGCCAAAAGTGTTAGACATATAGATACCCCCTCCGTAAAAGCCTAAAGCTGTGTTCAAGTCAAATTTGCAATGATCAAACTCAATACCCCGGTCATAACTATTTCCGCCGGCCACGTAAACTGCCCCGCCATATCGGCCTGCTTTGTTGTTAAAAAAGGTACAGTTGCGGAATATTGGAGTACTTCCGGCGGTACTTAACGCATATACAAAGTACGCACCGCCAAAGCTTTGTGCATAATTGTCACGAAAGGTACAATTGGCAAATGTTGGCATTCCTTTTCCATTTTGAGCTACTACAAAGACGGCTCCACCACTTTGCACCGGAGAAATCTGATTGGAATTGGTATCACTTTTGGCGAATCCGTGACGAAAAATCAGGCCATCCAGATAGGTACTGGTATCAGGATAGGACATGTAGAGGATGGTATAAGCATTGTCGGTACTATCGGCTGGATTTCCAATATTGCCACTTAGTATCGTAGCGTGCAAGGCAAGTTCCCGTTGATGCAAACTGGTTTCTGTACCGGCAAAACCACCAAAGAGTTTTACCCCGCTTTTAAGCACAAAAGAACGATCCCGATTGGTTGCGATATCCGGGCGGTATTCTCCCTCTGCAACCCAAATTGCATCATTGACTTGGGCCGTCGCAAGGGCATGATGCAAATCCGTAAAAGCGTCCTGCCAGGAGCTGCCGTTGTTTTGCCCGTTAGCAGAAGGTTTAACGTAATAGCGATTTTGGGCTGTGCCGTAAAAGGCAATCACTGTGGTGAAGATTAGGCAAATGATATGTTTCATGAGCTATATATCAGTTAAAAAGCATCCATCCTGCGGCTGAAAACCGCAGGATGGATCGGATCAGATGATTTAAAGTTTCACTACCCTTCGTTGAAGCCTTTGGTCTTTGGCCTCTATGCTAAGGAAATAAACCCCTGGATGAGTAGAAGCAATTGGCTGGATATTTACAACGTTATCCCCTGACACCAATTCAATGGATTGTCTAGCATATACAGCACCCCGGCTGTCTGTAAGTAACAAGGTAACTTGCATTGGCATTTCTGAATAAATAAACGCCGTTAGGTTTTCTTCAAAAGGATTTGGGCTGACTACCAGACCAAGCAAAGACTGCTGATCGTTAACCTCGCCTTCCCATTCCAGCCGAACAGGGTATTCAGTTCCATTTTCCTGATAAGCAACACTTTGCATGATATTATCTGATGCCCAACACAAGGGACCTTTCGGCAATCCTATACCAGTTTTTAGTTTAAATTGCAGGGTAAACAGTAGCGCTTTTCCAGGCAAAAGAACAAAGTCCTGTTCTGTAGACCAGCCAAAACGCAATTCACCCTTCATTGCTTTGGATCGGCCAAAATGATAGTCAAAAATGGGCAGTTCAGGATTGGGCACCACTGCTGAAAGTTCGAATAAGTCAGGATCAAAGCGAAATCCTCCCTGTAAGGCGATCAAATCAAAGGCTGCATCTGCATATACAGGCACAGAGACAACGTTCCCATCTTGCCGGACTTCCGAAGCCTTGACCCTGAATATTGCGTTACTGTTTTCTACGATTCCGCTACCCGGCCTTAAGTTGTTACAATTACAAGTGTAGTTTAAGTCGCCCAGTTTGACTGCATAAAAATTACCATAATCGCCTATGCCATTAATTGGGACGTGGCAGGTGTCTGCTCCACCTGGTATTGAAGGCACCTTAGGATAAAATAGAGTATCATTTGGATATGTTGGAAAAATTATACTTTTCCGAATGTATCGCCAGTTAGGAGCGCCCGGCCAGTCATTATTAGGATCGTTATCCATATTATCGAAATTACCCAAAATAAGGTTTCGAAATAGTTCAACATCAATTTTACTTTGAATATTATTTATTCCATTCGCATCAGCCGCAAATCGTTGATAGACCGAAGTAAAAAGCTGTGTACCTTTCAGATGCTTTTGAATTAGGACTAGATCATAAGTCGTAACGCCGGTATTATCAGAATTTATACACAAATAATCGTCTTCAAAAGCAGGGTTAGTTTCCACTTCTAAAAAGAATGGGGCTTGACTTTGATCAGGGCAGAAAGAAAACCCGGGCTCACAGAAGTTAGTCTCCTCCAAATCATAAGGCGAATTGAAATCCTTTAGATTAACCCGATAATAGGGTGCCTCCAGTTCATTGGGCAGTGTTACGCTCCCCGCCACTTCCGGATCGCAATACTCCGCACCTAATGCTACTTCCAATGCGCAATAGGAGCCGCCTGAACCAGGCGAAGGATCTGCTTCCCCAATCGTCACGTGATAGTCTACGCAATTATGGTCTACTTCAAACGGTACGTCCACATACATTCCGTTTTCAATCAAAATAGAATCATTGCTGCTAACTATTTTATCATAAGAATAGGTCCAAAAATCATTATTAGGGCTTGTAATTAGGGTGCCGCTGTTAGCTGCATCAGGCAGATTGGATGAAGGTGTCCCAATGATCGCACTTCCAACAGCATTAGGATTATACTTAAACTCCAGCTTTAAACGCTTCAAGCTTATAGGCGTTGGCCGACTATGCGTTAGTGTAAACCGAATCCCCCCTGAGCAATCTTGTGTTTCATAGGTGGAGCCAGTTACCTTGAAATTATTATCGCAGGGCTCATTTCCGGGAATATTTATTACTGTTTGGCTTGGAGTGCTTAAGAGGCGGTAGGTGACATTGTTATTTGCCAATGAGCCAGAAACCCACCTTCCTGCATTTAAAGAACAACGTAACAGGCCACCCTGCGAGATATTATAAATCCCATCTAATAGGATTGCCATAACGTAGAGCGTGTCAGAAGAAGCTAAAGAGTCTGTGGCTGGAGGTGGAAAATCCTCAAAAGAAAAATAGATATCAAATGAACCATCTGTATTTTTTCTACTAATTAAAGTGTTAAATGATGGCCCATTTGAAAGGGCAGATGGAATTAGATTCAAGGAGGCAGTGGCCATTTCAGGAATAATATGGATAGAGGCATCCACTTTTGCATATCTTCCAGAACCTGGCTGCGGTGGTGCTAGGCCAACCTTGACAAAGGGGACACTTAATCCAAAGTCATAAGCATATTCATAAAAAATCCTTCTAGGAGAAAAGCTGTTTGGAGGAGGGAAATTAATAGTCGTCCCTGGTGGCATTCCCGTACTAATAAATAACTGACCATCACAAACAACGCCTCCACTACATTGAGTATAGGAGGATCCAAGATTGTTCCACTTTAATACATCACCCGGGACAGCATCAACACAAATCGTAAAAAGCGTTACAGACGTTTGACCCATTGGCAAAGGAAGCTGAACACCCCCACCACCACCAGGCTCACAATTATTTTCGCTTCCAACCTTCCAGATAATGTCACCCTTACCTAAAACATTTGGATCTATATTCAAATACTGTAGATAGGGCGTTTGAGAAAATTGAATTGTTAAAGTGGAGTTTATTCGGGACGTAAAATCATTCACACTGATAGCCCCATCAAGTTGAAGATGATTAAATGTAAACGACGCGGGAAATGGAGGTTGACCCGCCTTTGTTTTAAGTTTTACACGGTAAAAAGCATGGAAGGCCCCGGGAACAGTGTTTGTAGAATTTACCCTCCATTGTGCTGCAGGAGGAACTTTTTCAATTTCAAATCTATCGCCTGGGCAGACTTGAGCCGAAATTTTAGAGAACGTGAGCGTTGTAAGCAATAAGAGCAGAAGTATTCTTGCCCCCCCCCTATCATTACAAAAGAAAATTTTGCGTAACATAAAATTGTGGTTTTAGAATTTATGAAAAAAAGATTGTACACGTTGTAACGTTGGTTACAATGGTTGAAGAAAAAAAGAAATTTTGCTCACCCCACCTTAGCTTCGGGACAAAACACTACCACTGCGGCGTTGAGCGCCACACGAGATTTAGCATTGAAATTCATGCTGTTGAGCAACATTGCCCAATAAATACGGATTAGATCGAAAAAATACGAAAAGCGTCAGTTCAGATGAACGTAGAAGCACCGGGAGTGCATCCGGGGTCTTTTAGTTCAGGGGTCCGGGTGTTTTAGGTTAACCACATAGCATAGTTAACGAATCAGGCATACACTGGTTTTTACAAATAATAGATCTACTTTTTGCTAAGGCAGAGCAAAGATATTCAAGCCAGGCTTAGAAGCAAATCTTATGCAAGAAATTTAACGTGTATGTCGGATTCTGGCGCTTAGTATCGTTGAGGAATGAGTGCGCTTCCTCTTTTTTAAGTGCGGCCATCCTACTGGTTGGGAGGGAAGTGTGCTCTTTTTCATTGCTGGCTTCCTCGCGAGAGCAGCAAAAAGTCTTGTTTTTATCGGGTGCCAGACCTTCCAGGTTTTTGAAACTGTTTCAAAAACCTGGAAGGTTTGTGCCAGAAAAAACGAAATAATCTATGGTCGCTTCAGATTGAGATGAACGTAGGAGACAGCCTCCATTTTTTAAGGCAATTAATTAATCACCTTAAATCCCGCATATTTCCACAAAGCCTTAGGCAGATGGATGCCTTCAGGACTTTGATTATTCTCTAAAAGGGCTGCTACGATTCGGGCAAGGGCCATGGCCGAGCCATTGAGCGTATGAGCCAATTCCGTTTTGCCATTTTCATCCCGAAAGCGGAGCTTGAGGCGATTGCTTTGAAAAGACTCAAAACAAGAGACCGAACTCACCTCCAGCCAGCGTTTTTGGGCGGCTGACCACACTTCAAAATCGTAAGTTTTCGCGGATGCAAACCCCATGTCGCCGCCACAAAGCAGCAGGACCCGATAGGGAAGCTCCAGTTTACGCATGATAGACTCCACATGCTTTACCATGCCTTGTAAGGCTTTGTAGGATTGATCCGGATGCTCGGCCCGCACGATCTCCACCTTGTCAAATTGATGCACCCGGTTAAGCCCGCGTACATGCGCGCCGTAAGAACCGGCCTCTCGTCGGAAACAAGGCGTATAGGCCGTCATTCGAACCGGAAAGTCCTTTAATGCCAGGATCTCGTCGCGTAAAATATTGGTTACCGGAACCTCCGCCGTTGGTATGAGATAAAGGTTGTCGATGGTGCAGTGGTACATTTGAGCTTCCTTGTCCGGCAATTGACCGGTGCCACGGGCGGACTCTTCGTTGACGAGCAGCGGTGGCTCTATTTCTTCGTAGCCAGCCTTTACCGCTTCATCCAGAAAGAACTGGATCAGAGCTCGTTGAAGACGCGCGCCTTTTCCGCGATACACCGGGAATCCGGCCCCGGTAAGTTTTACACCGAGTTCGAGGTCAAAAAGATTGTACTTTTTGGCAAGTTCCCAGTGTGGCTGGGCATCTTCCGGAAGGGTAGGGAAGGGCTTTGTCCAGTCTTTGGCAACCTTGTTATCTTCAGGTGTTTTGCCTTTCGGTACACTTTTATGTGGGCAGTTTGGAACCGTGTAGAGCATTTCATCCAGCTGACTTTTCAGAATGTCCATACGTTCCTCAAGCTCCTTGCTTTTGGTTTTGAGAACTGCCACCTGAATTTTCAGCGTTTCAGCTTCTTCTTTTTTGCCCTGACCCATCAGGGCGCCAATTTGTTTTGCAAGGCGGTTTCCTTCCCCGAGTGCATCATCCAGATCTTTCTGAGTGGCCCGACGATCGTCGTCTGTTTTCAGGATCTGATCAATGACTTTAATTTGCGCCGCATTCCAGTTTCGTTTCCGAAGGCCTGCGATGATTCTTTGTTTCTCTTCTCTGATGACTTTGAGCTGGAGCATAAATTGCGTATATTCTGTTGAAAACTAAATAGGTTGAATTGCAACATTTTGCGTTGACGAAGGTTTTAGGAAGTATTCTTGGATCAGAAGGTTCCAAAAAGGTCAAAGCAAGTGCTGTTTTTTGCAAAATTTAGACATTTGCTGAAAAAATCGCCACAAGATAGAGCGAAATTAAAAACAGGCTTATCTTTGCAACGATCATTCCTGAATTCCTGGCCAATTAGGTTGTTTTAGTAGGCAGCTGCCACGCTCTTTTCCCTTGCTAATTGAGGTTTTTACATGGCCTGTTTTGGCGGCCTGGAGGTTCTTCAAACACCCTCTTTTTTATTTTCAGTCACGGAAATTCCCGATCAACCGATCGCTTACCCTTCCGGGTTAGTATTTTTTGCAATCAGATCTTGTCAAATATTTTTCCATTAAATACTGCGTTGTGCTGTGTCCTTTTTTGTTGGACAAATGGCTGACTCAATATTCATACAATTACACTCCCACCACCGTGCGCGAATCCCTCGAAGCCAACGCTCCGGTATCGAGCCGCGCCAACACTTAAATTTAACTTTTTTCATCCCCACACATGTACGACATTTTGCAGCTTAACGACAAGCTGGTGACCGAGCTCAAAGAAATCGCCCAAAAACTTGGCGTAAAGAGCATCGCCAAATTTTCCAAACAGGATTTGATCTACAAGATTCTGGACGAACAAGCGCTTGCGGAAAAAACCGCCACCAATCGGATAGTACCCATCGTAGAAGAGCCCAATCCCCAAACTGGGCGCCGTGCCCGGAAAGTAAAATCTGCAGACGAAGATGCTGTAGAACAAGCACCTGCAGCAGAGCCAACTCCGATGCCACCCCCTGTTAAGCCTGTACCAGTCCGCAGGGAAAAAGCAGCGATCCCTGAAAACCGCCGTCAACCGGAACAAAACCGCGCCATCGCGGACGAACCACGCGAGCGCAGTCAAAACCGCCCGACTCCTGAAGAAAAACCGGATCGCGTTTCCAACCGTCCAGTCCCTGCACAGAAACTGGAACGGGATCAGAACCGACCACCCCTGGAGGGAAACCGCGAACCAATACCGCCAGTTCGTCGCGAAGATCTAAATGAACGACCTCCGCGCGATCAAAACAGACCAAACCCCGCAGATGGTCCCAGCAATCGCAGGGAACAGCCTCAACAGCGCGCTGAAGGTCAGCCCCAGCAACGCCCTGAAGGCCAGGGCCGCAACCGCGATCGCTGGGAAGACCGCCGCGACCGTCGGCAACGCGAATGGGAAGACCGCCGTCGTGACCAGCCACAGCAACCACGTCCCGGACAGCCTGGTCTGTTTGACTCAGATGCTGCAAAACTCCAGAACCAGGAAGAGGAATTTACGGCGCCTGTAAATGCCAATGAAGAAGAGGCTATTCCAATGCACCGCCCATTTGCGCCGCTTGCTGGCCAGCCTGAAGCTGGTAGCCAGGAACAGGCCAGGCCCGTTGCTCCAGCACCAGAACCTGCAGAAGTAATGCCTCCAACGGTTCATCGCGAACGTTTCGATGTCGAACTCGACGGTATTGTTGAAGGTCTAGGTACCCTGGAAATGATGCCCGATGGTTACGGGTTCCTTCGTTCTCCAGACTACAACTACCAGACCAGCCCGGATGATATCTATGTTTCACCGTCACAGATCAAACTATTTGGTCTTAAAACTGGCGACACTGTCCGTGGTGCGATTCGACCACCCAAGGAAGGAGAAAAATATTTTGCGCTGCTTAAAGTGGCGAAGATCAACGGCCTTGATCCGAAAGACGTAAGAGACCGTGTTCCATTTGATTACCTCACCCCCTTGTTTCCAACGTCTAAATTTACACTGCTCACCAGTCCGACGGGAAGAGATTTTGGCAATAGGATCATCGATCTTTTTACACCCATTGGAAAGGGACAACGGGGACTGATCGTGGCGCAACCTAAAACAGGTAAAACTTTCCTTTTGAAGGATATTGCCAACGCGATCACCAAAAATCACCCGGAGTGCTACGTGATCGTATTACTAATTGACGAACGCCCGGAAGAGGTAACAGATATGCGCCGCAGCGTAAAAGCGGAGGTCGTAGCATCTACTTTCGACGAACTTGCGGAGAATCACGTACGTCTGGCCAATATCGTTTTGGAAAAAGCAAAACGAATGGTGGAATGTGGTCACCACGTGGTGATCCTGCTCGATTCGATTACCCGGATGGCCCGAGCCTATAATACCGTTGCCCCGGCCAGTGGTAAAGTACTCTCGGGTGGTGTGGAAGCTACTGCCTTGCAGCGTCCTAAAAAATTCTTTGGTGCAGCACGTGCCATTGAAGATGGTGGTTCGCTCACCATTCTGGCCACTGCACTGATTGATACCGGTTCAAAAATGGACCAGGTTATTTTCGAGGAATTCAAAGGTACAGGCAACATGGAATTGCAACTGGATAGAAATCTGGCCAACCGCCGCCTCTATCCAAGTGTGGACCTTACAAAATCCAGTACGCGTCGGGAAGATCTGTTACTGGACAAAGATACCCTTCAACGGATGTTTATCCTTCGCAACCACCTGGCGGATATGAAGCCGGAAGAGGCCATGGAGTTTGTTAAAAAGCAAATGATGCACAGTTCCAGCAACGATGAGTTTCTGGCTTCTATGAATCGATAAGCTGACTTGAAATAAATTTAAGGAGCCCTCCGTACACGTTCGATGTACGGGGGGCTTCTTTTATCTAAAACCAGCGGTCGGATCTTGGGTTATTGCGCCACTTTGTCAAACTTTGGTGCGAATTATGGCCATCAACATTTGTCGGCTGGCAGCCAATTGGATCATTGACAGGTTTAGGTTCCAATGCTAAGTTGTTCCTTCGCCTTGACAAAACATACATGCTACGGATTTTTTCTACCCTTCTGATGTTCGTCTTTGCTCCACTGGCTGGGGGGCGAACGGATCATGCACCGTTGATGGTTGCACAAGCGACCTTGCTTGGAGTAGATGTCTCGCACCACCAAAAAGTGATTGAATGGGATTCTGTGGCATCCAACGCCTCAGTTGACTTTGCTTTTGTAAAGGCCACAGAAGGACAGGATTTTGTCGATAGTCTTTTTTGTTACAATTGGGAAGACCTGAAAAGGCTTGGGATCCGACGCGGGGCCTATCACTTTTTTCGTGCTTACGGTTGTGGTGAGGACCAGGCCCGGCATTTCCTAAGTCAGGTTGAAATGCTCCCGGGCGATCTGGTACCCGTGCTGGATATTGAGTTGACAGACGGTATTGCACCGGAGGTCATGGTTCAGGAAGCCAGGATCTGGCTCGAAACAATTGAATCTCAATTAGGTGTAAAAGCCATCATCTATTCCAACCAGCATTTTTACGAAAATTATCTGGCAGGTCATTTTGAGGATTATCCACTCTGGATCGCACGGTATTCCACCGAAAAGCCGCTTTTAAATTCAGGCAAAAACTGGGATCTCTGGCAGTTTTCCAATGCTGGCTGCATTGATGGGATTTGCAAAAAAGTAGATCTTAATATCTTTCCTGGTACGCCTGCAATGCTGGACCGACTCTGTTGGTACCCCACACCAGTATCAGAGTCAGTACCCAAAGTCAGCATGCCCTGAACTTTCTAATTATTCTGTTTTTTGGCTGAAATCTTGCTGCCAGACTCGCTTCAGGGTACTACATTTGTGGTCTAAACTAATGATATTCCATGAAGTACTTTTTCCTGACCATTGCATTGTCTTTATTTGCTTTGAGCAATGTTTTTGCCCAGCAAACCACCATTTCCGAAAAGGATCTCCGTAAGCACGTTACTTATCTGGCCTCTGACAAACTCAAGGGGCGTGGTACCGGCACCCCTGAAGAGCTGATGGCTGCGAAGTATATTGCCAAGCAATTTCGCAAAATCGGACTCACGCCAAAGGGCACAGAGGGCACCTTCTTCCATAAATTTACGTTTAAAAAATCCAGTGACCCGCATGGTGGGGTAGATCAAAGTGCAAAACAGGTTTCTGCACAAAATGTAGCTGGCTATCTGGACAATGGGGCTGAATATACCATTGTCATCGGTGCACACTACGATCACCTGGGCCTCGGACTCGATCACAACTCTTTGGATGCCAACCCGGAAGGAAAGATCCACAATGGCGCCGATGACAATGCCAGTGGTACTGCCGGCGTCATTGAGCTCGCCAGATATCTGGCAAAAAATGGTGTAAAAGAGCAGCACAACTTCCTTTTTCTTTGCTTTTCAGGTGAAGAACTTGGATTGTACGGTTCTAAAAAATACACCGAAACACCTACGATCGATCTGGCGAAAGTCAGTTTCATGATCAATATGGACATGATCGGCCGCCTCAATGAAGAAAAGAAAGTGGTAGTGGGTGGCGTTGGAACCGCCCCGGATTTTGTTCCGACCCTGAAAAGTCTTAAGTCTGATCTGGGCATCAAACTGGACAGCGCCGGAGTGGGACCCAGCGATCACACCTCTTTTTATTTAAAAAATATCCCGGTACTTTTCTTCTTTACAGGTCAGCATTCGGATTACCACAAACCAACCGATGATGTAGAAAAGGTGAATTTCCCCGGAGTTATGCAAGTCATTTCAACCACGGCAGAAGTCATTGAAACCCTGGACAAACAACCTAAATTGAAGTTTCAGGAAACCAAATCCAAAGAATCCAGCAATGTAAGTTTTAAAGTTACCCTGGGTATCATGCCCGATTACACCTGGGAAGGTGAGGGCGTACATGTGGATGGGGTGACTGATGGGAAGCCAGCTTCAAAAGCAGGTCTATTAAAAGGTGACATCATTGTGGGCCTTGGAGAGCTGGTCGTAAAAGACATTCAGGACTATATGAAAGGACTCTCGACTTTCAAAAAAGGAGATACGACCACTGTAAAGGTTAAGCGTGGGGCAGAGGAGAAAACTATGCCGGTAACGTTTCAGTAAAGGACTGTATTATCGGTTTTGGATCAAAATCAGGTGTTTTGTAGCGGCACAAATTAAGCAGGAAAACCGGAGAACAGGAAAACCGGAAAATATAAAACTGCGAGGGAATTAATCTCGAAAAAGGAAGATTTTGGCCTTTTTCGGATCTTCACGCACAGTTTTATATTTCCCTGTTTTCTGTTCTTCCTTTTCTCCTGTTTTAGGGTATAATTCTACTTTAAAAATTCTGGATGACTCCTGTTAATAATAATGACGCTACTTAAACCGGATCGCCCGGACCGGCGCGATCCCCGAAACCACCAGTGAAGGCAATAACAAGAAGACCAGTGTGATCACCAGTGTCCCCAGATTGATGCCCAGCACTGAAAGCCATTCCACCTTTACTGGTGCGTAGGAGAGATAATAATCAGCTTCATTGAGCCGGATCAGGTGGAAACGATCCTGTAGCCAGCAAAAACTGAGGCCGATCAAATTTCCAAAAAACATTCCATTGAGTGTAATGACGGCCGCCTGATACAAAAAGATCGAGCGGATACGCCTGTTTGCTGCGCCGAGTGCTTTAAGAATCCCGATCATGGTACTTCGCTCCAGCACCAACACCAGGAGGGCCGTGATCATGTTGATGATCGCAACGATGAGCATCAGAACCAATATGACGATCTCATTCAGATCCTGAAGTTCAAGCCACTCAAAAATGGATGGGAATTTATCCCGAATACTCACCGAGAGTAGGTCTTCTGGCAGCACTTCCTGATAGATGTACTGATTGTAAAGTTCCAGGTCTCGCAGGTCGTCGAGCCAGAGTTCGAAGCCTGCGACCTGGTTTTCCTGCCAGCCCAACAGATTTTGAACTTGCCGGATGTCACAAAGTGCGAATTTTCGGTCGTATTCTTCCAGCCCAGTTTTATAGATCCCACAGATCTGGAACATACGTCGGGTCTGTTCTCTTTCCTTAACAAAATGAATAATGAACTTGTCTCCTACGCCTACCTGAAGTCGGTCTGCCGTCTGGCGACTGATAATAATGTCCCGTGAAAAGGCGGTATCTGAAAATGTAATGGGCTTGCCTTCGAGTAAGTAGGGTTGTAAATTGGCCCAGTCAAAATCCTTTCCGATTCCTTTCAGAAGAATGCCTTCTAATGCAGTTTTCGTGCGAATAATGCCTGGCTTGTGTGCAAAAGCCTGGATATGTCGGATTCCTCCCCGGGGGGGCTTACCCTTCCATTCCATCTGCTCCAGTACTTCAGGTGCGATACCTCGAACTGTATCCAAAGAGGGATAAAAATCCTGTTTAATGTCAATGGGTTGGGGTTCAAACGAAAGCGAATAGGCCGTGTCTGAGATATGAACGTGTCCCCAAAATTCAAAGATCTTTCGACTGATCTCGCTTTTAAAACCAGCAATCAGCGCCGAAGAAGCGATCATCACTGCTACACTGAGTGCTACCGCCACTACCGCAATGCGGATGATGAGCCGGGAAAAACTTTTTCCGGCCGAAAAGGCGATGCGACGAGCAATGAAGAAAGGAAGATTCACGGTTTAGAAATTACGATTGGCTTAGGACACAATGACACCATGGGCGCAAATGTATCTCGCTTAGAAGCACAACGACAAATTTGTCACCGAACTAACGTCACATCTCCATAAAACCAGCGAGATTGGCCATCATAAAATAACACCTCCACCGCAACAACGAAAACACCAGGCAAGGCTACTTTTCCACGAAAAACGCCATTCCAGATTGTAATTTCTGGTGCAAATGGAATGTCATTGCGTTCATGCAATAACGCTCCCCAGCGGTCAAAAACTCGCGCTGATTTGACCTTTTCGACCCCACGGCCTAAGCCTACAATCAAATCATCGTTTTCACCATCTCCATTCGGACTGAACACGTTGGGCAGAAAAACTCGGCGAACATCCAGCACATTGATTTGCAAAGTGGTAGTTGAAGAACAGTGCAGGCTGTACTTGCTGATGGAGTCTGCTGAGCAGACTGTACGGTCTTTTGTCCATCCGTAGAGGTTGGGGACGAGCTCTGCCGAGATGTCATCAACCAGGTAGTAGGCTTTTAGTACAACGATGCCTGGGTGCGGGTAAAGAGTCAGTAAAGGCGTTTCGTCAATATCATAAAAATTGCCGATGGTCATGTATTGCTCACCGCCTGAAGCCTTAAAGTAACCACAAATTGGCATCCAGTTGACGCTGTCGTCCTCGCCCCCGTGCACGATTGAGAAATATCGGGGCGAAACCTAGACAAATACAAGTAACAAAACTCATAGTGACAAATATTGCAAACAAATTTAATGTTGCACATTTGGGCAAATGATTTGGAGACGCTAAAACCTCTAACGCGGTTGCTTGTTACCTTGACTCGAAAAATTCGGGTATCGGAGATTCTATTTTTGACATTGAATTTTCGGTCTTCTATTTGAACCATCATATTTTCTAATGCACAAATCCATACTGCCCTTCTCCCAGGTTCCACAACTTTCAAAGTCTGATATTGCATATGCCTCCGGCGATGAACGATTGGCTCCGTTTTATGCCTATCAACCAACCCTGGCTTCATTTAAGCAGATATTGCTTGAAAAAGCAAATATTCACTATCCCCGGGTGGAACTGGTAGCGGCATTAAAACGGCAATATCAAAACCTGCGTAGCCTGGACATCGTTGACCTTAACATAGCCGCTTTAGGGCAGGAAAATACTTTTACCATTGTTACAGCGCATCAACCCAGTTTGTTTTTGGGACCGCTTTATTTTATCTATAAAGCCCTGACGGCCATTAATTTAGCTGAACAAGTAGAAAAGCAATCCAGTGGCGCCCATCGCATCGTGCCGGTATTTGTCCTGGGCAGCGAGGACCATGACATAGAAGAAGTAAACAACGTCAATTTGTTCGGGAAGCAGATTATCTGGCAACCAGAAGAGACCGGCCCGGTGGGTAATATGTCTACCAGCAGTCTTTCTGCTGCCCTGGAGCAACTTCGGGTCATGTTGGGTGAAAGTGATGCCGCCAGGACCTTGTTTAGCCGCATAGAAAAATGCTATCAGGAGAAGACCTTCGCAGAAGCTACACAGGCCCTGATCCACGAGTTTTTTGGAAGGTTTGGTCTGGTAGTACTTAATATGAACGAAGCGCGGCTCAAGCGATCGTTTATACCGGTCATTAAGGCCGAACTGACCGATCAGCCTGCCTTCGAAATCGTAAACAGAACCATCGGGCAGTTGACCACCCTGGGATTCAAAGCACAGGCGCCACCCAGAGAGATCAACCTGTTTTACCTCAGCCCTGGCGCCCGGGAGCGCATTGTTTTGGAAAATGGAGTATATAAAGTGCTCCATACAGACCTTGCTTTTACTCAGACGGAAATATTGGCAGAGGTGGAGGCGCATCCGGAACGATTCAGTCCAAATGTAGTCCTGCGTCCCCTTTTTCAGGAAATGGTACTGCCCAATCTGGCCTATGTAGGCGGTGGTGGAGAATTGGCCTATTGGCTGGAACGGAAATCACTTTTCCAATATTTTGGGGTGCAATTTCCGATGCTGGTACGCCGTCACTCTGCCGTTTGGCTCGATAAGGATGCAGGGAAAAAACTGACGAAGTTTGGATTTACCCCGGTCCGTTTTTTTGAAGAAACAGAGGTGCTCGTACGCAGTTTCGTGGCGCAGCATGCAGCCGGAGAAGTAAGTCTGGATGAGGAGATCAGCGCATTGAAGGAGATTTTTGAACGGGTAGCTGCAAAAGCCCTGGTCGTTGATCCTACCCTTGAGAAAGCGGTGTTGGCAGAGTCCGTAAAAGCCGTTTCAGGGTTGGAACAATGGCAAAGTCGCCTCGTACGCTCCGAAAAACAGAAGCACGAAACCACCCTCAATCAAGTTCGTGCCTTGAAGGAAAAGTTGTTCCCGGCGGGTGGTTTGCAGGAGCGTCATGACAATTTTTTGTCTTACGTACTGAAATACGGAGATGCCTTTATAGATATCCTGAAGGAAAATTTTGCTCCCTTTGATACCGGGTTCGTCATTTTAGAAGAGGAGATAGCGCTGGAAACCCCTAATTCTTAATGCCCGACTGCGTTTCGGAGTTCAAGTAACGCAGTCCGCTCAGGATGATTTTTGGCTTTGGTTGCTGCTTGCCAGCGTAGCATTGTTTCTTTCCAAAAGGTCGAGACCCAGACTAAAACAGGCAACAACAGGGCCAGGGTGACCAGCCAGGATGCGCCCAAAAGTAGCCCTATAAAAAACATCGCTCCAAAATAGATCCCACCCACCAGAACGGCCAAACCCATGAGTACACTGGTATAAAACTCCCGCTTCTTCACAGCTTTCCGGGCTACCCGATAAACCAGATAATATACCGGACACCCCAGTAAATAACCCAGCAGCGCGATCGGGGCAATGGGCAATAACAATAAAAATCGCTCCGGCTTTGCATGCTCCGGATGCGTCAGCGCCTCATCACTGATTGCTGCTTGATCCAAGGCTGAAAAATAGTTGGCTGCGCGCTCCCGAAGCGCCTGTTTTTCGACTTCTGGCAGCGTATTGAGGGCGTCTAAAACCGCTTTCTCATTCCAGAAAAGTGCAGCCTGATGCTCTACGATCGGAAGAAAACCGGCAGGATGGTCATTGCGACACAGCGTTAGAAGCTGCTCTGCTAATATATCATCTGCGCGGTCTTTAATGTCATAACAAATTGATTTTAAAGACTTTAGTATGTCTTTGCACAATTGATTGATAGCCAGATTCGGGTTTTGCTCGTAAGTAGGCCAATAGTCTTTGATATAAAGCGGAGAGCCGACAATGATTTTTGCTTCATCACGGGTGCGGTCGCCGTAGATGTAATTACAGCCCACCGGAACTACCTGTAAATCTTCTAATTTATGCCGGGCATAAGTGCCAAAAGCGATTCGGGCGATCCCTTTTTGAAGCGGTAAGACGCGTTTGTCCAAATGGTGTTCGCCTTCCACAAAAATATTTACCGTAACCCGCTTGAGCAGTTTATTCTGGCAGTATTCAAAGACCTCATCATTGCGGTCCCGTTCCTGATAACCATCGCGTTGACGAAAGACCGGGAACATGTTGCAGCTCTCCAGCATTTTGCGAAAAAACGGTTTGCGAAAAACATCTCCCCTGGTCATATTATACACCGGAGGGTCAAAGAAGGTGGTAAAAAAAATCGGATCAATAAAGGCTGTGGGATGATTGGCAGCGATCAAAACGGGTGTATTGGGTTTAACCCCTTGCCGGTTTTGCAAGTAAATCTTGCGAAACAACAGCAGATACACCACATGAATAAAGGGGGTGAGGAGTAAATAAAGCCAGCCAGAGCTTTGGCGCGCAAGTCGGTAATCCATGCGGCAAAAGTAGGAAATGGTTCTTACTTAAGTCACAAGTTCTGAGTTGCAAGTTCTGAGTTTCAAGTTCCAATTTTCAAGCAGGGACCCACCCACTCGAAACTTAGAACTTGAAATTTCTCACTTGAAACCTAGGCGTTTTCACTATTTCCTTCAAACAATGCGAGTATGATATTGCCCATGTAAACGCCTAGGGCAGATTCGACAAAGGTCAGGAACATGGTCATATCCTGAAAATTAAGCACATTAGGTGCCAGTGCTTTGACCGTAATGAGCGACAATACGATCACAAAATGTCCATTCACCAGCCATTTGATCAAGCCGTTGATGGGGGTGCTGTTTTGGGTATTCAGGTTTGGTTCCGTGATACTACGTCCCAAAAAACGAAATACTGCCCCACCATAAAGTGCTGTAATGGGCGCCAGAATCCCGATCAGGGAGGTGAATTCTTCGAAGTCAAAACCCCTCAAAATATAAAAAATGCAGGACGCTCCAATCAGCACAAAGTGGTAGATCAATATCAGCCTTGCGATACGGGTTCGGGGCGACAAGGGCGCGGTTTTCGCGGCCGGAGTGGTAGAATCGGTAGTGGTTTCTGTAGCCATGTTGGCCATGATCGTTGATTTGATAGAATTCATCCCTGGCGAAGGTAATCCAACATTTTTTTAAATAGCCGTTTTTGGTATTCCTCGAGATTGGATTTGTAGTGCAATTCAAGGTCTTTGTAGTCATTTTTTCTGGGTGGGAAAATGATGCCAGATCCATATTTCCCTTGAAATTCCCAGGAAAGTTCCACATCCGGACCTTTTTGGATTCCTTTCACATAAATACGGTGGTACTCAAAAAATCCATCCGGACAAATCTCATAATTCAGATGACTTACCTCCAGAATAAATTCGTCGTAGGCTGTGTAAGAGGTGTCCAATTTGGCCCGCCATAAAACGGGCGTTCCCTTGTCCTTATAATTTGTAACGAGCCAACGCCGGGCTTTGGTACATACCTGCCCTAGGTTTTTGTCACGAAGTAAGGTGATATTGTCCCCGGAATTGACGCTTTGAAGAGAAGCCGGCAGATTGAGCTCCATCATGGTTGCAGAACGAATATTGCGCTCCTCAACCGGTACGTGTCCGTTCTGACTGTACATCTTTGCCTGAAAATGCGCTGGATCATGGCAACGAACTACCACTACCGCTTGATCTTCATGTATTTCAGCCAGAAACGCCCATTTGCGCAGCAAACGCTCGTGGAAAAACTGTCCGTTCACCAGACGATTGTCGCGTTCAAGGCCCTGCCAGCTACCTTGTAAAGAATCGCAGGTTTGCGCCCCATTAAAGGCGGGTTTCAGAAACAAAGTGGCATTTTGGGCGCTGATGGATACACTATCAGCCCGAAGCAAGTGACTCAGGTTGTTTTGACGCAACCACTCGTTGAATTCCGCCTTTTTCTTCTGAAAAAAAGCCTTGTCGGATCTCAAATCCTGGGCTTGAAGCACAAAATTTGGAAGTAACAAAATAAGAAAAATTACCCGAATGGGGCCAGGAAGCATCGCAGGAGGTTTTGTTCAGGGCTATTACGAAGAAAGCGATCTGGTTATTTCTAAAGCTTTGTCGGTTTAACTTTTTTAGTTTTTTATTCGTGGAATATGCATTAGTCAAAATGCAGCCTGATTCAAAAAATTACAAGTCTGCTTCAATTGAAATAAATCAGACTTTGACACGGGTTTTTGGATATTCCCCAAATCTGAACTCCCCAATCCTTTGGATGTGCCATTATTCCCGACGCAAAGCCTCCACCGGATCCAGTTTTGCAGCCTTAATAGCCGGATAAGTACCGAAAATAACCCCGATTAATATAGCTACACTGGCGATAATGAAAAAGGTATTCCAGGTGAGCACCGCAGAAAAGGGCACATCTGCAAAAAAGCGGATAATGGGAATTGCGGCCATTGCAAAACCCGCACCCAACAACAAGCCCACCATACTCCCAAAAGCAGAAACCGTAATAGACTCCGCCAAAAACAGGCGACGGATGTCTCCTTTTTTAGCGCCTACGGCCTTGCGAAGCCCGATCTCAGCGGTGCGTTCATTGACTGAAATGAGCAGCACATTCATGACCCCCACGCCACCAACCAGAACAGAAAGGCCAATGATAAGTCCCATGATAATTCGAAAGATCAAAAAGCCTTTGGCAGTCTGATCGATCCAGAAATCCTGGCTTAATACCGTAAAGTCTTTGTTTTGTTCTCCAAATTCCTGTTTGATCCAGGTTTCAATTTGCCCTTTCAGCACCGGAACATCCTCTGTTTTTGCTACTTCAAACAAAAGGGTAGGGGGGGAGCGGTGCAGATCCTGGACAGACAAAAGTGAGATTGGTAGGTAGGCAGTGGGCGGTACATCTCCTTTTTTATCCTTCAGAATACCAATGATCATGAGGGAGTGCCCAAGCGCAGTAAAACTTTTCCCTACAACAGTGCTCAGACTGTCTGAACCTACGATGAGTCTGGCCAGGTGTGTATTTACCATGGCAACTGACTCGCGACCACTGAAAGCCGTGGCAGAAAATAATTGTCCGTGGGTCAGGCTGGTATCGCCGGGCGGTTTTTCAGCGATACACTGGATCATGGCGCCCAGGGTTGAATCCTTGCCTGACACCTGAATTTCGCGGTTGAAACTGTTATGGAGGCTAGCCCTTGTAACAAGGGAGGCCGTAGACCGGAATCGTGCATATCGATCATAGTCAATGACTTGAAAAGTATCCTTCCGAACGGATAGGTTGTTGATGAACTTATCTGTTTCCGTCTCCACTACGATGGCATTCACACTGGTTTGCGTGGCGATCTGGTCGCGGGCAAATTTTTCCAGACCATCTATCAGGGAAAAGGTAGCCACCAGGGCTGCCACGCCGATGATGATTCCCAGGACGGATAAAAGGGTGTGAAACAGATTGGCCCGTATATTCTGGATGGCAAGGGCAAAGGATTGTAGGGTATTTCGCAGCATAGCTTAATTTATTTGCTGTGCGAAACAAAGGCTGGATCAGTCCTTTTTTGGTACTATTCGATGAATCAGTATTAAATTGGGACGGGACTAGGTATGAATCCGATGGCCCACCCTAATATTGAAAGACTTGGTCTTTGTAAGGTAGCCGTAAAAGCTGGCACTGTTTTAGAAAGCTAAACAGGACCTCCGGTTTTCTTAATTTAATTAAAATCAGATCATGCAAAAATCCCTACTTTCAATCTTCGCCTCCTGCTTATTGATTTTCGTTTTGAACGCAGGCTTAAATGCACAGTGTAATACCAACCCGTGCACCGTCCCTTTTCCTTCTGTGGATGCACAAACTGCCTGTATTTTACCCAATCCGGCAGCCTTAAACTGTTATCATGGGTCAACGACCCTTGATGCTCCTGTTTCATTTCCACCATACTGGTGCGTTACTGTTGAAAACAATCATTTTTTTGCCTTTATAGCTGACAGCACCACCGTCGTATTTAATTTGTGTACAAATGGATGCCCTCTAGACGGTGCCATTCAAGCGGCAGTTTTATCTACCTTGGATTGCATCGATTTCCAGTTCGTTTCTCCTTGCCTTGGGAGTATCGCTTCCGGAACCTGCCAGGATCTGGTAGCTAATGACCTTACTGTTGGAGGGGTATATTATCTCATGATCGATGGCTACGCAGGGTTTGTCTGCAATTATACGATCAATCCGGTAGGTTGTCCGGTTGGGACCATGGTGGCTACAAGTACTTCCCGACGTTTGAAAATTTACCCCAACCCTGTTTCAGTCTTTGAAAACACATTAACAGTGGAGATACAAGGGCTTGATTCAAAGGCAGTTACACTGATTTTGACAGATATTGCCGGGCGGGAGTATTTGAGCAAAGCGGTGGACCCGTTTTCAGAAAAGATCGTTTTGGAGACTGGCCAAATTCCATCAGGCACCTATTTTGTTCAAACCTGGCAGGATGGGAAAATGGTAGCTACCGGAATGTTTTTGAAAATTTGACACCATACTATTGCTGCGTCCGGTGAATTACCTATGAATTCACCGGACGCAGCGTTAGGCATAAACTTTCCCACCTGCCTTAGCGGTATTGTACAAGTACTTCTGCATATCCCAGGCAGCTGTCGGACAACGCTCTGCACAGAGTCCGCAGTGCAGGCAAACGTTTTCATCTTTGATCATCACCCGCTTCGTTTTGAGCTCATCTGATACGTACAGATCTTGCGTCAGTTCCCTGGCGGAGGCGGTCAGGCGGGTTCGGAGATCGTCTTCTTCTCCGTTTTCAGCAAAGGTGATACAGGCGGTAGGGCAGATGTCCACGCACGCATCGCACTCAATACACCGGTCGGTTGCAAAAACAGTCTGTACATCGCAATTGAGGCAGCGCTCAGCTTCCTTGAAAGCCGTTTCAACATCGAATCCAAGCTCAACTTCCATCAGGCGGTCCTTCAGAGACTTCGCTTTTTCTGCATGCGGAACCTTAAATCGCAGGTCTGCAGCCACCGCGCTGTCGTACATCCATTCGTGGATGCCCATTTTCTGGTGGATGAGGTTGGTCATTGGATCCGGCCGAACCTGCAGATCTTTATTGGAAAGGTATAAGTCGATAGACACAGCAGCAGTGTGACCCTGTGCTACGGCGGTGATGACGTTTTTCGGTCCCATGGCGGCGTCTCCACCAAAAAAGACCTGAGGCAGGGTAGACTGAAAGGTCTTTTTGTCCAAAACGGGTATTTCCCATTTGTCGAACTCAAGACCCAGGTCGCGTTCTACCCATGGGAACGCATTTTCCTGGCCTACCGCTACGAGTACATCATCGGCCTCGATGAAGACTTCCGGCTCGCCTGTTGACACCAGGCTGCGTTTGCCTTTTTCGTCGTACACGGCTTTTACTTTATCAAATTTCATTCCCACCAGTTTGCCGTCTTTGATCACAAATTCCTTCGGAACGTGGTTTTCAAAAATCGGGATGCCTTCGTGTTCGGCATCTTCAATTTCCCAGGGGGAAGCTTTCATCTCTGTTTTTGGGCTGCGTACCACCACTTTTACCGCATCGCCGCCGAGTCGCAAAGAGGTGCGACAACAGTCCATGGCGGTATTGCCTCCACCCAGCACGATGACATTTTTGCCAATTTTATTGGTGTGCTCAAAAGCAACACTGGCCAGAAACTCAATGCCGATCTGAATGTTAGCCCCGGCTTCCTTTCGTCCGGGCAGGTCATTCAGGTCGCGACCACGGGGTGCACCAGTGCCTACAAAAATGGCGTCATAGCCCTTGCCCAGCATTTCTTTCATGCTGGAGACATAGTGCCTGAATTGGGTATGAATGCCCAGATCCAGAATATACCCCACCTCTTCATCCAGTACACTTTCCGGCAATCGGAAAGAAGGGATCTGGCTGCGCATCATGCCGCCGCCAGCAGGTTGTTCGTCAAAAAGGTGAATTTCGTAACCCAGCGGGGCAAGGTCGCGTGCCACGGTAAGCGAAGCCGGGCCGCCACCGATCAGGGCTACTTTTTTCCCGTTTGCAGGAAATGGGCCTTTGGGCATCAGCGACTTTACATCACCTTTAAAATCGGCAGCCACCCGTTTGAGCCGGCAAATGGCCACCGGAGCTTCTTCCACCCGGCCACGCCGACAGGCAGGCTCACAGGGGCGATCGCAGGTGCGCCCAAGCACGCCCGGGAACACATTGGATTCCCAGTTGATCATATACGCCTCGGTGTAACGCTCCGCGGCGATGAGACGAATATACTCCGGCACAGGTGTGTGTGCAGGGCAGGCATATTGGCAATCCACAACTTTGTGGAAGTACTCGGGGTCTTTGATGTCGGTAGGCTTCACGGCAACTAATTTTTATTGCCGCCAAAGTAGGGCGTTGCCTAAAATTTTTAGAAAAAATTTACGGAACTCTTTACTTTTAGGCAGGTTAACGTCAAAAACATACATTATCTTGAAAAAAATACTGTTCCTGCTATGCTTCTCCTTGTATTTATTTTGGGGTGAACTGGTTGCTCAAGTGAATTTTGTCCCCTTGAAAATTGACAGTTCATATGCGTGGACATTTTCAACTTCTGGTGCCGACACTTTCATAAATGAAACTTGGTATGCCTACTCCTATGACGGCATCGATAGTTTGATGCAAATCCGCACATCAAATTGGAGGTTTAAATTTTCTTACAATGGCTCAATAAAGATCATGATTCGAGAGAATTTGGACACTGCGGGCAACGGGGTCGACACTTATCGGAAGACCACTCAATTCAATGCGAATGGGCAGGTTTCCAGTGAATTAGGCGAAAATTTGTTGCAAGGAATATCGACACCTTCGACATTATTTACCTTTCACTACAATGCTTTCGGTAAAGACACATTTTGGCTAGGGCAGTTATGGAATAATGGAGTTTGGGAGAGTTTTCGACATCGGGACCGTAAATATGACCTGGAAGGCAACATGATTGAAGAAGCAGAATATTTCTACGACAATAATGGCGAGGCAGAATACAACCGAGGGGAACTGTTTGAATACGACGCTCAGAATAGACTTGTCCAACAAATACACGTCAATGGCTCTATCAATTGCCCTTATTATACAAGTCGACTCAACTGGCATTTTAATGGGGAAAATCAGGTCGATACATTGGTGAGATGCCATTACGTATCCTCATCATCGCTTGAATGTGAAAATGTTGGCATGGCTACTTACCAATATTTTGGCAATGATAGCACAAGACAAAGCCAATTCAATTGGGTTGACGGTGCGTGGAGTTACTATGGGTACTACCTAAATTTTCTTAATACGCCTGTTTACGGGCCAGAACCAGATTCAATCCTTTTTTTCCATTTTTCTAAAGATAACCAAGAATACACGCACGTGACACGCCAGCTTTTTCATTATGAGGAGATTGGAGATAATATGTTTTATTTTACCAACTATTCCTGGCGTTATTTTTCCAATCAAATGGTTTGGTTTTTGACTAAAATAGAGCAGCGTTGGTATCGCAAATCATTGATGGTCAATACTAAAAATGAAAAATTTGATTTACCTGAGATATCACTTTGGCCCAATCCCTGTCGGTCAAAAGAATTAATTAATCTTGGGTCGTTGCCTCAAATTAACAATCGATCCATTGGTATATTTGATGGAACAGGGAGAAAAAACCTCTGGCAAAACATCTCTGATGCTCAGGAACAAACACAGATTGTTGCACCAAGTCAACCAGGGAATTACAGTATTATTCTCTTTCATGGCGAAGTGCCAATCGCGATGAGCAAAGTCTTGGTTCACTGAGAAATAGTTGGAATAATGTGGATCAAAGATACTTGTGCATCTTCTCCACATCCCCGTCAATGGCTACAAGCACCGACTGATGTGCTTTTTCAAAGGCTGCTTTTGTTTTTTCCAGCTTCTCGCTTTCGAGTTTCACGGCAGCATCTGCAGCATCCGCCTGGTTGAGGTAGCCCCCGATTTCGTCCTGTAAACGGGCAATTTCGATCTTGTGTCGTTCGATCTGGTCGCGAAGCCGGCTGACTTCCTGCTGGCGGGCAGCGACTTTTGTAGCATTTTGATTTTCAAGTGCCTTGGAAAAAGCCTCTTTTTCTTTTTCGACCACATTGCGGTAATAACCAGCGGTCTCCACCAGTTTTTCTTTGGTGATGCCCAGCGTGGCAGCAGTGGTGAAGGCGCTTTTATGCGCGGTAGCCTCATCCAGTTTCATCTCGGCGAGTTGTGTTACTGCACGTTTGAATTCAAAATAATCGAAGCCCGGAAGATTGTTTTTTTCGATGGCTTGCGCAATGAATTCAAGGCTGCGCGGGTCGATACCTTCAGCGGAAAAGAGTGACTGAGTAGTGGTCATAATTTTGTTGTTGAGTTGGTGATTGGTTAATTGGTGATTGGGTTATTGGTTGGGTGATTGGTTGGACCTGGATTCGGTAATTTGGGTAGGACTGCATCCTGTTTTTTATCATGAGCAAACGTAGGGTCTTCGGATGAAAAAACGCCAATAATTTTCAGCAGCGAAAGAGCAGGTATTCAAACTCTTGTGGGACAAAAAAGCGACGAACGAATGGATATCCCGGAAAAACTACGGCTATTTGGGCATTATCCCCTGAAGCTTTTGGCAATGCAGGAAAATTCCTTTTATTTTGTGCTGGTTTTGATGGTGAAATTCGCCTCAAGTCCACACCGTCCACCCTAAAACCGTCCCCCGTAAACCGTCCCCCGTAAACCGTCCCCCGTAAACCGTCCACCGTAAACCGTCCACCGCCCCCATGGTTAAAGTCAACATATTCATCTCTCATGCGCCTGCAGACAAAGCTGCAGCTGAGCAGCTGATGGAGTGGCTTTACCCGATGCGGGATGAGGTGAATGTCTGGCATTACGATCCTCCCCGAAAACCGGAAGAACTTCCGCTTTCCTGGAAATTGCTTTTGCCCTGGTATCAGCCCGTAGATCCACGGATTCTGTACGCTGAAACGGTAAAAATAAGGCGGGATAACGCTCATATCTATCTTTTTGTGACCAGTCACAAATCCCTGGCAGACAAACAGGTGGAGCAGGATGTGTTGACCGCGGTAAGCCGGCGGGTCGATTGTGAATGGAACGACCTTGCACCTTTGATTCTGCCTGTAATACTGACGCCATCCCGGTGGAAGGAGGCATCCAAATTGGCTAAATTTGAGCCACTGGCGAAGGGTGTTCCGATCAGCAAATTCGAACGTCCGGAAGATGGATACCTGATGCTGGCAGAACAGCTTTCAAAACTGGTGAAAGTGGTACAGGTTCGTTTGAACGAGTCGCGTTTTTATCAATACCATCCAACCTTGAATGAAAAGGGGGTATTGCCAGTTGCTAAAAACAGCTTTCCCTATCTGGGCGAAAATCCGGAACAGTTCAATTTCGATCCGCCTTCACCATTCCGTCCAGCCGATTGGATAGGTTGGTCCGTGATCGCCCTGATCTTTATGATGACCGCTGGCAGTTTTCGGAAAATACATCCCGCGGTTTCGTCGCTGCATTTGAAAGCGAGACCTGCCAAGGAATATGAAACAGAGTATCCTCGCCAACCGCCTATGATGCCGCCACCAGGAAATGAAGACTTTGTTTTTCCTCCCCAGGAATAAACGCTTCGGGGGCTGTTACCTATGTGGCGGAAATAATCTATATCGAATATCTCAGTGCTTAGTAATTGTTGTATTTCTACCTTTGCGTTCTGAAACTCTTAGGCAACAATCAAACATTTCAACATGCAGGTTTTCAAATTTGGCGGCGCGAGTCTCAAGGACGCAGCAGGCGTAAAAAACGTCGCATCGATTTTACAACAGTACCAAAAAGAGGCATTGATTGTCGTGGTGTCAGCCATGGGAAAGACGACCAACGCGCTGGAGGCCGTGGTTGCAGCCCACGCAAAACAGACAGGAGAAGCACAAACCTTGTACGAGGCCTTCAAGGAGCAGCACTATGCCATGATGCGCGAACTTTTTGAACCTGGAGATGAGGCTTTTACGACCGTGAATGACACCTTTGTAGAAGGAGACTGGGTGCTGGAAGAGCCGCCTTCTGATAATTATGACTATATGTATGATCAGATCGTGTGCATGGGAGAACTCGTTTCTTCCAAGATTGTAACGGCATACCTCAATAAGATTGGCCTTAAGACACAGTGGCTGGATGCCCGGGATGTTGTGGCAACGGACAATACCTTCCGGGAAGGCTGGGTTAACTGGGACAAAACGAAAGCCAATGCAGCCAAAGTGGTCCAACCCATGCTGGACAAAGGTGGTTTTATTCTTACGCAAGGCTTTATTGGCAGTACTTCAGAAAATTTCACCACTACCTTGGGTCGAGAGGGCTCGGATTATTCGGCCGCTATTTTTTCTCATTGTCTGGACGCCACAGCCATGACCATCTGGAAAGATGTTCCCGGCGTATTGAACGCTGATCCCCGGATGTTCGACAATACCATCAAACTCGATCGACTCAGCTACCGTGAAGCCATTGAAATGACCTATTACGGGGCGCAGGTGATCCACCCCAAAACCATCAAGCCACTTCAGAATAAAAACATTCCATTCTTCGTCAAGTCATTTTTGGACCCCGGAGCACCTGGCACGGAGATCAGCAGCGATACGGAAGAAAACTATCCGCCTATTGTAGTGGTCGAAAAAAACCAGGCTTTACTGCACATCAGTACACTGGATTATTCTTTTGTGGCAGAGCATCATATGGCGCGTTTGTTTGCCAAAGCTGCAGATTTGCGTATATTTGTAAATATGATGCAGAATACGGCAGTATCCTTCACCATTTGTGTGCCGAACGTGCCGGACCGGATTGAAAAATTCAGCAAAGACGTTTCAGATGAATTTAAAGTCAAGGCAGAACAAGGACTAGAACTGATCACCATCCGGCATTACACGGAGGAGACGATCGCTAATTTGAAAAAGGGGAAGATCGTGTTGTTTGAAGAGCGTATCCGCAATACGATGCACATGGTGGTAAAAAATGTGCCGGCCATTGAACGCAAGGAAGTGGAGATCGCAGGGTCCAAGAGTTAAAAGCAATAACAGTATCAAGTATTTTCAGCCCGTTGAGCAAATACTCTAAGGTCGTTTAATTAGTATCTTTCGCAGAAAAAAACGGGATGACAGTTTCATTAGGACAGACTTTTGAACTTGCATTCAACTTTTTTTCATTCAGTGCCCGCTTTTGCTCCGGCTTCAACGGGTAAATAAATCAAAAATAAAAACAAACTATGGCACGATTAACCACCTTTTCGCGACTACTCATTACCCTGGTCATTGTATTAGGGGTCTTCTTTGCAGGTAAAAAATTCCTGCCGGGCTGCAATATGCCCGGTGTAGGCAATAAGGCAGAAACGGAACAGCCTGTCTCGGGCACATCAGGCGAAAATGCACCTGCCCCCAGCAGTTCAAGTTCATGGGGTAAATCATCCACAACATTTACGCCGGCTCCTTTCAATTACACTGCTCCATCCCCGGTGGGGGGTAAATTAAAAGGGGTGGTAGAATTGGGCGCAACTGGTTTTAACTACTTCATTGTCAGGGTAGACGCTCAAAAAAACTGGAAACTTGAAAAGCCGGTTTTTGGCGTAAGTCTGGTGAAAGAAGGTCTGGCCACCGATGATGATGTGAAAGCAACCCTACGCAATTACATCGCTGAAATATTGGCATTTGGGGTGGGCGCACGGGATATCCACTTTGTGGTAAGCAGTGGAGCTCAAAAAGAAGCCATTATGCCGAAGATCAATGCGGCGCTCAAGGCCATGGGTTATGTGGTCAATGTTGTAACCCCTGAACAGGAAGCAAGGCTGGCCTTGCGCGCTGCCCTTCCTCCTTCCTACAATGGTCGTGGTTTTGTGGTGGATATTGGCTCAGGCAATACCAAGATATCCTGGTTACCAGGAGGGGCATTGGAAGCTCCTGGTGCAAAATATTTTCAGAATAACCTCGATGCAGGGGATGTTTTCCAGGAGGTAAAAAGCAAGGCCAATCAGATCCCTTCCAACCTGCGCGGCACCTGCTTCATTATTGGTGGAGTCCCTTACGAACTTGCAAAACAGGCCAGAAATGGCAAGGAACGTTATACCGTTCTGAAGGCACCAGCAGACTACAAAGCAGATGGGGCAAAACAGGAAGCCGGCCTCAATATTTATGCCGCCGTAGCTGAAGGTACAGGATGTAAACAGTTTGTATTCGACTGGGATGCTAACTTTACAATTGGATTTTTGTTGAACCTTTAAGTGCTTAGTGGTTCATTTGTGGTGATGGCTTACCTACCCAATGACAAAGTGTCATCGGAGCGGTAGGCCATCACCACAAATGAACCACATGAATATTAACCGCTCTGCGCCTGGCCTACAAACAGGCGAATCAAAATTGGTTCTTTTTTTCCTAATACTTAAGTCTAAAGCGTATGAAATACTTTTCCGCACTTCTTGCCTTCCTATTTATTAGTAACAGCGTTTTATCACAAGACACCTTTTCCATCGTCGCGCTGGATACCATCACAGGGGAGATTGGCAGCGCAGGGGCTAGCTGCCTGGACGGCAGCCAGATTGCCGGAGGGGCGATCATCATAAGTGATCTCCTGCCAGGTCGTGGAGCCATTCACACCCAATCGTACTGGAATGCGACCAATCAAGCCAATGCCCGTATGCGTATGGAGGAGGGTCTTTCACCACAGGCAGTGATCGCCTGGCTGAAGGCAAACGATGCACAAGGGGGGTTTGCCTGGGTCAACAGACAATATGGAGTGGTAGATTTTGATCCACAGGGACACCCCCGTTCAGCAGCGCTCACAGGCAGCGGCTGTCTGGATTGGAAAGGACACCGATTGGGCGCCAACTATTCCATTCAGGGAAATATCCTGCTCGGGCCACAAATTCTGGATAGCATGGAAGCCCGGTTTCTTGCGGCCACTGGCCCGCTTTCAGATCGTCTCATGGCTTGCCTTCAAGGTGCGAATGTTCCGGGTGCCGACAGTCGGTGCCTACAAAACGGAACCTCTTCACTTTCGGCATTTCTGCGTGTGGCAAAACCCGGTGATTCCGATGATAGCCTTTCGCTGGATCTGAATGTACCATTGCTGCCCACCGGAATGGAGCCGATTGATTCCTTGCAGCGCCTTTACAACCAATGGAAAACTACGATCTCGACCAACGAGCCTGTTTTGGAAAAACCACAGATCTTTCCTAACCCGGCCAATGGCTGGATGATGGTTGTATTGAAAGCGCATGGAGGCCTTTTGGAGTTGTTTGATATGGTAGGCCGCCGTGTATTTTTCAAATCACTGGTTGCAGGGGAACATCGTTTGACGCCTGCTTTGCCGGCGGGAGTCTATTTTGCCAGAATATCCTTTGAAGGCCAGGTTGCGAGCACTCAAAAATTGATTTGGAGGCCTTAAGCCCCCCAAAGCGCCGACCTACCCAATGTATTATTGAATGCTCAGGGTTTACCATGATATTTCTTCTTTTTCCCCTGGATATTGCTTTGAATTATAATCATTTCAACGAACCTTCGTTTCAACTCTCCGACCAAGCAATTTATCCAAAACATGCAAAAACCCGCCAATATGGATGCGCTGAACGACCTGATCAAACAGGAAAGCGCATTCCTTGAAAAATTAAAATCTGTCACGGCCAATGTGATCGTTGGGCAGGAACAGATGCTGGACCGCCTCCTCATCGGGTTATTGACTAAAGGTCATATACTGCTGGAAGGGATGCCAGGACTGGCCAAAACCCTGGCGATCAAAACCCTGGCCCAGGCTGTGGACGCCCATTTCAGCCGCATCCAGTTTACTCCCGATCTATTGCCCGCCGACGTAGTAGGCACTACGATCTACAGCCCTGCGACCGGAGAATTTACAGTACGAAAAGGCCCCATTTTCGCCAATTTTGTCCTAGCGGATGAGATCAACCGGGCGCCAGCTAAAGTGCAGAGTGCCTTGCTGGAAGCCATGCAGGAACGGCAGATCACCATTGGTAATCAGACCTTTAAACTGGAAGAGCCCTTTCTGGTGCTTGCCACGCAGAATCCAATAGAGCAGGAAGGAACCTATCCTTTGCCGGAGGCTCAATCAGACCGATTCCTGTTAAAGGTAAAAATTGGCTACCCGACCTTTGAGGACGAGCGTATGATCATGCGACGCAACCTCAACGATGAAGAACCAGAGGTGCATAAGATATTGTCCGTCAAGACCTTACTTCAAGCGAGAGAGGCGGTCAAGAAAATTTACCTGGACGAAAAAATTGAACAATACATCCTCCAAATCGTATTTGCCACCCGCGAACCGGTCCGGTACGGATTGGGGCAATTGGCGCCGCTGATCAGTTACGGCGCATCTCCCCGTGCCACCATTGCTTTGGCAAAAGCCTCAAGGGCCATGGCCTTCCTCAATCGCCGTGGTTTTGTTACACCAGATGATGTTCGGGCCATTTGTCCGGATGTTTTGCGGCACCGGGTTGGTTTGACCTTTGAGGCCGAGGCGGAAAATATCGGGCAGGAGGAGATTATTGCGAAGGTGTTGAGTACCATTGTAATTCCGTAAGATGGAAACTACTGAATTGCTCAAAAAAGTACGGCGCATAGAAATCAAGACCAAAGGCTTGAGTAGTAGTCTGTTTACTGGAGGCTATCAAAGCGCATTTAAGGGAAAAGGCATGTCTTTCAGTGATGTAAGAATGTATCAGGCGGGTGATGATGTGCGCGCCATTGACTGGAATGTAACGGCTCGAACCGGGGAGCCTTTTATCAAGGTTTTTGAGGAGGAGCGGGAGAATACCGTGATGCTGGTGGTGGATGTGAGTGGTTCAGCAGTATTTGGAAGCCATGTTCAATTCAAAGCAGAATACCTGACCGAATTATGTGCGGTATTGGCTTTTTCAGCGATTGCCAACAACGACAAGGTGGGCGTTATGCTTTTTTCAGACCGAGTCGAGTTGTATATTCCACCCAAAAAAGGCCGGCAACACATTTTGCGGATTATTCGCGAAGTTTTAAACATCAAACCAGTCGGGATAAAAACAGACCTGGGCAAAGCATTGCGTTACATTCATACTGGCGTAAAAAAGCGCTGTGTTTGTTTTGTGCTGTCTGATTTTTTGGCTGAAGGCTATGAGGAAGCCTTGCGTGTTTTGGCCAGGCAGCACGATCTCATTGGCATTCATTGCTGGGATCCCCTGGAGCGCGATCTGCCGGATGTGGGTGTGCTTCGGGTTGCAGATGCTGAAACAGGCGAACAGATCTGGGTGGACACCACGAGTTATGAACTTCGAAAACAATACTGGTACTCTTTTCAAGCACATACGGCGGCTACTCAAGGCCTGTTTCGACGTGCCGGCGCAGATTTTCTAAGTGTCGGCACCCATGAACCTTATACCAATGCCTTGTTGCAATTTTTTTCCAGGCGTTCCAAAATTGTAGCGCATGGTTAAAGTCTTTTCATATGGTAAGCACAAGGCGGCGTTCACCAAAAGGCTACTCCTAAAATCGGGTGGCATACGCCGTGCAACGCACTGGCTAGCAACATGCCTACCCATAACTTGCCTACTTGTTACTTGCCTACTTGAAACTAACTACTTGTGCGCACAACCAAAAGCCATCGCCTCTCTGAGGCCTGAGCGAATTGAAACAGGGGATACCACAGGGCTTCTTATCCTGGTATCCGGGTTAAATGCAGCGCCTAAAGATATTGATTTTAGTCCCTGGGCCTCCATCTTTCCGGTTTCTAATATCATCGGAAGGTCTGAATGGCACAAAAGCGGGGCACAATGGACCCGGCGATTTACCCTCATCGCTTTTGACAGTGCAACCCTTGAATTGCCGCCGCTTTTTGTGCGGGTTGCTGCGGGTAAACCTTTGGAAACGAATGCATTAATACTGACAGTTTTTCCAACCAGAGCCGGGCGGGAGATCACTGAGATGGCTGCCATCCGGGAGATCCACCGGGAACCTGAGTCCTTACTGGATTTTTGGCCTTGGGCAGCCGGCATATTGGCCGGATTAATTTTACTGGTTTGGTGGATTCGAAAGAAACAGCGGAAAATCCTGCCTGCAGTGGTTCCAATCGAAATGGTGTTGCCACCAGTTTCCGCTACCGAAATGGCACTGCAACAACTTTCCGAACTTCAACAAAAGCAACTTTGGCGTAAAGGCCAGCTTAAGGAGCATTACGCAGAGCTCAGTCTGATTCTTCGCACCTTTTTAGAAAGCCGCTATGGCATTGCCGCCTTAGAATCTACTACCGCAGAGATTCAGAAATTGCTAACGAAAACAGATTATTCGCCCAAGTCGCAAATGGATCTGAAAGCATTGTTGCAAAAAGCGGATCTGGTTAAATATGCTAAATCAGAGCCGGAGGAAGCGGCCCATGAAGCGGTATTGATCAAAGCAAAAGCCTTGGTGATACCAGAAAATACCCAAACCCAGACACCTATAAACGTGATGGGCCAGGCACCCCCAAAAATCAAACCTAAATCAGGAAAGTATGAACCCTTGTAAATCAGTGCGATCATGAAAAAAGCCGGTTATTAATCCCGGGCAAGTGCACTTCAAATCCCCAAATCCCCCCATCCACAAATCCACCCGGAAATGACATTCGCTCAACCGCTTTGGCTCTTGCTATTATTGCTTTTACCCTGGCTGATTTATCAGTACAGGCGGGAAGCCAAGCGGCGGCATGTCACTTTACAGGTTTCGCGGCTGACCGCCATGAAAGGGATCAAGACTTGGGTGGTATATGCCCGGAACTGGATCCAATTCCTGCGTTGGATGGTCATTGCATTGATTGTGATCGCGATGGCTCGTCCACAGCTGCTTTGGCATGAGGAAGAAATTGTAGCGGAATCGATTGATATTATGTTGGCGATGGATCTGTCACCCAGTATGTTGTCCAAAGACTTTATTCCAGACCGCCTGACCGTGGCCAAGGAAGTTGCTTCCAGTTTTGTCAGCCGAAGGCCTTATGATCAGTTGGGCTTGGTGGTGTTTTCAGGTGGTGCTTTCACACAATGTCCGCTTACGAATGACCGGCGCATTTTGCAGGCGTTCATCAATAATCTTCAGGTAGGGCGATTGCCGGATGGAACGGCTATTGGCATGGGACTGGCCACTGGGATCCGGCATTTGGACAAAGGAAGTTCAAAAAGTAAGATCGTACTGCTTATCACGGATGGGGAAAATAATGCCGGCGATCTGGGGCCTTTAACCGCCGCGGCAGCAGCCAAAGCCCTGGGTGTCCGGGTATATACCATAGGGATTGGTACGGATGGACTGATACAATCACCTACGTACCAAAACCAGAATGGCAGTTTTTCCTTTGCTGCCCGGCAAATGACTTTTGATACCCGGCTTTTGGAAGAAATTGCGTCCATCACCCGAGGGAAATTCTACCGCGCCCGATCTGCTGCGGATCTGGAAAAGATCTATGACGAGGTCGAAAGTCTCGAAAAGACCAAAGTCGTCAAGACCTCCGTCCGAAAAACTTCGGAACTCTTTTTCTGGTTTTTAAACGCCACTTTTTGTCTGCTTTTGCTAGAAATGGCGCTTCGTTGGGGACCCTTGCGGGTAATTACAGTTTAGCACATTGACCACATTAACAACATTGACCACATTCACTAACGTCTATTTCGAAAGTCCGGATCTGCTCTATCTGCTGGGAATTGTACCCATGCAGGCGCTTTTGTTATGGGTGTATTGGCGCTGGCGTCAACGAACTTTGCGGCGACTAGGTTCACCGGCGCTGGAGGAGCGCTTGTTGCAGGGGTTTTCGGCAAAGCGTTTTTGGGGTAAAAATCTGATGTTTGTGGGTGGTGTTGTGCTGGTAATTGTGGCCATAGCCAGTCCTGTGCGTATTGAAAAAGTAGAAGCAAAAACCCAGAATAGTGCGGATGTGATCCTTGCACTCGACATTTCAAACAGTATGCTGGCCACAGATGTGAAGCCCAGTAGATTAGAGCAGGCTAAAAATTTCATCCAACTGCTGGCCCCGGCTCTGGACGGTGAAAGGCTTGGCTTGGTGTTCTTTGCTGGAGAAGCCTTTCCTCAAATGCCGCTTTCCACAGATTATGAGGCACTTTTGATGTTTACCCGGAATGCGCAGCCTGATTTTATTACGGATCAGGGCACCGATATTGGGGCAGCCATTGAATCCTGTAAACGAATGCTGGAAGCAGATGTGGCGACCGGCCAAGCCATCATCCTGATCAGTGACGGCGAAAATCATGAAGAAAAAGTGTTGCAACGTGTCCGTGAAGCACAGGAGGCTGGGATCCTGATCTATACAGTAGGGGTAGGTTCAGCCGCAGGTGCAAATATTCCTGCTGGAAATAAGGTGGACCGGCGGGACGGCCTGGGCAAAACAGTGCGTACCGCTGCCAATGAAACCCTCTTGCAATCCCTTGCAGAATCGGGTGGGGGAGAGGCTTTAAACCTTCGTGATCCGGACCGAGCCATAGAAACCATAAAAAATGCGGTGGGCAGGCTTCAAAAGCGTGCAGTGGTAGCCAATGCAACCAGCAAAAAGATCTATTTATTCCCCTGGGTTTTATTGGCGGCGCTGCTCCTGTTGATTTCCGAACAGGTGACGCAATGGAAGAAAAAGAATCTTGCTTTAGGGATGCTATTGCTGGTCGGAGGGGGGCTATCCGCCCAATCAGAACACAGGGTACTACGTCAGGGTGAACAATACTACGATCAGGGGGACTACGAAAAAGCACAAATGGCGTATCAAAAGTCAAAAAGTAGCGTGGCCAGTTATAATGCAGGAAATGCGGCATACCTCCAAAGCGAATATTCGGCCGCTGTTCAACTTTTCAGGGAAGCAGCTGAAAAGAGTCTTTCTCCGGTCGATAAAGCCAATGCGCGTTTCAATCTGGGTAATGCCTTCATGCTACAGGGCAATTTTCAGGCAGCAGTAGAAGCGTATGAACAAAGCCTGAGGTTGCTTCCCAAACGACCTGACGCGCAGAAAAACCTGCGGATCGCCAAGCAAATGTTAGAGGAGCCGCCTTCTCAAAGTCCGCCACCACCCCCACCGCCACCGCCGCCACCCAGTATGCGGCCACGCCAAAATTACCTCGATCAGGCCTCCGCATCGACACAAAAAGAAATCCCGCCGGCAAACCTTCCACCTGCTGAGGCCCGTCGATTGCTCGAAAAGGCCATTCTTTCGGAAGAACAGAAAAATGCTGGTGCATACCGGCAGTTGGCGCCGGCCAATCGGCCTTCCCGCCTTAAAAAGGATTGGTGAGTTGCAAGGCTGACATTTTGTGCAAAACAAGGGTGACATTCTGACACGCTTCCCAAAAAAATCACGTACTTTTGCGGGCGCAAATAACGCAGCTATTTCAATGCTTTACGACTCAAATCCTACCCTTGAAGGGGTCAAAATAATAGATGAAGCCCAGCAGGGCAGTGTTTTTTTCAAAGAACACGGTGTGCTCAGTGATACTCCGGGACTGAAACATTTTTACATTGAGAGCTACGGGTGTCAGATGAATTTTTCGGATTCTGAGATCGTGGCCAGTATCCTGGGCGACATTGGTTATGCTCCCACCCGCAACATGGAGGAAAGCGACCTGATCCTGGTGAACACCTGTTCCATCCGCGAAAAAGCCGAAGAAACGGTACGTAAGCGACTAAAAGTTTTTGCTTCTATCAAAGTTAAGCGCCCGGGAATGAAGATCGGAGTGCTAGGCTGTATGGCCGAACGCCTCAAAAAACAATGGCTTGAAGAGGAAAAACTCGTTGACCTCGTCGTTGGACCGGATGCATACCGCGATCTGCCCAATCTGATCGGTGGTGCGGAAGAAGGCGGAAGGATGGTCAACGTGCTGCTCAGCCGGGAAGAGACCTACGCCGACATCAGTCCGGTACGACTGGACTCCAATGGCGTAACAGGCTTTATATCTATCATGCGCGGTTGCGACAACATGTGTTCCTTCTGTGTGGTGCCTTTTACACGCGGTCGGGAGCGCTCGCGCGACCCTTTCAGCATCGTTGCCGAAGCGCAGGATCTTTATGAAAGAGGCTATCGTGAAGTCACCCTTTTGGGCCAAAACGTGGATTCTTACAAATGGGATCATCCTGAAAATAAGGAACATTATGATTTCGCGGACTTGCTAGCCATGACTGCGGCGGTGCACCCGGATCTACGCGTGCGATTCAGCACGAGTCACCCCAAAGACATGGTAGACAAGGTTTTGCACACCATGGCAGCGCACGAAAATATCTGCAAATACATCCACTTGCCAGTTCAATCCGGCAATTCGCGCATCCTGGAAATGATGAACCGCACTTACGACCGGGACTGGTACATAGAGCGGGTAGAAAGTATCCGGCGCATTTTGCCTGATGCGGCGATCTCGAGTGATATTATCACAGGTTTTTGCACCGAAACAGAGGAGGAACACCAGGAAACAGTCTCGATGATCGAATGGGCTGGATATTGTATGTCCTATATGTTTTCCTATTCAGAACGTCCGGGGACCCTGGCGGCCCGTAAGTATGCCGATGACATTCCGGAGGAGATCAAAAAAAGACGCCTTACAGAGGTGATCAACATGCAAAGGGCCATTAGTCTGAAGTACAATCAGGGCGAAATTGGCAAGACTTTCCGGGTGCTGATCGAGCGGGATTCAAGTAAATCGGATCAGGAGTTTTGCGGACGAAATTCACAGAATAGCATGTGTGTTTTTCCTAAAAAAGAGGGCTTGAAACCGGGCGATTATGTGATGGTCAAGATTCGGGATGCTAATAGCGCTACTTTGTTGGGGGATGTGGTTTGAACTGATACTTAGATTTTGGTCGCAAAATATAAAATTTGAAAATAAGCAACTTTCTTTATGACATACAAAATAGGTGACAGAGAATTTGAAGTAAATCTGAAAAAAGTAGATAAGTATTTAATCTATGGATATACTCCAGAATTCCAACTTGTCCAGTATTTTAGCCTAGAATTTTTATTTAACTCAAATTCAATTGTAGGTTATATTGAATTTAAAGACGATTCATATAATTACCCTGAAAGCACTCAAACTTTATTCTACAATTTTGAAGGGAAGCTATTTGACGATTTCTTGATTTGGAATAATTGGAAAATTAAAAAAAGATTTCATGTAACAATGAAGGGCATACTCAAGAGCGTGGATACCGATTATCAGATTGTGTGCCCAAAAGGCCAGACGGATTATTTTGATTTGTTTTCTACTTACAGTAATTACAGAAAGGATCTTCTAGAATCATTTCCAGGGCTAGGATTTCAGGAGCTTAAATTTCTCCAAATTGCTTCTCAATATTCAAGTTTATTAGACTTTAAAATTGCAATTAGTGCCGTAAATTACCGTGTCAGTCAATTAGTGGACGATGGATTGCCATTTTCTCGGGCCCAAACCCCAAAGCTCAACCTTAACCCTCAAATACTAAATGAAAATCTAGTTGCTCTTAAACTACATTCTTTGATAGGACTTAGTGAGGTGAAAAGTGAGGTTGAAGCTTTATGTCAGCAGGTAGAAATAAGAAAAAGAAAGATTGACAAAGGCATATTAGTTACACCGTCAACCCTGCCATGAAGATCAAGTACGATAAAGAACTCGACATTCTCTACATCCGTTTCAACGACGAAAAAATAGAAGAAAGCGACAGCGAAAAACCCGGCGTAGTGCTGGACTTCGATGGCAAGGGTAGTATCGTCGCTATCGAAATTTTGAATGCGTCGAAGAAAATGCCCCAGCCCACCAAATTTGAGTACGAAATAGCATAAATGGCCAATAACAACCTCCAATCCATAAAAGCCCGTTTCGGCATCGTAGGTGCTGCGCCTTCATTGGACGCTGCCCTTGAAACGGCTACCCGTGTGGCTCCCACCGATCTTTCTGTACTCATTACAGGGGAGAGTGGTGTGGGTAAAGAAGTCTTTTCGAAGATCATTCATGCCTTGTCCGCACGCAAGCACAATGAATTCATTGCGGTAAACTGTGGTGCAATTCCGGAAGGCACGATCAACTCAGAACTATTCGGACACGAAAAAGGATCCTTTACGGGCGCCGCCGGTGAGCGCAAGGGTTATTTCGAAACGGTGAATGGCGGCACCATTTTCCTGGATGAGATCGCCGAAATGCCCAATGATACCCAGGCTTACCTGCTGCGTATCCTTGAATCCGGAGAGTTCATCCGTGTCGGCGCGAGCAAAACCCAGAAAACAGACGTACGGGTCATCGCTGCAACCAATGTTAACCTTGAAGAGGCTGTGCGTAAAGGCAAGTTCCGGGAAGATCTATTCTACCGTTTGAATACCGTCCCCATTCGGGTGCCTTCTTTAAAAGAACGTCCGGAAGATATTACCTTGCTTTTTCGGCGTTTCGCAGGTGATTTTGCGGAAAAATACCGGATGCAGTCCGTGCGCCTCGATGAGCGTGCTGAACTGGTGCTGGAAAACTACCGTTGGCCGGGTAATATCCGGGAACTTAAAAACGTAGCAGAACAACTTTCTGTACTAGCCGAAGAACGGTTCATCACAGCTGAAACGCTTCAGCGAACCATGCCCCAGCTTTTTAACCGGCATCTGCCCGTACCTATAGGAGGAAATGGCTTTTCAGGGAAAAACGGCAGTGAATTTCAAGAGCGCGAACTGCTTTATAAGGTGTTGTTCGACATGAAAAACGACTTGAACGAACTCAAGTCTATGTTTTTCAAACTGGTAGAAAGTAACAACCTCCGCATGCCTGAATTGGGCAATTTAAGGCAGCTATCCACCGGGTTTTCCAACTCAAACGATCAGATCTTTGAAGACCATGGATATACCCAGGAAGCATCGCCCCGTTTTCATCTATTTGAAAATGAACGGGTAAAACCCATTATCATCGATAAGGAAACTTCACCTGCCAACTTTGACGACAGCGAAGATGCCGATACTCCACTCACTATGGATGAGATCGAAAAAGATGCTATCAAACGTACCCTGGTCAAATACAAAGGCAGAAGGAAGGAAGCTGCGGATGAATTGCATATTTCCGAGCGGACGCTTTACCGGAAGATCAAGCAGTATGATTTGTGATTTGCCAGAAAGTTAACAATTCCAAAAAGTCAGGATCCCCGTGCCGCATCTCCTGATATTTGTGCGTCTCAACGCCTGATCAATTTTATTCCAAAACAGTTCAAATTAATATCCAGGATGAAGCGCATCTGCATTCTTTCCCTTTTTTCCTTCCTTTTTTTATCCACCCTGTTTGCAAGCGGTGGTCCGGGCTATAAAATCCGGGTCAAACTCGATAACTATGCCGCAAATGAGCTTATCATCGGCTTCCACTACGGCGAAAAGCAGTATGTAAAAGACACGGCTATTTTAGGTCCAGATGGTTATTTTACCTTCGAAGCAGACACGCTTTTCCCTGCCGGAGTTTACCTGCTGGTGTTGAAACCAGACAATAACTTCATTCAGCTCTTGCTCGACGATAAAAATCAGCAATTCACATTGACCACCGATGCGAAGGATTCAGTCAATAAAATGAAGATCAAAGGTTCTCCGGATAATGAGGTCTTTTACAATTACCTTCAATATTTGAACAACCAGAGACCTTTAGCAGACACGCTTCGGGCTCAAATGGGGCGTGCCAAGGGGAATGTCGCTGATTCGGTACGCATTGCAGGCAAGATCACCGATATTGATAAGGCGGTAAAAAAGAACCAGCAGGACCTTATCTCCAAATACCCGAATACGATGGCTGCCAAAATTGTAAAGGCAGCCATTGATCCGGAAGTTCCGGATTTTAAAGGAGAGGAGAAAGAAGTCGCTAAAAAGAAGTTTTACTGGATCAGAAACCACTATTTCGACAATATCGACATTGCAGATCCCGCTATGTTACGCAGTCCTGTCTTGCATGGGAAAATCGACTATTTCATTACCAAGCTAACCCCTCAGCATCCGGATACAGTGAATGCTGCGATTGATTATGTGATCGGAAAGTTGAAGGGCAAGTATAATGGGGAGAACTATAAATACTACCTCATTCATCTCCTGAATTATTACGCAAAGTCCAATATAGTAGGCTTTGATGCTTGTTATGTGCATATCGCGGATACCTACTATTGCAGGGGAGAAGCTTCCTGGACCAAAAAAGAAGATCTTGAAAAGATCTGTGATAATGCCCGTCGATTGGCGCCGATCCTGATCGGGAGAGTAGCGCCAAATATCACAGTCATGGACCGCAAAAATCAACCCCATGCGCTCTGGGATGTAGACGCCGATTTTACAGTACTGTTTTTCTGGGCAACCGATTGCGGACACTGCAAAAAAGCGGCACCCCATATGGTCGAATTCGCCAAAAAATTCAAAGACAGGGGAGTGAAAGTATTTGCGGTTTGTACGGGTGTCGTAACGGCAAAAGAAGATTCCAATACGCCTGAAAAAGTAAATGATGCCTGTTGGAAAGGCTTAGAAGAAAAAGAATTTAGCGACGAATTGTTCTTTAACTCTTACGACCCATACATCAGAAGTCGGTATAAAACACTTTTTGATGTAGCCACAACCCCTCAGATCTTTATTCTGAACCGTAATCACGAGATTCTGATGAAGCGTATTGGAGCGGAACAATTGGGGGAGGTCATGGAACAGGTGATCAAATTTCAGGAAGAAAAAGTAAAGGGTGTACCCCATACGCCTGTTGCCCAGCCGGATACTAAAGTTAAAACCCAGAGCACGCCTGAAAAGAAGGCTGAGCCCACTCCCGCAGCACCACAGGATGAACAGTCCAAAGAAAAGATCCGAAAACTGACCAATTACAAAGTCGGCTTCACCACCATAAAAGAGTTTTGGGCTGACGGATGGAATTTTGAAGATCCTCAAAAAGGAAAGATCGGGGTGATAGGATTTATTCAGGGAGGGGCCACAAAATCTTTTTTCTTAGGGATCAATGATTATTCTAAACTGACCAAAGAAGAATTTAAGAAAATTCAAGAAAGTGGTGATTTTCAGGCCACTAGTATGAAAAGTCTGCTGGAAAGTGGCCAAAATGCTATGGCAGAGCACATTAAAAACATGTACAAGATCGAATTTGAAAATGGGGTACTGAGCTCTATTTTGTTTACAAATTAGCAGGTCAGTTTTGCAAATACGAGGACAACTTTCATGGTTTCAGGTTCATTCATTTTTACAGGACATTGAAAATATGGATTTTTTCAAAAAAATATTTGGAAAAAACGCTCTAGTTTTTGTACTTTTGCGCCTCGAATTACGAAATACAAGTTTGCAACAAATTTTCAGCAAAATAGCGTCATGAAAAAAGATATTCATCCGGCCAGTTACCGTTCCGTTGTGTTCAAAGACATCTCATCTGACGATGCGTTCCTCGGTAAATCTTGCGCAGCTTCCAAAGAAACTATTACCTGGGAAGACGGCAAAGATTATCCACTCGTAAAAATGGAGATTTCATCTTACAGTCACCCATTCTTTACGGGTCAGATGAAACTTGTAGACACGGCTGGTCGTATTGACAAATTCAACAAGCGCTTCTCTAAGTTCTCGAAGTAATTGGCGATCCGAACAGGATATACTGGTCCCGATAGGCATTTATGCGTGTTGGGACCATTTTTATTTCTAGGCAAGCCTCAACCTGCTCAGGCTTTCAGCCTTTTTCAACGAATATTTGAAAGGTTGCTTTACGCTGCATGTAAATGAAGAGCCTTCCTGTTTGTCGAAAGATGTAGATTTGTCGCACTAATTGGTTGGGAATCTAACGTTCAATAAAAAATGTAAATTCGACTGACCGGGCCATGGCCATGTTCCGGTTCAATTGAATTCCCCTGACATGAACATCATCCTCTTCGACTCCGATGCGCGCAATCACTTGTTGCCTCTAACGGCCACCCGTCCGATGGGGGAACTGCGTGTTGGGATGCTCACCCTCCGGGAAAAATGGGAACGCAGGTTGCGCAGCACCGCCTCCTACATCACGCAGGAATATTTGCAGGAAAAATATCCGATCCACATTGCGGATGTAAACCTGATCCTCAATGGAGGGGTTCTGCCTACACCTGAATTGTGTCGCCGGATAGAGGCGCTTGGGCTCAATGAAGCCCTCTTGGCCAATGGCGAACTGATCGCTGCACGCCTCAATGGAGCACAGTTTGAATCACTCATTGGTGAAGCAGAGGTGGACGAACTGCAAGGTCAGGAACTGGAGGAAAGTATTCCACTGATTCAGATTACCAGTCTGTGGCAGCTGGTGAAGCTCAACGGGCAGGCCCTGAAAGATGATTTTTTACTGGTGACCACCGGAAGAACTTCACAAGCTGTTTCAGATACCAACAGGATCATCGGTCCGCCAGAGCATTTGTTTTTAGAAGAAGGCGTCAAGATGGAGCATTGTACGCTGAACGTATCGGATGGTCCGATCTATATCGGAACAAACACGGAAGTCATGGAAGGTTCGATGCTACGCGGCCCTATTGCCATCGGTTCCGATTCAATCGTCAAAATGGGAGCAAAAATTTATGGCCCCAGCTCTTTTGGTCCTGGTTGCAGGGTGGGTGGCGAGGTGACACGTTCGATATTTTTCGCTAATTCAAACAAAGCACACGATGGTTACCTCGGAGATTCCGTACTGGGTGAGTGGTGTAATCTGGGTGCAGACACCAATAATTCAAACCTCAAAAACAACTATTCCGAAGTAAAACTTTGGGATTATGAAACGGAACGATTTGAAAAAACAGGCCAGCAGTTTGTGGGCCTGATCATGGGCGACCATTCTAAATGTGCCATTAATACCATGTTCAATACGGGTACTGTGATAGGGGTATTTGCCAATATTTACGGTGCAGGGTTTGCGCGTAATTTTATCCCGGATTTTTCCTGGGGTGGCCCAGAGGGGTATCGTACCTACAAATTTGCCGAAGCATGCGAGACGGCTTCGATCGTGATGGCTCGCCGTGGTTTAGTTTTCGACGAGCTTGAAAAGGCCATCCTTTATCACATTTATGATCATACTGCCCGATTTCGCACCTGGGACAAGTAACTTTTGAATCAAGGCAATCCATAGACAGGATGCCATAAGCTCCCAACAAAAATAAAAAACACCTTGCCCTCCGCTGCCAGGATTAGCAGGCAGGTAGCCAGGCGAATCATCATGACAAAATACGATCAACGCGGTGTTTCCGCATCCAAAGAAGAAGTACACGCAGCCATTCAGCACCTGGATAAAGGCTTGTATCCCAATGCATTTTGTAAGATTTTGCCGGACCTCGCTGCCGGAAATTCAAAGTATTGCAACCTGCTTCATGCAGATACTGCGGGTACTAAAACCAGTCTGGCATATGTCCATTGGCGTGAAACAGGGGATCTCTCTGTATGGCCGGGTGTAGCCCAGGATGCGATTGTGATGAACCTGGATGACATGGCCTGTGCAGGCTGTACGAATGATATCATGCTCAGCAGCACCATCGGAAGGAATAAAGGCCTGATCCCGGCAGCGGTTATTGCTGCCGTCATTCGGGGAACCTCCGATTTTGTAGATAAAATGCAGGAACACGGGGTGAATATGCACCTTGCAGGTGGAGAAACTGCGGATGTGGGTGACATCGTTCGTACCATAGACGTGGGCTTTACCGCCTTTGCCCGAATGAAACGATCGGAAGTTCTGGTACCCAATATACGTTCCGGAGATGTGATCGTCGGTCTGGCCTCCTTTGGCCAATCTACCTATGAAACGGAGTACAATGGTGGCATGGGAAGCAATGGCCTTACTGCAGCCCGCCACGATGTTTTGTCCAAAGTATATGCTGAAAAATACCCTGAAAGTTTTGACCCGCGTCTACCGCAAGAGGTGGTGTACACGGGCAATCGGCTGGTGACAGAGAAGGTATCTATTGGTAAACAGGAGATCAGTGTCGGTAAACTGATCCTATCTCCAACCCGAACTTATCTGCCGGTATTACAGGAGCTCTTGCGCGACCACCGCAAAAAGATCCATGGACTTATTCACGTGACAGGCGGTGGACAAACGAAAGTGCTTAAATTCGTAAAGGATGCCCACATTGTAAAAGACAATTTATTCGAACTGCCGCCCCTGTTCAAACTGATCCAGGAAAGCAGCAAAACACCCTGGCGCGAAATGTACCAGGTCTTTAACATGGGCCACCGTATGGAAATCTATCTGTCCGCCAAACATGCTGACATTGTGATGGCCAGTGCAGAAAAATATGGCATCGAAGCCCGCGTTATTGGGCGTGTACGCAAGGCGCAGGGCGAAAAAGTGACTGTAAAAAGCCCGTTTGGAAAATTTGAATACTCATAGAATGTGGTCAATTGGTTTAATGTGGTCAATGTGTATTTGATCTGTTGCATCCAAATTTTATCACATTGACCACATTGACCACATTGACCACATTGACCACATTAAACACATTGACCACATTAAACACATT
>JBILHS010000135.1:0-13579 GCA_044350425.1 Saprospiraceae bacterium | reverse complement strand
CACATTGACCACATTAAACACATTGACCACATTAAACACATTTAACATATTTGTTATGAAAAAACTATGCACACTTGCAGTCTTTGGTTTGCTTTTGAATGCGTGCCAAACAGATCCTGTTCCAGCACTCCAGCAAAAGCTAGTCGAACTGGACAAGGCAATGGGGGGCGCTCAGGTAAGCGATAAAGCCAAAGCTGCGGAGTTTATAAAGACCTCTGAAGCGCTTGCCGGGCTGGTAGAAAAAACCAATCAGGATCAATATGTGGATGTGCTTTTGAAAGCGGCAGGTCTCGCCAAAACCGTGGAAAATCCACAAAAAGCGATCGAGTTGTATTCAAAAATAGCAGAAGGTCTTCCGCAACATAAGAAAGCACCCACTGCACTTTTTATGATCGGATTTGTTCAGGAAAATGACCTGGGTGATATTGTAAAGGCAAAGGCCACCTACGAGTCTTTCCTGCAGAAATATCCGAATGATCCGGATTTTGCGGATGATGCGCAAAACGCGATCAAAATGCTGGGAATACCACCGGATGATATTATAAAGGGCTTTGAAAAGCAGGGGCAGGCGCAGTAAGGGCTTTGTTTTTAAATTGCTCCCCCGCTCAAAACCACCAGTTCAGCTTGGCCGTCAAAGCCCGGTCTTTTACCCCAAAAACCTCCACCGCATAGTTGTCGGTATACACCACGAACAGATCACTCATCGGGCGAAAACGCCATTGAAAGCGGCTATTGATGTTGAAATTATCCGCCTGGGTATTGTATTGCAGGAAGGTGGTCCACCAGATATTTTTAGCAAAAAACACCTCCACACGCGGTGTGACGTTGAATATCTCTACATCGCAATAGGGTGCAGGGAAATCCAACTTGTTGTATTGCGCCTTCAGAGCGACGTTCATAATAGGCTGAAAACGAAAGGTTATTTCTGCTCCTGCCTGCCATTGTTTGCCATTGTAAAACTCGCCTCCTCCTGCAGAAAGTCCAAAAAACACAGACTTTCGGTAGTCGGAGTTCCATTCCGCTTCTCCGGAGGTATATTGATAGAACCCAGCCGGCAATGCCGGGCATTTTTCCAGATCATCCTCCGGATCAAATTTAAAAGATACGGGTACGTCTGCCCAGTTTGGGATGACCTTGAAGCTCAGGGAGCTGGTGTTCCTGAAATTCATCTCCAGACTTACATTATTGGAGGACTCATTGAAAGAGCCATTCGGGTTAAAAACCTGAAAGAACTCCGCTCCTATCTCGAAATAATTAAACCTGCTATCCTTGTTTTTTGGAAAGATCTGATAGGAGAGGTTGTTAAACCAGAAATTATAACCGATCCGAATCGTCGTGTCGCGCACGAGGTCGTAATTCTGGATCCTGGCCTCAAAACCCATATCAGCATAGTAGTTCTCTCCCATATGGGTGATGTCTGTGACCCAGGAAAAACCTCGAACCCTGTATTGCATACCCGTATTGCCCCACCAGTTTTGAGATGAGATCCCGGGTTTGATGGAACGGTGATGTGTGATCCATGCAGACCATTTTCCATTGAGCGAAGTATAATCCAGTTGTAGGCCAGCATTGCGGCTAAACTGGTTCTTTAGCAGTTCTCCTTTATTGCTAAAGTCTTCTCTGTCAAGATAGTATCCAGAAATTTTACTACGTCCAAATACACGATAACTTCCTGAAAGTGCAGTGTATTGCCGGGCAGGGGAGTCTCCCTGTTTGCCGGTCAGCATGGTCATGACCCCAATTCGGGTATCTGCATTCAAATTGCCAGTCAAACGTGCCCCACCCAGAATAGGCAGTGGATTTCCATCATTGTCCAAACCAATGGTCCGTGAGAAAAAAGGCCTGATAGGCGGAATGCCGAAGCCAGAAAACAGATCTCCATTCTCCAGGAAAAAAGTGCGTTTTTCAGGCAATTGGATGTCAAATCTGGTGAGATTGACAATTTGTTCATCAATTTCTATTTGCGAAAAATCCGGATTCACGGTCAGGTCCAGATTGAGCCCTGATCCAACCCCGATCTTTGCATCCAGACCAATGCCAGGTTTGGTTTCCCAGGCTTCGTTTTCCTCGTAATTTTTTGAGGCCGCTGCAGTTACATAAGGGATGATATTGTAATTTCCTTTGGTTCGTTTGGGAGAATCAGCCCATTGCAATGCACCAGTCCAGCCCAGGTCGGTACCATCAAACTGAAATGGAATCTGTGCCCAAACTGAATACAGGCCATTGGTCAGGTCATTGCGGATAAAATTGATGCCCCAGGAGGTCTGACCTTCTTTGAAACGCAGGATACGGAGCGGAATCGCATATTCTGCCGTCCACCGGTCAGGATAGCTTCTGGTTTTGACCACCCAGGTATTGTCCCAATTGCGGTCCATATCGTCATTGCCACTAGAAAGCAGGGCCTCCGTCTGTACGCCGTTGGCTGAAATACCAAAAAAATAGCCGTTGACAGCGGAGTTAGAGGGGTCTAAGATCACTGCAAATCCGTCAGAATCCCAATAGCCCACATCCCGTTTCAGGCTTTGAATTACATAATTTGGGGTGGTGTCAAAGGCCGTGACAGCGATGTACAGGAAATGATCGTCGTAGGCGCAACGCACTTCGGTCTGTTGTGGTGCAGGAGCACCATCCCGGGGCCATTTCAGCCAGAAGTCGCCTGCTACCGCTGCGCTTTGCCAGCTTGCCTCAGAGAGTACGCCATCTATTTTGATCTCCTCCCGGATATGAGTCATCTGCAGCTGGTAGGCTGCCTGTTGCTCCGTACGATTTAAGGTTTGGCTTAAAGCAGGGTAGGGGAGTAAGGGGATTAAGAAAAGGCAGTAAAAAAGCCGCATTGAAAGAGTTTTAAACATTTTCTTTTAAAAACCACGAGCAAAAATAAACAAAACGTCCGCGAAGACTACTTTTGTCCGACCAAACTCGTGATTTATGGACAATACGTTGCTTTTTCTGCTCGGAGGTATTTTGATCATCCTGCTGATATTTATGATTTTGCGCCAACAAGCGGGCAATACGAATCAGTTCCCGGATAAGGAACAATTTGTACCCCGCGAGCTTCACGAGGCTATTTTGGAGGACGCGGAGCGATTGCGCGCTGACCTGAATTCCAAGGAACGGGAGATTCGCGACGCCCACGCTCAACTGGCTGCGCGGGAACAGCAATTATATCATCTGGAGGAGAATTTCAGAAACCAAAAATCAGAGGTCGAACAATTGCAGGTTAAATTCAAAACAGAATTTGAAAACATCGCAAACCGGCTTTTGGAAGAAAAATCAGTCCGATTCACCGCGCAAAATGCGCAGCAATTACAAACAGTGTTGACACCCTTGCGGGAGAAGATCAAAGAGTTTGAAGAAAACGTGGACCGTAAATTTTTAGAAGAGACCCGGGAGAAATCCAGTCTGAAAAAAGAACTGGAGCAACTCACCCAACTCAATCAGCAATTGAGTCAGGATGCCCACAACCTGACTTCAGCACTCAAGGGTCAGAACAAAATGCAGGGAGATTGGGGGGAAATGCAACTGGAAACCCTGCTCGAAAAATCCGGTCTGCAAAAAGGCATTCACTTCCTTTCACAAACCACCTTCAGGGATGAAGATGGCGCCGCCAAACGCCCGGATTTTGTGATTCAACTTCCGGAAAACAAACAATTGATCGTCGATTCCAAAGTGTCGCTCACGGCCTTTGAACGCTATTTCAACGCGGTTGATCATACAGAGCGCGAGCAACATTTGAAGGCGCATGTCACCAGTCTGAGAAGCCATGTAGACAACCTGAGCCGAACCAATTATCAAACCCTGTATTCCATCAATACACCTGATTACATGTTGCTTTTTGTGCCTTTGGAAGGGGCGCTCACGGCAGCTTCTCAGGCAGATCCACGCTTGTTTACCGATGCATTGGAGCGAAACATTGTAATCGTGACCACGAGTAGCTTGCTGGCCACTTTACGCACGGTGGCTCACCTTTGGAAACAAGAGAAACAAACCAAGTCAGTGCTTGAAATCGCCCGACAAAGTGGCCTGCTTTATGATAAGTTTGTGGCGTTTGTGGAGGACCTGCGCACCGTTGGGGCAAGGTTGGATAATGCCAGGTCAGCCTATGATGATGCCATGCACAAACTCACCCAAGCCGGACGTCCGGGCGATACGCTGATCGGAAAAGCGGAAAAGATCAAGGAATTAGGGGCCAGGGCGACCAAGTCACTCCCGGTAGAATTATTGCCGGAGCCGGAGTAGGCACTGATAAAAAAATGGATAGCTGAGCAGGTTCAGCTATCCATTTTAGTTCAATAAGCTGATAACCAACGTATTAAAAGTGTGGGCAGTTGCATTTTGGTTTGAACAGACTGCAGCTTTCCAGAACGACCATACCAACTGTGAGCAAAAAGAAAGCAACACGCCACCAGTTGAACTTGAATTTTTTCATAGCCAGGAATTTTAATTTTATTGGGCGAATGTACCCGAAAGGTTTTGAAACCCAAGGAATATTAACAAGATAATTGGAATCATGCTTTGGTATGACAACGACAGGTTCCACTGAAAAACCAAGGTTCCACCCATTGACGTAAACCTTTAAAGTAAGGTTGTCTCATTTTCCGGTAACACCCATGGCTCGTTCCAACCCCAGCGTGACAAAAGTTTTGATCACCTCTTCGGCTTTTTCAAGAATTCTAGGGATCTCGGCTTTTTCGTCCTCGGACCATTTCCCCAGGACAAAATTGACCTGTTTGCCCTTAGAGAAACTGCTTCCTATTCCAATCCTAAGCCTTGGGTAGGCATCCGTTCCCAGCAGTTCCTGGATGCTTTTCAGCCCATTGTGGCCGCCATCGGAGCCTTTTGGTCGCAGGCGTTGTTTGCCAAAATCCAGATTCAGATCGTCCAGGACCGTGAGGCTGTTTTCGACCAGAATTTTTTCTTTTTGCAACCAGTACCGAATGGCCTTACCACTCAGGTTCATATAAGTGTTCGGTTTCAACAGGATCAGGGTGCGGCCTTTGAATTTTACTTCGGCAAGGTCGCCGTGGTGGTTGCCCTTCCATTCGCCGCTGAGATTTTTACACAAAAAATCTAGTACTTCGAATCCAATATTGTGCCGGGTTCCGTCGTATTCGTATCCAATATTGCCGAGTCCGGTGATCAGGTATTTCATGAGTTAGGTTTTGGCCCTTGTCTATCGGCCTTTTAAGATGCAAAAGTAACCACGCTAGCGCATTTTAACAGGCAACCTTTTTAGTCTATTCAACATCATTGCCCACATGATAAAATTGGTTTGCCATTTTAGCTTTGTTTTAGGCTTTGTGCTGCTAGGTCTTTCCTGTAAAAAGGACGACAGCCTGGCGCCTGGCTTTGATATGGTCTTTCAGCGGGAGTTCAGCCTCCCAGCCGGTATAGGTGTATTTGACGTTCACCATTTTCAACTCAAAAATATACCTACAGATTGGGAAGGCTATCTGGATCGACACGGTAAAACGGAAGCAGATATTTCGGGAGTCATCACAGGCCAGGTTAGTTTGGGTGGCATTTTTGGCGACGCCGATCTGAGTCCGATACAACAAATATCAGTTCGTCTTTATGACGAATCGAATCCAAACGATTTCGTGGAGATCGCATACCGCGATCCGGCCCCTTTTGATTCAGGTAATATTCTTCAGCTGATCCCCTCGCTGGCTGATTCCAAACGCTTTTTTACCAGCGCGCGTTTTTCAGCCGACGTGGTCATTTGGCTTCGGCAAACGACTCAGGATCAAAGCGACGTGCGCTTAAACCTGACCATGCGCGCAACCTATTAGAACTTCGTCCAGCTGTTAATACATATTGCAGGCTGAGGCGCTGGGCTGTATGGCCACCGGTAGGTTTCTGGAAAGGACAAATAAGTGATGGGTGACTTTCCCGGCATTGCCTACTTTTGCCCCGAAATTTTTCACACTCATATATAGAAGTCCTATCTGTGCCAACATCTACAGCCTCCAACCAATCCGCTTCGGATTCTTTCCCGATCAATGGGACCGATCACCTCGAATTATACGTCGGAAATGCCAAACAAAGCGCGATGTACTATCAAGCTGCCCTTGGCTTTAAAGTCGTAGCTTACGCCGGTCCCGAAACAGGGGTCCGTGATCGAGTGAGCTATGTGCTCCAGCAGGAAAAGATCCGGATCGTACTTACTGCTTCGCTCTTACCAGATACTGAGATCTCCCGACATGTGGCCGAACACGGCGACGGGGTCAAAGTACTGGCCCTGTGGGTCGATGATGCCGAAGAAGCTTATAATACAGCCATTTCCAGAGGCGCAGAATCTGCCTTTGCCCCCAAAACGTTGAAAGATGAACATGGCGAAGTGGTGCTCGCCGCCATCAAAACCTATGGAGAAACCATCCATACCCTGGTTGAAAGGAAAAATTACACTGGGATCTTTATACCGGGATACGCCCCCCGCAGCAATGCATACCCCTCCAAATCGGTAGGTTTGAAATATGTTGACCATTGCGTAGGCAATGTTGAATTGGGCGGAATGAACAAGTGGGTGAAGTTTTATCAGGATGTGTTGGGCTTCAAGCTATTGATCACTTTTGACGACAAAGACATTTCTACGGAATACACTGCATTGATGTCGAAAGTGGTGAGCAACGGCAATGGGTATATTAAATTCCCCATCAATGAACCGGCTAAAGGCTTGAAAAAGAGCCAGATAGAAGAATATCTCGATTTTTACCAGGGTGCAGGGGTGCAGCATATTGCTGTTGCGACAGACAATATTCTGGAGACTGTTGCACAGATGCGTGCCAATGGTGTAGATTTTCTACATGTGCCGGAGGTATATTATGAAGATGTACTGGACCGTGTAGGAGAAATCGATGAAAGCATTGAAGATCTGAAAGCCCTCAATATTCTGGTTGACCGTGACGAGGACGGCTACCTGCTTCAGATCTTTACCAAGCCTATTCAGGACCGTCCGACCGTCTTTTTTGAAATTATTCAGCGCAGGGGAGCAAAATCCTTTGGTAAAGGGAATTTCAAGGCACTGTTTGAGGCCATCGAAAGAGAGCAGGAATTGCGCGGGACGCTCTAGGTTCAGGTCGCCTTTTAAAAACACGAAGGGACTAAGAGACACTAAGGAATGCTCCTATCATGTTTCTTGGTCCCTTCGTGTTTTAAATTTTATGCCGGGTGCCCTACCTGGTTTTCCAGATCACTTCCTCAACTTTCAGTTCTTTGGATAAAAAACGTGCCAGCAAAAAGAAATAATCAGACAATCGGTTGAGATATTGCAGTGCCAGTGCATCCACAGGCTCTCCGGATTGGACAAGGGCCACGGTCAGGCGTTCAGCACGACGACAGACGGTACGGCACAGATGGCAAACCGACACGGCAGGATGCCCTCCCGGAAGGATAAAATTTTTTAAAGTGGGCAGCTGTTCGTCCATCGCATCCATTTCATTTTCCAAAAGCGTAATGTCTTCAGGTAAAAGGTCAGGCGTAGGTGGATGCTTGGCCGGGTCTGAAGCGAGGTGTGCACCCAGGGTGAAAAGTCGATGTTGGGTATTGGCCAGGATTTCTCGGACATGCGGATGCTCCACAGAGTCGCGTAAAAGCCCAATGAACGAATTTAACTCATCGACAGTACCGTAAGCATCAACGCGCAGGTCGCTTTTAGGCACTCGACGGCCTCCAAAAAGCGCAGTTTCGCCTTGGTCACCTGTTTTTGTATAGATTCGGAAAGCCATTTAATTGAATAGTTGAATGTGGTCAATTTATAGAATGTGGTCAATGGGAATTAGGCTCACATTGACCACATTGACCACGTTTTCAATCATTTTTTAACAAATTCATATCCACCCTTGGTGGCTCCCCACACCTGCTCCCCTTTTTCATTGAAACCCTGGTCCCAACTGCGCAGTTCGGTTTTGGTTATGATCACCTTTGAAGAAGCATATTTAGCTTCACGAAGGGTGCTTTCGCAACCGATACCTTGTGTGGCGCCCGCAAACGTGCCATCTTTTTGTTTTGTTAAATAAACCGTACAACCCTCCCGTAAAGAAAGCGCTTCGGGTTTTAATTTTTCAAAAGCTTCCGGCGTTTTGAATTTGCCTGCCCAAGTTGCCGGATCAGGCAAAGTATAAACGATGCTTTTGAAACCGCCACTCGCTTCCTGTTCCACTTTATAAACGCGCTGCCGATACGGTTTTGACTCAGCGGAGGCCGTAGCTTGCTCCACATAAAGCCAGTGGTTATCTTTATCGTTTTTCCAGATCGGTACGATATGGAGGCGGATATCGAAAAAATCCGAATCGCGCACGCTTTGAGCGTGGCTGCTAAAACTGCCCGACATAAACTGGACGAGCTGATTCAGATCCTGGGTTGTGGCCTTTTCGTTGGAACGTAGCACACTACATTGCCAAAACAGGCTGGCTGCCAATACGACTCCTAAAAGCAGTTTTACACGATTCGCTATCAATTTTTTTCAGAATTAGGGGTTGAATCTATGGATTGCGTTTTTTGGGCGGGGGACATTACCCCGTCTGGTTTTTTCATCATCTGACCGTCCTTGTGCATGCAAGAATTGCAGACGACTCTTTCGCCATGAAGTGCTTTCCAGGTCAACGGCGCCCATTCTTGAAGTGGTTTGATCAGGTTTTCTTTTTTGGTGCGGCCTTGCGCCAGTTGAATGCGATCAAGCAAAATTGTTTTTAATTTCGGCTTGAGCGAAGAGATAACAGCCCCCATTTTTTCGTCTGTCGCAAGCGGAATTAGCTCCAGGCAGGTCGTTGCATGTTGAAGGGATTCTGTGCCGTCTACTGTGCCACTGAATTCCAACAACTCTTTGAGTGCTTTCTGATCACCGGTTTGAGCCAGGTCTAAGGCTTCCATATATTTAAAACCTGCCCATTCGGCAGTTTTAAGGACGGCGCTTGAAATTTCAACGTCCATTTTTGCACCAGCTTGTGCCTGGAGGAAACTGGTAGCGAATAATGTAAAAATAGTAGCCAGAAGAAGAGTACTTCGCATGAGAAAAAATTTAGGTTAAAAAAAGATGTGCAAAGATAGTGCCGGGTACCTGGCATTTGAAGTATAGGATTGGTTAAACAAAGCCAAATGCCTTGGTCAGTCGCACAAAAGTACTCCGGAGATGTTCGCATTAGGCCTGTAATTTGCTATTGTGCATAAGGTCTGTTAGTTTATTGGCAAATCAATTTTTGTTGCCAAGGGCTTTGCCTACCTTTGTGGCGCTTGAAAATGGTCTCTGTGAGACTATTTATTCTAAACACTTATCACTTACCACTTAATTCATGGGACGCGCGTTTGAATTCCGTAAAGAAAGAAAATTTAAGCGTTGGGCCGGTATGGCCAAAACCTTCACTCGTATCGGTCGCGAAATCGCACTGGCTGTAAAAACCGGTGGGCCAAATCCTGAATACAATTCTCGTCTTCGCGGGGCTATTCAGAATGCCAAGACGGCCAATATGCCTAAATCGAACGTCGAAAGCGCCATTAAAAAAGCATCCGGGAAAGAAGCCGAAAACTTTCAGGAAATCATTTACGAGGGCAAAGGTCCGGGAGGAGTAGCTGTTTTAGTTGAAACTGCTACTGATAACCCTACGCGCACCGTTGCAAACGTACGCATGTATTTTGACCGTTGCGGTGGCGCATTGGGCACCTCCGGTAGTGTTGCTTTTCTCTTTGACCACAAAGGCGTGTTCAAAGCAAAATCTGAAGGCCATCCCTGGGATGATCTTGAGCTTGAATTAATTGATTCAGGTCTGGAAGAACTCAGACGCGAAGAAGATGAGATCGTGCTTTTGTGTGCGTTTTCTGACTTCGGGACGCTTCAAAAAGCCTTGGAAGATCGGAATATAGAAACGACCAGCGCTGCTTTAGAATACCTTCCCAATACCACTAAAAAACTGGAAGATGCAGAGGTGGATGCCGTAGTTAAACTATTGGATCGGCTGGAAGATGATGATGATGTACTCAACGTGTACCACACAATGGATATGTCTGAGTAAATGTGGTCAATATAATTAATGTGGTCAATGCACTCACATTGACCACATTAATTATATTGACTACATTTTTTAAGAATTCTTTTTGCGCGGCTTTTAATACCCGGCGAGCCATGTTCCAGATGTTCCTCTAGGAGTAGCCTCAACTCGCTTTTTAATTCAGAAATACGCCTGCAGATTTTTTCTAAAATAGTCATCGAAGCACAGCGAATTGCAATGGCTTCTTTAGGGTCAGCAAGATAGCCAAAGCACAAATCGGCCAAAGCCTCATCCAATGTTTCAGGAAAATCAAGCGGCTCAAAAACATTCAAAGTGTTCCGTTTGATCGCGTCATGCAGGTGGGGCTTTCTGAGCTGTGCCACTAATACCGGCAGCCAGGGTGCCATTAATTCAGGCAACCGTTCTCCCACATAGCGTACGGCCCAGGTACTTCTTTGCGTAAAAATATGCTGATAGCCGCTCCCTTTTGGCAGGGGTGCTGAAGGCGGATCATCCAGAAATACTTCCATTAAAATTTTCAGCAGGTCAGCATCATGACCCACCCAGCGAACCAGGCGCATGGTCTGCGCCTTACTGTGTTCAGCGAGAATCTGAGCTTCCAGCCATGTCCGTGTTTCAGCCCTCGTCATCACTGTCTACAGTCGGATTGTCAGAGATGTACTTCTCCTGCATCAAAGGAGAAGTAAGCTCGAAATCAGGATCCCATTTCCACAAGCCCTGCTCGTATTCCCGGGTCATTAGGGCAATATTATCCAGGTGGTATTTGCGCTGCAGGCGTGGGAAATCATATCGCGACCACAGTGAACTTTCATCAAAAGGTACTCCGGTTGCGATACTTTCCCGAAGGGCAAACAAGTATGCCTGGGCTTCCGTGCGACGTTGCAACCAGTCATTGATGTTCAAGGCCGGGTCTCCATGCCCGGGTACCATCCGGGTAAACCAGTTTCGGTCGTGAATGCGCGGCAGCTTCTCCAGGGTTTGTTCGTAATCCACACTACTCTGGTAAATAAAAGGAAACTCACAATTGCACAGATAGTCTCCGGCAATGCAAAGCCCTAATTGCCATACAATGACCATCATACTGTCGGCGGTGTGGCCTGGCGTGAGGTAAAACGACATTTTTGTATTTCCGTATCGGTATTGAACGCCATCCCGGAACACCAGAAAATCGCCTTTAGGATAAACAATAGGGTAGGGGCGTTTGATGTAATACTTCTCGTCAAACTCCAGGCATTGTTCTACACAAAGTTGGCTATTCGGGTTTTCGGCCATTGCTTTTGACATGAAGACCTTGTCCGCTTTAAATGCACCATAACCAATAATATGATCGTAATCTGAATGCGTAAAGAACAGGAAGACGTGCCGGTTGCCCCGAATACGCTCTACATATTGACGGATTTCCTCTACTTCGTCCGGAAGCCAGGCAGGATCGAATATCAGGACCACATCGTCTGTGCAAACCACCGTGGAATTGGTTTGAAAGAGTGCGCTTTGAAAGATCGTGACCTGAGGGTCCCGATAGATTATTTTGCTCATAGTTCAGGTCTCTTGAATTGCCAAGGCCGTTCGGTTCAGGGCAAATGTAAGCAGTCCAGTGGATTTGAAAAGGCCTCAAAAAAGATGAGCTGTCCCAATAAAGTGACAGCTCATCTTTTAAAAAATCTATGCTTTATTCCTTACTGAACCACCACATTAAAGGTGGCCAGCTTGCCATCTGACTGAATATTCAACTGGTAGATTCCTTTTGGTAAATTTAAATTTTCGAAAACTACGCGGGTGATTCCCAATTTTACGTTGCTTTCCCGCGAAGTTACTTTTCTCCCGGCGGCATCAAAAAGGGTGAGTTGAATATTTCCGTGGATCTTACTATCCAGTTCCGCTGCAAAATCTCCGATGGTCGGGTTTGGGAGGATGCGGATCCCCATGGTTTCGGCCAATTCATTGATCGCAGTGACACCTACTGTCCCGGTTTTTACATGGGTGCGGCAAATGTTTGTCGCAGATAAGCTTATGGTGTAAACTCCAGGGAATCCATAAGTATGCGTTGGGTTTGCTTCCGTACTGGTAAAGCCATCACCAAAATCCCAGAGATAGGATGTGGAATTGGTACTTGTATTGGTAAAAGTTGTAGTGAAACCATTTTGCACAGCTGTAAAGTTTGCTGTTGCAAGTTGGCGGACGTTCACCACCTGAATCATGGTATCCTTGCCAAAAGAATTTGATACAATGAGCCGCACGTTTTTATTACCTACCGTAGGATAAATTACCGTGTGGGGCCCAATACCAGTAGCTGCGTTAGGGCTGGCTGCAGTACCAAAAGACCAGGTATAATTGGAAATCCCCGGGGATAGAGCAGCCTGATAGATCATGGTGTCCAAACGACAGATGGTATCAGGAGCCATAAACGCGGCCAATGGAGGCACGGGTGCCTCAAAGGTGCCAATTCCAATGTTGTCCAGATACAGGCTATTGCCATATCCATTTGTCGAAACGAAACGAAGCACTATTTTTTGTCCGGCATAGGCATTGAGATCCACGGATTCTGCACGCCAGTCTCCGGAGGCTCCTGCGTAATAATAGTTGGTTTGGGCCGGTACAGTAGCCAATGCAGGATCCAGCTTTTCCCAGATCTTTGTAGGTGTGCCATTTAGATCACAATTTTCAAATACTTCGACCCGTAATCCATCAATATAACTTGCATTGTATTGTGCGTGAGCTACTTCGAAATCAAGGGATGGATTGTCTAAACCAGTCAAATCCACTGGAATCATATAGAGGTAGTCTTCTGCGCCTTCCAGATTTGGACCATATTGAAAAAAGTTAAAATGCAGGGAGCGGCCCTCCAGATCATCCGGCCCTACAATCGGGAACCCAAGCCCATCAGAGGGAACCCAACCGATCTTCCCGTCTGGATTCACCGGGGACCAGCCCAGCGGAAATCCCGGATCAGCTTCAAAGTTTTGAGAGAAGAACTGATTGGCCCCTTGAGTGACTACTGGAAAAGAAAGCAAAAGTGTGTCATTAAAAGTAGCCACATCCCCTGGAAAGAGGACCCAGGATTTCAGGTTGATGTCACCATTTCCGGTCAGGTTCAGCAGGGTCTGAAACGTAAAATCCAATGAGCCCCCAGCTGCAATGTCCGGGATCGGTTCGGACACAACCGTGTCATTATTTACCTGATAATAAGCGGTCGCCCCCGTGGAGGCATTCAACCCTTCATTTCGTACCTGGATGGTAATAGGTAAGTCACTTTGGCCACAGGTAATGATGGCATTACCGCCAGGGGAGAGCATTTTTCGGACAGCGATGTCGTACGACTGGGGGCAATTGAGTAATTGGCCGGGCCAATTCACCGCGATCGCACGTCTTCCGGTCAAACCATTCGGATGGCTGGCCCGGACGGAAACCCATTTTTCGGCAGCAACATCCTGAATGGGGAAGGATATTGAATTGGTATTGGAGGTCCCCTGAATTTCCATGTACTTGTTACCCAATAGGTAAGCATCGTAGGACAGTGTGTCTTGAATTTCAGTCCAGGAAAGCGTCATAGAGTCAGGACAAACTTTCGCAACCTG
>JBILHS010000197.1:0-5303 GCA_044350425.1 Saprospiraceae bacterium | reverse complement strand
ACCCAATATTCATCAGGTGGAACCACCAATTGGGTTGCTAATTTCAATCTCGGTGCTGGCGGAATAACGCATGTGGGCGGCATCGCGCTCGACGCATCTGGCAACGTCCTCGTGACAGGTTCAGCCTACAATGGCTCGACGAATGGCCACGACCTCTACCTGGTCAAGTACAATTCCTCAGGCACAAAGCAATGGCATCAGACCTACAGCGGAACCGGCACGGGTACCGATGCTGGCTCGGCAGTGATCTGCAATGCCAGTGGGGATATTTTTGTGACCGGAGTGGCAAGCCAGACTTTTCCGAACACAGATGCACTCACGCTCTGTTACGCCTCCAACGGCACTTTGGTCTGGAACAAGACCTGGGACAATGCTTCCCTTGTAGATGTAGGAGCGACGCTGTCACTGCTCGGAACGCGCGTTTTTATAACGGGCGCATCGCAGACCAATTTTAATACCTGGGAATATGCCGTTATACGGTACGAACAGTCCAACGGGTCGTTTGTCAGTGCAACGGTCACCAGCGCAGGCGGCACCAACATCGAATTGGTGAGTGCGGCTACTCTGGATGCTGCTGGGAATGTGTACCTGACCGGTGCACTCGGTGTCTCTGGTCAGGGCTTCAACATCAAGACCATCAAATTGTCGCCCTCACTCGCGATACTCTGGACAGCCAATTGGAACGGAGCGGCCAATCTGGACGACGCTGGACGAAGTATTGTGGTGGATACTGCTGGAAATGTCTTTGTAGCGGGCTACACTACGGCCAGTGATCGTGACGGTATCCTTCTGAAATACACTTCTTCAGGAAGTCTGCTTTATGCGACGAGTAATGCAGCTACGGGTGCCGGGGAGTTCACCGGACTTGCGCTGAGTTCGGCACAAGAGCCTTTTGTAGGCGGTTATACCTCTGAACGGGGCAATAAAGACTTTCTTGCCCAATTGTACACCAATAGCGGTACGTTACAATGGAGCGATACTTATAACGGCTACGCCAACGAAGATGACGTAGTCCAGCATGTCACATCCCTAAGTTCAGGTAATTTTCTGCTTTCAGGCACTTCGGGAACCTCCACGCTGGCGGTAAAGTACAATCGCCATGCGCTGTTGCTTCCTCTGGAGGAGGAAGTGAACGCACCTTTTATAGAAAACCGGGGTCAGGTAATGAATACAGATACCACCCCACAGGATGATGTGCGTTATTATACGCGAAGCAATTATCCCAACACATACATCTTTGACGACCAGGTAAGTTTTGTTTTTGCGCACATAGATACGGTAGCCAGTTCTCAGGATACCATGACCCGACTCGATTTAAGGTTCATAAATGAAACGTCCACGGTGGCAGTGGGCCTCGAACGGCAGGAGGACTTCCATAATTACTACCTGGGGCATATCCCGGAAGGCCGTGAGCGGGTGCCGCTGGAGAACAAGGTGCTGCACCCTAATATTTACACCAATATTGACGCACTGTATGGCCAGGGGCAGGATGGCTTTTTTGCGCGCTTTGTGTGTAAGCCGGGCAGTACGCCAGGTCAGATTAGGCTGCTTTTCAGAGGCCATACGGGGCTTTCTATACAGACGGACGGCTCTTTGCGGGTGGAGACTGCGCTGGAGGACCTGATACTGGCCCCACCCACGGCAATATTTTCGGATGCAAGCGGCACGGAGAGTGCTGCGGGCTGGGCGCCTGCCTTTGTACTCAGTACCGACAGCACGGTGCGGTTTTCAGTGGGGACGGTGCCTAGTGGGAGTTCGTTGATTATTAAGACTGGGCGGGAGCGGTATGATCCGGAGAATGAATGTGATTATTATTGGAGTACTTATTTTGGAGAGGTTTTAGGGGAAACCGTAACGGCTACAGATGTTGATATCCAAGGGAATATGTTTGTAACGGGCAAAACAAAGAGTCAGAATTTCCCCAAAACCCCAGGAGCCTTTCAAGAACAACTTGCAGGTATTGTTGATGCATATGCAGGGTGTTTCAAGCAATTAGATCAACAAAGATGGCTGACTTTTTTTGGTGGTGTTGCTCAAAATGACCCTACCCGTGACGAAATTGGCTTAGCAATAAAATGGCACGCGTTGAACAAAAGTATATATTTTGTAGGGTCAACAGGCGCGTGGGCTAACGATTTTCCTTTGGCTCCTGAGGGCTTGCCAAATGAGTATAATGATAATCAAACTTCCATTTTTAATTTTCAAAGAGGCTTCATTGTAAAATTAAGCGATGATGCTGGAGACTTAAAATGGTCAACCTATTTTGGAGACTTTAGCTTTCAACGAGAGGCGGTAACTGCTTTGAATATATTGTCCAATGGCAATGTGATTGTTGGAGGGGTCTTAGATGGCCCGTATGACGATTCAGTTTTCCCGACAATGGCCAGCGGGAATCAGCATCAGCAGAACCATGGATTAGCATATATCGCTGAGTTTGGGTTAAACAACAATTTGTTATGGGCGACTCGGCTTACCAATGAAGCTTCATGGCCAATAAAAAATAGTGTCAGCGATATTACAGAAGGCCTTGACAATGAAATATACATAACTGGCGTAATTGGGGCAAATACAGTTGATGATTTTGTGCCAATTGGTAACGGTTCCTTAAACTATGGAGGAAAGACTGATGCGTATATTATGCGTTTTACATCTGAAAGAGCCATTTTGTGGAGCTCCTTCTTAGGAGGCTCAAACGACGATATTCCTAATTCGATCTTGTTTGTTGAAGGGAATAAAGTTGTGGTTACAGGAACCACTTATTCCAATAATTTTCCAGTTATTGCTTGCGATGCAGGGGACAATGATCTGTTGAATGACATTTCTTTCAACGGTGGTACTTGCGATATTTTCATGTCAAAATTTGTTGAAAATGGTATGATCTGTAACTACAAATGGGGGCGATTCTTTGGAGGCCCAGGAAATGATCGACAGGAATATTTTGATATCTCCGGAGGTGGAAATAACTTTAGGTATTTGTCAACTGGAAATGGATCCACAAATGAAGGGGATAATATATGGATAACAGGGTTAGCATATGATGAGTTCTCTCCTTTGCTAGGAAGCAATGACTGTGATTATTATTACCCAGACGTAAACCAAGGTTTTTCAGCTGTGGGAGGGGATGCTATAATAATGGCTATAGACAAAAATCAGCAGGTATTATTCAGCACATTTTGGGGAGGATCGACTAATCAGGGTCTACTTGTTGATAGAATAGATATTGGCAGTTCTATATCGGTTGGCATCAATCCCAATTCAAAACCATTTGTGTTTATTGGTGGGCAAACGAACTCAAGGAATTACACAGAAAATGGCGTGCTTTTTGAGGCTAACATCCCTGTCTGCCATGAATCACAAACTCCCTACTTTCATGAAGATTTTCTTGGTGGAAATACGGATGGATTTGTCAGTAAGATTTACTTGTCTGAATGTTTAACAACAGAACAATTGGGTTGCCCAGTTTCAACCAAACCAGAAACAATCATTCCTTCGAATAACATTATTTTACTCCCCAATCCGGTCAGCGATTTGCTCACTATTCGATTGAATGATAATTTTGGAGAGATTTCCCTATTGCGAATTTTGGATTTGACTGGAAAAGATGTTGGCCTGTCTACTTTACATTATTCTGACATTGGTACAGAGTTTACAATACCAGTAAAAAATCTACCCAAAGGAGTCTACCAAATAGTTGTTTTCGGATTAAACGGAAAAGTTGCGGGCAATAATTTTATAAAGTTGTAATTAATCAAAGAAGGCAGGGTGTTTATCGCCCTGCCTTTACTAAATAGTTCGTTTTCTCAAGCTCTTTGAAACAATTTTGCAATCTAGATCATGCGATATTATATCATTATCGTTGCCTTATTATGGTTTAGCCATATCGAAATTTTCTCCCAGAATTGGCAACAACTGGCTAACTTCAATAGAGGTGTAAGTAGTCTTTACACAGATAATTCATCAAATTTACTTTATGTTGGAGGTAGCTTTAAACGGAGTGAGAATGACACTTTAAATGGAATCTGTAGTTGGGATGGCCAACAACTTAACAAACTGAATAATGGCCTTTATGACGCATGCGGGCTTAATACATGCCATTCGGGTCCATTACTGATAGGGTACCAGAGCAACCTTTATGCTGGAAATGTCTTTAAAGAAATTGATGGTGTTTATGCAAATGGAATTGCAATGTGGGACGGCCAAAATTGGGGTGCAGTTGGTGGAAGCTTGAATGGAGATAATGGTCAAGGATCGGCTTGGGGAGGATGTGTCCATGAAAACAAGTTGTATGTAGTAGGCACATTCAGGTTTGCCGAAGGGGATACCTGCAATTCTGTAGCCTATTGGGATGGTTCCAAATGGTATAGCTTGGGCTTTCCGGCTGACTTGTTTTTTGGAGAAACGCCTATTAACTACAGGTGCACTTTTTATAAGGGTGAACTATATGTGGGTGGGAATTGCTACAATGCTATTGGTGGTGGGATCAATCGAGATATTGCACGATTTAACGGAACATCATGGACTCAGGTAGGCTTGGGGTTATTTGGAGGAGACTCTAATATTACTGATATGATTGTTTATAACGGTGAACTCTATGTCTGTGGTTATTTTAGGTTGTCAGCAGGCAATGCAGGAAATAAAATAATGCGTTGGGATGGCTTAACATGGAATGATGTCGGCGAAGGTCTTTGTAGTGCCACTAGTATACTCGAAGATATGATGGTACACGATGGTAAACTCTTTGTCGTAGGCGTTTTTGACTGCATAGGCAATGGTGTTCCGGCCCGCAACATCGCTACCTGGGACGGAGAGCGCTGGTGCAGTTTCGGAAACAGCACTTTCGATAATAAAATCAGCGGTATTGCCGAATATAAAGGCGAAATCTACATAGGCGGCGGCTTCACAAAAGTAGATGACCAACCCTGTAGCTACTTCGCCAAATACATCGGCGACCACTCCAACGACACCTGCTCCGCCCCCGTCTCCGCCGCCCCGGAACCTGACAAAAACGGGTTTAAACTCTCGCCCAACCCAAGCTCGGATCTGCTTGAAATTCAAGCCCCAGCGCCCATAGAATCGGTGTGGATATATGATGCCATGGGCCGTGCCGTGCTGCAGCCGGGTGTTTTTGGCCTTCGCACGTCGGTATCGGTTGGGGACTTGCCGGCGGGCTTGTATTTTGTATCTGTTCGGGCAGGAGGGAGGAGTTGGAGTGGGAAGTTTGTCCGGCAGTAGGGAATGTCCAATGTCCAACAAGGAAAAAAATATCCAATGTCCAACAAGGAAAAAAATGTCCAATGTCCAAC
>JBILHS010000196.1:0-5436 GCA_044350425.1 Saprospiraceae bacterium | reverse complement strand
TCCGTGCTGCTGGTGCTCAGTTCGGGAAGGCTGGCAGTACTTACCTGCACGGTATCCAGGATTTGCCGGCCACTGCCATCCGTGAGGGTGAGCAGGTAGCTGCCGGGGAGGAGACCGCTGAGCTCAGGGCCGGTGCCGGCCTGGGGTGACCAGTTGTAAATATAGGGTTCACAGCCAAATACCGGGCTGATGGAGATGCTGCCGTTGGACTCTCCGACGCAGGCGGGTTTTACCACCGGCTCGGCAGCCAGGCTGAAAGCCGGTGACTCGTAGGCTCCGATGTCTACCGTGCCGCCCTTTATGCGGGGATTGCCGGCTAGATCGGTTAGGAGACCGGCGGCGGCGGCGTTGGAGCCGGCGTTGATTAGGGGGGAGCAGGGGAGTAGGGAGTAGTCTCCGTTGGCGGGGTCGCGGAACATTGGGTCCAGGCCGATTAGATTGCCAGGGCCGCAGGTGATGTATGCAGGTATATTAGAACAGTCAAAGTTTTTCAAATAACAGTGTGCAATGTAACCATGGTTTATGTTAGAATAAAAAAAGGTATTTGATGAAACATCATCCACTGCAAAATTTAGAAAAAAAACAGAATCAATTTGCTGATCAGCACTTGCAAATAGTGAATAGTTATTGATATTTTTTTTTGACAGGCAGTTTATAAATCTAACATTTTTAACTCGAGCTGCATCAAACAAACTACCCATAGTTTTATTATTTTCAAATAGGCAATTACCGAATTTCATAGTACCAGTATTGTTTCCCTGAAAGTTAATAGCACCTAATCTTAAAATGCATTGATTTGAAACATATTTAGATTTATTTATTTCGCTATCAAAGCCTTCAAATTGGTGAATCAATCCAGCTTTATTATGAAAAAATTGTGTATTTTCAATCAAAAGGGTAGCTCCAATAAATGAAAGATTTAAAACAGATACACTTGACTCATTCTCTTCAATGCTTGTATTTGTTAGCCTGAATACTGTTCCTATTTCACAAAATTGATCTCCCTGGATTGAGGACTGATTGTTTTCATTATTTCTTATTAAAACAGAACTATCCAGGACCATTTCTCCATCAAAATCTTTACCATTAGAAAAAATATGGATCGCAGCTCCGTTTCTTGCAACATTACCTTCGAAAATAGTTTTTTGAAGGTACAATCCACTTTTCCCAAACTGACCAGTAAGGAAATAGGCTCCGCCACCATCAAATAAAACAACTTTATTGTAGTTAAAACTGCAGTCGTGAAGCGTAATCGTATTAGCCCCTTGCGAATCTGCAAAGAACAGGCCGCCGCCAAGCTGTCTGGCTAAGTTTTTGCTAAAAATACAAGCCTCAAAGTCTACACCTCGCTCCAGCCAACTACCCCCCAGACGGTATACCCCGCCTCCCAAACCATGTGAATAATTTTCCTCAAATATACAATTTTTAAAACGAGGCATCATATTTCCAATCACAGTCCCATATAACATTACCCCGCCACCCAGAGAATATGCAGTATTGTGCCAAAACCGACAATTTAGTATATTTGGGAAAGCATCCCAATCGCCCCCCCCGATATATAGCCCACCACCGCATACCATACGGTCTCGTGCATCACCGGCTGTGCTAAAGTCGTCCGCTACACCATGACACAGCGTAAACCCATCAACGATGGTATTGGAGTCAGATTGAAAAAGATACATGACATTGAAACTATTGTCCGTGCTATCGTTGATAACACCAATATCGCCACTTAGCAGGACCGGATGTGCTGCCCAATCCCGTTCGGACAAATTGGTCTCAAACCCGGCAAAGCCTCCATAAAGCTGTATCCCGCTTTTAGGCTCGAAAGAGATGCTTCGATCTGTTGTATTAGTAGGGTAATAAGTACCTTCTGCCACCCAGACTGCATCACCCGGTTGAGCGAACTGCAATGCTGTCTGAAGATCGACAAAGGCATCGCCCCAGGATTGACCGTTATTAGTACCCGTAGCCATCATATTGACATGAAGGCGATTTTGCGCATTAGCACAGAAAGCAATGCAGGCTGTGGATATCGCGACCAAAAATATTTTTTTCATAGGTAGTTTATCAATTTTGTGGGTACAGAATGGAAAACCACCCGTCTTGCAGTCCAAAGCTACAAGACGGGTTGATTAAGTTTGCATGACTACTGTTTTACCAGATGCCCCTGTGTTTTGAGGCTGGGGGTATATACTTTCCAAATATACACCCCGGCAGGAATCTGACCAATTTCCGGCAAAGAAATCTCCTGTTCGCCTTCCCGGAGCGGCACCTCCCGCATAAAAATTCTGCGGCCAAATGCATCAAAAAGAGCAACACGGCTTTTCTCCGCTTTAGGTGACCTAACCACCAGTGTGGCATCTCCTAAGGTAGGATTTGGGCGTACGGATGCGCTTAATTCGGCAGCAAAGTCGACGGGCACATCGCGCTTGACCACCCCACGCACTTGCTGCACGGCATATTCGGTACCATCGGGCTTCCAGGCTGCACAATCCAATAGGGCGTCATCCAGCCAGAGTGGAAGACTTTGCTCAGTCAATTCTCTCAACACTTTAAAAGTCAGGTAAAACAAAACTTTACCTGGCAAAACCTTTTCAAACTGGTCCGAAATTGGAAGCCAGAGTGTTCGGATTTCTCCTTCGCCTGCTTTAAGCAAATTGAAATTGCCAGGCAAATAACTTTCAATATCACCTGTGGAGGGGCTGATTAACTGCAATTGTTCCGGATCAAACCGGATTCCAAGCTGAATGGCTTCCAATGGCTCGCTCCCTGAATAGGAAATCGGAACTGTAACCGCCCCACCTGGAGAAGTACGTAAGACAGGCCAACTCAGGCTGACCAAAGGCCGTGCGGATGGGCGATTTAGTTGAACACTATTATTCACATCACCAATTTTTATGCCTGTAAAATCTATTCCCGAAGCAGGGGTTGAGATGCAGTTAATACCCTCAGGAAAATCGGTTTGAAATGGGTTATTTCCATTCGGAAAAGAAAAAGCCTTGTCCACAAAACGCCAGGATTTGTTGTCCGGCAGCGAATCGTAAATACCGAGGATGAGTTTTCGTAATTCTACAATGTCAAATGTGGAAATAGATTTACTCTTACTTGCATCTGCAGCAATCATCTTATACGGCGAGTTGAGCGGCTCAGTACCAAGAATATGCCTGCTGATGAGCACAAGATCGTATGTAGTTACTCCGTTGAGTGGATTGTCGTTCTTTTGAGGGACAACCTTTAAACGATTACACGTATTACAAATCTGGCAAAACCCATATCCTCCTGCATCGTCAGTTAAGGTTGAGTTTGCGGAACAAGGAGAAGAGCAGGAACCAACCAGGCAGGAGTCCATTCCATTTAGTAACATCGGATTTAAAATAGCTCCATCCAAAACCAATTTAACCTCATTTACATTTTTTCCAGTCTCAGTAAGGACCGTGCCCCTAACCATAGGGCCGCAAATAGGAAAGCCCACCACTGACTCAATCGCGGGAATACATGCATCATTACTGTTAACGTAGGTAATTCTTAGTCGCCGCACCTTCACTGTATCAATGCAACCATTTCCAGTGAAATTGAAAAGGATTTCCATATTGGCAAAATCGTTCAGTGAGAACGTTGGCCCAAGAGTGTCTGTCGTTTCAAAGCAATATTGGAATGATTTACCATCCGCCGAGGTTTTGTGACAGACATTAGGCAAAGGCAGTGATTGAGTATAGCAGCCAAATAGACCACAATTTATCAATGGCGCAGGCCAATCAGGAAAGTTCACCCCAATATTGGAAATCCCCGGAGAAGTCCACAAAAACTCTAATTCAAACTCCACTTTCTTTAGTTTTACATTGACCGGAGGCGGAAGCGTAGTGCGAAGTCCAACATTAACCTTTGAGGTGTTACACCCTATGGTAGACCCTTCTACTTTAAATTGAAGGGTGTTGTCAATGCAAAGTACGTCGCCACTTATGGAACATGTAGGTGTTATCCCTTGTAAAGCGTTGAGAGTTGTACAAGCGTTGGTCGTCTTTATACGGGATTTCGTATCTGCATTATGAAAAGCCAGAGTTGCTGTCCAGGCCTGATTACTTAGAGTAGCCGGACCAATTGTAATACTGTCTACAATGAATGTCCCTCCGGGCATTAAGACCAGATTAGATGGTGAAATGAGGTAGTGCAGGTATTTTATATCCTGACCAGCAGGATTGGTTCCCCCGGAATAAATCCGGGGTATTGATCCAGTATGTGTGAAGGGCTCCTTCATCTGAAAAAGTGAGGCCTTTAATACAAATTCGAGATACGTGACATTTAAATTTGTCATTCCGGTGTTTTTGATCTGGACAGGGAATATCCATCCGTTGCCATTTGAGGTCGGTGGCAACAACTCTGCAACTATTTTGTCATTGGCCGTTCCGGTAAAGTCGAGCGGATTCCCTACGTTGATATTAAATATTCCATTTCTACCTGTATTTGTAAGGATTACAGGAATAGGAGAACAAACAGAAATAGGCGACTTAGGCTGGTAGCTATTTTTAGGATCAAATTCAAAAACAAGGCCTTCGCCCGGATAAGCATTTACAACAACTGTAAAGAGTTCAACAAATAGGCACTTTTCATTGGGGGTAGCCCCACAGGGTGAAACAGAAGGCGGATTGGGATCCGAAAAGGTGATAATATTGTCCGTATTGTTTGGTCCGGAAGATCCGCATGCCGGGCTGTTCAAATCAAGATTAGTAAAACTTATAGAAACGTCTTTTTCTGTAGGCGTAAAAATTACCTTGTCTCCATTGGGATTGTTAAAGTTGAACCAGGAAGAAGTGGGGCCATTTTCAAAACAATTTTGGGTGGCAATACTATCTATGTGGGAGTATTGTGGTGTATTATTGTTTTTCAACCGGACAGCCACGTCCAACATCTTATAATCAAGATTGAAAGGATCGTAAGGAAAATTGGGATTCGGAAAGAATTTTTTGCTGCGCAGGTAGACTTTGTAGGATATTTGACGAAATTTATCTGTACATGGCGTTACAAGATTTGAGCAAGTAGCCGTTACATTAATATCTTGCCTTACTATCTCTAACGAAAGATTACCACAATTCAACGCGTTACACACATCCTGCGCTTTTGCGGCAGGTGATAGAAAAGTGAATAGAATCGCAAACAGAAGCATCGTTGCCCCCCCCCAGTTCTTACAAAAGAAAATATTGCGTAACATAAAAAAGTGTTTTTAGAATTTAAAAAAAGGTTGGTCATACGCATTGGAACATTGGTTTCAATGGTTTAAAAAACAGAAAAATATGGCCTGCCCCACCTTACTTCGAGGCAAGACACTAGCACTGCGGCGCAGAACGCCACACGAGAATTAGCATTGAAAATCATGCTGTTGAGCAATTTTTGCTCAATAAATACGGATTAGATCGAAAAAATACAGATGAGCGTCAG
>JBILHS010000119.1:0-17094 GCA_044350425.1 Saprospiraceae bacterium | reverse complement strand
GCCAATTGATCCGCAGTGACCCGTTCAATCTGATCGACTTCCATGCCTGCCTTTTTCCAGGCGTCGAAACCGCCTTCCAGATAGCCAATGCAGAAGTCATAACCAACACGCGCCAGGCGGGTCACTACTTCTTCTTCACGACCCGGATCAGTGACCAGCAGGATCTGCTGCTTAATGTCCGGGATCAGGGCACCTACCCAGGGTGCAAAGTTTCCGTCAATACCGATATTGATGGAGTTGGGCACAAAGCCTTCCGAGAATTTCTGTGCATCGCGGGTATCCAGTACCAGGGCCTCTGTTTCATTGGCAGCCGCATCAAATGCGCGGGGCGAAAGTGCATGTGTGCCGCGTTCCATGACCGTGTCAAAGCTTTCATATCCCTTGATGTTCATCAGGACGTTTTGCGGGAAATAGCCTGGAGGCGCAGTCAGTCCGGTCAAGATCTCTTTGATAAACTGCTCTTTGGTCAACTCCGGATTGAGTGCATAATTGACCATTTTCTGATGCCCCAAAGTATCGGTCGTTTCTTTGCTCATGTTTTTTCCACAAGCACTTCCAGCCCCGTGGTTAGGGTATACAATGAGGTCGTCGCTCAGCGGCATGATTTTATTGCGAAGCGAGTCGTATAAATGCCCGGCCAGTTTTTCCTCGGTCAGGTCAGCAATAACGTGCTGCGCCAGGTCCGGCCGGCCAACATCTCCGATAAACAAAGTATCACCGGAGATGATACCGTGTTCCTTTCCATTTTCGTCTATCAACAAATACGTCGTACTTTCCATGGTGTGCCCAGGGGTATGAATCACCTTCACCGAGTAGTCACCCACTTTGAAGATCTGGTTGTCTTCCGCCGTGATAGCGTCATAACCGGGTTTTGCAGTAGGTCCAAAAACGATCTTTGCCCCTGTTTTTTTAGCCAGATCCAAATGTCCACTCACAAAATCAGCGTGAAAATGGGTTTCAAAAACATACTTGATGCTGGCATTGCTTTTTGCCGCGCGCTGGAGATACGGATCTATTTCACGAAGCGGATCAAAGATGGCAGCTTCACCCTTGCTTTCGAGATAATAGGCAGCATGTGCCAGGCAGCCGGTATAAATTTGTTCGATTTTCATGACTGGAAAAAATTTGAACGTGGATGGTTTGAATTTGATGCTACAAAGATAAAGCCGCGTAGCGCCGGTCTTCCGTGACGAAAGTCACGTTTAGCATTATTTTTTATCCGTTTTCCGAAACGATCGGATTTCCTGTATTTACCCATTCATTCATACCCGCAGAATAGTTGAGCACGTTTTTGAATCCGTGTTTCGCCAGAATGGAGTAGCCAATGGCTGCCCGGTCGCCGCCCTGACAAAGGATAACCACCCGATGGTCTTTGCTGATCTTATCCAGATTTTTTTCGATGGTTCCGACGAATATATTCTCTGCGCCACTGATGTGCGCCGTGTTGTATTCCGAAACCCCGCGCAGATCGACCACTTGCAGGTTATTTTCCTGCTTGGTCTCTTTGAACTCGTCCATAGAAATGACCTTTGCGGTTTCGAGTTTCTGCCCCGTCTTTTCTGCCCATTCCTGTACATTATCAACGTAACCGAGCACATTGTCCAGGCCAATACGCATCAGTTTGCGTGTCAGGTCTTCGATCTGGGCTTCCGTGGCTACGAGCATAAAGGGCTCGTTGTACTCCAAAAACCAGCCGGCCCAGGTGGCGAAGGCGTTGTTGCCCTGGATGTTGATGCTTCCAGGTATAAAGCCTGCTGCAAAATCTACCTTGTTGCGGGCGTCAATCAGTTTTACGCCAGTGCCCAGGTTGGCGATCAATTCACTCGTGCTGAGTTTTTTCTGTTTGGGTACTTCAGTCAGCAAGGGGCGATCCACCTTGTTGAGTTTTTTCATCATGGCGAAGTACTTCGGTGGCTCTGGTTGGTCGGCCAGAAGATACTGCACGAAGCCAGGTTCGTTGGTGGGGTACTGAAGGGCCCAGTTTCGGATCTTTTCATACCCAACGGTAGAACTTGGGACGGCGCCCAGTGCTTTTCCGCAGGCAGAACCAGCTCCGTGGCCAGGCCATACCTGAATGTAATCCGGCAGGTCAGCGAATTTTTTGATGGATTGGTACATCTGCTTTGCGCCCAGATCCTGCGTGCCTTTCAGACCGGCTGCTTTTTCCAGCAGGTCGGGCCGACCAATGTCGCCCACAAAGACAAAATCTCCTGTAAACATCATCACAGGCTTGCTGGTGGCCGGATGGTCGGTGAGCAGAAAACTGATGCTTTCGGGTGTGTGGCCCGGTGTATGAACCACTTCAAAAGTGAGGTTGCCTACTTTGAGCACGTCCCCGTCTTTTACACCTTCGTGTGGAAACTGATATTGCCAATCCGGTCCGCCTTCGTCCGAGAGGTACATTTTTGCGCCGGTAAGGGCGGCAAGTTCCCGGGCGCCAGACAGGAAGTCGGCATGAATATGGGTTTCAGCAACATGGGTGATGGTCATGTTGTTTTGCTTGGCAATTTCAAGGTAGGTGTCCACGTCCCTTTTTGGGTCAATGACCATGGCAACGCCCGCCTTTTGGCAACCAATGAAGTAACTGGCCTGCGCCAAAGTTTTGTCGTAAACGTGTTGGAAAAACATGATGTCTGTAATTTTATCTTTTAGAAACAGAGGTGTGGTTGAATTGATAGTACAAAGGTGGGGCTGTTTACAGGATGCTCAACGTGACTTGAGTCACGGCAGCCATTTATTTTTCAAAATTCTTCAAATACCAGATATATACCGCTACCGCAACCCCTGCCACTGCACTGATGCTGAAAACAGCTTCAGGGCCTGCGGAATACCAGATGAAGCCCGCCAGACTGCTGGCCAGCAAGGCGCCCACGCTCTGAAATGCGGTGTAAGTACCAATCGCTGTTGCAGTGTCTTCTTTTGCAGAAATATTAGTCAACCAGGCTTTCGCAACGCCTTCCGTCGCAGCGGCATATAGTCCATAAATAAAAAACAGGGCAGCAAAAACAGGCCAGGTAGATGCAAATGCCATGCCGGCATACACCGCAGCAAACAATAAGAGGCCGGATACAAAAATCCGTTTCATTCCCAGCCGATCGGCCAGGCCCCCCATAGGATAAGCGGCAGCGGCATATACAAGATTGTAAAAAATATACATGCCGATCACGGCGCTATCGCTTAGTCCTGCAGCTTTGACCTGCAGCAGCAGAAACACGTCGGAACTATTGAACAGAGCGAAAAAAAGTAAGCCGCCGGCCAATTGCCGGTATTGCACAGGACTGCGCCGCCAGTATTGCAGAAAATCCCAAAATCCTGGTTTGATCACAGAAGTTGTCTGCAATTTCTTTTTTTCCTGAATCAGCGCAGTAAACACGATCGCCAGAATGCCCGGAAGGAAGGCCAGAAAAAAAAGGGTAGTATAATTTCCCGGGTAGAACTGCAGAAAAATGAGCGCCAGCAGCGGCCCGATTACCGCACCGATAGTATCCATGGAGCGGTGAAAACCAAATACCCGGCCTTTGGTTTCAGGCGTAGCCTCATCGGAGAGTAAGGCGTCGCGGGCGCCGGTACGAATGCCTTTGCCCAGGCGGTCGGTGGTTCGGGCGAAAAAGACCCACAGCGGGTAAGTAAAGGCCGCCATCATCGGCTTGGAAAGGGCACTAAGCGCGTATCCGATCTGTACAAATGGTTTTCGCAGCCCGGTTCGATCGCTGAGATTGCCAAAATAACCTTTGCTCAATCCGGCAGTTGCTTCCGCAAAGCCCTCCAGCACCCCGATCAGCACGATGGAAAAGCCAATGCTTTTGAGGTAAACCGGCATGATCGGGTACAACATCTCGCTGGCCATGTCTGTGAACAGGCTGACCAGAGAGAGTATCCAAACGTTTCGGGTAATGATCTTTGATGATTGCGACATGCCTGATGTGAAATAGTAATATCCGTGTCTCATTCTTGTCATCCGTGTTCCATCTAAGCGGGGTGGAACATGGATGACATGAATGAGACATGGATAATTTTAAATCGGGCACCAAGATACGTCGCGAGCCAATTAATGCCCCATGCCAGCCGCAGCTGGATTGAGCACCAGCTCTTTGACCAGGATATAAATACCCATGATGAGCACGAACCATCCGAATGCTTTTTTCAACTTTTCGCCGTCTACATTGCGGCTGAGTCGGTTGCCGATAAAGATCCCGACAATGGCCAGTGCGGTGACGATTCCCAGCAGGGTCCAATCCATTTCGTAATGAGACAAGTCGCCGGTGAAACCAATGAGTGATTTAGCAGCAATGATGAGCAATGAAGTGCCCACAGCCTGTTTCATGGGCAGTTTGCTGAACAAAACCAGAGCCGGAATGATCAAAAAACCACCGCCCGCACCCACCAGTCCGGTAAGTACACCTACCACAGCTCCTTCCATTAAGATCATGGGGTAATTGAATTTTTGTGGTCCGTCCGGCTCTTTTTCCTCTGCGCTGTCTTTCTTGCCCCGTATCATGGAATAAGAGGCAAATACCATTAAGACGGCAAAAATACCCATCATAAACATGGCTTTGGATACGACCAGGCTGCCAATGCTAAACACCGGATTTGGAATAATAGGCACCAGAAATGCCCGGGTAGCGTACACGGCCAAAATGGCCGGAATGCCAAAAATGATCGCCGTTTTAAGGTTCACCATCCCATCCCGATACTTTGGGAAAGTGCCCACCAGACTGGTGGCGCCGACGATAAAAAGGGAGTATGCCGTAGCGCGCACCGGATCTACCCCAAAAAGGTACACTAAAACGGGTACAGTCAGAATACTGCCACCGCCGCCGATCAGTCCCAGTGAAACGCCAATAAGTGCCGATGCAAAATAACCTATGATCTCCATGAATGAAATTTTTACTTAGGAACGATTGTATAAAACAAGTTCCTACAAGTCAATTTGATGCTGCAAAAGTGGGCGTACTCAAGGGTGCACCTATGTGATATTTGTCACGAAGCGCAAAAAAAATGACAAACCCCATAGAATGCCATATCCTATGGGGTTTGCTGAAGGTAAAACAGGTCGGTGGCTACCCGTTTTCTTCCAGCCACATCATCGGAGTCTTCTGTTCTTCCTTTTTGAAAATACGGTGAAAATACGACAGACTATTAAAGCCCGCTGCAAAACAAGCCTGGGAAATATCCCGGCTTTCCAGCAAAATCCGCTTGGCATAACGCAACCGTTCTTTGTTGACCAACTCTACCGGGGCAATGCCAAGCTCCTGCTTAAAAACGCGAAAAAACTGCGGCCGTGACAAATAACTGCGTCGGGCGAGGTCGTCAATCGAAAGTTTCTCGCAAATGTTGCGACGAATAAACTGCAACACTTCTCCCAGGCGGTGGCGGCTGGGCGAATCAGTGGCGGGCAACATCTGCCTGGCCTGGGTTTGCATAATCCGCAACACCAGTTCTTCCAAACCATGCTGGGTCAGCACTTTTTTCCCATACACATCCTCCAGGTACAAAAGGCGAGGGCGATCCATCGGATTGGATTGGTGGTTTCTGCTTCCTGGAAATCGATGACCACTTTTGGGTGGCTATTGAGCATCATGGATTGTCCGGACAAATCAAATGGTAAACTCCAGGCCCCAATGGTGCAATGAAACAATGCTCGGCAATAATTTTTCGCCTTTGTTTGTCAGCGTATATTCAACCGTTGGCGGAACCGTTGCAAAGACTTCTCTTGTGAGAATTCCATTAGCTTCCATATTTTTCAACTCCTTGACCAACATTCTTGTATTAATTCCCTCAATACTTCTTTCCATTTCTTTGAAACGCATTTTACCTTTTGATAAAATGTAGATGATGGGCATTGCCCATTTCCCACCTATAATATCTAAAACATCTTTTAACGTACACGTTTTCTCAGAAATGCTTATTTTGTTTTTCGTCATAACTTGTTGATTTTTAGCATTGCTTTACATTCGGTTACTACTATACATTAGTGTAACTACTTGCAAAAATAAAGCATTGGGTATACATTTGCAATCTGATTTTTTAAAAAAGAAAACATGAAACTGTTAGAATCAATAAACGTGGGCAACAATAGACTTAAAAACAGGTTGGTTATGGCCCCAATGACGCGCTCCCGGGCCAATAAAAATGGCATTGTGAGTGACTCAACAATCTTGTATTATACTCAACGGGCAAGTGCAGGTTTAATCATTAGCGAAGCCATAAATATTTCTGAACAAGCGCTTGGGAGTCCGCTCACGCCAGGGGTTTATACGCCTGAGCAAATTGCAGCTTGGAAAAAAGTTACACAGGCTGTTCACGAAAAGGGGGGTGTTATTTATGCCCAACTATGGCACACTGGGCGTGTTGGACATTCACTTGTAAAAAATGGCGGGCATCCTGTTGCTCCATCAGCCTTGGCAATTGAAGGACAACAGCATTTCACCATGGAAGGAATGAAAGATTATGAAACGCCGAGAGCATTAGATACCAAAGAAGTAATAAATATCATTCAGGATTATAAACAAGCCGCAATAAATGCGGTAGAAGCTGGTTTTGACGGCGTTGAACTTCATTCAGCATTTGGCTATCTGCCAAATCAGTTTTTAGCTGAAAGTGCCAATCATAGAACAGACCAATATGGTGGAAGTAATGAAAATCGCAATCGCTTTGTTTTAGAAGTAATGCAAGAAATGGTTAAAGCTATTGGTAGTGACAAGGTTGCTATACGCTTATCTCCAACAAGTACCTATAATAATATAACACATCAAAACCCTGTAGCGCAATTCACTTTGCTGTTAAATGAACTTAATAAACTGCCTTTGTCGTACATTCATATAATGAATATACCATTCCCGGCAGATAAATTCCCATCGTATCCAACAAGTTCTGTTGAAACTTTTGGGAAACTAACGCAGCATGTTGTCATTGCTAATTTTGGATATAACAGAGAAACTGGCGAGGCAGAACTACAAAAAGGAATTGCCAAACTTATTTCTTTTGGAGCCCTATTTTTAGCTAATCCTGATTTGCCAAAACGTTTTGAGCTTAATGCAGAACTCAACCAACCTGACAGAGCTACCATGTATGGTGGGCAAGATAAAGGTTACATTGATTATCCGTTTTTGGAACTAAAATAAGCGTATCAAGAAAAGAAGTTGATGAACTGGCGTCCAAAAGATGCATTTTCAGCACGGTGAGTATTTTTCAGACACACTCTAATTAAATAAACGTAAAATAATGAACAGAATTCAAGCAATTTTAACCATTGACACAGATAACCTTCCAGACAATTTTCAAGAAATAATAAAACACGAGCAAGAAGTTATTTCAAAATGGAAAGAGGAAGGAATTTTAGACCACTTATTTTTAAGGCAAACCAGAAATGGCGCTGTTTTAATTTTTAAAGATATTGAAGAGGAGCGTGTTAAAGCGCTAATGGAGACACTTCCCTTGTACAAACTAAAAAAAAGTGTTGAATACTTTGCCTTGATAAAACAGTTTTAAAAGCTACAGTCAATGCTACGTGTTCGGTGTTTGATATTTGACATTCTCTATCGATTCTCCTCCAACCAAACCATCGGCGTTTTGCGCTCTTCTTTTTTGAAGATCCGGTGAAAATACGACAGGCTATTAAAGCCTGCTGCAAAACAAGCCTGGGAAATATCCCGGCTTTCCAGCAAAATCCGCTTGGCATAACGCAACCGTTCTTTGTTGACCAACTCTACCGGGGTAATGCCAAGCTCCTGCTTAAAAACGCGAAAAAACTGCGGCCGTGACAAATAACTGCGTCGGGCGAGATCGTCAATCGAAAGTTTCTCGCAAATGTTGCGGCGAATAAACTGCAACACTTCTCCCAGGCGGTGGCGGTTGGGAGAATCGGTGGCGAGCAACATATGTCTGGCCTGGGTTTGCATGATCCGCAACACCAGTTCTTCCAAACCATGCTGGGTCAACACTTTTTTCCCGTACACATCCTCCATGTACAGATACATCAGTCGGCGCACGAGTGTGTCCAGATTGTCGTCGTTACTCAGGAAATAATTGCTATAATCCAACGACCAGCTGGCGCCATCCAGCCGGCTGAACTGGTCGTTGGCTCGTTCTACCGTACGCTGGATCAAATCGGAGGAAAGGGTGAGCGCAATACATCGGGTTGGGTTGGATGCTTCTGCATCCGGAAAATCTATGACCATTTGCTCATGGCTATTGAGGATCACGGACTGGCCCGGCAAAAAATCAAAGCCTTGAGCCTGACCCAAATGCATCACTTTTTTGCCTTTCAGCATGATCGCAATAACCGGATCGGGGAAGCGCAGCGCAAAATGCTCCGAGCGCTGCACCGTTTCGAACACATTTAGCTCCGCAGTATCGAAGGCAAAGATCTTTCGGCTCTCCACCAGCGTGTCCCGTTGGTCAAACAAATGCCGAAGCCTTGTCTCGTGCTGAACCGAATAATTCATATTCATATCTCCCGATCTGGCCATTTTTATTATTTCTACAAACAAAGTTACCACACTCCATTTCAAATTTCTGAATCGTCTTCAAAAATGATACGATTGTTCACTCATTCGATATTCCAGGAAAACATTGCCTGCTAAAGCTGCCAATACCTTTGTCGCATTCAGAATTAAATTTTTCAATTCAAAATAATAACATCACGACCTATGGCAGTTTTGGAAAAAGAAAAAACAAGTACGTTGGTTGCGCGCCCGACGTTCAAAGCGCGGTACGATAACTTTATCGGTGGCAAATGGGTGGCTCCGGTGGATGGCGCTTATTTCGACAACATCTCACCGATCGATGGAAAGGCCTTCACCCAGGTAGCCCGCTCCAACCACAAAGACGTGGAACTAGCCCTGGATGCAGCACATAAAGCATTCCCCGCTTGGGCACGCACCTCCGCAACCGAGCGCAGCAACATGCTCCTGAAAATTGCTGATGTAGTGGAGAAAAACCTCGAATACCTGGCTACTGTGGAGACCATCGACAACGGAAAAGCCATCCGCGAAACCCTTGCAGCCGACGTTCCGCTCGTGGTAGACCACTTTCGTTACTATGCAGGTGTGATCCGTGCAGAAGAAAGTACGGTGGTAGAGCTGGATGCCCACACGGTTTCTATGAATATCAAAGAGCCCATCGGAGTGGTCGCGCAGATCATCCCCTGGAATTTTCCATTGCTCATGGCGGCCTGGAAAATCGCTCCGGCGCTGGCAGCGGGTTGCTGCACCATCGTAAAGCCGGCGGAGCAAACACCAACCAGCATCCTCATCCTCATGGAACTTATCCAGGGGATTCTTCCGGACGGTGTGCTCAATGTGATCAATGGATTTGGGATCGAAGCTGGTAAGCCCCTGGCTCAGTCCAGCCGCATCAACAAGGTGGCCTTTACCGGGGAAACAACCACAGGACGTCTAATCATGCAATACGCTTCAGAAAATCTGAATCCTGTAACGATGGAATTGGGCGGCAAATCGCCCAATATTTTCATGCCTTCTATCGCAGATACAGACGATGCTTTCTTCGATAAATGTGTGGAAGGTGCGGTGCTCTTTGCCTTCAATCAGGGCGAAGTTTGCACCTGTCCATCGCGAATTCTTGTCCATGAGTCCATCTATGATCGCTTCATGGAACGGGTGATCGCCCGCACCAAAGCCATCAAAATCGGCCACCCGCTCGATCCCGAAACTATGATGGGCGCGCAGGCTTCCAACGATCAGTACGAAAAAATTCTGAGCTATATGGAGATCGGCCGACAAGAGGGTGCCGAGATTCTTTGTGGCGGCGAGGCTTTTTCTTTGAACAGTGGCCTGGAAAAGGGTTATTACGTACAGCCTACGATTTTCAAAGGCCACAATAAAATGCGCGTTTTCCAGGAAGAGATCTTCGGGCCGGTTACTTCGGTAACCACTTTCAAAACCACCGAAGAAGCGCTGGCCATCGCCAATGATACCTTGTATGGTCTGGGTGCAGGACTCTGGACCCGCGATGCACACGAATTATACACCATTCCAAGGGCGATTCAGGCCGGACGGGTGTGGGTCAATTGCTACCACGCTTACCCGGCACACGCGCCGTTTGGCGGTTATAAAAAATCAGGATTTGGCCGGGAAACGCACCTGATGATGCTCAACCATTATCGCCAGAACAAGAACATGTTGATCTCGTACGACAAGAACAAGCTGGGCTTTTTTTAGTGGGGAAAATAAATTTTGCTTCGATACCAACACCGGGCGGCGGCTGTAGGCTGCTCGGTGTTTTTTACCCTGATTTTAATGCTTTGAGTGAAGCAAAAACTATCCTGTTTGCAATAGAGACCTTCCATGCTTTTCTTAGCACCCCTGGAATAAGCACTTGATGGGGAACTATATTACCAATCCACCTTTACCGAAGTAATTAACAACAAGCATCATGGAAAAAATTTCAAGGGTAGAAATTACACCCGCTGCTGCTGCGGTCATCGACCAGTTAAGCGCCCAGCATGGTCCGCTGATGTTTCATCAGAGCGGAGGCTGCTGCGATGGCTCGGCGCCGATGTGTTTTCCGCAAGGTGAATTCATCACGGGCAATTCGGATGTACTGCTGGGACACATCCATGAATGTCCGTTTTATATGAGCGGGGACCAATATGAATACTGGAAGCACACGCATCTTACGATCGATGTGGTGCCCGGGCGCGGGGCGAGTTTCTCGCTGGAAATTCCGTTGGGTTTGCGGTTTTTGGTGCGGAGCCGATTGCTCACGGATGCAGAGTATGCGGCTCTTTTCCCAAAGGCCGATTAAAGCTTCAGCAACTCTATCCCATTTTTTAACAGCCGCACTTTGCCGTCTTCCGCCAGTTTTTTCATCAAACGGGAAATGACCTCCCGGGAGGAGTTGAGTTCCTGGGCGATCTGGGTATTGGTAATTTCCAGTACCTTGGAATCCAGGGCTTTGCTGTGCCTGCGAAGGTAAAATTCCAGCCGTTCATCCATGTTCTGGAAGGCGATATGGTCGATGGTTTCCAGCAATTCCTCGTATCTCCGACGGTAGGTTCCTACCACGAAATGATACCAGGTGCGGTATTGGCGCATCCAGTTTTCAGTGTTTTCAAGCGGCACTACCAACAATATGGAGTCCGTCACGGCTTTTGCGGTCACGGAACTGAGTTTGAAACTGCGGTCACAGATCAAAGAAAGCGCACATCCATCGCCCGGGTGAAGATGGTACATAAAAAACTCGCTGCCCTCATCGTTTTCACGATAGAGTTTGATCAGGCCGTCGAGTACGATCATGGTATTGCGAATATTCTGGCCACTTTGAATCAATACCTGGCCTGCCTTTACGTTTAAAATACGGCCCTTTTCCTGCATTTCGCGTTGCAAGCCTTCTTCAAGGTCCGGGAATAAGTGGCGATAGTTCTCCATATGCTATTAATAGACCCCTCAATGTAGCGCACTCTTCCAAAATAGGGCATGCAAAAATTTCTATTTCCTGGGAATCGCTAGTCTGGGGGGGGGATAAAATGGGATTTGAGGTTCATTCACCGGATGACTTGAAGTCACCCGGTGAATGAACCTCGAATCCCGTTTTACCAAACCACGATCCGGCAGTGCTACCTATTCCGCAGCTACCCGACCAATCATACAACTCACGTATGATTTGGCTTTTTTCCCAAAGGTATTCTCGCCCACGAGGGGATAACCCATCTCGGAAAGTTTGAGGCCAATGGCGTCTGAAGTGACCAGATTGTCATCAAAGTCAACCGTAACGGTCCCATGCTCATTTTCAGGCCGGGCGGTCTGGACACCGGGCATTTGCTCGAGTCCTTTGCGGATGGTGTTCATACAACCGCCGCATTTGATGTTTTCCACTTCGAATATTTGTGTCATGATTGGGATGTTTTAAATGTCGAACTCCGAATATCCAAGGAGGCACCGAGCTTGGGATTTGTAATGCCAATTTCCAGTAGGAATTTTAGCCCGAAGCCCATTTCGACATTCGGTGTTCGATATTCGGTGCTCCACTAGGCTTCCGCGCTTTTTTCCACGGCCTTTTTCAATTCCACAGACGAGGCCATGCCTGATTTGCGCCAGACGGGTTCGCCGTTTTTGAATAAGATCAGGGTTGGGATAGACCGGATCGCATAGCGTTCAGCGATGGCCTGATTTTTATCCACATCAATTTTGAAGATGGAAAGATCCTCGCCCATCTGGGCTTTAAGGTCTTCGAGCACAGGTTTCATGGCCCGGCAGGGGGCGCACCAGTCGGCGTAAAAGTCAACAAGTACGGGTTTGTCGGTATTGGTCAGATCTGCGAATGTCATGAGGATGATAAATTATGTTATTTGTAGGCACAAAGTTACCGGCCATCACTCCTCTGGGAGTTATGCTTTTAATTGTATTAATTGCACTTTTTACTGATTCTTATCCGAACCCGGGTCAAAACAAGGTGCGTAACACCTCAAACGTCGGCAATTCACGAATTCAAGCCTGCAGATTGGGCATAAGCGGTTCGAAATCCTTCCGGGGTGGTCCCCAGATACTTTTTAAAGAAGCGGGTGAAGTAGGCGTTGTCCTCAAAATTAAGGGTCTCCGCGATCTGGCCGATCATCAGGTCAGAGTTGGCCAACAATCGTTTGGCTTCCAGCAGGGTACGATCCCGGATGATCTCCCCGGCACTTTTACCTACCACATTGTTGGTGAGTGCATTGAGGTGATTGGGGGTTAGAAACATCATCTCGGCATATTCCTTGGGCAGGCGTTTTTCCCGATAATGTTGTTCGATCAGTTTTTCAAACTGACGCATGAGGACCAGATTGTGTTTGGATGCGCCTTCCTTAAAAGTATCCGGCGCCACCCGCGAGAGTCGTACCAAAATGACGGTAAGCAACCCACGCAGGATGTCCATTTTATAATCGCCGCCCTTGTTGAATTCTTCCAGCATTTCGGCAAAGGTCAGCTCCACTTCAGCACAGCAGGTCATGTCCAGTATGTTCACTGAAACGCCACTGATGTTGCTAAAAAGGGGAAATTCCCGCACATAATGCGGGTTGTGATACATGGATGCAAAGAAGGATTCATTAAAATTGACCAGATAGCCTTCTGTATCCTCGTCGAAATCCCAGGTGTGAATCTGACCGGGAGCCATATAATAAACCTGATGGGGAAGAATATCAAATTGCTGAAAATCAATGGTATGTCGCCCACCACCCCGGGTAAAAAGCACGATCTGGTAAAAATCGTGCCGGTGCGGGAATTGGATGTCCTGATGTGCATGGACGAATTCCCGCAAGCGCGTCACCACGATCTCGGTCATACAACGGTCTGCGCCCAGTAGGTTGCAAATGCTGTAGGTGGGCATTTTTTTAGCCATAATCTATTTTTTTAGCAAAAAACGCACCACCTCAGCCAGCCCGGCATGCCCTTCCCCTTCACTCAGAAAGGTCGTGGATTCAGTGGCCTCCAACATTTCCAGTCCGTCAAAGTCCTCTTCCAGCATGATTTTGGAATACAAAAGATCAATGTCCTGAGGGCCGCCCGACAAACGCCCGAGTTGTTTTCGGTTAAATGCTTCCAGGATGACCCGACCGTCTTTCTTAAGTGCCTTGGTGCATTTATGATGTATGGAGACACGCAATTCTGGTGGAAAATGGGTGTAAATCAATCCAATAGCATCCCAGGGACCGTTTCCAACCAGATTATAATCCTGAATATTTGCAATGAGATATTCAAAATGGACGTCATTTTCGGCAGCCAGTGCCAGGGCTTTCTCCCGAGCTTTTTCGCTGAAATCTACTGCCGTGACCTGCCAGCCTTGCAGCGCAGCGTAAACAGCATTTCTGCCTTCTCCTTCAGCGAGCAGCAACAATCGCCCGGGTGTCGGGATCGCGTCCAATTGATTTTTAAAATAGACATTGGGTTTCGTACCATAAGCATAGGCAGCTTCAGCATAACGGTTGTCCCAGAAGGTGCGAGGATGGTTCATTGTAAGGAATTTGAACGCTTTGGGTTAAAATTGGATCGGTCATGTTGCAACGCAGCCATAACCAACAGCGCCGTAAACCTATAAACTTTTAGCCGAACCAAAGACTTTCAAAAGTAACAGTCTCAATAACAATACCCAGGGCAAGCCATGCCATGCCAGATCAAACCAGTCCAATGGCTGCATCCCGATAGCACCGCCTGCTACCCAGCGAAGTTTGCCCAAAAGATGCGGCTCGGGCACAAAGGGGGCCAAGCCGAGGAGCAGGCAAACCATGATCACTAATTTCCAATCATTCCAGGGTTTCATTTTCTTTGAAAAGGTTTGAACATTTGACTAAAAAATCCGTGTGGGTAAGTGTCTACTTCGTCGAACCCAAGTTTGATATCGCGCCCGTCGCTAGGGATCCAGGCAGTGCCAAAGAGGTAGTCCCACAGAGACAATGAGATGCCATAATTCACACCAGAACTGCCTTTGGGCAGGTCTTTGACATGGTGCCAGATATGCATCTGCGGGTTGTTGAGGATATACTTCAATGGCCCGAGCGGCAGGTAGATATTGGCGTGGTTTAAGTGCCCGATCACAATGGTGAACAGGTGCACCAACAGAAAATCCTGAATGCCAAAACCGATCATGGCCAGCGGCAGATATTCAATGGAACGGTATACAATGGTCTCTCCGAAATGGTAACGGAGGTGGGCAGCATATCCCATTTCGCGCACCGAGTGGTGTACTTTGTGCATCTCCCAGAGAAAGGGCACTTTGTGCAGCAGGCGGTGCGTATTCCATTGAACAAAATCGCGCACCAGGAATAAAATCAGCAACTGCACCCAATAGGGGGTCTGGGCAATGTTGAGTGCTACCAGATTCCGGATACCAAAAGTGTTGGCCAGAAAGTCCGTAAATGCCTGTGAAACGACGCTGGAAACCGCATTGTACCCTACCAGGCCAAACAGGAAGAAGTTGAAGAACATATAAAACGTGTCCAGCCAAAAATCTTCCCGAACTTTGGGCTGGTTCTTGCGCCAGGGGAACAACAGTTCCAGGCTGTATACAGCCAAAGAAATGGCAATGAGCCAGTAGAAATAATTGCCCCAGTGCGGGTTGAGTACTTCATTGGCCAGGTAACTTGCGTAGCCGGTGAAACTTTGGGTGAAGGTTTGCCAGTAATTCATGGTAGTAATTTGAATCTATTTTATCTGAAATCATAAGCCACTCCACTCACCTGCGTCAACAAGGTAGCCGGAGCATCCAACGCTTTGGCGGAGCCATGCGGCAATGGTGTCACCGGCGAATTTTTCGCCAAATATTCTTTCAAAACCGGATGTAACGAATAAGGCATGTTTTTGCCCTCCACCACATTTGGAATGCGGCAAAGCATATCTACCGGATCGCCGTCGCGCTCGCAGGCAGACACGGAGTATAGCCGGGCCGGGTCTAAAGATTTCCCGACCGCGGTCACTTTTTGCACCCGTTTGCCTTGTTCGCCAAAAGCATTAAATTCAACTTCCATGCCCCGAAACTTGACCACCCAGCCACCAAAACGTTTGGAAGCATCTTTGGCAAACACATTGTTCAACTCCTTCTCCAGCCAGGTCAGCAGTTGGGCACCAGTCACTTTTGCCGTGCGCACCGTGGCGTCTACCGGAAGCATATCGAAGATAAAACCTTCGGTGATGGGAATATTACCCGTTTTATCGGGGGTACTGCGCGGCGGACAAAAGCGGAAACCGTTGGACAACACGATCTCTGTGCCGACCTTCCAGGCCAGGGCATCGAGGATGAGTGTATCAATGGTGTTTTCCACCACAAAATACCGGTAGAGCGGCACGGTGCTGTAACCCACCACGCGCTCGATCTCTGCCACAAAGGGTTTCTCCATTTGATCAATGAGGGCAGAGATCTCTTTTTTGGCTTTGTATTTTTTCGGATCTACTTCCATCAGTTCGTACCGATGGCCTGTGATCTTGCCGTCTTTTACGTCAATATCGAGTCGCCCTACAAAAGAGCCAAATGCGCCTGGCTCCACTACTTTGGAATATTTACAAACGATCGGCTCCCGTACCCGCTCGTGGGTATCACCGCCAAAAATGTAATCCACGCCCTCGCATTCCGGCATATTGGCCAGTGCAATTTGCTGCGAAAGACCCAAGTGCGCTACTATAATGACAAAATCACATTGCTCCTGCTCGCGCAGCACATTGACGTAATAGGCCAGATTCTCCTCAGGCTTGGTGTAAATGATGCCTTTGGAATAGTTCGGCGATTGGCGAAGCGGAACCAGTGGATCGGTATACCCCAGAAATCCAATTTTTACCCCCAATCGGGAAAAAGTGGAATAAGCCGGGAAGATCAGTTCGCCTTTTTTGCCATCGCCCAGGTCGTGAAACATATTGGCGCAGACCTTGGGTGCATCAAGCCCTCCCAAAAGGGTTTGCATGGCTTTTTTGTAATACACCACCTCCCAGTTGCCCGGCAGATACAGATCGTAACCCATGGCGTTCAGAATGGGCGTAATGGCTTTTCCGGTAGTTTTCACCGAAAGCTCGCTGCCCTGGAACATATCCCCGGTATCGATGATATACGTATTGGGATTGCTTTTGCGCACCTTGTCAAACAGCGTCGCAACATGTGCATACCCGGCCGTTTTGCGGAATACCGCTTTCCCGTTTTCCCAGAAAAGCTCATCGTGCGGATGGATCTGGCAGTGCACGTCGGTGGTTTGAAGGAGGGTGAGGGTGCCATTTAAAGGAGCGAGCTCCTCACCGGAACCTGGCGTATTATCCAGGCTTTCTGCTTCTGGCAGTTGGGTTTTTCCCGTTAAAGCAAGTGGTGCAAGACTGGCTCCGAGACCAGTTAACAGGGAGTTTTTTAAAAATTTGCGGCGATCTGAGCTCATGGTTGGAACGGTTTACGGTGGACGGTTTACGGTGAACGGTTTACGGTGGACGGTTTACGGTGAACGGTTTACGGTGGACGGTTTACGGTGAACGGTTTACGGTGCACGGTTTACGGTGGACGGTTTACGGTGGACGGTTTATGGTGGACGGTTTACGGTGAACGGTTTATGGTGGACGGTTTACGGTGGAGGGAGTGGAGACCCCGTGCACCGTACACCGTATACCGCATACCGTGCACCGTAAACCG
>JBILHS010000118.1:0-17104 GCA_044350425.1 Saprospiraceae bacterium | reverse complement strand
CACACCGGCGCAACCTGTTGAGAAAGACTGGAGTCAAAAACACGCTGGAACTGGCTGTTTTTTGCTTGAAAATGGGTTTGATTTAGGTTAGATTGTAGAATACTCATATTTGAGTATTGCGGGCGGGTTTTGTAGCATGTTATCTTTACAGTAGTACAGATACATATGGACTTGCTGTTGTCGAAAAAAATGAAAAAGGATTCAGGGTGAAAGAATTTAAAGGTGGCAAAGGCAATTTCGACTTTGATTATGAGGTAAAAGCCGTTAGAAAGGGGTACGAAGGGTTCGAACCTGTTCGAAGAAAAGTACGTGACATCAGTGCAGACCCCGTGTCGGCTGAAGGCAATTCAGGCAACCCAGAACCTCCTGCCTCTAAATTAGTCCGATACGATATTAACCAGAAAAAGGCTCCAAAAAGGCCTTAAATCTAGTTAAATTACCACCCGGTCTTGATAGGTAACGTGTTTGAAATAAAGGTACAATTTTGACAGCCTTATTTTGCCGCTGTCCTCGCGATTTGACAGAGACAAAATCGGCATCCCAAAATTATACTTTTATTTCAACCGCGTTCCTTAGACTCATTTCGCCCCATGTGGGATGGCACATTCCTCGGACAAGAAATGCCTGTCTGTGTATTTGTCTGGAAGGGTTCACCGAACTTGATCCATAAACGGGATAAACTGGGATGGCGTGGAGGACTAGAAAGGAAGAATGCGACAGAGCGGATTTTTGTATTTGCTTCGATGACCTTCTGGTTAATTACTGTAGGATGCAATCCTGAAGAATATCTTATATACCCATTGGATGGCGAGAGCATAAGTATTCAGCGACTTCAAAACCGGCTATTTACTCAGGTTTTTTGATCTCTATTTTTAGTGGGAGGTCATGAAACGTCTGCCTGTACTTATCACTCCGATTTTTTTAAAAAAAATGCCTAAGCCATGGGCACCTTTTCCAAAATACCCGCACTAATAGGATATACTAACAATCGCTTTTTATTTCATCCTCAAGACTAAGAAAAATGAGACCAATCAAATTAGCCCTCCTCTTGACCGTAGCAGTATTCCTGCTCAACACACCATCGGTTTTTTCACAACAAACCCAACAAGACCCCGCCCTCGCTAGCGGCCATATCGAACACGCCACGCATGCTGGCGAATGCCTCAATGAAGAACAGCGGGCCCAAATCATGGCAGAAATCGCCCAAAGCCAGGCTGATCTCAAAAAAAGGGGCTTGTTACCTGCCCCTAATGGCGCGGAGTACACTTCTTTTAGTTGGCCGCTACGCCAAAAAGCAGGAGTAAGTGACCCCTCTTATTATGCCATCGGCAACTTTGTGGATGAAAAGCCCGGCACAGGCATCCAGGATTACAATTGTGGCCAATACACCTACGATGGACACAAGGGCACTGATATTGGAATCTGGCCTTTTCCATGGACCAAGATGGCCAACAATGAAGTGGAAGTCATCGCCGCAGCTGCAGGTGTGATCGTCCAAAAGGCCGACGGCAATTTTGACCAAAACTGCTCCTGGAACGGGCAGCAATGGAACGCTGTCTATGTTCAACACCCCGACGGTTCGGTGGCATGGTACGGGCACGTGAAAAAGAATTCTCTGACCTCCAAAGCGGTGGGCGCATCCGTTGCCAAAGGTGAATACCTTGGGGTAGTGGGAAGCTCGGGCATTTCCACCGGGCCACACCTTCACTTTGAAGTATATTCCTCCACTGGTACGCTGATCGACCCTTGGGGCGGGCCTTGCAACTTTATGAACGGCAATTCATGGTGGAATCCACAGCACGTTTACTGGGATCCCAAAGTGTGCAAAATTATGACACACAGTGCGGTACCTACGCTTCCTCAATGCCCTCCTGAAAGCGTAAACGCTTCAAATGCTTTTCAACCCGGACAAACGGTTTATGCAGCCGGCTATTTCCGCGACTATACGGCCAACAGTATTGCAACTTACCGCCTGTACAGACCAGACGGCAGTACTGCCCAAACCTGGACGGTTAACAACCCCAATAACATGAAATTGGCATGGTGGATTTGGGGCTACAACCTTCCTGCCAATGCTCAAACGGGTACTTGGACTTTCAGGGTTACCTACTTCAACCAAACCATCAACCACAACTTCACCGTTGGCGTCACCTGTGGCACACCCAGCGGATTTAGCACCACCAATATCACAACGACTACTGCCAAATTCAATTGGAACGCAGTGCAAGGTGCGGTCAATTATACGGTACAACTCCGTTGGGGTGGCGGCAACTGGGGCGACCTGAATGGCGGACCCTTCTCCAACAACTTTGTGAACGTATCAGGCATGACGCCTGGGACCACCTACGAATGGCGCGTACGAGCCAATTGCTCTGGCAGTCAAGCAAGCGCCTATTCAAACAGCATTTCGTTCACTACCAATGGAACCACTTGTGGCACGCCCTCGGGCTTATCTACGTCCAATATTACCCAGGTAAAAGCATCGCTCAGCTGGAACGCTGTTTCGGGGGCCACCAGCTATACTGTACAATTTTACATTGGTGGCACATGGACAAGTTTATCGCCTGTAACGTCCAATTCAGTCAATGTATTTGGACTTTATGCCAATAGCTCCTATCAATGGCGTGTCTTTGCTACCTGCTCTAATGGCCAGAGTAATCCCTCTGCTCCCACGACTTTCAATACATCATCGGCCACCAACTGCACTTCAGGTACCCAATACCCCAATTTTGCGCTAAACCCTAGCAGTAATTGGCAGTATCAAACCCTGGTTTGGGGCGGAGAATATTGTGTGGTGAACGTAACCCAGGGCCAAGTGTACACTTTCTCCTACTGTTCATCTGATGGGGCATTGTTGAATTTCGATGGTGAACTATCCATAAGAACTATTGGAAATCAATTGATTATGTATTCAGATGATGTCTGCAGCCAACAACCCAAACTGGTTTGGCAAGCCGGATTTTCTGGACAAGTGCGTGTTTTGCTGACCAAGTACAGCTGCCAAACCCAGAATACCAATAGCACCATGGCTTATCGAATTGGGGGCACACCATTCAAAGGCGACGATCCGGGCAGCGAACTTGCAACCATAGAAAACAGGTGGTTGAACACCCCGCCAAGCCAAGATTTTGCAATGGAAACCGCCCCTACAGGCGAGCAACAAGCAAGTAGCCCGCTGGCGGAGGAACGTACTATTGACCCAAGAAATAACCTTAGCAATCTGCAGTTACAAATATCGCCCAATCCTGCTACTGAAATGGTAATGGTGGCTACAGGGGCATTTTCTGAGATGGAGGACAAGCTCCAATCCAGCATCATCATCACGGACATCAATGGCAGTATTCGCCAATCCCGTCAAAATGTGAATGTTACGACGGACGGCTTGCGGGAAGCATTTGATGTGTCGGACCTGCCTGCTGGGGTTTATATTGTGCAAGTTCGTATTGGCAGTATGAAAGGGCAAAGGCAGTTGGTGAAGATGAAATAAAAGCGGATTTTCTGTAGCGGTTTAGCACCATCATTGTGGAAGAAGGCGGGTTAACTGTCTTCTTCCACTTTGTCAGTATTACAGTAAAAACAAACATTCCAATTCCCGAAAAATGGCTTCCGTGTTCGTGAGCACTGTTGACAGTGCGCTTTTTGCGTCAATCCAAAATATGCTATTGAAGTCATTTTCCAGGCATACAAGTTTTGCAGGGCCCAGCCGGTGGCAATTTCCCACCTAGTGCCGCGCTCGGCCATTAAGGTATGAATTGGGGAGGCAAATTTTTTCTTTATCAAGGCGTGAGAAGGGCGCAATGCGGGACATTTTAACCGACGAACAACGCAGAGAAAGGAAAAATTAGACCGCCATATTCACACCTTAATGGCCGGACGCGGCACTAGTGTACGCATATCTATGTTTGGTGCTCAAATACCCCCCTTTTGTTCATTTGTCTTCGAATACTTAAGTAGCAGTCACATCATTTGAACCAATTATATCTCATCTCAATTCTTCGCCCTCAACTACCCCATAAGGTTCATTCAGTTTCCGAAATTAATCAAGATTGTATCCATTCCAGGTAACCGGCAGGATTTGCTAAAACAGCAACGCGCTGTGACTGTGCCGTTAAATTGTCTTTCACTGATATAATTCTTTACCATGAAGCAAAAATCTACCCTCCTTTTTGGCATCTGCTATCTCCTGCTTTCATCCCGTCTTTTGGCTCAAGACCCACACTTTTCACAGTTTTATGCCAACCGGATTTATTTGAACCCCGCTTACGCAGGTTTTGACCCGGGTAAGACCGTGCTACTTAACTTCCGAAATCAGTGGCCAGGTATCCCGGACGGCGATGCCGGAGCCTCTCCCACCTCGTATCGGACTATTAACGCAACGGGCGACTTTCGCCTTCCTTGCTTTGAAGGCATGCAATACTTTAGCCTTGGCCTGGCAGGTTCCTTGTTTAGTGACGACGCTGGGAAGGCACCATTAGTAAGTCAAGGGGGCGGCCTTGCCTTTAGCGCGGCAAGGAGATTGAAATTCAATTCCTATCAGAGAAAACTCGACTATCTGGATATCCGAATCGGCACGCAATTGAGTATGATGCAGCGTCGAATTGACGATGACTGGTTTATATACTCCAATCAGCTGGACCCTGTTTATGGGCTTATCAGCGACCCCAGCATACTCAACCTGCGCAGCAAATGGTATCCCAATTTAAATGCAGGCGTAATGCTCAATATGGGAAACAGGAAATTTACTTTTTCCAGCGGGATCAGTTTTTCCAATGTATTAGAACCCAATCAGGCACTTCGAGATGCTCCGGCAACCGACCTCCTCTTGCGCCGCTATACCGGGCATTTGGGGGCGACCATTGAGACGTATGACAACGTATACCTATCTCCTCAGGCACGTGCGGATTTTCAGTCAGGGTTCGATCTGGGGCTCTTTTCAGCGGGTACTTACCTGCAAAGCGATAAAATGTATTGCGGTGTGTTCTATCAGTGGAATAAAAAAAATGTGCCCCAAGTGACTTCAACAAACTTCTCTACAAGCAACGTAAACCACGTCATATTCAACCTTGGCATTGATATTCAATCCGTTATACACTTTATTGGAGGCGAAACGAATGAGAACCGATTCGTACTTGGTGCCACCTATGACTTGAGTCTAGCTGGGTTAGGCCAGCAAACCACTCGCGGAGCCTTAGAGTTTTCTATCCGCATGTTTTTTGATGGAGGCAAAAAGTTCAATTGCCTTGAAGAGAAAAGATACAACTACAAGCGCTGTCCGATTATACACTAAACCCTTTTTACAAGACTGCACCATGAAATACTTACTTTACATCTCCGCCCCGCTATTCTTCTGCATCGCGCTTTCTGGCACATCGCTGCACGCGCAAGCCCCAGCCTGCGACTCGCTGGCGTATTTTAACTGGAATGCCCAATGTAATTCGGTGACGTTTACACCCGCTTACCCAGTGCCAGGCGCTACCTATACCTGGAATTTTGGCGATGGCAGTACATCCAACGAAACCACCCCCTCGCATACCTATTTCACCCAAAATAATGCCCAATACAGCGCAGTCTTAACGGTAGTGTTGGGGAATTGTATTGACAAAGATACCGCAGCAATAGCCGTCTCTTTGGTAGCAAATGAACTGCCAGTCGCCTCCATGATGAGCTTGGGGGTTGGGCCTGTATTACAAGGAGATTTTTTGCACTGCAATGCATCCCTTCAAAATCCAAATTTGAATCTAACGGTGCAGAACACTTCTCAAAACGTACCAGCCAACACCTCGTATCATATTGATTGGGGAGATGGCGCCCCAATGTCTATGCCCATACCGTTTGTCACCGCCAGCCACCTATATACCGACATGGGCTTATACCACATCGTTTTACTGGCCGAAAGCCCTGCTGGCTGTGTGGACTCGGCACAGTATGCTTTTTTTAATGGGAGGGAACCAGGGGTCGGGATTGGAATTCCCGCAAGTGCCAATCTGTGTTGTCCGCCAGTAGAAGTCAACTTCGAATCGACCCCATTCCTTGAGAATAACCCGCCTGGCACCTATTACATTTATACGGTGGAAACGGGTTGCGAACCACTCTTCTCCGATACCATACCCCATGCCAACCCTTTGATTCCCTTTACCTATTTGTTTAACCGGGGTTCTTGCGAGCCAGACTGTGCCCTGCCCAATAGCTTTGGCGCTTTTATTGTTTCAGTGACCGCCGTCAATGCATGTGGGTCGATTCAAACGGCTGTTCCGATCCGTATATCATCCGCTCTGACCACAGGTTTTGAGGCGCCTGATATGGCTTCAGTTGGTGATACTGTTTGTCTCTCCAATACCTCCAGCGCGTACTATTGGGATACTTTCAACCAGGAATGCTCATCCGATGTACAGCTGCAATGGAGCATATCTCCCTCAAGCGGCTTTACAGTTGAATCCGGCAGTTTGTCGTCGCCACAAGGCTCGGAAACGGTCTGTATCCGATTCCAAGAGACCGGTCTATATTCCGTGTCACTGAATGCTTCCCGCACAGATCCACTGACTTGTTGTGCTGCAGACAGCAACTTTTTCATGCGTACCATTTCCGTCAGCACCGTATCTGCGAGCGAGCAATTGACGGACGGACCAATACGAATAGTCCCAAACCCAACAGCAGGTACATGCTCGCTACTGACCGATCCTTCGATGGAAGTCTTGTCCGTGGACGTGTATAACATGTTGGGGCAAAGGCTTGCAGCACATTCTTTTTCACAACGCCCGTATTTTCTTGAAAATACCAGTCTCGAACCTGGCCAATATCTACTGCGTATCCACTTGAACGGAAACCGCTATACGGTCAAAAAACTGATCGTTTTTTAAGCAGACAATTCGTTCCTGCCGCTTTTCCCTTCTTACAAAATCGTACCATGAAATACTTCTACGCTATCTCCGTCCCTTTGTTATTTTGCCTCGCGCTATCCGGCTTTTCGCTGCACGCCCAAGCCCCTGCCTGCGACTCGCTGGCCTATTTCACCTTGAATGCCCAGTGTAATTCGGTGACCTTTACACCCAATTATGTAAGCCCAACGGTCAGTTATTCCTGGACCTTTGGCGACGGCGGCACCTCAACGGCTGCGACGCCTACGCACCTTTACACCAGTGCCAATGCTCCGGGCACCTACACCTTCAGTGTAAACCTAAGCATCATGTTCGGCGCTTGCTCAGACGATACCACCATCATGGTGACCTTGACGGTACCGGCCAGTGGCGGTGTGCCTACGGCAGCCATTATGCTGCCCGCCAACCCCGACCTCTGTGCTCCGGCTACCATCACTTTTGCCTATCCGCCCAGTGTGCTGACAGGCAATGGCCCAGGCACCAGCTACACCTACATCGTACAGACTGGCTGCGAATTGCCGGATACCACGATTATTCCGCATACTTCTCCTTTTACGCCCTTCACCCACACCTTTTTGCGCAGTTCCTGCGATCCAATGTGCACGGTACCAGGGGCATCTCCCGGAAGCTTTCGAGTGATTATGGTGGCTACCAATTCCTGTGGCACGACGCGCGATACGATGGAAGTCCGCACTGCCTCACCGGGCACGCTCGGTTTTACGGCCCCCACGGTGGTCTATGCAAATGATCTGGTTTGCCTGGCTGACAACTCGAGCCCAGGATACGCATGGAACGCTACCACCCAGATGTGCGGCAATGCCAAATACTGGGAAATCATGCCGAACACTTTCAACCTGGTCAGCGGCAACCTCGGCAATGCGGGCAACCCCGGCAGCAGCAACCCTTGCATTCGTTTTACCCAAGCCGGCACTTACATGGTCTTCCTGATCCGGCCTGCCGGCGCCTGCCCCGCCGATACACTGAAAAAGGTCATCATTGTGAAGCCGCCTTGTGATTCACTGGCCAATTTTACTAGTAACGCAACTTGCAATTCGGTGACTTTTACACCTGCATTCATAGACCCGAATGCCAACTACACCTGGAATTTCGGCGACGGGAGTAGTTCGAATGAGATCAGTCCCTCTCATATATATCTCACCCAAAACAATACACAGTATACTGTTGTGTTAACAGTGGTTGATACTGTCGGGAGCGCGAATTGCACTGATTCACATACGGCAATAGTGACGGTTATTATTCCAGCAAGTGGAATGCCTATGGCTTCAATGATGAGTTTTGGGGTGGCGCTGAAAGATGATTTTCTTCATTGTAATGCTTCTAATTCAAATCTGCCCACAAGTGATGATTTCAACCTAAATGTACAAAATACCTCTCTAGGTGTCATACCTGGCACTACCTACAATATCAACTGGGGAGACACTACACCTCCATCAATGCCAATTTCCTTCGGGACAACGAGCCACTTGTATACTTCTATGGGGCTTTTCGATATTGTTTTAAGTGCAATCAACCCGAATGGCTGTGTAGATACAGCACAATACAAATTTTTTAATGGCAGGGAGCCTGCGGTCGGAATCGGTATTCCCCCGAGTGCAGATTTATGTGCTCCAGAAACAATTATTTTTGAAAATACGCCCGGTGTTATCACTGGTAACCCTCCCGGAACCACTTATACATATGTAGTAATAACTGGATGTGACACAATAACCAGTGTGATACAACATTCAAATCCATTTATACCTTTCGCATACACTTTTCTACGTGGTTCTTGTGAACCTGATTGCATTTTGCCAAATAACCCTGGTCAGTTCATTGTAACTATGGTTTCAACTAATGAGTGTGGAACTCAGTCCGGTTCAGTCACACCTAGGATATCTAAAATTGGTCAAACTGATTTTGAGATGGTTGAACAAGCCTGCGTTAGTGATTCTGTATGTATATTGAATATGTCCGAAACGAGCTATTACTGGACTGCAAATCAGGGTGGGAGCTGTTCTACCGAAATGTTAAATTTTTGGAAAATAGACCCACCAACAGGCTTTAGTATTCAATCAGGAACTTTGGGGGACTTCGATTTAGCTATAGTTGGCACAGAAGATATATGCCTGCGTTTTAATATGCCTGGAAGTTATACGGTTCAGTTGGCTTCTATTCCACCTCCTGCAACAATTTCCTCTCCATGCCCCGGTGACACTATCACCAAAACCATCTGCATCCTCCCCCAACCCATCGCCAATTTCACTTTTCCACTCCCCGCTCCACCCTGCGCCCCAAACAACAGCACCATCACCTTCATCAATTCCTCCAACACCCTCACCAGCTGCCGGCCAGCAACGTACACATGGGAAGTAGAATTTATTGATTCCGAGTGCGGTGACATGGGGGGGTACACTTTTCTGAACAACACCAATCCGAATTCTATCAACCCGAGGATTCGGTTTGATTCGTCGGGACGCTATTTGATTAAACTGATCGTGGAAAACGACTGCGGGATAGATTCCACCACACGGGAAGTAATATTTGGCGGCACCCCGTTTGCTACCATAGTGCCCATTAACGATACCTGCGGCACCTTAATGTTTACACCAACGGTGCAAAGCACCAATTCTTGCAACGGAATGCTTCCAAATTTTCAGTGGATTATTCAAAACCCACTAATGCCAGCCATTTTTGATACCTTAATGATCAATGAAATACCCGACCAACTCAATTACAATAATCCGGGCACCTACATTATCCGCCTGATTGCAATTGGGGTATGTGGCAACTCAACAACGTCGGAAACGTTCACCGTTCACTCCATCCCCGCTCCGCCGCAGATCACATCCAACACGCCTGTATGTCAGGGTCAATGTTTGAATATCAATGTACAGAATCCCATCAACAATTTCGAATATGTTTGGGAAACGCCCTGCGATCCACCAGGCACTGTTAACACGGCGAATGTTCTGATCTGCCCTGCCGACCCATCTTGTACGGGCCTGTATCAGTTGACGATAACCGACCCATCCTCTACCTTGCGCTGCTCGCTGATCGTCAACACCAGCGCACTGGTGTATGATGCCCCTCCGTTTGACCTTCAGCCTGACACTTTGCGTATCTGCTTGGGACAATCCGACGCTCTCCAGGTCAACGGCCAGCTCAGCTATACCTATGTATGGTTGCCTGGCAACCTCACTGGCCCGATAATTCCTGTGACACCTACGATGGCTGGCACCCTGACCTACACAGTCATAGTGACCGATGCGCTTGCCTGTACCAATTCCGCCACTGCCGTGGTAATCGTACACCCACTGCCCGTTCTGGCCATAGATCCGTCGGCAACGGCCTGTGAGAATATTGATCTGCCCCTTTCTGCCACGGTCAACCAGCCAGGCACGGGAATGTGGACGAGTGATCCACCCGGCCCCATGTTCTTCACACCCACTTCAAACCCCACCTTGTTTCAGATGGCTCCGCAGGGCACCTATTCGATCAAGTACGAATTTAGGGACACAAACGGGTGCAGAGATTCGGCCTTCACCAGCGTGTGCGTACAACCGCAACCCATTGCGCAATTCACAGCAAGCCCTTTAAGCGGCTGTATCTCGCCTATGTCTCCGACTTTACAGGTGAGCACCAACAATATCTCCAATACCTTGAGCACCTGCGGGATCACGACCTACAACTGGGAAGTGTTCTTCGACGGGGCCGAGTGCCACAATGGCACGGGGATATGGAACTTTGAAATGGGTAGCAGTGCCAACTCCGTCGACCCGGTGATTAATTTCGGGCAGTCGGGCGTGTACCGCCTGGTGCTCACCGTAGACAACGAATGCGGCACTGCCAGTACAGAGACCACGGTGACTGTGGGAGAGGCCCCAAAAGGATTGTCTATAGACCTTATTGACGATGCCTGCGACAACCTGTTTTTGATGCCCACAGGGCAGGCGTTGGCCTGCAACGCGCCGGGGCTGAGCTTGACCTGGTTACTTGACGATATCCCGTTCCTCAACCCGCCGGGTACCAGCGAGGTAGTCGACGGACTACACACCGTTACGATGGTTGCAACCAATTTCTGTGGATCGAATACCTTTAATTCAACCTTCACCATCCACCCACTTCCGCCGGCCCCGGTGATGAGCTACAACGGCCCTCGGTGCGAGCGAGACACGCTGGTACTCACCGTCAACAGCCCTACTGGAGCCAACTTGCAATACCAATACTGCTGGGCGAGGCCAAACGGGTTGCCGGACACCTGCGTGACAGACCCGGTGCTCAAAATCTACAATGCCACGACCTTAAACGCCGGAACGTACACCGTGACGGTAACCAACCAGTCCACCATGCCGGCATGCTCCTCTTCAGCAAGCATAACCGTTGTGGTGAACCAAGCCCCGAAAATCACCTTCCAGGCCGACACGGTGCGGATTTGCTCGGGACAGTCCGGTACCCTCCAAGTGACCGAAAACGGGTACAACCCTTATAATTGGTCGCCCACTGTGTTCCTCAATCCTCCCACAGGCATAGGACAGGTGGTGACGGTGATGCCCAAGTCGGTGACGACACCCGACACTTTATACTACACGGTCACGGTGCAAAACAACCTTACCTGCACAAACGCCGCCACTGCCGTGGTGATCGTCAACCCGCTGCCCGTTTTGGCTGTTGCGCTGCCAGACACGGCCTGTGCAGGGCAACCACTTCCCCTATTCGATACAAACAACCAGACTGGCACATGGTTATGGATGAGTAACCCAGCCGGGCCTATGTTCGGTACACCCACCACAAACCCGACCACGTTCACAGGCACACCGGGTACTTATTGGGTCAAATACGTTTTCATTGACACAAACATGTGCAGCGACTCGGCCTTCACCAATGTGTGCGTGCAGCCCCTACCCATCTCGCAGTTCACAGCAAGCCCTTTAACTGGTTGTATCTCATCTGTGTCCCCGTCTTTACAGGTGAGCACCAACAATAGCTCCAACACCCAGAACACCTGCGGGACGACAACGTACAATTGGGCCGTGTTCTTCGACGGGGCCGAATGCCACAACGGCGCGGGGATCTGGAACTTTGAAAGCGGGAGCAGCGACACTTCCTTGAACCCGGTGATCAATTTCGGACAATCGGGTGTGTACCGCCTCGTGCTTACTGTTGAAAACGAATGCGGCACTTCCAGCACAGAGACCACAGTGACGGTGGGCGAAGCTCCGCAAGGGCTGGCTATTGACTCCATCGGCAACGCCTGTGATACCCTGTTTTTAGTGCCTACGGGACAGGCCCTTGCCTGCAACGCGCCAGGGCTGACCTTGACCTGGTTCCTGGACAATACCTTCCCCCCTTTCCCTAACCCTCCAGGCATTGGTGTGGGTGTGGACGGACAGCACACGGTCACATTGGTTGCAACCAATGTCTGCGGGTCGGACACCCTTTCAACCAACTTCACCATCCACCCGCTGCCGCCGGTTCCGGTGGTTACTTACAACGGCCCATTGTGCGAGCGAGACAGTTTGGTATTCACGGTAAGCAGCCCCATTGGCCCTGACTTTGAATACTGCTGGATAGGGCCGAATGGTCTGGACACCTGCGTAACAGACTCCTTTCTCATCATCCCCAACGCCACGCCAGCAAACGCCGGGCTTTACACTGTGACAGTCCGAGATCTGTCCACAATGCCTGCATGTTCCGCATCGGCTACCATAGCCGTTGTGGTGAACGCCGCCCCGCCCATCATTTTCCAAGCCGACACGGTGCGCATTTGCTCGGGGCAGTCCGGCATCATCCAGGTCATAAACGGCCAACCAAGCTATACCTACCTATGGGTGCCAGATACCCTCGTGGACACTACAGTTGGTCCGCTGGTGACAGTAACGCCTGGTACGGTGCCTGCTCCTTTGACCCTTTTCTACACGGTCACGGTGACCGATACGCTTACCTGCACCAACTCCGCTACGGCCGTTGTGATCGTCAACCCACTGCCCGTTTTGGCCATTGCACCGCCGGACACGGCCTGCGCGGGCGTTCAACTGCCGCTTTCGGCTACGGTCAGCCAGCTTGGCGTAGGGGTATGGACGAGTGATCCCGCTGGCCCGGTGTTCGATACAACCACGTCAAATCCAAGCTTTTTCCTGACGAGCGATACGGGCACTTATACGATCCGATATGTTTTCACGGACATAAACGGGTGCATCGACTCGGCCTTTACCAGCATTTGCGTGCAGCCGCAGCCCATCGCACAGTTTGACATCAGCCAATCGTCCAATTGTATTTCGTCTATGTCTCCGACTTTGCAGGTGACCACCAACAACACCTCCAACACCCAGCACACCTGCGGAATCACGACGTACAACTGGCAGATCCTTTTCGACACGTCCGAGTGCGACAGCGGCCCAGGGATATGGAATTTTGAGCCGGGGAGCAGCGACACATCCTTGAACCCGGTGATCAACTTCGGGCAGTCGGGCGTGTACCGTCTGGTGCTGACCGTAACCAATGAGTGCGGAAGCTCCAGCGACACAGCCACTGTGACCGTGGGTGAGGCACCGCAAGTGCAGACCATTAACCCTATCAACAACGCCTGCGATGCCCTGTTCCTGATGCCCACGGGGCAGGTCTTGGCTTGCAACGCGCCGGGACTGAACTTGACTTGGTATTTAGACAGCGTACAGTTCCTCAACCCGCCGGGCATCCTTGTGACTCTGGACGGGCAGCACACGGTGCAACTGGTGGCGACCAATATCTGTGGGGCGGATACCCTTGCAACCAGCTTCACCATCCACCCGCTACCGCCTACCCCAATGGTGAGCTCCAATGGCCCTGTTTGTGAGCGAGACGACCTGATATTCACGGTCAGCAGCCCCATAGGCCCTGACTTCGAATACTGCTGGATGGGGCCGAATGGTCTGAACACCTGCGTGAAAAATCCGGTGCTTAGCCTAATAAATGTCACACCAGCAAATGCCGGTCTGTACACCGTGACGGTACGAGACTTGTCCACAGTTCCAGCGTGTACCGCTTCAGCCACCATAATGGCGGTGGTGAACCCCGCCCCCCCGATCACCTTCCAGGCCGACACGGTGCGCATATGCTCGGGGCAGTCCGACACCATCCGGGTGAACCAGGCCGGGTACAACCCTTATATTTGGTCGCCCACCACTTTCCTTAGCCCTCCCACCGGGCAGGTAGTGACGGTGACGCCCGATCCGGTACCGACTCCTACAACCCTGCTCTATACGGTCACGGTGACCAATAACCTTACCTGCACCAACTTCGCCACAGCCGTGGTGATCGTCAACCCGCTGCCCGTCTTGGCTATTGCGCCGCCGGACACGGCCTGTGCAGGGCAACCACTTCCTCTATTTGATACAAACAATCAGACTGGTACATGGTTATGGACGAGCGATCCCCTTGGACCTATATTCGGCACGTCTACATCAAACCCGACCACGTTCACAGGCACACCGGGTACTTATTTGGTCAAATATGTTTTCATTGACACAAACCTGTGCAGCGACTCAGCCTTCACCAGCGTATGTGTGCAGCCGCAGCCCATCGCCCAGTTCACGGTGCCTTCAACTGGTTGCATTACACAATCGTCGCCCGTTTTTCAGGTGACCACGAACAACACCTCCAACACCCTGAACACTTGTGGAACAACGAGCTACCTCTGGGAGGTATTTTTCGAAGGGGCCGAGTGTCACAACGGAGCCGGAATCTGGAACTTTGAACCGGGTAGCAGCGCCACCTCCGTGAATCCGGTGATCAACTTTGGGCAGTCGGGCGTGTACCGTCTGGTGCTTACCGTAAGCAATGAATGCGGCACTTCAAGCACCACTGCCACAGTGACCGTGGGTGAGGCCCCACAAATCACCTCGTTTGCCACCACTCCACCAGTCGTGTGCGAACCGTACATCCTGAATCCATCTGCAACTGTACTTGGTTGCAATTCGCCCACAACTTATCTTTGGTCGTTTGCTGGCAGTTCGGGAATCCAGTCCGATACAGTACTCAACCCCGGGCCAATACCCTACAATGTTCCCGGCCTTTATACGGTTTGGTTAGTTGCTAAAAATGCTTGCGGACAGGATTCGGCAGCCCATACATTCCGAGTACGGGCATTGCCGAGCATCACCGCTACAGCCAGCAATACCACTGGCTGTGTGCCCGTCGTTGCTACGTTTTCCAATCAGCCCGTAGCGGGTGTGACCTACGTTTGGGATTTTGGTGATGGATCCAGTCCAGTAACCACTCCTAATCCTGGGAGTCATACTTATAACAATCCAGGTACCTACACCATTACCATTACCGCTACAGATGCATTTGGTTGCAGCCGGACAAGCACATTGGCGATCGTTCAAGCCAACCCAGTCCCGACCGCTGGTTTTACGCTTGCGCCAACTTTGACTTGTGGTATTCCACAAACGCTTTGCCTGACCAATAATGCGGTAGGAAATTTGACATACACCTGGACATTTGTGCCCAATATTGGCCCCATTGCCCCCATTGCTAACCCATGTGTAAGCATCACTGCTGAGGGCGATTATGTTATCCAGCAGCTAGTGCGCAACCAGTTTGGCTGCGTCGACTCAACAACGTTGACTTACACTGCTTACGATCAGCCAGTGGCATCGTTTGAGGCCGTTGGCGACTCATCGGGTTGCGAGGACTTGTTGATACAATTCAACAACCAGTCATTGCATGCGGACTTTGTGGAATGGCAAATTGACGGCCGGGTAGTTACCTTGGATCCATTGAATCCTTCCTATCTTTTTACCGACCCAGGCGAGTATACCGTTACGCTGACCGTTGGAAACGGAAGCGGCTGTACCGCAAGCCTCACACGAAACGCTTACATACGCGTATTTCCAACGCCAGTGGCCGGTTTTGAATTTGTCCCACTCCCGAACGAATGGCCTGTAACTTTCCGATTTAGGGATAAATCTTCGCCGGATGCCATACTGTTTGGCTGGAATTTTGGAGAAACCACAATTGTGGATTCAGAGGGAAAAAATCCTAAGTATCGGTACTTTTCTACAGCAGATAGGTTAATCACGCATTGGGTAACAAATGCATTTGGCTGTTCAGACACCATTACAGCCCCCTTGTCCATTGATGTGGATGGCGATTTGTTCATCCCCAACATTTTGGAGCCTGCCAACAACGATCATGCAGAAAAGCAAATATTCCTACCTAAGGGATATAATTTAGCAGAGTACCATATTGCAGTTTTTGCCCGAACGGGTCAACTTATATGGGAGTCCACTTTGCTGGACGCTAATGGGTACCCTGTTGAGAGTTGGGATGGGACCTTAAACGGTAGCCCTTTGCCAAGTGGAGTATTCGTCTGGAAGGTTAATAAGGCGGTGTTTATTAACGGAAGAGAATGGAATGGAATGTTGGATGAAAATAAGGTCAAGAGGAAAACGAACTTTTTATACTTAATTCGGTAAGCAACGAGATACTCATGTCCGTTTTTAATATTGACCACACTAGTGCCGCGCCCGGCCATTAAGGTATGAATTGGGGAGGCAAATTTTTTCTTTATCAAGGCGTGAGAAGGGCGCAATGCGGGACATTTTAACCGACGAACAACGCAGAGAAAGGAAAAATTAGACCGCCATATTCACACCTTAATGGCCGGACGCGGCACTAGGCACAGAAGTCCTTGGAACGCAATCATTAATTCCATCGTAGTGATTACAGTCTATTCCTATCATCCTAAAAAGCCCTTCCGTTTCTATCAAATTGAAAATACGCTAATACAGAATTCAAGTTAAAACACTCAATCACAGCACCACCTCTGCCTGGCTTTTTCAAGTAAAAAACATCGACCTGACCAAACTTGGTTTTGAATGGAATAGAGATGGACAAGGCGTTTCGGCAAATCCACAGACCTTCGAATTTTTCAATAAAGGAGGTTTCTCAGTTGATTACAGTGTGGGCATCAAAAATATTACAAGCCAATGGAGCAAGTCCATTATGGCGTGGAATAGTATCTATTTGCAACTCGAAATTCATTTTAACAACAGAATCATTGAATTCAAAAGATTTGATTGACACAGTTTTCTGAACACTCCCAAAGGATAAATTAAATTGTCCGTAACTGGTTAGCCTCCGGCGACCCGATACTCTGGGATACCGCCAGATAACACGGTATAGAGTTCATTGAAAGGATTGAATTGGAGTTTTCGGACTGTGGAGATGAAGGATTGGATACGGGCATA
>JBILHS010000117.1:0-17162 GCA_044350425.1 Saprospiraceae bacterium | reverse complement strand
AAAACATTAGTATCAAACGGAAACGAAAAAAGGCCGATCGGTCAGATCAATATCGTGAACAGATACTGCGATTATATAAATGAGAGCGATGATCTATCCGGGGGTACGTTCATGCGTTTGCCCTGGGTAGGGGTCCTTCGCTGCTCACGAGTTTGCCTTATGCGGCAATTTCGCCGATCCAGTGGTTCCATTTTTGGATCTCTGCCTGCATTTCTTCCGGCGACAAGTTTTGGAAATCGGCTTCGTTGAGGAGGCTGCTGCGGAAAAAGAGCATGTACTTGTCCATAATTTAAGTGTTTTAGAAATTGAAATGAATGATTTTGGTTGATTTTCGAATGTATGACGAACGAAGTTTTTAAAACCGGACAAGTGCTGAAAAAAATTGCCAGAACATTTTTTTTGCATTCTGTCCCTTAGTTAATCGGGGACATTTAACAAATGGATTCTCCACAATGCGCTACCTTCGCACACTTTTTTAGCTCTGTCCATGCGTTTGTTCCTCCAATCTTTAATAGCTTCCTTTCTAAATATTCGTCGTTGGTTTTCTAATGCCACGGCGCCTGTAAGTGCCTTATGGGCACAGATTACAGCTCCTTTCCGACAATTTTTGCGTCCGGTCACGGATGTATGGGCGCGGCTTACCCTGCCGGTACGCAGCCGTTGGACGGCTTTTCGGGAACGTTTTCCCAAAATTGGTTTCACCCTGGCCTGGCTGGGCACATTGGCCCGTTGGGGCTTCAATTTCCTGCTTTTGCTGATCTTTGGGGTGTGGATCGGCTTGTTTGGGCGACTTCCTTCTACGCAGGAGCTGCGCGAGGTGGAAACGGCGAATTCCACCGAGATCTATACCGCCGACAGCGTATTGATCGGCAAATATTTCTTTGAAAACCGCACCTCCATTTCGCTCGAAAACGTTTCACCTTTCATCATCAATGCACTTATTGCCACGGAAGACAAACGTTTTCTGGAACACAGTGGCATTGATATCATGAGCTATCTCCGGGTAGGCTACGGGGTGTTGGCAGGTCAGAAACAGCGGGGCGGCGGCTCTACCCTGAGCCAGCAACTGGCTAAAAACCTCTACCCACGAAAGAACTATTACGTTCCCGGGGTAAGTATGGTGATCAATAAGATCCGGGAGAATTTTATTTCGGTCCGCCTGGAGAAAGTCTACAGCAAACCTCAATTGCTGAGTTTGTATCTGAACACGGTACCCTTTGGTGAAAATGCCTTTGGGATCAATGTGGCCGCCCGGCAATTCTTTGGAAAAAAACCCAACGACCTCACCGTAGACCAGGCCTCCACGCTGGTGGGCATGTTGAAAGGTACCACCCTGTACAACCCCCTCCGAAATCCCAAAAATGCGCAAAACCGCCGCAATGTAGTGCTCCGCCAAATGGTCAAAAACGGCCACCTGAGTGAAGCTGAGTACAATGAGCTCAGTAAAAAACCAGTAGGCGCAAAACGCTACAATGTGGACAGCAACAACGAGGGCACCGGCACTTATTTCCGCGAACACCTCCGCACCGATGTCATGCCCAAGATCCTGAAGGACCTGAAAAACGAGGACGGCAAGCCATACAATCTTTATACAGACGGGCTCAAAATATACACCACACTGGACTCTAAAATGCAGCTTTTTGCTGAAGAGTCGGTGCAAAAACACATGCAGGGACTGCAAAAGCAGTTTGATGCACACTGGAAAAACTATAAGGAGGAAAAGGCCTGGGGTGACGACAAATGGATCGATAAGCAAGTAGAAAGCAGTGATCGATGGGAGGCCCTAAAAGATGCCGGACAAAGTGATGAAGATGCCCGCAAGTCTTTTGAAACACCTACCCGGATGACCATCTTTACCTGGAAAAATGGCGGTTCTGAGATGGATACGACCATGACTCCCCTGGATTCCGTGCGCTACTATTTTTGTATGCTCAACTGCGGATTCATGGCCATGGATCACCGCAACGGCTTTATACGGGCCTGGGTGGGAGGCATCCATTTCAAAAACTTCAAAGTGGATCACACCCTGACCAAGCGTCAGGTGGGGTCCACCTTCAAGCCGATTGTGTATGCCGCTGCCCTTCAGGACTCAGTCAAGCCCTGCTCCTATTTCCCCAATCAGATCAAAAAGATCCTGGATTGGGAACCGCACAACGCAGACGAAAGCTATGGTGGCTGGTACTCTGTAGCGGGAGCCCTTACCCGGTCTGTCAATGTCGTCACAGCACAACTGATCGAAAAAGTAGGCATCCAGAAAACGATCGACCTCGCCACCAAAATGGGCATCACCTCTACTTTGCCCCGTGAATTTGGCATCAGTCTCGGCGCCGCCAATATTTCACTCTTTGAAATGATGAAGGTTTATGGCACCCTGGCCCATGAGGGCGTACGCCCTGAGCCTGTTACCGTTACCCGGGTGACAGACCGCCGGGGCAAGGTCATTTATGACTATCAAAAAGAACTCGCCATAGATCCCAGTATCGGTGCGCACGAAGTGGCGATGACTGTCGATCAGGCAGAGACCATGACCAAAATGCTGCAAAATGTAGTCGATTATGGCACCGGCGCACGTTTAAGATCTTATGTGCGTGGAGATTTTGCGGGAAAAACAGGCACGACCCAAAATCATTCCGATGGCTGGTTTATGTGCTACAACCCGCAACTCGTCACGGGCGCCTGGGTAGGTGGCGAAAGCCCGGCTGTGCGCTTCCGAAACATGGCGCAGGGACAAGGTTCGGCCATGGCATTGCCCATTGTTGGGGGCTTTTGGAACAAAATTGCCGGCGATAAAAAGCTCAGCAAACTCTTGTTGGAAAAGTTCCCAACGCCCAAACCTGAAGTCCTGGAATTAATGGGTTGCCAGCCCTGGATCAGTATTACTCCGGATTCTTTCCAACTGTTTATGCAGGAAATTGGCCAGGATTCTATCCTTCGGGATTCTTTGCTTCAGATCTTTACCAAGCGACTCAAACCCGGCGAAACTCCGGGCGGCGAAGCACCTCCTGACAAAGAACCTGCCGACGATAAGGATCGTCCCGAAGGCGAAAAGAAAGATGGTCTGTTCAAACGAATCTTCCGGCACAAAACCTCCGATAAGGAAAATCAGAAGCGGGGTGGAGGTGGAAATTAGCAGTATTGAAAGCTGTGGAAGGTATGTAAAAACAAAGCAGGGTTTCTGGTATGATACCAGAAACCCTGCTTTGTTCAAAGTAAAAAATCCTGACGTTTAAAGCTTAAATCGCATCTCTACCGTTCTGCCGCCGCGTTCGAAAAGACATTCATCGCTTAAATGGCGCATTAGGAAAAGACCTCGTCCACCGCAACAATCTAAATGTTCAACACTGGTTGGATCCGGCACTTTGTTGGGGTCAAACCCCGAGCCTTCATCTGTTACACTGATCGCCAAAGCATCCTGATTTCTGCTTAAACAAATAGACACACTTTTGCGGCAGTCGCCCTGATTCCCGTGTAATACTGCATTGGTAACGGCCTCTGTCAGGCTGACTAGAATATTGCCATGCGTGTCGGGAGAAAGGTTATATCGTGTGGCTACATCGTGGACAAATGGTTCAACTTTGGATACATTTTGAGGATCGGATGGAAATGTAAGATTTGTGTGCAAGTCGTTCATTCGCAAATTTTTTGTTAGAGTATCCAGGACTCAAAACACAATTTCCCCAATAGACTTGGGCAAAAGCAATTGACATCTGGATGACACAGTAAAATATGGAACCGGATTAAAACAACGACGACAATGGATTAAAACGCCGTCCGCGAATGTTCATGGAGCAATGAGTTACCTCATTAACTGTCACAAAATTAAGGTAGTTTTAACAACTTTTGCAAGGGGTTGTTTAAAATAAATCCCGATAGTGCCCAAAAGCAGTCCGTTTTACCACTTTTTCGGGGCTTTTTACTCCTTTTTCAAGATTTATTTTTTTAAAATCTCCTCAAAATGAAGCCATTTTCACTTTGTGGCACGAACTTTTCATAGGAAGGGTTCAGCATTTGGAGGGTTTGAACGGTAAATTTTTTTGGCAAGTATCTCCCCCTCAACCGATAGCTTAATCTTCCCGATCATGCAGCGTATAATCCTTTATAAACATATTGAGCACCGTTGGCACTACGTCCGACTGACGGCTACGGCCCTGCAGGAACTGTGCATCGAAACCGGATGCTGCGGCCAAAAACCTGAGCATGTAGAAACCCGGGAGATTCCTGCCCATGCAGATCCCATTGCCGTACTACGGAAGGAAGGCGAAAAATGGCTCGAGTTGGAATATTCCAAACCCCATCCGCACAGCCTCCAGGTAATGACCCTGCATTTCCAGATGCGGCGCTGGACCGGCTATCCATCCGGAGCGCCCTGGTATGACGACTGGACTTCCGGTTATCTCGACCCTATACATCAGGTGTTGGACGAAACCTGTAACGGGATTCCCCGCGGAAACGAGCGTTTTTCCGGGAATTACCTCCATTATTATACAATTTTTAACAGCGATCTGGCCAAAGAAGCCATTGAAAAGATCGCTGCTGCTGCGCAGGTCAAGTTTCTGCTCGACATCCACATCGCCAGCCGCGAAAAACAAGTGCAGATCCCAATCGACCCAAATGTGCCGGAATATCTGCGCTCTCTCTTCCGCGTGGTCGAAAAATCAGCTCGTACCATCGCACGCGAACTCCCGGTGCTGTTTCCTACCGACCCACTGCAGCCCGAATTTGTGCCCAACGGTGCGGCCAACAGGCGGATCATCGGTGAAGAAGCCACGCAACTGCGCAGTACACTTAAAGAAAAGTGGAATTTTGATTCCAACTTCTGGGATCCGCTCACGCAGGTAGCACCTTCCGAAGTAGTCTTTCTCAATGGTATGACCGAGGACAAAAAACAGGCCATTGCCGAAGTCCTCCAGCATAAACTTCAGGAGCCGCTTTACCTGCTCGACTGCGAAACCGGGCTCTTCGAGATCGGTACCGATCAGATCTTCGCTGGTGCTCATGAAGGCATGGTCTTCGATGCGGGTTTCGAATGGGTCATCTACTTTTCCCACCACTATACCATCTCCTTTGGGGGCGAATGGCTCATTGCAGCCGTCAAGGATCTTTACAGGGATCAGCCGGAGATGTTGAATGCCTGGTGATTTTTTATTCGCTCAGGCAGCCTCTTTAAGACTTTTGTCGTCAACCTTTGCGTTCATGAATGAACCAAACCTTATCCCTATGCAACGCATCCAAACTTTTTTGCGCCTAACCATGGTGCTTCTGCTCGTATCCCAGGCTTTCTGTACCCAAAACCCCATCGAAATCACTGAAGCCAAAAACGATCGGGGGCAGGTGGAACGCTGGCAACGCCGAAAAGATACGAAGGTAAAAGAAGGGCTTTTTCAACGAATTTCGCCGGAAGGCGTACTGCTGGAGGAGGCACATTACCTTGCGGATTCTTTGGATGGGGAGCGGAAATACTTTGCTGCAACCGGCGTCCTCGAAAGCATAGAACGCTATCAGAACAATAAGATCCATGGCAAATTCCAGTCCTTTTATCCGAATGGACAGGTGAAAATCGAACAGGATTTCGTCCAGGGTGCCCTGACCGGTTTCAGTATTCGCTACCATCCCAATGGGAAGATCCAGGAAAAAGTACAACTGAAAGACAATGTTGAAAACGGACCATTTTCGGAATACCACGAAAACGGGAATCTGAAAACCGAAGGAACTTACCTGCCAAACGAGGAAGGCGACGGGGTCGAAGCAGGTGAATTAAAAGAATATGACGAAACCGGGCAGCTTATCCGGATTGCGGATTGCACCAACGGTATGTGTCTGACACGCTGGAAAAAATAACTCCTTTTCGCCCATACAACACTTGAACATGCATACTTTGTTACGAAAAACCCCTTTCCTCCTTTTATCCCTGGTCTTTGTTCAGCCCCCCGCGGCTCATGCTCAGGTCATCGGTGGACGCAACGTTTTTTCTTTCCTGAATCTACCTCAGTCTGCAAGGGTAACCGGGATGGGCGGCGCACAGATCGCAGTAAGAGACGACGATCCGGTATTCGCGATCAACAATCCTGCAGCCCTCAACCCGTCCATGTCCGGACATCTGGCCTTCAACCATAATTTTTTCTTGGGCGACATTCAGCATGGCTATGCATCTTATGCCCGGCAGCTGCCCAAATGGGGCTTTACCGTGCACGGTGGAATCCAATACATGAACTACGGAGAGATGAAACGCGCCGATGAATTTGGCGAGGCACAAGGCACTTTTAAAGCCGGCGAGACGGCTTTTACCCTGGGTGCCGCGCGGCCATTGACGGACAAGTTATCACTTGGATTGAATGCCCGAATGGCATTTTCCAGACTGGATACGTATAAATCATCCGCTTTGCTGGCCGATGCAGGCCTGATGTACGCAGATTCTGCCAGTCGCTTCACCGTTGGTCTGGTGATCCGCAACGCCGGCACGCAACTTACCACCTATGCAGACCTGAAAGAAACCTTACCGTTTGATATTCAACTGGGGGTAAGCAAACGGCTGAAGCACCTTCCGTTCCGTTTCAGCATCATTGCCCACCATCTGCAGGAGTGGGATATCCGGTACAACGATCCAAGTTTGCAGGGAGATGAAGTATTGCTTTTTGGAGACCAGCAGCCTACCGAAAGCAAGGCCACTGCAGCGATCGACAACTTTTTTCGCCACCTGATCTTCAACGGAGAGTTTTTGCTCGGTAAAAATGAAGGTTTTCGCCTACGTCTGGGCTACAATCACCTGTTAAAACGCGAACTGAGCGTCAGCAACTACCGCAGCCTGGCCGGTTTTTCCGGTGGCATCGGGGTGAAGATCAGCCGTTTCCGCGTTGATTTCGGCTATGGCGCTTACCACCTGGCTGGTGGCGTGGCACATCTGGGCATCGGTACCAACCTGCAGGATTTCTTCTAAATTGTATTGGGCAACACCGCTTCATTCTCCTTTTCCCAGGCCTCAAATCGTCCGTCCGGCAGGAAAGAGATCTTCTGGCCAAAACGACCGGGAGCCCGCAAGTGAAGATGTATGATGCGACGCCCCAGATGCCTTTTTTCTTCCAGTTTTTCCACATCGCTCCAGGGATAACGCACTGTGAGCCAGTAGTTGGTGACAAAAAAATGGGTGGCACTGGCGTCTACACGCTTCAGACGCCATAAAGTTTTGCGTGCAAGCAAGAGCCAACCCAGCCACAAGGTGAGGAGGAATAGTCGGCCCCAAAGGATCGGAAATGGCAAATAAAGCTCTTCCTCCGGAATGAGTACAAAGGTGAGCAGGAGTCCGCTCAGAAATACCGTAACGAAGATCGGTATAAATACCCTCCAGAATAGGGTAGCAGTGGAAGAAAGACATTCGGTCTTCTCTGCCGGAGTCTGTGCCTGGTTTTCTGAATCCGCTTCCCGGGACAAAGGATTTTGATTTTCCATAAAAAATTGCGCCGCATCCCGCATGGGCGGGACACGGCGCAAAAGTACATCGTTCCTGGGTACTGTTTTTTATGGGTTACAAACACTTCGGCCTGCATTGACACATTTCAGCACTTTCAGCAGGTGCATGGCGTGTTCAGGTACCAAAAGATTCACATTAACATTACCTAGGGTCAGGTCGGTGACGCGCAAAAGCTCGTTTACATCCGGATTGGCCGCCAACGCCTGGCGCACAATGAAGTGCATATCGCAAGGGATGGCACTCAGTTTGGTCGTTCCAAGTGAAGGTTTCAGACGCACCAGAATTTTCAACTTGATGGCTTCGCCCAACAATGGGTTCACAATATGCCCTGTTGCATCGATCGGGTTGCTCATCAGCCGGCAATCTGCGCCGGCCACGGCATCGTCAAATTTCAAAGCTTTGGGCACGGTGCCGGAATAAGGCAACCACTGCGTGACACAGCTGCCTTTCCCAGGAGGCAGGGTGACCGTCGCGGCATTTTGTCCCCACTTCAGCGGACCCGCTGCCAGGGCTTGCTCGATGAGTGGCGAAACATCCTTTGTGATGATCTGCACACATTTGCTGGTGTTGCGGCAATCGTCCGTGACCGTCCAATGCCGCTCAGTGATACAGAGCCAATCGCAATCGCCGATAATATGCACGTCCCGGCGGCTGATGCTCACACTGGGGTCGCAATTGTCTGTGGCCGTGGCAAAGCCTGTTTTGGCCGCTGTAGTGTCGCAGGTGACTGTGACATTGGCCGGACAAGTGATGACAGGCGATTTTTGATCCTCCACTTTGACGACATGAAGGCAGGTACTGGCATTTCCGGCAGCATCTTTCACGGTCCAGGTTCTGTTGATGGTAAACTCATTGGGGCAGGAACCCGGCACCGTAGCGTCCGCAAAAGTGGCCGGCAAAGCACCACAATTATCTGCTGTAACCGGGAAACCTACCGCACCAGGCAGTGACGAGGCTTCACAGCTGATCGTAAGCGTTCCGGGGCAGGTAATGCTTGGCTTTTCACTGTCTTTGACAGTGACGTTAAAATTGCAGGTACCTACATTGCCTAATTGATCGACGGCTTTGCAGGTGACCGTAGTGACGCCCACCGGAAATAAAGTACCGGAAGCGGGTGTGCAGCTGGTCGTGACCGGACAATCAGCGCTGACGGTAGGCACATAAGTGGCTTTTGCGCCACAAACCCCTGCATCATTGTTGATGCTGATGGGCGCCGAACAAGTGATCACCGGCGGGGAAGACTGGAAACTACCTTCTTTCAGAAAAACGCCGGAGTCCAGAATGCGGTCGCCGGCATCCGCAACACCGAGTTTGAAGCGATATTTTTGGCAGGGCTTGAGCGCCAGTTCCACTTTTAAAACCTTGGTTTTGCCATCATATTGCATGGTAGTTGCCCCCGACATGTTTTGATACAGGGTCCGGTTGTCCACGCCGGAACAGCTGGACGGGCCCACATTGTTGACCGAAACCGGGATGCTGGTACCCGGCACGAGCGCAATGTTCAGGTTGGAATAGGTACCGCCCGCAGGGTTTGGGCCGGTGATGAAAAAGCCAAAAACGTCGTTGTAGATCTTGCAGTAATACTCTTCATACTCTTCGGAAGCAAAGACGTATTCAAAATTGACTTTATTGCCAATGGCTTCCAAGTCAAATTCCAACACGCAGGCATCGTAGGCCGTGAAGCCCGGGATCAGGCCGTTGAGGGTGGCGTCTCCGGCTGCTCCGTTGTCATTTCCGGCACCCGATGCATTGTTTGGATTGGCTGCAATGCTGACCTGACCAGAGGTAAGGAGAACGCCTTTATTGAAGCCCACATCGTTGACCGCCCCGGCCAAAAAAGTACCTGAGGCGCCGTTAGGACAGATGAGATTGGCGTTGGTGATGGTCACCCCGGGACCCACCAGGTTGGTAGCAAGTGCCGAACCACTAAAGCCGCTGCTTACACTCAACTGAGCGGTGGCGGCAAAAGAAAGAGCAAAAGTAAAAGCCAGGCTCAACAGGCCCAATTTATAGGAAGGAATGTGTTTCATGATCGGTTTGATTTTTTTAATTGAAATAGGAAGGAGGCTGCTTCTTTAATTTTAGAGGTAAAATTTTAGAAGGGTAGAGTTTTTTTGAGTGACGAGTGATGATTATATGAGTGATGATTGTTGAATTCAAGGACGATTTTTGAAATTGTGAGGGTTGTTTGGCGGGACTTCGGCAATCTGCATTCACACCTCTACCTCAACAATCATCACTCATGAAATCGTCACTCGAAAAAATAATGCATCAGCTCTAAGGAAAAAGGGCTGCAACCGTTTACGGTTTCGGCAGCTGAGCCAAATATGTATTCCAGTCCTTGGCTCTCCAGTCTGATTTCATGCGGGTGCTGAGCAGCACATCTGCGGTACGTTTTTCAAAATTCACCTTGAACGAGACCAGCTCGGTGGTCAGATCGCTAAAAAACTCATCTGCCTTTTCACTACTGGCAAAGCTTAAAGGTGCTAGGTCCAATTGGAAAAGATAGCCGAAAGTGGCCGACTCGTCCAAGGAGAGCACTTTGGACGTCTTGTCATATTTAGCTTTGGAGATGGTTTGGGCATGGAGCCCCGAAAGACCTGCGAAGCCAAAAAAGGCTATCCACGCAAGTACAAGCATTTTCGAAAATTGAATCGGTTTAATCATGTCAGTAAAAATTGAAGTGAATGGTTATTGAAAGGAAGTTGACTGGTTTGTATTAAAAGTGAATGCACTTTAATAAACTTACGTGAACATGTAGAAAAACAAAAAATCCCTCCTGCAGCCAAAAGCCACAGGAGGGATTCCTTTTTAATATAAGCTGCGCTATTATTGCCTCAATCGATCTCCACCTTTATACCGCTTTTCTCTGCGCCCTCTCCTTTCTTTTTGTCGGAGACACGGATACGGCTGCCGCCCTTTAACTTGCGGGCGATGGCAGAATATGGCCCCGTGACCACTACATCTCCCTCCTGCAATCCCGATACGATCTCAATGTAGTCATTGTCCTGGATACCCGTTTTCACTTCCCGTATCCCGACCGTATCGTTCGTCATGACGAACACAATTTCCTTGATCAGGTCATTGTCTTTTTTACCCGCCGAAGCCTCGGCGGAGGCGGGTTTCCCCTCCTCTTCTTCGTCTTTCTTATCTTTTTCGTCTTTTTCATCTTCATCCCGGGCCGTAACGGCAATGATAGGCACCGTAAGTCCCTCCACCATCTGTGTATACACATCCACGGAAGCGGACATACCCGGGCGGAATGGGTAGCGACGGCCATCCTTCAGCAGGTCGGCATAAGAAGCAGGGTCCATCCGCACCTTGATCACAAAATTGGTCACCTGATCCGTGTTCAGGCTAGCTCCTGCAGCCGTGCCCACATTGCTCGCGCTGTTGGCGATCTCGGAGACCTTGCCTTTGAATTTGCGGCCCAGGTACGCGTCCACCTCAATATCCACTTCATCATTGAGACTCACTTTGAGGATATCATTTTCACTCACCTCCACCTGTACTTCCATGCTGCGCAGGTTGGCCACGCGCATCATTTCAGTACCTGCCATTTGCAGGGTACCAACCACGCGTTCCCCTTTTTCTACGTTCAGCTTGCTGATAATGCCACTGACCGGAGCGGTCACGATGGTTTTTTGAAGACTGGTGCGAAGTTCTTTCAGGCGGGCATTGGCAGAGTTAATCCCAAATTCTGAGGCCTGAACTCCTGCTTTTGCACTGGTGAGATTGCTTTCTGCGGAACGCAAATTGGCTTCAGATACGGCCAGCGCGCTTTCAGCAGCCCTCAGATTGTTTTGTGAGGACTCAAATTCGGAGGTAGAGATCACCCCGTCCTTGTAAAGTTTTTCATTGCGCTGGTGGGTATTGCGCGCCACTTCCAGTTGGGCTACCACCCGTTGCCGATCGGCTTTTAACTGATCTATCTGTGCGCCACTGCCCTTTGCATTGGAACTGGAGATCTCCCGTTGCGCGCGCGCAGATCCCACAGAGGCCTGGCCTTGTTCAAGTGCACTCTGGTATTCATCGGGTCTGATTTTGGCTAATATCTGTCCGGCAGTTACGGAATCACCTTCTTTCACATAAAGTTCAATGATCTCCCCCGAAACGTCCGAGCTGATCTTGACCTCCGTTTCAGGAAATATTTTACCGCTTGCACTCACGGTCTCTTTAATGGTACGTTTCTCGACCTTTTCAACCGTCACCTCTTCGCCTTTGGGTTTTTGCTTGGCTTTGAACACGGCTGCCGCTATGAGCAACACAAATACGCCGATAAGGACGTAGAGCAGGGTTCTTTTCTTTTGTTTGGGCTGTTGATTTGCCATTTTATAAGGATGCCTTTGGTAGAGAAAAACTGATTCAGGAGGCGAAGGTCAAATTTGATCCGCAGGAAAGTATAAGACTTGGATAAAAAGCACAAAATGACGGATGAAGATTGGGGAAACAAGGTAAAATGTAAGCTAATAGTAGACTGCTGGACCATTAGACGTTAGACTTAATCCAGCAAGTGCATGATCTATACACCTAAATTGAAGATTGATTCGTGCGGAGACGGCACTAGCCTCAGAGAGGCTCAACATTTGTAGCTTTTTTAGCACCCCCATGCGTCAGGCGAGCAGAGCCGAGCAATCATTTCATGGCTCTGGTCGCCTAATTTCATTCTATGGCTTGGCATGTGCTTTTAAATATGCCTTTCACGTCTTTTTCGGGCGAGTCCATTGTCAAAATGTCAAACTACGGTCTCCTGACCTCATTCGGAATGATATGCTTCGCCAGAATTCGCTTGCCATTGGCCCTGCTTTCGTCACTTTTTTTCACCGCCCACAGGTTTTCAGAGGCTTTGCGGGAAGCGGTTTTCAACGCAATAATTGGTTTGAAATAATCTTTTTCAAGGTCAAAATTAAGAAACTGGGCATCCAAGGACGTCATTTTGGAGGGTTCATGCATGAAATTTATGGGCAGATCTTTCAATTCAGGTACCCATTTTTTGATAAAAACACCTTCCGGGTCGTGCTTTTCGGAATTTAAGATCGGGTTATAAGTTCGAATGGTATTCACACCCGTCACCCCCGCCTGCATCTGAAACTGGGCAAAATGAATGCCTGGTTCGTAATCCAAAAACATTTGCGCCAAATGCCCCACGCCCGCCTGCCAAGGCTGCCAAAGCGTGTGGGTCAGAAACGACACGACCATCGCCCGCATCCGAAAGTTCAGATAACCCGTGGACTGAACACAGCGCATACACGCATCGACCAGCGGAAATCCCGTTTTGCCTTCCTTCCATGCGGTTAAAAAAGCGGGATTGATTTCCGTGCGCAAACCATCATAAGCACCATTCACGTTTTGAAACTCCATGGCTGCCTCGCTTTCGAATTTTTGCATAAAATGATCCCGCCAACGCAAGCGATCTAAAAACTGATCCAGATTTCGTTTACCCATCTGATTTGCATAAGGCTGCGAAAACTGATAAACCTGCCGACTAGAAAGACAACCCCAGGCGAGATAAGGCGAAATACGTCCACAATGAAACCGCGCCGCTTCGGGTTTGGAGATGTTTTTCATGTACTCCCGTCCCCGACTTTCGTGAAACGATTGGAGATATTTCCAGGCCGCCGTTTCTCCACCGGGTTGAAAGGCCGGAGGACGATTTTGGATGCCAGAAGGCAAGGCGGGACCCCGCAGCTTTTCATAGCTTAGGGCTGGGATCGGGTGATCGGACGCCTTTATCCGGGATAGATCCGGATTTAGCAAGGGTTTTCCAGCCGTTTCGTACCAATCTTCTTTCCATGTTTTTCGATCTTTCAGGCCCCGGAATATGCTGCTGGTCTGGCTTTCAAGCCATTGGATATGGTTTTTGCTGAACCATTTTTTCAGGCGTTTATCCCGGTCATACGTCAGATTTACCCCTATTTCTTCGTAGGAAAAAACGGTTTTAATGAGGTAGTTTTCACGAAGCATTTCAAAAACAAGATCAGCTTCATTGTGACAGATCAATATTTCTAAATGATTGAGCTTTAAGCGATTGTTTAGGTCTAAAAGGCTCTCATAGACGAAACGTTGATGTCGGATATCACTGTCATAATGCTGCATCACGGAAGGCTCAAAAATATAAAGCAGGAGCGTTGCCTCCTCCGCAAGGGCAGCCCGGAGCAGGGGTTCGTGGTCCTGCAGTCTTAAATCTCGCTTGAACCAGACTATGTTGATAGGGGGCATACCGTGATCTTTTTACCACAAACAATCCTGTGCCGCGATGGTTAATGAAATTTGGAGGTTGAGGGGGAATTTTTTCAGGAACTTATCTGTTGTATTCACCTGTTAAGTGCCGAACCCGGCACTTATAACTAAAAAATGCCATCCAAATGCCCTTTGATCAACTCCCGGAAATTCCGCCCCAACTCCATTGGCTGGGATTGGACAAAAACAAGATTCGGAAACTCCCCTCCGGGTTGTTTAAAAATCAAAGTATCCGGCACCTTACACTGTCCCACAATCAGATTGCCGGCTTGCCGGAGGACATCGGCAACATGCAACAACTGGAACAACTTGTACTCAGTCATAATGCATTGGAGGAGCTGCCCAAGCAACTGAGTGCCCTGACCAGTTTAAACCGTCTTGACCTTCGATACAACCGGTTCCGACGATTCCCTCAGATTCTGTTGGCTTTCCCGGACCTGAAAATTGACCTGGAATTGAAGGGGGAAAATCCCGGGGTCAAAGAAAAGGTCGTGTTTTTGGAAGGGAACCCGATAGAGGATGTTCCACGGGAAGTGATGGAGAAAGGGATGAAGTCGGTAAGAGCATATCTTTCTGCCATGGATGAGGTGGTTTAAATCTCCACCATTGGACAAGCCAAATAAAAAGTCTGGGGGTCTTTTCACTCCCCATTAGATGTTCCCCCAGGCATACCAAGAGGCACCTTCCGCGCTGTACTTGGGTAACAGCTGACAGGGTAGAGAAACAAAAAACATTGCTACCTTTGAGATCCTTTAATTTAGATTAAAAGTAAATGGACGACATACTATTATTAGCTGACAAAGTAAGAAACACTCTAATCCTTGGTGAAAGCCACTTTAGAGAATTCAAATCAGCTTTGGAAGGGCGACCTGACAATAAAAAACCAAGGTTAACTAAATCTATATGTTCAGACATTGGAGAAGCATTAGTTTCATTTGCTAATGCTGATGGCGGAGCAATCTTAATCGGTGTAGAAGATGATGGAACAATTACAGGAATTCCTCATTCTGAGGAAGATGTTCAAACAATGCTCGGTTCTATTCATTCACATGTATATCAGGGTCAACAACTACCATTAAATAATGCAAATAAACTTGTTTTAGACAACAAAACGATTTTATACTTTTCTGTAAACAAAGGGACTACAATGATTTACCAACTCCCTGATGGGAGGTGTGTTAGAAGAAAAGATAAATCCACGATGCCTGCATCTGTTGACCAAATTCAATTTGAAAGACAAGAAATAAAATCAAGAGAATTTGATAGCCAATTTGTTGATGGTGCAAATGTTACAGATCTGGATGTTAAATTGCTTCAAGGTATAGCTGATCAGTATATTAAAGGATTAAGCGTTGAAAGATATCTACAGCAAATTGGTCTGGCTGAATATGCTCAAAATGGACTTAGACTTAAAAGGGCTGCCTTGCTACTTTTTGCTACTGATATAGACAGATGGCATCCGAGGAGTCAGGTGCGATTTCTCAAAGTAAAAGGAAATACATTAGAAGCAGGAGAAAAATATAATGTTGTCAGCGATGACACTGTAAAGGGAAATATCTTTGAATTAGTAATTAAATCTTGGGAACACTTAAGGTCATATTTAGCTTATAAAACTGAATTTGGGACTAATTCACAATTTGAACAAAAATACATTTACCCCGAAGATGCAGTTCGAGAAACTATTCTGAATGCGATTGCACATAGAGATTATAGTATTGCAAATGCTATTGAGATTTACATTTTCAATGATAGAATGGAGATTAAAAGTCCGGGTGCTTTAATTTCAACCTTGACAGTTAAAAATTTATATGAATTAGAGGGTTCTCACGAATCCCGAAACGCCCTAATAGCGAGAGTATTAAGGGAAAATAAGTTAATGCGAGAACTTGGAGAAGGAATGAAAAGAATTTTCAATCTTATGCAAGAACAAGAACTTGAAAAACCTGAATTATATTCCAATGGACTTTGGTTTAGAGTAACACTTTCAAATAAGACCATTTTTAGTGCCAAACAAGTGGAATATCTAAATCAATTTGGAAGATATAAACTCTCAAAAAATCAAAAACAAATTATTTTACTTGGGCTTGGTGATAAAGAAATTTCAAGCAATGATATTTTTCAAGCATTAAATATCAGCAATACTGAAACTGAAAAATTTACCCAAGAAGTAACAGTATTGAGGCATTTAGGAATCTTAACAGAAATTAGAACCAGTGCTTCAGTGTCTGGCTATGTGAAAAAACAAAGAGCTAAGGGAAAAATAATTGGCAGAAAAGATGTTCCAAGATATAAAGTTAAGATGCCGTGAACAAGCTCTTTGTCTCACTTATCAGGGCGGGATCCGACTTGATGTATCAATACTCCTCGAGCCGCCAAGCGTTCGGAATCCTGTTGAAGTGGCGCTGGTCACAAAAAAGACCTAAGTGCAGCCGGGAAGATGCCTTGATATGCTTGGGAGAACGCCTACCGAGACGGAATTCACAACCGCGTCAAACAAAAGGTTCACAGCGTCCAAGCTGTTGAAGAACAATGCGAAAGTACAATTTGAAAGTAATTCACAGCTTAAAAGCCGTTATTATACATCAAAAACGGCATATCGTAGATGTTTATGACTAAATAGGATTTGCCAACGGCCTTATTTTCATAGCACATTTTTAAAAGAACTTTCTGGCCTGCCCACGCGTAAGAAATTAAGCCGTTAAACTTTTGCTGTTCTTTGTTGGCAGGTCGTGTTATGTCCCATGGTTTGCCAAATAATCCCGAAAGCTTATCTAAGGTAGGCTGTATTTCCTCCATTCGAATCTCTCCGGATGGGAGCAATTCGCCGCCCAAATGTTGGAAATATTCCGTCTTAACCGATATTTCCTTCAGTGAGTTGTCAGAGAAGTACAAAGTAACGGACTGGACTGGCGTTTCAAATACATCGTACCTCCAAAGACATTCCTGTTTAAATTCATATCCAAGCATTCCAAAATCTGTGCTACCAGGAAGCGTCAACTCGTTTGCCCATTTAGAATACTGGTCACCAAGGTGCACGTCTTTAAATCCATTGCGACGGTCTAATTCGGAGGTGTTCTGCGCTATTACTGTTTGGCTTGCGGCCAGAGCCATTACTACCGCGATTGTGAGTTTCAGAAATGTGTTTTTTATGTGTGTGAGTGAAATTAGTTTTAGCGGAGAGTTTGTTAGCTTTTTCGGTCAAGTGTCCTACCACCCGTTTTCCAGTACCATTCTATAGTAGAGATTCTGATTTAGATCTTCGAAGTTTGAGGGTGTTTGATACTTGATGTTTGAGTGTGGTCTGTCAAAGTTATAGGTTTTATCAGTAGTGTCCGGTTAAGGAATTTTGAATCTGGGTTAATTTGTTGGCAATCAATTTTTTAGAAAGGCTTTTGGATGTGAACGATTTGAAATTGATTCTGGGTTGTAAACTTCGTTGCTCAAAAGAGAGTTACGA
>JBILHS010000194.1:0-5523 GCA_044350425.1 Saprospiraceae bacterium | reverse complement strand
TATCTTAAAGATGCAGACTTGGTCATTCAACATGCGGATTTTAAGAGATTTGGACTGGTTGAAGGTGGTGATCAGTTTGGTTATGCCATTTATACGGCTTATTCATCAGACAACATTCTATTCACCGGAAGCCACATATTAGCCCGTAATTGTACTTTTGAATCGGAAGGTGCACAAGGTGCAATTTTGGCCGTTAGGTCAGATCTGGAAGTGCGGGACTGTAAGTTGGACGGTAGCTTTTTACTCGGCCTACATTCTGTTGTAAATACAGCTTCGGAACAAATCAGGATAATCAACAATGACTTCAACCTGTTGACAGCACCGTATGTTGCTGGAGTTTGGGCTGAGCGACCTATTGCCAGCCTTGGCAAACACCTCAAAATCAATAACAATCGTATCAATCAAGTGGATGCCGAAGATCGTTCAATTTTTGGTTCAGATGGAATTCAGGTAGAATCAAGCTTTAATATTTCGGTTACTGACGAGGCAGAAATATCTGGCAACACCATCTTTTTTGATATCCCTACCCCGAATGGGAATGCCTCAGGGTTGGTCAATAGCGGCATCTTTATCAATACATCCGACGCTTTTGACAATACCAAAGTAAATGGCAATACGGTTACTGCGGCAAAGGCATTTATGGGCAACGGTATTCTTTATAACGATCAACTGGGAGCGGGCGGTGAAATCAGTCACAATACCATCAACGGAAATGCTTTTGTTCCAACGAATGTCCCTGGATTTGCCAGTACGTCTATTTTGGTAAACAATGCCACCCTGGGGGTGAAAATGTGTGACAATACTGTAAACGGTTCTCAAACCGGCATACAAATGAGTGGTAACAATGGCCAGACGGATTTTAGCAGCAATAGCTTTGGGGTGCATAATACGGGTTTGAAAATCTTACCTGCTTCCACCAATGGGGGTGTTGTCCTGCCAGGCTCAATTGGTGACCAAGCCAGGCATGGAAATACCTGGCTTGACACACCGGGTGCGTATTCAAATAAGGCTGGTATTTGTGACGGGAATGAACTGGATTCGGAATTTTTCATTGAAAATCAATTCCAACCCGGATCTATATTTTTTCCTTCTTCTACTAATTTAACACCCAATATTGGATGGTTTTCTAATCAAGGCACAACCTCCGATTGGTGTCAACCAGGTGCAGTCCAAACCCCAGGGCAGACGCATGAATATTTGAGTTAAAAAGCCGCAGAGCGGCGCAACGTCTGTAGAAAAATGGCAAAAATTGAATTGGAGGTGCAGCGCACCGGAACCCTGGACGATTGCTTCGGTGCGCTGCACCTCCGATAATTCTGCTTTTATCATGTACTACAGACGTTTCGCTGCTCTGCAGCTTTAATTACACATTATATTTCATGCGTTTGCCCTGAGTCCAAACCCCTACTCCTCCGCGTTTGAGTGATTATGACGCATCTGTAATTATGCAGACAGGAATATTTGGATCGCTTAACAATGTTTCAAAGTGGGAGGCACGCCGTTTGTTGATGGACAAGTTGATGCGTTTTCCTGCACTTCGCTACGGAAATTCCGGCGCTACTAACTTTTACAACACTTGGTTGAACACCAGCGCAGGGCGTTTCGCTCAAGTAGAAAGTCAAATCCGTGAGGCATACGCCATTGAACCAGCCGACCAAACCTATATGGATTATATTGAGAGTCAACGTGGTAATATTCAAGTACAACTTATAGCATTGGCTAATGGTCAGACGATACCTGGTACACCGACAACTAATCCAACTTTTGCTGCTGCAACCGAGGTGTTGTTGACACAACTACGTCCATTGCATACCCAGGAGGTTGCGCTAAAAGCTCAAATCAGACAAAAGCAGGTTGCTAAGCTACAGGCTGCCTTGGCCACTAATAATCTGCTTTTTGTTGGAACCACAAACGAGTCCAACCGGCGTTTGTTCAATCATTTGAGCATTCAACTTTTCCTGAATGGCACCCTCAACACTACTGAAGAGGCCCAACTTCTGGCACTTACAGCTGATGATCAAGCTGAAGGAGGATTGGCTGTGGATGACGCTAAAAAGTTGCTGCCAAAATGCAATGGTAATAACGCAAGACTAAGCCGTAATCGCAGTAATGAAGCTGAATTTGGTAAAAATCTGGGATCCCACCCAATGATATTATTCCCAAACCCAGTTTCAGAAACGCTTTCCATACAATTATCCACTGATGCTACAGGCCAGATTCAGTTGTTTGACCTTACAGGCCAGCTGTGGTTAAAACAAACCAAGCGTAATGGAGAAGCTGTTATTACCATGGACACAAACGCAATTCCTTCGGGCATCTACTTTGTATCGTTCCAGTCGGACACGGGGAATCAGAATACTCAAAAAGTCTTGATCCAGCATTAGCATCACAATCCAATGATTCGCTGCCGCTCTTGAAAAATTCAAGGGTGGCAGAATCTTGTTTTTCAAAAACATGAAAAAACTGCTCTTTTGTATAGCCATTTGCCTGCCGCTGCTTGCACGGGCCCAAAGTAAATACGATAGCAATTGGTTGTTTGGTTATCCGCCAAATGAGCCTCAGAATTATTTTGGCGGTACTTTAGTCTCTTTTGATGGGTCTGATCACAACATAAGTTTTTTCGAAACAGAGATTGCCTATTCCGGTGATAATGCCAGCATTAGCGACAAATATGGAAACCTGGTTGCTTACACGAACGGTTGCCAAATCCAAAACAGGGAGCACCATCTCATGGAAAATGGGGATAATATTAACCCCGGGATTGCACACCAGCAGCAATGTTCTGAGGCAAGTGGGTACTCCAACGAACAAGGCTCTCTTTTTCTTCCAAAGCCTGATTCTGACTCCATTTATTATCTCTTCCACACGAGGAACGGGGATGCTAACTCAATCATTAAGGATTTGATGTATTCAGTAGTAGACGCACAAGCAAATGGTAGCCCGGGTAAAGTGGACGTTAAGAATCAAATACTACGGACGGATACATTTTCGGGTAAAATCAGTGCTTGTCGCCATGCAAATGGGCGAGATTGGTGGTTGATAATTCAGGAGAATCATAAAAACGCAATGATACCAACGGGTGAAAAAGGTAAATACCACCTTTATCTATTTGATCCTTATGGCATTCATTATCAAGGGGAGCAGCATATTGGTCAGCTCTTTACTTACCAAAGCTGGGTAGGGCAGTCTTGTTTTTCGCCGGACGGCAAGCGTTATGTCAATGGCAATGTATACAATGGGATCAATCTTTTTGACTTTGACCGATGTACAGGCCAACTGTCCAATGCTCAACGTCTTGAGTTTTTGGCGGATACCATGGGCGCAATGGGCATGGCTTTTTCGCCCAACTCCCGATTTTTATATGTTACTACCGGAATATGGATCTTCCAATATGACATGGAATCATCTGATTTTGTGTCCAGCAAAACAGTTGTAGCTAAGTATGATGGTGCTTTGGCTCCACTACCAACAACGTTTTATCATTTAGCACTTGCGCCGGATGGCAAAATTTATGGAACAGCCAACTTTGGAGTATTTGTGTTGCACATTATTCACAACCCTAACGAAAAAGGATTAAACTGCGAGGTAGAACAACATGGACTTTTGCTAGCTACTAATCATAAATATACTTTACCCAACTTCCCTCATTACCGCCTTTATGATGTGCCTGGCAGTATTTGTGATTCACTGGGGATTGATGCACCCATTGTGGGGACCGGAGCGCCGATACGGATCGAACAAAAAGGAATGCGTCTATGGCCCAATCCGGCCAATGACCAGATTGCGATCCAACTTGCCCCGGAATCAGCAGGGCAAATCACTCTGATGGATATTGCCGGCAAAATTTGGGCATCAAAAACCAAGTCGCTGGGTGAAGAACTGGCATTGATTCAAACGGAAAGTATACCTGCGGGAATTTATATGATCTCATTCCGTTCTGCCAATGGCGAACTATTCACTCAAAAGGTAGCTGTACAGCACTAATTTTTCAATTCACCGACCCGTTGCTCCTGGCTTCTGTCGGGAGCAACGGGTCTTTATTTCTCCAGTTATGAAAGCACGATTTCTATGTTTTCTGTTTTGTTTACCTGTTTTTTCGGTTTCTGCTCAAGCCAAATATGATTATACCTGGATTTTTGGTTACAGCCCCAGTAATCCGGCCCTACATTACGGTGGTACCTTGATTAATTTCGAGACCGAGAATCCAACACTGAATTATTTTGAAACTATAATTGGTTTTCTTTGGGATAAAGCAAGTATTAGCGATACCAATGGCAATCTTATTGCATACACTAATGGCTGTCAAATACAGAACCGGGACCATCAGCTAATGGACAATGGAGACTACATTAATGAGGGGCCAGCGCATGAGCAATATTGTGACGATAATTCCGGAGGTTATTTGAACGACCAAGGCGCTTTGTTTTTGCCTGTGCCAGGGAGTGACTCTCTTTACGCTTTATTCCACCTGCGATTGTGGGGGGCATCTTCGATCATAAGAGATTGCCTGTATTCTATCATAGATGCCTCTGCCAACAATGGCCTGGGCAAAGTGATCGCCAAAAACGAACCCTTACTGACCGATACGCTTACGGGCATGATCACGGCTTGTCGCCATGCCAATGGGCGGGACTGGTGGGTGGTCATAGAAGAAAGCCACCGCTTTTTCACGCTTCCACCAGATGGGAAGGCAAAGTTTCACTTTTTTCTTTTTGATCCGTCTGGTGTACATTATCAGGGTGAACAGCAGATAGGTCGCCTCTCTTCCTACCAGAGTTGGGTAGGGCAAATGTGCTTTTCTCCGGATGGTACCCGTTATGCCAGTGGAAATATCAATAACGGAGTCAATTTTTACGACTTTGATCGATGTACAGGCTTGCTTTCAAACCCTGGCTACATTGATCTCAAGGCAGATTCTGTGGCGGCCATGGGCCTTGCCTATTCGCCTAACTCCCGCTTTCTGTATGTCACTACGGGGCTTTGGATATTGCAATACGACATGGATGCCGCTGACGTAGCTGGTAGCGTGGTGCCAGTAGCGGAATATGATGGTTTTTTGTCGCAATTGCCCACTACATTTTATCATCTCGCGCTGGCGCCCAATGGCAAGATTTATGGCTCATCGAATTTTGGGACAGACGTGCTGCATATTATCCATCATCCCGATGCGCCAGGCTTAGCCTGTGAAGTAGAACAGCATGGAGTGAAAATGCCTGCCTACCATGCTTTTACCATGCCTAATGTGCCTCACTACCGCCTCTACGACGTCCCCGGCAGCGTATGCGATTCTTTAGGGATTGATGCACCCATCGTGGGGACCGGAGCACCGATACAGATCGAACCAAAAGGAATGCGTCTGTGGCCCAATCCGGCCAATGATCAGATTGCGATCCAACTTGCCCCGGAATCAGCAGGGCAAATCACTTTGATGGATATTTCAGGAAAAATTTGGATAGGGCAGACCAAGGCTTTTGGCACGGAGCTGGTAACCCTCCAAACAGAAACGATCCCTGTCGGTATTTA
>JBILHS010000192.1:0-5525 GCA_044350425.1 Saprospiraceae bacterium | reverse complement strand
GAAGGTGGTTAAAAACATCCAAGGGTTCAAGCATTCCGTGACTTGGTTGGCGAAGATACATTGATTGCGCTAATCGAGCAGAAAGAGCAAAGGGTTGGCTACCTTTTGACAAATTTGCAGGAATCATTTCGACGGAAGATACCAATTTAGGTAAAAACGAATGAGGCAAGAGTTAGCTTAGACTTAATATACAAAAGAGGCTTTTCTCGGGGCATTCCTAAACCTTTGTAGTAATTATTGACACCAATTCAAAATTATATATGAAAAACATCCAGTTACGCCATTTAATTTTTGCCTTTGTATTAATTACCGCAGCCTCCCCTTACAAGGTGATGGCGCAGTGCCTTGTTGAAGGCTCAAACATCCAATACACCCCCAGTCCATCGAACACAATTGTAAACAATGGCACAGAGTATGTAAAGCTGTACATACACGTTTGCGAGCGTTTTCAAAGCGACCCAACGCTTTCTGATGCCGAAGTTGCAAGTTTGGTTCAGGACGCAAATTCGGATTTTCTTGCTGCGCAAATTGATTTTTTTTACTGTTTGGAGAGGCATTATGATCCTGATTTTACCCAAAGTCCTGCACTTTGGACCGCGGAACTAACTGAAAGATATGGACACGATGATGGTATCGATGTTTATATTCTTCCTAAGGATTTTGTCCATGTTGATGAATCGCTATTTATTGCTTATTATGGCGGTGGGACGGCCTTTAATCCAGGTAATCCAACGCTACCGAGTGTGGCCGCTCAAGAAGTAGTAATCTGGGGTCAAACAACTTTATGTGAATTTCCGTTTTTCCCGGTTGGTGATCGTTTTGTCCAGGTACCGCATGTATTATCACATGAATTGGGTCATTGTCTGGGCCTTCTGCATCCGCATGAAACATTTCCTTGCGCTGATTTGACAGGCGTAAATTGTACGACTTGTGGCGATTTACTTTGTGAAACGCAGCCATCAGAAAAATTGCGATTCTGTGTAAATCAAAACTGTGAGAGGGTTTCGCACACTTTCAATTGCAATCCTTTTTATCCAAATGACACGTACGTGCCTAATCCAAATACCGACCCGGACTTAGACAATATAATGGCCTACACAAATTTTTATGCTTGTAGCCCGATATTTGTTGCGGAGCAAAATAATAGAATGAAGGCAACATTACAGAATCACCCTCTGCTACAGCCCTTTAGGTTCAAATTTATCGGTGGGAATGTTACCATTAACACGAATGAAACATGGCCTTTGCCTGATTTTCCTCCTTCAGGAAACGCTTACATCAGCGGAAATTTAACTATTTCACCCAATACCCAATTACGTATAAATAGCGGTAGAATTCAATTTGCTTCCTTGTCAGAACTAGTCATACAACCGGCTGGTCGACTGTATTTATCTGGAGGAACACTTACTTCCTGGTGTGACAAATGGCAAGGGGTGAGAGTCAGGGCAAACGCATGAAATATAATGTGTAATTAAAGCTGCAGAGCAGCGAAACGTCTGTAGTACATGATAAAAGCAGAATTATCGGAGGTGCAGCGCACCGAAGCAATCGTCCAGGGTTCCGGTGCGCTGCACCTCCAATTCAATTTTTGCCATTTTTCTACAGACGTTGCGCCGCTCTGCGGCTTTTTAACTCAAATATTCATGCGTCTGCCCTGGGGGTGAGAGTGCAGGGCAATGCAGGTGTTGGGCAATCCTTAGCTACGCATGGATTATTTCAGAGTGAAGGGAATGCCCGTGTGGAAAATGCTGAGCTAGGCGTAGAAAGCACTAATGGAGGAATTGTGAATGCAAATAATACAACATTCCATAATAATAGTATTGGCTCAGTCATCAGAACTTATGGATTTTCACATACTATGTCAAAATTTGAACACAGTATTTTTGAAACAACCTCAAAAGATAAGTTTAAGGATCCAAACCCCAGTCGTTCGCATTTATCGCTCTTTAGTATCAAAAATCTACTAATAACCCGTTGTGATTTTTACAATGCGAATTTCACGATTCTGAGCAATCCAACCAAGTATGGTATATTCAGCAGAGGTTCCTCATTTCATGTGTCTGCTGGAATTGGGGAACCTCGGTCTTCTTTTGCAAATTTAGATTACGGAATCTATGCCATCGGAAATAAGTTCAAAGGGGTTATTGTTTCTAAAAGTACATTTAAAGACTGCAATATTGGCATTTACGGAACCAACGCGAGTTTTTTTAGGGTATATGAAAACATATTCAACCTGGGTGGCCTACCCTTCAATACTACTGCTTTGGCTTTGCCAGATCAGTTTGGTGCATGGTTTAAAGATGAATTTCCAGTATTGAGCTTAACAAACAACGTTTTTCAGAGAGGAACTTTTACCAACAAAGCACCCGATAATACGATTGGCTCCTTTGCGCAAAACGTTGGCAATTTCAACAATGTTTTTTCGCGGAATAAGTATCATCAAATTGATTACGCTAATCTGGCCAACAAAAATAATGGGGGCAAAACCGGTCTTCATTACCTGTGTAATGACAATTTTGCTCCGCAAATATTTGATTTTTCGGTGGAGCTGGGTGCTACCGTAAGACAGGATCAAGGGGAGGCAAACTTTGCAACTGGCGGATTTAACGCTGCGGCCAACACTTTTTCCTATACTAACGGTAACAACGGCGATTTTAGCGATTTTTTGAATGCAGGCCCTTGTAAGACACCGACGGAGATTGCCGGGATGAAAAACGAATACCCTGTTCGAAAGACAGCCTGGTTAGCGGCTCAAAATGCAGCTAACCAAGCACAGCAAACGGGCAATACCGCGCTTGCACAGCAATATGATAACCAAGCCAATACCATTCGTGATCGGATGGACTATTTGGTTGGTTCGATCATTTCAGATGAAATGGGCACTTTAAACCAGCAGGATACCATCCGAAAGTGGCTTTCCTACTTCGACCGTATGGAGGCAGAGTTTTATATTGCCCGGAATTTATTTGACCTGAACCGCCCTACTGCCGCAGATTCGATATTGCAGCTCATTTCCAGCAAGTTTACCTTGAATGCCGCACAAACTCAGGAAGTAACTGTTATGCGCCAACTCGTCGCTTTATTATCTGGGAAAGATATTTTTGCCCTGAATGAAGCAACTAAAACAGCTTTGCAGTCTTTTGCTCAAAAAGAATTCAGTCACAGTGGTAACTGGGCGAGGGGTATTCTGCTTTATTATGGGTATTGGTTTCAACCACCTTATGAATTGACTGAGCCAGGCGGGCAACGCAATTCTAGTCCGAATGCAGGCAATACTTTTAAGTCAGTACATCTTTTCCCGAACCCCGCTCATCAGCAATTGCAAGTAAACTTGCCTGGTAACCCTGATGCCGGGACCTTGCAGATTTTTAATGCCCTCGGCAAGCTGGTTATGATCTTGGGTGTTGCTTCTGAAGAGGAAAGCAAAACAATTAATATATCTGATTTGCCTTCCGGCATTTATTTCGTTCGCCTGGATCGGGGTGGTCAAAACATCTTTTCCGAAAAACTGGTGATTCAACCTTGATTCTGATCATTTTACCCGGAAAGTATGTGCTCGAGTTAAAAAGTACATACTTTCCGGGTCTTTAATTTATTTGATATGAGATTTTTATTTCTTTATCTGATTTTAAGCCTATCCGTCATTGCCTATGCCCAACCCGGTTTCAATCAATATAAAGAATTTTCTGATGCAGGATGTACTTTGATAAACGGTGCAGTTCACAACGACACACTATATCTTATCGGAAGTTTACGCAATACCGGTACTAGCCAGGGCGTAGCTCTTTTGAAAGCAGATACGAACGGGAATATCCTTAGTCTTCATCCATACTTTGATCCTGAAGGTAATGATATTGGGTTTGGAGTTAACTATGATCTGAAAGTGATGCCCGATGGAAGCGTTGTGTTTGTTGGTGGTTTTTTCTCGGAAACCGCGCAATTTTTGATCAAATATGATGCAAAAGGAGCTGTGATCTCCTTTAAAAAAATACCTTATGACAATGCTTACAGTGTCGTAACCTTCGATTTTGAATCTTATAAGGATGGGTATATCATCGGAGGAACCGTGGTAGACCAACAAAACAAGTTTCAACCTTTTCTGACGCGCACGGATGCAGAAGGGAATGTGTTGTGGACTAAACGATATCCTGAGCCTGGCAGGGATCAAAATTCTCGATGCATGAAGGTATTGAATGAAAACACGATTTTGATCGGATCTGTATTGGGTAACCAAAACAATCAAAATTATGGCAAAAGCCGAATTTTTGCATTGGACAGCACCGGCAACCTTAAGTGGGATTTCAGAGTGTCTGATACCAATGAAGGCCTAGTCTCAGATATCGTGAAAATGGACAATGGAGACTGGCTTTACCTCAACAAAAAATTTGAGTTTTTTTCTCAGGATAGTGTCTTGAGCTGGTCGCAACTTGTGCGGCGCGACAGTAATTTTAATCTCATTTTTACCCAAAGACTAAGTCCTACTAAATGGGCTGCGAACTTGGCTAATGACCTAATTCCCAGTCCTGACGGCAACTGGATTATTAGCGAATCCACCGCACTCGTCGGCCCTGACTTTTCTTGGCTGGGTTCAAGCGGCTGGGCAGGTTGCCTCACCAAGATCACTTCGGACGGAGAGATATTATGGCAAACATGCGATACCATCCACTGGAACATCCCCGGTGTTTTATCTGAAGAAACCGCCAGTGGGCATGTGGTGCTGCCTTCCGGGAGTAGTATCCTGATCGGCTTCACCAACCGGTATAAGCCCAGTCCGGCGCGGTCTTTCGGCTGGATGTTCAAGGTAGATGCCAATGGGTGTATGATGGAGCCTTGCTCGGTGGGTACGGAGGAGGAAGTGGTAGCACAAACCGCTGCGCTTCGTCTTTATCCTAACCCTGCGAGTCAGACGGTTCAGGTAGAGGCGAGGGGCAGTCTGGAGGCAGGCAAACTGTCTGTTTTCAATAGTTTAGGAAGCCTGGTGGCGGTTTATGATATTGAATCGGGATCGCAAACCAAGACAGTCGACGTTTCCATGCTTGCAAGTGGCCTGTATTTCTTCCGGGTAGCGTGCGGGGGCAAGCTGCTTTTTACCGAAAAATGCATCGTTCAGCACTGATTTATTCAATTTAGAGTCTGAAACTAGACTACTAGACATTTTGATTTTAGACTTGTACTCTAAAATCCTGAAAATCATGCATTTGCTAAATCAGGTCTAAAGTCCAACGTCCAATGTCCAGTAGTCTCTAATTATCCTTTCACCAGTTTCCGCGTAATCGTTCTACCCTCCGCAGAAAGCCGAACCAGATAAAGTCCATCCGGGAAACTTCCCAGATCCACCGATTCCAAAAGCAGATCCGTTGATCCAGCCGAAATATACCACACCCGCTGTCCCAATTGGTTCAGAATTTCGATCTGTGGCTCCACGGCATGGGTGAAGGTCGCCTGAAGGCTGGTGATACCACTGGTTGGATTGGGGAAGAGGGCGATTTTGACAAAGCCGTCCAATTCATCCACTGCAGAACTAC
>JBILHS010000193.1:0-5525 GCA_044350425.1 Saprospiraceae bacterium | reverse complement strand
TCATACATCATACATCATACATCATACATCATACATCATACATCATACATCATACATCATACATCATACATCATACATCATACATCACTCACACCCTTTTTCAGCAGCTTCGACCATTTCGCGCAACATTTCAATTTCCAGGGTAATAGTTTTGTTGTCAGGACGATGAAGTTCGTTTTCGAGTGATGTTTTTACTTCCCGGAATTGACTTTTACTCAAAGCCAGTTCGTATTCAAAGAGGTGGGATCGTCTGAAATTATTCAAAGCAACGATGTGTGCATCCTTGGGTTTGAGCTTAATGTAAATAAAACAGAGTATGCATGCGGTTATAAAACCGCCAAGGCCGGAGAGTAAAAGCATTTTTATACCAAATCCACCCTTCTGAATGCGGAGATTTTCATAACCTTGCTGAAGCTGATGATTCTCTTCGCGTAAGGTCTTATTCTGATCAAAGAGGTCCGACCAGCCCGCTTCAAATTGCCGGGCACGTGTTTCGGTATCGGCCAGGGAGTGTTGGAGTGCCTCCAGGTGTTTTTTTTGTTCAGGGTTCAATTCTTGCAGGATATCATTGTTGGGAGCGCCTTGTTCCATAGTGTCCGGAAATTTGTTTTGGCAAATGTACTTCGTACTTTTTGCCCGCCATAGGCTTCCTAAACCTTAAGACCTTTGAAACGTCGAATCTGAATTATGACAAAAATTGATATCCTTGCCATTGGCATCCATCCGGATGACGTAGAATTGAGTGCCAGTGGTACTTTGCTCCGACACGCTTCCCAGGGTAAAACATTTGCAATCCTTGATCTGAGTCAGGGGGAGCTCGGCACGCGTGGCAGCGCAGCAATTCGCGCTGAAGAAGCTGCTGAGGCTGCCAGAATCCTGGGCTGCACTTTTCGTGAAACCCTGGATATTCCTGACGGACTTTTTGAGCACAAGCCGGAAAGCTGGCTAAAGATCGTACGTGTCCTTCGCGCCTGTAGACCGGAGATCGTGCTTTGTAATGCGCCCGACGATCGCCATCCGGATCATGGCCGGGCAGCCAAAATGACCCTGGATGCCTGTTTTTATGCAGGGCTTGAAAGGATCGAGACCTTTGATAATGCAGGCGTTAAACAGGAGAAATGGCGACCCAAGGCGGTTTACCATTACATTCAGGACAAGCAGTTGGATCCTGATTTCGTCGTAGATGTCACGCCATTTTTTTCCAAAAAGATGGAGGCCATTTTGGCCTTCCGTTCCCAGTTTTTCGATCCAACCGGTACCGCGCCGAATACGCCTATTTCGGGCAAGGATTTTCTGGACTTTATGGAAGCCAAGGGGCGGGTATTTGGCCGGCCAATTGGAGTCCAATTTGCTGAGGGGTTTATTTTTTCAAGGACGCCCGGGGTAGGGGATCTGTTTGATTTGGGATGATTGGGGTTTTAAACGCATCATTTTAAACACAATAGGCACATAGGACACATAGCGTTTAAAATCCAAACTATGTGTCCTATGTGCCTATTGTGTTTAAATATATCACCGAGCCACCACCACCTTCCGACTCCCCAGAAACGTCCCTTCCTGCCAAAGCTCCGCCCAATAAAGGCCAGAGGGCAGATTGGACACCGTTATTTCCAGGCTGTTTCCGATACCGTTTTTGGTTGCCACCAATTGTCCCTGTGCATTGCGCAAGAGGGCGCTAGTGTTTTTTTCAAACCCATCAAAGACAATGGTCAAAACCGCACTAGCCGGATTAGGCTGCACCTGCCAGGAGGGTAGGGTAGGACTTGAAGTGCCGGAAGCTGACTTCACTAAAACGGTTTCAGTATAAGCACAGCCGGTAGGGGGCGTGACAGTTACGGTATACTCGCCGGTTTGGTTCACGGTGATACTGGGAGTATTTTGACCTGTGGACCAGGCGTAGGTGGTGGATGGATTTTGCTGCGTGGCGTTCAGCAGGAGCGATTGGCCGGGTGTAAGGGTCAACACACTGCCCAGGTCAAGGTGTGCATCGAGTGTGCCATCGTCATGCCATTGCTGGATTTGTTGGATGGTAGGTTCTACTAAACCTTTTACGTCTGGACAAGGATGGGGTATGTCCGGGTGAAAGGTGAAGGCCAGCTGCATGGTAAAGGTGTCGCCTGCTGCAAAGGTGAATGGGCCGTGGGAGTTAACCATGCGGCGGTCGTTTGGAAGCAGGTTTTCTGTACACATGGACCAGCCCTGTGAGTCGGCTGGGTTGGCGGGGAAAGCAAAATCTATTGGCGTCGCATTTGGAATAGTCGGATTAAAGCCTGTACCTCCGATGGTCAAGGGGGTTCCGTCACGCCAAAAAGACTGGAGGTAGTGTTGGTATTCCTGGGGTGCAGTTGGGTCTATTGTGCTGGCCGGGGCATTGCCTCCTCCTCCCCGATTAAAGTAGATCGAATGGTCAAGTGACTGGTTAAGCAAGGTGATTGACTCAATCGGAACATGATTTCCAAAAGTAGGGATATTGCCAGAACAAGAAAAGCCAGGTTCTCCATCTATGGCGTCTTTATTGTATATAAACACACTGTTGGATTTAGGTAGACTACCGATAAAATCATCCTCAGGACAGCCAAGGTATGGATTTGTATAAAAGCCTAAGTAGGCATTGGAATAGGGTTGTCCGGACCTGTTTATAACTTGATAATCAACAAAAAGAGTTTGCTGTATCATTTTATTTTCCGGGCAATCGAAAGCGAAAGCTGAAATCAAAAAATCCACTCCAAGTGGCATTCCATTCGATTCATTATGTTCTGCGTAGTCGGTTATGGCCCACCAAAGCATTTTGTCGCCCTTAATACGAGGGTAGTCGCCGTCGAAAATATTATAAACTCCATCCCCATTGGCATCAACAAATGGTGCGGGAAGGCTGTCTGGATTTGAACTAACCTGACTAAAATCAAGATTTTGATTAAAGTATAAATTCCCTTTTGCAGGCCAGGTCAGCAAGTCCAAAGGCGGAGGAATATCCAAATCTCCATCTGCTCCAAAATCTCGCCGAACCGAGGCTATCTGCTCCCGGGTAACAGACCAAAGACGTTTGAAGTCCTTAGAAGCAGCATTTGATATTCCCATTTCGAAGTCGCTGATATTGTAGATTTCTGCAGTTGTACTTGCGCTTAGGTGTAAGTTGTTTTCAGGATCCACTCCTGACAGCCATGGGTTACAAGAAAAAAGTGCAATGGTACTACTATCAGCAGGTATGTGAAAATCAGTCCCGATACCATTCTGAAACAAACCCGGTGATGGAGATTGGGTCATAGAAAACCCTCCATTGTTCAGATTTCGATTGCTTAGCAGCCCCAGATCATCAAAGGCAGCGGTTTCGCCTAAAGCATTGGTTTTTATGCCATTAAACCCGCTTGGACTACCGCCTCCAGTTAAAAAATATCCACCGTCAAGGGTTTCTAAGATCGTTGCTCCGATGCCGATTTGGAATGTTTTTCGCCAAAGCAAATCGCCATTTTGATTTATTTTTACCAGGGGGATCTTCCCATCGGCAGATTTTCCAGTTACGACTAGATTTCCGTCCTGCGTAACCGTCAATGCATTGAATTCCAGGTCTTCTGAAAAAATTTTTGCCCAGATCAGGTTCCCATCTGAGTTTAATTTTACCAAAACAGCATGGCCGCTCGTATCTGCGCCACAGGCAACCAGATCCGCTCCAAGCTTGGTGATCCCTCTAAAGGTGAAGGTGTCGTAAGTGCTTAACCAAATCTGAAAGCCATCGGCATTCACCGCCGATACCTCGCCCCCGGTTGTGACGAAGACCGAAACGCCGTTGTGCTCAACGGCGGCATTGGGAAAACTAATGGGGGCAAGCGCAATGGGTTTTGTCCATTCGATCCAAAGCGTGTCTTGTGGGCAAGCAATTTTGCGCACAAAAGACTTGGTAAACACCAGCAGTGAAGTATCTGTTAGTTCCAATACGGCCGGACCACGAGATAAAGGGTTGCCCACTTCACCCATACCAAAGGTTAAAGCACTTTGCCAACCACCCTCATTTGGCTTGTAATACGCGAGATAATAGGGCGAGTTGGAGAAATTGCGCCAACCCATCAAAAAGAATGGATTGCCAGAAGTGGGATCGATGCGTTTCTGAAGATAATTGCTAAGTGGATTGCCAGAGAGTTGGGTGCCATCCTGTAGACCGCTTACATTGCCCTCATAATCCAATTCTATGAACTGTTTGCCGGACGAAACTAAAAAATTGTCCCCGTCAATACGGCTTGCACAAAGTGAAAGTGAAGCTCCAATATTGAAGATGGGCAATTTTTTATTCCAAACCACCTGAGCAGAAATATTGCCCCAGCTAAAGACCAGGTACAGTAATATTGTATTTTTTTTCATCTAAAATGATTTTGTTCAACAAAACTACCTTTGTCCACGGCGACATCCAAACCTGTTTTTCCCATAAGTCAGGTTTCTGAGCGGGATCAAAAAAGTCTATTTTAAACATGAAAATGAAAAAAAGCCTGCTATTACTACAATTAGTTGCCCTCTCAGGCGCCATACAAGCCCAGACCTGTAGCTTTTCAAGCGGTAAAAACCTGGCTGAACTAACCAGTGCTGTTTATGAAAAGGCGCACACTCCTGCCGGAAAGTCTTTTTTTTTTCAAAAACAGTTCACCCCCTTGTCTGATGCGTCCATCCAGACCATGAGCCCGGTCTTCCTTCCCCAATGGTCCGCAGAAGCGCTGCCCTTCTTTTGTAAGATTGAACATAAATGGGGCAAAAAGTCCCGAATTCCACTAAAATTTCGCCTCGGCTCGGTAGAATATGTAGATTGGCTGGAGGGAAAATAGGGGAGCGAAAAGACAAAAATGCCTAGGATTAGGGTACTCTGGTTGGCTTTAAAAGGGCCGCCGGACACCAATTTCAATTCTTTCGCACAAAAATTCTCGTCATACATTTGGAAACGCACCTTGCGTTCCTACCTTTGCGCCACATTTTTTAACGGAGTGTTAACTAATTTTTGACAGAACGGTGATTTAAAGCTTATCTAAATAAGTCGCCTTTTTGGCAGATTGTTTTGTAAGCGAAGCAGGGTTTTTACCTTTGCGTCATCAAATCTGTGATTTAATAGTTTTCCCTCCGGGAAACGAAAAACAGAGGGTTTTTACCCATTATTTAGAGATTATCAACTACTTCCGATATGCTGTTGAAACGCATTTGTTGGGTTTTCATACTCGTCATTGCCGCCTCCGCTTCCCTCCATGCAGGGCCTACCAAAGAAGCTGGTAAGGAATTATTTGTCGCTAACTGTGCTTCTTGTCACAACAAGAACATGAAGGACAATCTTACGGGACCTGCACTTTCAGGTACCGAAGAGCGCTGGGCGGCTTTTCCACGTAAAGATTTATATGCCTGGATTCGCAACTCTCAGGCGCTCATCGCGACTGGTCATCCACGCGCCAACGAATTGTGGGCGAAGTGGAAGCCCACTTTGATGAACAACTTCCCTGCGCTGACAGATGAGCAGATCGAAAGTTTGCTCCTTTATGTCAAAGAGCCAGGCGGTC
>JBILHS010000025.1:0-52384 GCA_044350425.1 Saprospiraceae bacterium | reverse complement strand
AGGCTCCAGCCTCGTGTGTACTATTCCCGTCGACTCTGCCGACATTCCACTTCACCTTAACCTACCCCCTTCTCCCCTTAGCCCAAAAATACAAAGGAAATCCCAAGCCCACGATCACCAGACCCGGTACCGTAAACTGTGGCTTCGTAAACAACAGATTCACCGTAAACAGCCCCGCCAGAATAATATACAGCGCAGGCAGATACGGATACCCAAAGGCTTTGTAAGGCCGCTCCAATTCCGGGCGTTTTTTGCGGAGGATGAAAATACCGACTACCGTTAGGATATAGAACAGCATCACGGCAAACATCACATAATCCAGCAGATCCCCGTATTTCCCGGAAAGACAAAGCACAGCGCACCAGGCAAACTGGATCCAAAGTGCAAAACCCGGCACCCCATTGGCGTTCAGATCTTTCATTTTGTCAAAAAACAGTCCGTCGCTGGCCATAGACTGGTACAGTCGCGAACCGGAGAGCAGCAGGCCGTTGTTGCAGCCAAAGGTGGAGATCATGATGATGACGGCCATCAAAGCGCCTCCACCGAGTCCCAGCATGGCGGTCAACGCGGCAGTGCCTACACGATCCTGGGTGGCATATTGGATCCCTTTACTGATCACATCGCCGCCGGCAGCATCGCCCCAGAAAGGCAGTACACAGAGATAGGCAAGGTTGGCCAGCATATAGAGGATCGTCACACTGATCACGCCCATTCCGAGGGCCAACGGCACATTGCGCTTAGGGTTTTCGATCTCTCCGGCAATGAAGGTCACATTGTTCCAGGCATCGCTGCTAAACAAGGAGCCGACCATGGCGACCCCGATGGCGGAGCAGACGGACAGCAAACCGATGGATTCTGTGGATTTTATGTTGTTGAAGAAATTGCCAAAGTTCTGCGCCACCACTTCCGGGTTGTTGTACACAAACAGTCCCAGAATAATCAACAGGCCCAGGGACAAGCCTTTAGCCGTGGTCAGCACGTTTTGGATCAGGGCGCCGGTTTGCAGACCGCGGGTATTCAGGTAAGTAAGCAGCAGCAAGGATGCAATGGCCAGCAGCTGCGCCGCCGAGATCCGCACAAAACCCAGATCCGCCAGGATATTATCCGGCCCCAATACGGGTACCAGCACGCCGGTAAATTTGGCAAAAGCCACTGCCACCGCCGCGATCGTGCCACTCTGGATCACTGCAAACATGGCCCAGCCAAACAAAAAGGCCACCATTTCCCCGTAGGATTCTTTCAGGTATTGGTATTGTCCGCCACTTTTGGGAAACATTCCCGCCAGTTCACCATACGACAGGGCGGCAATCAGCGTCATCAGGCCGGTTATTCCCCAGGCCAGCAGTAACAAAAACGGACTGCCCAACACCCGACCCATGTCGGCGCTTACGATAAAGATACCGGAGCCGATCATGCTGCCGGCAACGATGTAAGTGGCGGTCAGCAGGGAAACCTTTTTAGGTGTAGAAGATTGCGACATGGTGTAGGTGGTGTTACGTTTTGTTCTGAAAATTCTTTTAATCCAACGCGCCAAAGGTAGTATCGCATTTTAAAAATCCTAACGACCTTTACGCCTAATAAAGATTTCCATGAAAGTCCAATTCTACCTCCGTTACGCCACGAAATTTGGCGAGTCATTCACGCTGCATCTCTCCAATGGTCAACAACATACCCTGGAGTACCTCAGCGATGACTTTTGTTTCCTGGGCCTGGAGCTGTCAGCGGCCCAATTCCCGGAAGGTCTGAGCTATTCCTATGTGTTTCATACGATCGACGGACTCACCAAGCCCGAAGCAAATCCCGGGCGCAGACTTGATCTGAGCGATTTGGCTGCGGAAAAACTGGAGGTGTTTGATTATTTCAATCCAATGGGTTTGTTGGAGAATGTGTTTACCACCCAACCCTTCCGCGCCGCTACGGTAGAAAATGCAGAAAAAAAGGCTAAAAAGTCCACCCAGGCCACCCATGTCTTTAGGGTCAAGGCTCCGCTGCTAAAACCAGAGGAGGTCATTTGTCTTTTGGGGCATAACAAGGCACTTCGCAATTGGGACACAGCAGCGCCCATTATTTTAAAAAACGAGGGTGCCTGGTTGGAAACCCGTCTGGATCTTTCCGAAGAAGCGTTCCCTTTGGGATATAAATATGGGGTCTGGAATACCCGTACCAACAAATTCCTGGGTTTTGAAGACGGAGGGAACCGGGCGATCTATGCCAATCAAAGTACCAGTCTTCAGCATCCAATTACCATCCTGCACGACAACTTTGCTCGCTTGCCGCTTGCCAACTGGAAGGGTGCCGGGGTGGCCATTCCTGTCTTTAGCTTGCGGAGTAAAAAGAGCTGGGGCGTAGGAGAGTTCACGGACATGCCATTGCTGGTCGATTGGTCTAAATCCGTTGGACTCAAGCTCATTCAGCTGCTGCCCATCAACGACACTACCGCTACCCATACCTGGACGGATTCGTATCCATACGCCTCTATTTCCGCCTTTGCCCTGCATCCGATCTATGTGAATGTGGAAGCAGTAGCCGGGAAAAAACACGCCGAAGTTTTAAAGCCGTTCCAGAAGAAACAGAAGGCCTTGAATGCGCTGGAAGTGGTTGATTATGAGGCGGTTTTACAGATGAAGTGGGAGATCTTACGCCAACTTTACGCCTTGCAAAAAGCAGATTGGATCCAGGACAAAGATTACCATTCCTATTACGAATCCAATAAACACTGGCTAGCACCGTATGCCGTTTTTTGCTGGTTGCGGGATGCCAACGGGACTTCTGATTTTGGGCAATGGAGCAAATATTCAGAGTTTAAACAGGCAGATATTGATAAATTGTTGAGACCCGCCAGTAAGCATTTTGATGAGATCGGCCTGCACCTTTTTGTCCAGTGGCATTTGCACCTCCAACTCAAAGCGGCAGCCGATTACGCCCACGCGGAAGGCCTGTCTGTAAAGGGTGATATTCCCATTGGCATCTATCGCTACTCCTGCGATGCCTGGGTAGCACCAGAACTATATGATATGAATGCCCAGGCGGGTGCTCCACCGGATGATTTTGCCGAAAAAGGGCAGAACTGGGGTTTTCCAACCTACAACTGGGCCAAAATGAAAGCCGACGGTTTTGCCTGGTGGAAACAGCGATTCGAACAAATGAGCCTGTACTTCGATGCATTTCGGATCGACCATATTCTCGGGTTTTTCCGCATCTGGAGCATTCCCATGGATGCGGTCCAGGGAATATTGGGGCAATTTGTCCCGGCCATCCCGGTCACGGAAGCGGAATTCAGACAAGCGGGAATTGGTTTTGATTTCGATCGTTTATGCAGGCCCTATATCACGGATGCGGTGTTAAACGAGGTTTTTGGGGTAGAAAAAGAGCAGGTGATCCTTCAGTTTCTTAACCTTCGGCCGGATGGCCAATATGAATTGCAGCCGGAATTCAATACCCAGCGAAAAATAGAGGATTGGTTGCAAAACCAAAAGCCCAACGACTTTTTGCGGCAGGTACGGGATGGACTCTTCAATCTGATCGCCAATGTGATCCTGCTGGAATCGCCCCAGGGCGGCTTCGCTTTTCGTTTCGGGATCGAAAAAACCAGCTCCTTCCAGCATTTGCCGGAAGGCGTGAAAGGGGTACTGAAATCCATGTATGTGGACTATTTCTTCCGTCGGCAGGATGATTTCTGGCAGCGTGAAGCCATGGAAAAACTGCCCGCGCTCAAAGCTGCCACCCAAATGCTGATCTGTGGCGAAGACCTCGGTATGGTGCCCGGTTGTGTGCCTGCGGTGATGGAAGAACTGGGCATTCTAAGTCTGGAGATTCAGCGGATGCCCAAAGCCGCTGGTGCCACCTTTTTCCACCCCAAAGATGCCCCGTATCTCTCGGTCGTAACACCGAGTACCCACGATATGAGTACCCTGCGCGACTGGTGGGAAGAAGACCCGGCTATGACGCAGCGCTTTTACAACGAAATGCTCCAGCGTTCCGGCCCGGCCCCTTTTTTCTGCGAACCCTGGATCAGCAAAAGCCTGCTCGAACAACATTTCCATTCGCCGGCCATGTGGGCCATTTTCCAATTGCAGGATTTGCTGGGAATGGATGCCAAATTGCGTCGCCAAAACCCGCATGATGAGCGCATCAATGTTCCGGCCAACCCGAAGCATTACTGGCGGTATCGGGCGCATATCGCGCTGGAGGATTTGATGAAAGCGGATGGGTTTAATGGGGAGATTCGGAAGATGGTGGGCGAGAGCGGACGGGGTTAAGGGATTAAAGTGATCTTAAACAACAGCCTTGTCAACCTGTTGTGGCAAGGCTGTTGCTATTTTAGCAGGTGCAAAATATATGTCCAAAAAAATCCGGTCATGAAATCAATCATTATTCAACTTCTCTTGGCGCTGGTTCCACTTTTGCCTTGTTGTGCTCAACACGAACCGGAACCTCAGTACAAGACTTTTGATCAAATTGCGCGCAAGTTCGAAACGATTGCGGAAAAAACTCAATTTGACTCCTCAGAAGCGATTGTCCTGCATGGAATTGTAACGAATTCGTCCCGATCAAACAGCACTTCAGTCTTATGTGAGCCAGGAGGCGCCAACAATGGGTTGAATTTCAGCCTTAAAAACCTAAGTCTCCAAAATGAAATAATATTTGACGATGTCTTTGTGCTGAATGCACTGAAAACACAATGGGCGATGACCCAAACGACCCTTGCTCCGGGTACAATCGCTACGTTGTTTTCCTTCAATTTAAAAGACTTAAAGAATCGCTATTTCAAATTCTGGCACCCTGGTATGCCGGAGAATGAATTTCTCAGGCAATATATTACCCTTGATCCGGGACTATATGAGTTCAGGTGGAGTGCCGATGGGGGGCTTTCAAGCCCCTTTTCATTTGAAATCAGGTAGGTTCAGGGGTATGCAACCCAATCACTCCCATGCCTCGGCCAGTAATACCGTGGTCTTTTCGGTGCGAAAAAAAATCGGCACTGTGCAACATGGTGCAATAAGGTGACACCTCGATTTGTGTTTCAGGAATACCGAAGGCCTGCAATTGTGCCGCATTGGCTTTTTTCAAATCGACGAAGTATTTCCCACGCTCCGTATCGAATCGTTTGAACCGCTCGTCAAACTCGGCGGCTACCTCATCGCCCACTTCAAAGGAGCATTCATCAATGCAGGCCCCGACATAGGCAAAGCAATCTGCACTCAGCGTGCCGAATTGTTGCTCCATGAAAACCAAAGTTTTAGCCACAATGCCAGACACCGTACCACGCCAGCCCGCATGGATGGCAGCCACTGCCCGGTTTCTGGAATCAAACACCAGAATAGGCGTGCAATCGGCTACTGAAACAGCCAGCAAAATACCCGGCACATTCGTCACCAGGGCATCATAACCTTCACTGCCGCCCGGCTCCGTAGCATGCCGGATCTGATCGCCATGGACTTGTTTGGACCAGGCCATTTGACCGGGATGAAACCCCAGCGCAGCACAAAACCGGAGGCGGTTTTCCGCCACATGGATCGGATCATCGGTGGTGCTTTTGCCCAGGTTCAGGGAGTGATACGGAGCCAGACTGACGCCGCCATGTCGGGTGCTTTGTGCCGCAGAGAGTTCTGGGAATTGGGCAAATATTTTGGGTTGGATCGTCATTGGGTTATTAGTCATTTTTACACAAACGCAGATTTCTAAGCGTCCTAAAAAGAAGTTTTAACAGGCCCCGAGGTCTGGTAATTCCCGGATTCAGCACATTCAGAATTTTTTAGACCCTCGAAAGTCGGCATTTTATCGAATTTTAAAAAGCTTGTCTCTATTAGCAGAAATTGCTACTCCAGACTGTCCTACTTTTGGAACACCAAAATTTACCCGTTCCCCCAATTGACCACATTGACCACATTCCCCTATATTGACCACATTAAAAAAATATGCCCTACTCAGAAATACTAAGCATGGCCTTGAAGAACATCCGGGCCAATATGTTGCGTTCGGTGCTCACCCTGCTCATCATTGCATTTGGCATCATGGCTTTGGTGGGAATTCTGACCTCCATTGATGCGATTGCCTATTCGTTGAGCGACAACCTTTCCAATCTGGGGGCCAATTCCTTCAGTATCGAGCGGAAATGGAATGATGTAAAAAGCAATCGGATGGGGAGGCAACAAAAAGCAGCGGAGCCGGTAACGTACAAACAATCCATGGAGTTCAAAGAGCGCTTTTATTTCCCGGCAAAGGTCGCTGTTGGATGTTATGGTACGGGTAGTGCAACGGTAAAATTTGGTGAAAAAAAAACCAACCCCAATGTGACCCTGAATGGGGCGGATGAAAATTTTATGGATGTAAAAGGGGTGGAAATTGCTCTTGGACGCAATTTTTCGAAAGCAGAGGTAGAAAGTGGCGCCTCCATAGCCGTCATCGGATCAGACATCGTGAAGAGTCTTTTTGACGGAAAAAATGAAAAAGCGCTGGATCAGATCATCACCGTGAATGCGCATAGGTACCGGGTAGTCGGAATCATGGCTACTAAAGGTTCATCCATGAACGAATCGAGCGACCGAAAGGTATATGCGCCGCTGGTCAACGTGAAAGCACTTTTTGGGGCAGGAGACGACCGGGATTATTTCCTGATGGTAGCCGTACAGGATCCAACCCAGATGGAAGCTGCTCAATCTGAAGCTACGGGGCTTTTTCGGCAGATCCGCAGGTTACGCCCTGGAGAGGAAGATGATTTTCGACTTTTTGCAAGCGATAGCATTGTTGCCATCCTGAAAGAAAATACCGTAACGCTGCGCCTCGCAGCCGTAGCCATTGGCCTGATGACCTTACTCGGGGCCGCCATCGGTCTGATGAATATCATGCTCGTCAGTGTGACCGAGCGCACCCGGGAGATCGGAATTTCCAAAGCATTGGGTGCTACCAGACGAAGCATCATGTTGCAATTCCTGACGGAGGCGCTGGCTATTTGTCAGATTGGGGGACTGGTAGGTATTCTTCTGGGTATTCTGATCGGCAACATTATGACCTTTGTTTTAGGCGGCAATTTCCTGATCCCCTGGGCCTGGATGCTGCTTGGGTTTACCCTTTGTATGATCGTGGGCATGGTGTCTGGTTTTTACCCGGCCATGAAAGCGGCGCGTCTGGATCCGATCGAATCGTTGCGTTACGAGTAAACTGAGGGGTTTTTCATCGTTTGGCAATGCTTAAAGGCAATCAGACTCAATGGTCGTATTGATCCCATCGATATAGTCTTTGCAAACCAGGAAATTGCCATATCCCTCAAAAAGTGCAGGAGTCCCGCTTGCACTCACCCTGTAGTACATCCGATAATACTTCCCCGATTCAAGCTTGGTAGGATCTATAAACAAGGCCAGGTTATTATTACCCTGAAATCGAACTGCGACGGTTTGTACCACCTTCAAAGTCTCATCTACTACGGCAATTTTGAGCTTAAGGGATGGGTTGGAAGAAATTCCGAGAACATAAAGAAACATTGCCCCGCCAAGCTTCACAGGATTGGGGGCAATGCCGATTTGCGAAACGGGGGTGGCTACGGTGCCATTCAAGCTGATCGTGTCATTAAAGTTCAGGAATTCCTGCTCGCTGGTGGTCAAAGGAATATTGCTCCAGTCATTGGAATTGGTGCAAGAGCCATGGATGCCCAGGGTTTGCCCCTGCTCATCAAACAATTGAATACATGAAAAGTCCTGCGCTTCCGGTGGAGGTGCTGGTTCTTTTTTAGGCTCGCAGCCGAGGTTTAAAAAAAGGATTGCTGCGAAACAGCATAGGAATATTAAGCGCATAGTTTGTGTGTTGATTTGAAGTCAATTGCTCCATTACTGCCCCATCACAGCCTTCATCCGGGCCAGCAAATCTACAGCCCGTTGATTCTGTGGCGCAATCCCCATCGATTTTTCAGCGTCGGCAACACCTCCCGCGCGATTTCCATTGTTGAACCGCGACACCGCCCGCTCCAGATAGGCATCTGAATAACGCTGTTTTTCTTCTGTTGTTTTGAGGTTCTGCGGCGATTTTTCCATCATCGCAATGACCTCCGTCAAAGTCTGATCTGCTTCTGCGTACCGTTTGAGGGTGTTGAGCGCTGAACCGCGCATTTGCTTGAATTGCATGGCCTTATACGGGGCCAGCATCAGCGCTGTATCCAGATCGGCCACGGCGCGTTCGGGGTAGACCGCCAGGGCAGTAAATGCCCGGTTGAAATAGGTGTCTGCGTTGTTTGGATTGAGCGCGATGGACTGCGCATAAAGTGAAAAAGCACGATCCCGTAATGCGCGTTGGCTTGCACTGTCTTTTGCGGTGCTTGCTTTGATGGCGATACAGTTGGCCAGCGCACTGAACACATTGGGTCGGGTGCAGCCATCCTTGACGGCTCGTTCCAGCATTTGTTCGGCTTCGGGCACCCGGTTCACTTTGCCGTACCAGTTGGCCAGTGGTTCCAAGGCCTGATCTTCCGTCGGATACAAACTGAGGACATGCTGCCAGAGGGTTTCGGAGTTTTTCCAGGTTTTGGTCTGTTCGCGGCTGAGCCAGAGACACCAGAGGGCGAACAGCCCGATCACTGCCCACCATATTTTGCGCAATTCGGGTTTGTTTTTCAATAAATAGACCTCTGCTGCATAGGTCAGCATAAAGAAAACACCCGCAGACGGCAGATAAAAATAACGGTCGGCCATGATGACCACACCCACGGAGATGAACTGTAAAACCAGTAAAACAGTGGCCAAAACCCAGCCAAAACCAAAGGCGAATACTTTCGTGCGACGGGCACTCCATACTGCCAATGCCACCGTGGCCAGCAAGAAGATTGCCCCACCGATATAAATTCCTCCGCGCAATTCTACCTCAGTAGGGTAGGGGTAAAAAGTGCAGAGATTCAGTGGCAAAAACGTTTTCACGAAGTACATCATGTAACCGTAGCCTGCAAAAAGAATTTTCTGATCGAAACTGAATACCGAGGAAAGTGCCTTTGTTTTTTCGCCGGCCAAAGTGAGCATCCCGTGAAAATCGCCGCCATGCTGCACATCGAGTGCGATCAGGCCAAAGAGTAGGGAGAGCCCAAACATGGGGATCTTTTCGAGGAATACTTTTGCATTCAGTTGTCGCCCCTGCCAGTAATCCAGCAACAGACAAACCAACGGAAACACCACCGCTACGCCCTTGGAAAGACAGGATAAAAGCATCAGTCCCAGGGCGATCCAGAGTTTGGTACTCCGTTGCGTTTCCAGATACCGCCAATACGAGATACAACCCGCCAAAAAGAAAAAGACGTACAGCACATCCTTGCGTTCAGACACCCACACCACCGATTCTGCCCGTAAGGGGTGAATGGCAAAAAGCAACGCGGTCAACAAAGCCACCGAACGATATTGCCGTCCTGTAAGCAGCCAGACCAGCCAGCACAACAAGCCGGCATTCATCCAGTGGATCAGCACATTGGTCACGATAAATGACTTGGCTCCCGTCCCAAACATCGCCGAATTGAGCCACAAAGACCACATCGTAAGTGGATGGTAGTTCAGCGACACCACCTGAGTTCCGAAGGCCTTGAAGCTCGCGGCGGTGGCGTTCAGGATCTGTGGGTTTTCGTAGACGTATACGTGGTCGTCCCAGGAGACAAATTCATGGCTGAAGGCACCACTAAAGGCGGCTAAAATGGCCAGGAATAAAGCGCCCAGGCTAATTTGAAACCAATACTGAAGGTGGAAAGGTGCTGTAGCGGCGGCTTTAGCCGCTGTAACTTTGGTGCCAGGGATAGAAGGGGCTGGTGTTTTTTTCTTTGACATGACTGCGCTCAACGGATTTGGTTGCAAAATCCGGGAGCAAGATAGCGAAGGGTTGAAGAGATTTCAAAATCACCTGTCCTGCACGCGTTAGATTATGAGCGTGTTTAAATTTTAACCAAAAAACCTTCGGTACATATAGAATATAGCTACCTTTAAATGGCGGTTTTGGGCTACACAGCCATGAAGAAATTGCTGCAAGGCTTTCCAAAATTTTACTTCCATGAAAAAGCACCTTTGGACCATTTGCTTGTTATTCATAACCACCAACCTACTCTACAGTCAGGAATACTGGAGCAAACGTTACGATATCGAATTTGGCAATGAATACGGCTCACAGATCATAGCCCAAGAGGATGGTTTTTTAGTGTTTATGTGGGGTTTTTGTGGGTTAGTTAACCCAGATTTCTGCTATGGTATTATCAAATTTGATCTGGAGGGTGAAAAGCAATGGCAGTCGCTCATGTACGATACCATCGGTCCAAATGCCTACGTGGCCATGGCCATTCGGAATGATACCATCTTTGTAAACACCGACTATAAAACCAAAGAGGGCTTTAGCGTACTAGCCTATGATTTGCAGGGCAGTTACCTTGGTCGTCATGACTATTGGCACCCTACTGTTCCTTATTCATTGGTTGCACGGACCATAAAAAGTAAAGGGGAACGGCTTTTTGTAAACTTCTCCTACAAAGATACATTGGAGAACCGAGGCAAATATAAAACCCGGGTATACGACGCTGCCTGGAATCAGCTTTGGGAAGTAAAGTTGCCGGATAATACATTGTATCCAAAGATTGCCTATGCCGACATGGATGTCTGCGCGGATGGTGGCATCGTCACTGCCTGTGTTTCCTATATGTCCGTTTATAAATCGGTGTGTACGATACAGAAATATGATGCCAACGGAAATAAAGTATGGACTACGCTGCTTGATGGGATTTATGAGAATTCGAGTGTGCCTGCTTCCATTCAGGCACTTCCTGATGGCGGATGCATGGGTCATTGGACCATCTCAGATTGGGATGTCTTTCTTCTTTACCCATTCCCGGATATTTGGTTTAAATTAGATGCAGACGGCCAGATAGTGTGGCAGAAAATAGATGAGCGGAAGACCCAAAATCGAAATTTTATAAACACTTTCGTCGCCCAAAATGGCGATCTAATCGGTTGTGGCTATGGAACCGACAGCCCGTATGACACCATAGATGACCCCCATCGCAATTATGCCCACATCGCACGGATCAAGCCTGATGGGCAACTTCGCTGGGCGCGCCGCATTTATGAGATAAAAGACGGAGGTTACTACCCCACGCTCTATCACGGAGCCGAGCTGGAAAACGGGGATCTGATCTTCACAGGCTATGTCTGGGATACCATCCAAACCCCTCAAAACCCCTCATGGGACGACCTTTGGCTCCTGAAACTCGATAGTAATGGCTGCTTTTCTCCGGGTTGCGATGACTACCAATTTGTTTTGCCTGCATACGAACCTACACAAGCAGTTCATTTAGATGCGTTTACAACATTCCCCAATCCATGCTCTGAGCAGTTTACTGTGGCAGCTAAATTAGGCAAGCCACTTCCGGATGGCGATTATCATCTGGCATTGTTTGACGCCTCGGGGAGGGTAATATTGAAAGAGGCATTTAATCCCAATCTGTTAAAGACAGTAACGAGCAGGGATTTAATGCCCGGTCTTTACACCTTGGTGATATTCAGGAATGGGATGGAAACACAAACTTTAAAGGTTGTTAAGCGATAGTTTCACCTACTTTTTCTTCATCTCCGAATAAAACTTATAAAAATAAGGGATCGTCTCAATACCCTTATAGTAATTGAACAACCCATAATGCTCATTTGGCGAGTGAATATCATCCGAATCCAGGCCAAAGCCCATCAACACAGACTTCGCATTCAATACCTGATCGAACATCGCCACAATCGGGATGCTGCCGCCGCCGCGCTGAGGCAGAGGCTTTTTGCCGAAGGCCATTTCCAGGGCTTTTTCAGAGGCTTTATATTCCACGGAATTCGTGGGTACCACCACCGGGTAGCCGCCATGGTGTGCGGTTACTTTCACTTTCACGGATTTTGGCGCAAGTCCCTCGAAATGTTTCTGGAACATCTTTTCGATCTTTTTCGGATCCTGGTCCGGCACGAGGCGCATCGAAATTTTAGCATATGCCTTGCTTGGTAACACGGTTTTGGCCCCTTCGCCGATGTAGCCGCCCCAGATGCCATTCACATCGAGTGTGGGTCGGATGCCGGTGCGCTCCACCGTGGTGAAGCCTTTTTCGCCCATGAGTTCAGACACGCCCAGGTCTTTCATGTATTGTTTTTCATCGTAAGGTGCAGCATTCATGCCTTTGCGTTCTTTGCTGCTGACCTTTAGTACGTCGTCATAAAATCCTTTGACAGTGACGCGTTTTTTGGCATCGTGCAGAGAGGAGATCATTTGACAAAGTACATTGATCGGATTGGCAACAGCCCCGCCGTATACCCCGGAGTGCAGGTCCTTGTTGGGACCCACCACTTCAACTTCCATGTAGCAAAGTCCACGCAGTCCCACGGTGATGCTCGGCGTATTGTTGTCAATGATGCTGGTATCGGAGATCAGTACCACATCGCAGGCGAGTTTTTTCTTGTTGTCGAGGCAGAATTTTTCCAGGTTTTTGGAACCCACTTCCTCTTCGCCTTCAATCATGAATTTCACGTTGCAAGGCAGGTTGTTGGTTTTCGACATCATCTCGAATGCCTTCACGTGCATGAACACCTGGCCTTTATCGTCGCAAGCGCCCCGAGCAAAAATGGCCCCATCCGGGTGGTTTTTGGTTTTTTTGACCACCGGTTCAAACGGCGGACTGTCCCAAAGATCGATCGGGTCAGCCGGTTGCACGTCGTAGTGGCCGTATACGAGTACGGTAGGCGCTTTCGGGTCCACCATTTTTTCGCCGTACACGATCGGATGCCCGGCAGTATTACAGACTTCCACATTATCTACGCCCACGGCTTTGAGGTGTTCGGCAGTGGCTTCGGCCATGCGGCGCACATCGCCTGCATATTTGGGGTCTGCACTTACAGAAGGGATGCGCAGGAGTTCCAGTAATTCATCGAGGAAGCGTTGTTTGTTCGCGTCGAGGTAAGTTTTTAGTTCTTTCATGTTATGGTCAAGACTTATGATGGTAGCCCATGACGGGCGCTTCTAGGTTTAAAACTAATGCCTGCAAAAGTCTTTGTTTTTTCTGAAAAAATTTAGCGCAAGACCACAATACCCCGCTGTAAATCTTCAAAACTTACCCAATCTTCGCCCTTCCTTTTAAGGATTCGAAATTTTGGAGTATACGTGCAGCAAATCCCCAAATCCCCCACTCATCAAAACCCCAAATCCGCATTTTCAACAAATTCATAAAAATGGCCGTAAAAACCTTCTTCTGCATCGACGCACACACCTGTGGCAACCCCGTCCGGCTCGTAGCAGGCGGCGGCCCCAATCTGGTGGGCGCCAACATGAGCGAAAAACGCCAGCATTTTCTCCGCGAATTCGACTGGATCCGGCATGCCCTGATGTTCGAGCCCCGTGGCCACGATATGATGAGTGGCAGCATTTTATATCCGCCCCATGATCCCGCCAACGACGTTGCCGTACTTTTTATCGAAACCAGCGGCTGCCTGCCCATGTGCGGCCATGGTACGATCGGAACCGTCACCATCGCGATCGAACAGGGTCTGGTGACACCCAAAACGCCTGGCCAGCTTCGCCTGGAAACCCCCGCAGGCTTAGTGCTGGTGCGTTACGCGCAGGAAGGAAAAAAAGTAAAATCCGTTCGTCTGACCAATGTACCGGCCTTTTTAGCCGCAGAAAATCTGGAAGTGGAATGTCCCGATCTCGGCCCGCTCCGGGTAGATGTGGCTTATGGCGGGAATTTTTATGCCATTGTAGATCCACAGACCAACTTTCCGGGTCTGGAACATTTTCGCGGAGAACAACTCATTGGCTGGGCACGCGAAATGCGCCGCTTGCTGAATGAACAGCATACCTTTGTGCATCCTGAAAACCCCACGATCCATGGACTGAGCCATATTCTTTGGACTGGCAAAACCATAGATCCGACTTCTACCGCCCGCAACGCGGTGTTTTATGGAGACAAAGCCATTGACCGGTCGCCTTGTGGAACCGGAACGAGCGCCAGAATGGCCCAATGGTATACCAAAGGACTGCTCAAACCCGGCGATGAATTCGTCCATGAAAGTATCATCGGCTCCAAATTCATTGGGCGGATAGAAGAAGAGACTACGGTAGCCGGCAAAAGATCCATGCGGCCCAGCATCGAAGGCTGGGCGATGGTGACTGGCTACAACACCATTATTGTCGACGATGACGACCCGTATGCACACGGGTTTCAAGTGATATAAATCATGACACAAATACAGACTTTTGAATTCAGTCCTTTTGCCGAAAATACCTACGTGTTGTGGGATGAAACCGGCGAATGCGCTATTTTTGATCCGGGGTGTTACACCCATGAAGAGCGCGAGGCCTTGCGCCAGTTTATCGAATCGAACAACCTTCGTCCGGTCCGGCTCATCAATACCCATTGCCATCTGGACCACGTTTTTGGAAATCCTTACGTGGTCAAAACCTGGGGGCTCGGCCTGGAGATCCATGAAGGTGAACTGCCTGTATTGGCGAGTTTTGATAAGGTGTGCCAGATGTACGGAGTGCCGTTTCAGGACCCTCAGCCGATGCCGACCAATTTCATCGAAAAGGGAGAAACCATCAGCTTTGGCAATACCAAATTGAAGGTGTTGTTCACGCCCGGCCACTCGCCAGCAAGCCTTTCATTCTACTGTGAGGAGGACAAATTTGTACTTTCCGGAGATGTGCTTTTTTATGAAAGCATCGGCCGGACCGACCTTCCTGGTGGCAATTTCGACACCCTGATCCAGAGCATTCGCACGCAGATCCTCACCCTGCCGGATGAAACGGTGGTGCTTTCAGGACATGGACCGGCTACTACGGTGCGGCATGAGCGGGAGTATAATCCGTTTCTTTAAATGTCCAATGTCCAACAAGGAATGTCCAATTTCCAAGTGGGACCTGGGCTTGGTGTCTGTTATTGTTAAGGGTGGAATTTGGAGTTTTCGGGTAAATGGTTTAATTTTATCTTAAACCATTTCAAATTGAATCCAATGAAAACAACAAAGTATGATCTTGAAGAAAGGTTGATTGAGTTTGGCTCAAGAGCCGTTGATGTGGCAGAATCGCTTCCCCAAACGCCAGCGGGAAGGCACTTTGGCGGTCAATTGGTGCGTTCAGGCACAGCTCCGGCATTGAATTATGGAGAAGCCCAAGCGGCAGAGTCAAGGCCTGACTTTGTTCATAAAATGAAGCTGGCGCTCAAGGAGTTGCGAGAAACCATGGTCAATCTCAAATTTATATTGAAGCGCAATTATTTCCAGCAAGACAGACTTCTCCCCTTGCTAAAAGAAAATGACGAGTTGATTGCCATATTCATGAAAAGTATCTCCACAGCCCAGGAAAAATGAACCAAAAGGCCCAACTAATCCCAGGCTCTGCAACCACTTGGACATTGGAAATTCCTTGTTGGATATTCGATATTTGACAGCCCTTGTTGAATGTCCAATGTCCAACAAGGAATGTCCAATGTCCAAGGGGGACCTGGGCATGGTGTCTGTTGTTTTTAAAGTTTGGAAGTGAGATTTTAAAAAGGTAGAAGTTTTTTGAGTGACGAGTGATGATTACATGAGTGATGATTGTTGAAGTCATGGACGATTTTTGAATTTGTGAAGGTTGATTGGTGGGACATTGGCAATCGAAAATCACCCCTCTACTTCAACAATCATCACTCGTCACTCAAAAAAAGCCATATTCTAATGCGTTTGCCTTAGGCTCTGCAACCCCTTGGACATTGGAAATTCCTTGTTCGATATCGAATATTTAATTCATATTGTAATTAACTCCCAGCCTCCACTGTCGCCCCTGCTGCGGATTATACAAAAGATCATCCGGCGTCCCTGTAGCATCAATTCCGGCATGGTGTCTGTCAAAAGCATTGATGAGTTGGAAGTAGACCAAAAAGTGGTTGCTCAGGTAAAGCCGCGACATAAAATCCCAGGTGATGAATTTCTCCAGACCGGGTTGTTCCGGCAATTGGTACTGTGCTTTAAAAATGACAGATTTACCCAGCGTCGAACCCTGCTTGTTCGTAGCCATTACGAATTCAAATTTTTTCCCGACTTTTAAATAGTAGCGGAACTGCGTTTGTCTTCGGGGTTGGTTCCGGATATCGCTGGTAGGCGTTAGTCCATAGCCAAACCATTCCCTGCCCCGGGCGTATTGGAAAAAGAGCTCTGCGCGGGTGTTCAGGGGGATTCTTTTTTTATTTAAATCTAAAGGGATCGCAACCGTTCTGGATCGGGCAATGACCTGGATACCCCACATGGAAAGTGCCAGACCGGGTGCATTTTTGAAACCATAACTGGTGGTGTACACGATTTCCGGCTCATTCACCAGATAGCCTGGTCTGTAAAGTCGGTGTGCTTCCTGCCAAAACAGGATGCCTTCCAGATACGAGCCCCTATCGTTCGTATATCGGAGGGCGAATTCAGCCGCGTAATTTTTTTCAGTTTCAGGATTGGAGTTTCCGGGGTTGACTACAAATCCGGCACTTGGGATGATCTGATAAGAGTTAAAGCTACCGTAGGTGGAAGCGTGCCGGATGCCTGTAGCGATATTGCTGCGGAAGGTCCAGGCGCTGTCCAAATGATACAAAACACCCAGACGAGGCGCCAATGCCACGCCTTCTATCAGTCTTGCGCTGGCCGAGCCGCCGCCAATGATGTGTAAGTGTTTGCCGCGCCAGGCCAATTGAGTAAAACCAAAAAAATTGAATGCGGTCTGGTTCTGTTGATTGATGAAAATAGGCTGTTGTATGTTTGGCATCACTTTGCCATCAATGCTTATTTCCAGCGGAGCATTGAGGTAGGTAATGAGCGGTATCCCGATCCCGAAATTCACCTGTGCGCCGGCATCAAATTGCATGTGCTTCCGCTTACCCATCAACACACTCATACGGGACTCGATCCGGCCGTCCACGCCATTTGCAGTGGCAAAACGTTCATCCGCCGAATACCAGTTATATATGTTTCTGAGCAGGGCTTTTCGTGCTGAATCAGGCAGTGTCTGCCCGTCCCGGGTCCAAAAATTGGCTGCACTCAGGCGGTCAAATACGTAGGTCGTAGTACTGGTGTTATCGACCGAATATCGTTGAAAAGAAAGATTGGTGTAATTGGTGCGTCGGTTTCGTGTGCGTTTAAATCCTAGTGAAAAGGTTTCAATGCGTTCGGCAATTCGATTGGAAGAATTGGCGTAAGAAACAGCCAAAGGGTTGATCCCAAGTGAAGTATGGTCGAACCTGAGCATTCGATGGTAGTTAAAGTGGATCCCGCGCCAGGTGAGGTTGATGCCGAATAGCCGACTTTCGTGGGGTACCTGAGCAAGTCGCGGAAAACTATCTCCGGGAGCTCCCGATGCGGCGCGGAAATTGGGCAACTGGCGATACAAAGAAGAATCCAATCGGAAGGGGAGGTATGAATTGGTATTGTAAAGGTCTTTGTCGTAAAAAATGTCTGTGCGATCCCGAACGGTACTGCTACCATACATGCTAAACCGAAAGATCTTTTTGTCCTTCCCTATTTTTCCGCCAAACATGAGGTCCAGGCTGTTGTACCCCAAGCGGCCGAAGCTCAGATCTGCCTGCGTATAAACAGGTCTTTCACTTTCTTTCAGGATGATGTTGACCACGCCTGCGCAGGTTTCGTCCCCATAGATGGCCCCGGCGGGTCCGTACATGATCTCGATCCTTTCAGCTTGCCGGACAGGCAATTGTGCGCCAATAGGCATTCCTAAAGTCATAGAAGGCTTGATCGGGATATCATTGATCAGGATTTTCATATACTGATTGCCTGAAAGCCCCCGGATCATAAAGGTTTCCCCTTCCATCGCATTGCCCGGCTGGGATACCCGAATGCCCGGCGCCGCCTTGAGCACATCCGTCAGGGTAACAAAGCCATTGCGCAAAATTTCCTCGGCAGTAAAAACGATGGTTGTAAAAGGGGAATCGTCTACCGCTTCCAGGGTACGTGTGGCTGAAATAGCAACGGTTCTTTTTTGAGAAAGGTCGCGGGGTAAGATATCACGCTCAGTAAGCCGCTCCGGAGCCAGGAGCAGGGTAGAGTCGTTTTGGGCCAGTAGAAAAGCAGGCAAAAAAGCCAGCAGGAGCAGGATTTTGGACATTGGACGGCAAACGGTGGACGATACACGGTGGACGGTAAACGGTGGACGGTAAACGGTGGACGATACACGGTACTCGGCGGAAGGTACACAGCGTTACATAATTGTGCGAAAAGTAGTGTCTTTGTCGGATTTGAAGGAAAAACAAGTGGAATGAAGATAAAAACAAAAAACGTGCTTACCTTTGCACCAACATACTGAACGTTATTCACGAAAGGGAACCATTGGTTCCCTTTTTTAATGTGGTCAATATTTTAATGTGGTCAATATTTTAATGTGGTCAATGTGGTCAATGGGGTGCCTGAGCTTTGATTGTTTGGATCAAATCGCAGAACCCAAGCCACCCGGGCGCAAATCACATTGACCACATTAAATTATTGACCACATTGACCACATTAAATTATTGACCACATTTATCAAAATGGAGTTTACCGAACGCATTGGCCAATTACTGGAGGAGAAATATGCAAGCGATGAGATGTTCACCGACTGCTACACCGTAGGTATCGAACTGAAACCCGGAAATCAGTTGTTCATTTATGCCGACAGTGACTCTGGACTCAGTTTGCTGAAATGTCAGAAACTCAGCCGCTTCGTCGAACATCAGTTGGACGAAAACCTCTGGTTGGGCGAAACCTATGGCATCGAAGTGAGCAGCCCGGGAATTGACCGCCCGTTAAAATTTCCACGTCAGTACCTCAAAAATGTGGGCCGGATGCTGGCTGTGAAATGTGTGGACAACACAGAGCACCTTGCTGAGCTGAAATCCGCAGACGATGCTGAGATCGTCCTAACACAGATCGTGGTAGAGCGGGATGGCAAAAAGAAAATAAAGAAAGAAGTAGAAACCCACATACCCTACGCACAAATCGAAAAAGCGATTGTGAAGCTGCCTTTTTAACCAGGTAAAAAATCTTCATATTTATCGTTCCTCATTCATCACTCATCATTAAAATAAAGAATGGTCAATTTAATAGATGTCTTTGCAGACTTTAAAACGGGCAAAAACATAGATCGGCCCACGATGGTACGCGTCCTTGAAGACGTATTTCGTACCCTCATCAAAAAGAAATACGGCACGGATGAAAACTTCGACGTGATCGTAAATACCAATACGGGTGACTTGGAGATCTGGCGGGTGCGGGAAGTTGTATCAGATGGTGAGGTTACCAACGAACTTGCTCAGGTCAGCGAAACAGAGGCCGCTGGTATTGACGAGTCCAACGCGATCGGAGATGAGTGCTACGAGCAACTCTCCATTGAAGATTTTGGTCGTCGCGCCATCATGGCCGCCCGTCAAACGCTCGTTTCACGGGTAATGGAGCTTGAAAAAGACGAAATTTTCCGCAAATATTCAGAGCGCGTGGGTCAGGTGGTCACCGGAGAGGTGAACCAGATCATGAAAAAAGAAGTGCTCGTCCTGGATGATGACACCGGCAATGAGATCATTCTGCCACGCACAGAGATGATTCGTGGAGACTATTATCGCAAAGGGGACGTGGTGAAAGGCATCATTAAGCGCGTAGAAATGCGCAATAACGTGCCCATGATCATGCTCAGCCGTACGGATTCGGATTTCCTCGCCAAGCTTTTGGAAGCGGAAGTACCGGAGATCGAAGACGGTGTGATCGAGATCAAAAATATCGTGCGCATACCAGGTGAACGGGCCAAGATCGCCGTAGAAAGCCATGACGAACGCATTGACCCGGTGGGCGCCTGCGTGGGTATGAAAGGTAGCCGTATTCATGGGATCGTGCGCGAACTGCGCAATGAGAACATTGACATCGTGAACTACACGACCAATACGTCGCTCTTCATGCAGCGTAGCTTAACTCCTGCTAAAATCACCTCCATCGAATTCGATCACGAGGCCAAACGAGCCGCCGTCTATCTGGACGCCGATCAGGTAAGCCTTGCCATTGGTAAAGCAGGTAGCAATATCAAACTCGCCAGCCGCCTTACCGGCTACGAAATAGATGTTTACCGCAACCAGGCCGAATACGAAATTGATGACGTAGATCTGGAGGAATTCAGCGACGCCATCGAGCCATGGGTGATCGAAACCTTTAAAAATATCGGTTGCGACACTGCCCGCCAGGTACTCGAACTCAGTGCCGAAGAACTTATTCGCCGTACCGACCTTGAAGAAGAAACGGTGCGTGACGTAATTCGGATCCTGACGGAAGAGTTTGAGGAAGGGAAGTAAAGAGTTAAAAGTTTCAAGTTAAAAGGGGCAGGTTTCAAGTTGAAAGGGGGGCAAGTTTCAGAGGCTGCAAGCAGCGCTCGGTTTGTTGCCCTTTTAACTTGAAACCTGCCCCTTTTAACTTGAAACTTTCAACTTGAAACTTTCAACTTATCACTTTTAAAAGCCACTCTTTCTCAGCCAGTGGCTTAGCCTGCTTTACAGCCTCACGGAAGGCACTTTTATCCTTTTCGGAAAAAAGGTTTAGTTCCATCAGTTTTCGCACAAACTGCAAGAGATTGAGGTAGTTTTCCCGGTGGTATCCCATCACTTTTTTCCTGCGGATGAAGACTGCAATGGCTTGCAGATGTGATTCCAGCAAATCGTAGGTATCGGTTTCATAGTAGATTTTCAATTGAATGGTTTTGGCCGCAAGCGCGAGCATGGTTTCCTTGTATTCTGCCCGTTGAGCCAGGCTGTGTTGGCTTGTGCGGGAAGGCTCCGATTGCGGATAACCTTACTTAGTCGGAGTTGATAAGCAGGCTTTTCCTGCAAAAAATCACGAATGGTAAGGTATTTCTCGGTGATATGGAGCAGCGCGGTCATAGCCATACGCACCCGATGATCGTCAAAGGTTTCCCGTTTAAATATTTTTCTAAAGACCTGCTCTTTATCTGGAAATGATTTTCCGGAGAGCAGGGTGGTACGCAGCAATTCCAGGAGTGCCATCGCCTCTGGCCTTGGATTAAAAAACGGAGTAGCCGCGAATTTGGCCAGCTCACGAAGTTCTTCTTTTGAAAAAGTGAGGAGTAGTTGGGCTAGTGCCGCGCCCGGCTATTAAGGTATGAATTGGGGAGGCAAATTTTTTCTTTATCAAGGCGTGAGAAGGGCGCAATGCGGGACATTTTAACCGACGAACAACGCAGAGAAAGAAAAAATCAGACCGCCATATTCACACCTTAATGGCCGGACGCGGCACTAGTTTGCTCTTTTCCATGATTCGTGGGTGTATGAAACCAGTAGTCTGGTATGAAACCTTCAATCCCCGACGGAAAGTGGTTTGCGAAAAAGGGGATCTGGGGTTTATTCACCGGGTGACTCAAAGTCACCTGGTGAATAGCGCAAGGACTTCTCTTTTTTTGCAAACCACTTTCCGTCGGGGATAAAAGCGCTAATTTCAGAAATTTCCTAAGGAAATTTGATCAATTTAATTTACGAATATTTGCTTTATTTTAGAAACGATGCTCCTATGAAAAGGATTTTTTATTCCAACAATTACAAAGTGACACTATTTACACTTTTATCGGTGTTTCTAGCCCATTTTGCCGCCGCACAGTTTACAGTTTCCGGGTTCCTGAAAACTACCAATGGTGATCTCATGCGCGATTTTGCGGTGGTGGTCTCAGGCTCTGAGAACCAGATCGTTTACACCGATGCTCCCCAAATCAATATCAGGTGGTGTACTGCAACTCAGGGGTATTCACCGCCGAAAACGCACGAATCGAAATTAAATTCGATCTTTTTTTTGAAATCCAAAGTAGTACGCTCCCATGGTCTTCACTAAACGGCAATACCTACACTTTTGAACTGGGCGATGTTGAAGCAGGAGATTGCAGCGATTTTCGGGTCACCTTTAAGATCAGTTGCGAGGCCGAGTTGGGGCAAACGCATTGCACGGAGGCACAATTGATAACCTCGGTGCCGACATGCAGGTTGCTTCCAATTATATCGTGGTCGAAGGTATCTTAGTCATGACGCCTCCGATCAACAATCCCTTCATACGGCAAGGTGGAAACAGCGAGATAATTACGCTACCTGCCAACGGCGCCACCTGGCGGATTCAAGCAGAACAAGCTGCCGGATACCCATGGGGGCTCTTGGCCACTGCGACGGTGGAAGGGTATGGTGTCAATGCTGCGGGAGATTTTTCAAAGGGTTTTGTCAATCAGTTCCCGCCTGACGACCAATCTCCGTTTATTGACATCGACCGCCAGGGAGTCTGCCACCTTTTTACTCAAAAGCGCCAGTCCGGTTCGTGGTACATTGACCGTTTTTGACCTGAGTGGCCGGGTGGTTGAGATGCAAAAGTTGGATCATAATCAATTCATATTCAATAGTAAAGAACTACAGACGGGTTGTTATCTCTTCCAAATTGCTTCAGAAGGACAATTGCTTGCAGCTGGAAAATTAATGGTCATTGGAAATTAGACAGGTTTTTATTCAAATAACATCAAAGCCTCTTCGTGTGCCCAACATGAAGGGGCTTTGATGTTATAAGGCACTTGAGTATCCACTAAAAACCATGGAATATTTTAGAGAAAGAAAGTCATCGAGAATTTTTCCCCTTCGGCACGGTTTTTAAACGTACTTTTGCCCCCGCATTTCAAAATTAAATATTTTTAGTCTTCTAGAACATTCACTACAGCGGAGAAAAGGCGAATCCCGCGGCGCAAAAACGGTCAGAATCCAACTTTCCCAACCGCAGCGATGGGTTGATTTATAAGTCCGGTGAACCTCTTCACTTATAACTTGTAACTCAAAACTCATTTCTGCCCCTCTTAGCAGGTAAAATCACCGCATGGCGATTAAATTAATTAAGGTAGCAAAAGAATTCAACGTCGGTCTCCACACCATCGTAGAAACCCTCCATGGCAAAGGCTTTCCTAACCTGGAGCAAAAGCCTACGACCGACATCACCGACGAGATGCTCGTGGTGCTCAAAAAAGAGTTCCAGAAAGACCTTGATATCAAACAGCAGGCCGATCAGTTGGCCCGCCCGATGCTCAAAAAAGATCCGGTCGGAAGTTCCGAAGGGTCTTCTCACAGCACTCCTTCCGCTACCCCACATGGTACGCCACGTCCATCCTTTCTGAGCCCGAGAGAGCCGGCAGCCCCTAAAGCTGAACCGCCAGCGGAGCCTAAAAAGGAGGAGCAGGAGTTTATCCGGAGAGAACGGCCTGCGCCACTTCGCATTTTGGGTAAAATTGACCTTGATGCGCCTAGAGTAGCACCGGCTCCGCCTACTCCACCACCTCCTCCACCACCGCCTCCGGCCCCGGTTCAAGCACCGCCCAAGGAGGAGCCTAAACAGCCAGAGGTGAAACCAGCGGTAGCCAAGCAGCCGGAAGCGCCCAAACCTTTACTGCCCAGACGTGATGCGCCTGTGGTAAAGGCTCCGCCCAGAGAACAGCCGCCGCTCCCCAAAGATATGATTCCGCCTCCAACGCCTGCTCCTCCTCCGGCAGAAGGTGAGGGCAAACAGATTGGAGATGCCAACGAAGGGGATCTGGTTCGTTCCAGCACACCCAATCTTCGTGGCCTCAAAATATTGGGCCGCATTAACCTGGAGAAAGAAAAGCCTGCCAATACGGGCGGTAACCGAGGTAATGATAACCGTGGCGGCAACCGTGGCGGCGACAATCGCGGCGGAAATCGTGGTCCGGGTGGACAGCAACAAGGCAACCGTCCGGGTGGAAATACCCAGGGTGGACAGCAACAAGGCAACCGTCCGGGTGGAAATACCCAGGGTGGACAGCAACAAGGCAACCGTCCAGGCGGGAATGCCCAGGGTACTGGTGCTCCGGGTCAGCAGCAACAAGGCGGCGGAAGCAATGCCGATCGTCTGCGCCGCAAACGTAAAACCGTACCCAACCAGCCGGTTACTGCAGCAAACCTGCAGACGAACATGGCCGCCAACCAGGGCGACAAAAAAGGCCGTGGCCGCACAGATGTAGTTAAAGAAGTTTCTCAAAAAGATATTGAGAATCAAATACGCCAAACCATGGCCCGTATGGGCGCTGGGGCAAGCCGAAAGCGTCAAAAAGTTCGCCGTGATAAACGGGACGTACGTCGTGAGCGCGCAGATCAGGCTGCTACAGCCCGGATCGAAGGCGAAAAAATATTGCAGGTTACAGAGTTTATCTCTGTATCGGATTTGGCATCACTGATGGACATAAAGCCTTCGGATGTCATCAAAGCCTGTATGGCGCTGGGTATCTTTGTTTCGATCAACCAACGTCTGGACGCAGAGATCATCGAACTCGTTTCCAATGAATTCGGACACGAGGTTCAGTTCATTTCTGCGGAAGAACAGGTAGAGGTGGAAGAAGAAGAAATGGATTCAGTAGGCGATCTTAAGCCGCGTCAGCCTATTGTGACCGTCATGGGTCACGTTGACCACGGTAAGACCTCGCTCCTCGACTTTATCCGTTCTGCCAATGTGGCCGATGGAGAGGCCGGTGGCATCACGCAGCACGTTGGTGCATATGAAGTGACTGTTCCAGGCCATGCAGATCAAAAAATTACCTTCCTGGACACACCGGGTCACGAAGCCTTTACGGCCATGCGTGCACGGGGTGCGAAGGTGACGGACATTGCCATCATCGTGATTGCGGCAGACGATAGCATCATGCCACAAACCAAGGAGGCCATTAGCCACGCACAAGCAGCTGGTGTACCGATGATTTTTGCCATCAATAAAATTGATAAAGCCGGTGCAGATCCGGAGCGTATCAAGAATGAATTGGCTCAGATGAATTTCCTGGTAGAAGAATGGGGTGGTAAATACCAGAGTCAGGACATTTCGGCCAAGCAAGGTTTGAATGTGGACAAGCTCCTCGAAAAAGTATTGCTTGAAGCAGAACTCCTTGAACTCAAAGCAAATCCGGACCGCCGTGCAATCGGAACAATTTTGGAAGCTTCTTTGGAAAAAGGTCAAGGCTATGTTTCTAAAATTCTGATCATAAATGGCACCATCAATCACGGTGATCCAATCATTGCAGGCGAATTCTCAGGAAAAGTAAAAGCCCTCTTTAACGAGCGCGGCAAGAAAATTAAGAGTGCCGGACCTGCTCAACCAGTCATTGTACTAGGCCTTCCAGGTGCTCCACAGGCAGGGGAGAAGATCAAAGTGGCAGCCAGCGAAAGCGAAGCAAAAGAAATCGCATCGAAAAGGGGCCAGATCATGCGTGAACAAGCCAACCGAGCCAACAAGCGTATTTCGCTTGAAGAAATCGGCCGTCGTCTGGCACTGGGTAGCTTTAAAGAACTCAAAGTCATCGTTAAAGGTGACGTGGATGGTTCAATCGAGGCACTTAGCGATTCGTTGATCAAACTGTCTATTGAGAAAGTACAGGTATCTGTGATCCACAAGGCCGTTGGTCAGATCGTAGATTCTGACGTCATGCTCGCATCCGCTTCTGATGCCATTATCATTGGTTTCCAGGTGCGTCCGTCTCTTACTGCGCGCAAACTTGCCGAGAAAGAGGGCGTAGAGATCAAACTTTACTCCATCATTTACGAAGCCATAGATGAGGTCAAATCCGCCATCGAAGGGATGTTGGAACCTACCAAAGAAGAGGAGATCATGGGTCAGGTCGAGATACGCGAAGTCTACAAAGTCTCGAAGATCGGTACAGTGGCGGGCTGTTTTGTGCTCGATGGCAAAATCAGCCGCAACCACTACATCCGCATCATCCGCGATGGTATCGTAGTATATCCGACCAATCCGAACCAAAACGCCGAACTAGGCTCACTCAAGCGTTTCAAAGACGACGCCAAAGAGGTCAAGAACGGTATGGAATGCGGTCTGACCATCAAAAATTTCAACGATTTCAAGGTGGGTGACGTAGTAGAATCTTACGTTATCAACGAGGTGAAAGCGATTATGAAATAGGCTTTCATTCCAGGATATAAAAACGGGCGGCCCAACTTCACGCAGGGCCGCCCGTTTTAAGTTTGGGTTCAAAAAATATGCCCAGCCCAAATAAAATCTTTGAATCCATCGCCAGGAGGTATTTTTCCTGTCAGATATTTTTCCGGAATGGACAAGGACGCGGAACGGCCGGTCAAAGTGGTCAAATCACTAAAATGAGGGGTCTTCTTCACCTCGATCGAGGGGGCATTATTTAAAATAAAATCAATTTCTTGTCCGCTTTTTCGCTGGTAAAATTTGGTGTCGCCCCTTTTCATTAATTGTAAAAAGACTTGATTTTCAAAGACTTGTCCGCGGCTAACCTGCGCTAATTGATTTAAAAGTCCCGTATCGGCAAGAAAATTTTTTCGGTGGCGGCCTATTTCTTTGTCTACATTTCTCGAAAAGGGTTGAACAAGGTGTATAAAATAGGTCTTTTCCAATAATTCGAGATAGCCCCCGTTTTTTTTACGTTCTACGCCTAGTGCCGCGTCCGGCCATTAAGGTGTGAATATGGCGGTCTAATTTTTCCTTTCTCTGCGTTGTTCGTCGGTTAAAATGTCCCGCATTGCGCCCTTCTCACGCCTTGATAAAGAAAAAATTTGCCTCCCCAATTCATACCTTAATGGCCGGGCGCGGCACTAGTAGACTACAATAAATTTTAAATTTGGGTATGTATCATAAAACCATTTGATAATACTCGTTATTTGTGCTTGTATTCCCAATCTTACATACCATCAATAAACAATCCCGAACACATGGGATAATCAATTAAATGTCCATCAAAAATCATTAAAAAACAGGCAAACCTTACATTATTTCAGGCATCAAAACTAACCACCACCCGCTTCGTAACCGGATGCGCCTGGCAAGTCAAAACATAACCCATCTCCACCTCATCCGGCTCCAGGCCGTAGTTGAGGGTCATTTCTACCTTGCCTTCCATGATGCGGGCTTTGCAGGTGCTGCAAACACCGCCTTTGCAGGAAAAGGGCAGGTCGGCTCCGGCGCGCATGGCTGCGTCGAGTAGGGTAGAGCCGTCGGATGGGAGATTGAAATCAAACTGAGCGCCGTCCTGAATGACGGTGATGGAGGCTTCGAAAGATTCTTTTGTAACCGTAGTAGCAGTAGCCGTGTTCTTTAGGCCACTGGCTGTAAATAATTCAAAATGAATGTGCTTCGGGTTAACACCCAGTGCCGCGAGTGTGTCTTTGACTTCAAAAACCATTTCCTCTGGTCCGCAAAGAAAAAAGGCATCCACCGATTTGGGATCGAAGAAAAACTGGCCGAAGCGCTTACATTTTTCAGCATCCAAGCGGCCTTTGAAAAGCTCACTGCCCAGGGATTCGCGGCTCAGGATATGGTGCACAGAGAGCCTGTCCGGGTATAGATTTTTAAGTTCTTCCAGTTGTTCACGGAAAATAATGGTGTCGAAAGAGCGGTTGCCATAAAAAAGGATGAAGCGGCTGTGTGGCTCCTGCAGCAGCGTGCTGCGCAAAATACTCATAACAGGTGTGATGCCACTGCCCGCGGTAAACGCAACATAGGTCTTTTCGTTTTCCGGGGAAAGTTCCGTGAAAAAATTCCCTTGTGGCGGCATCACCTCCAGCGTATCACCCACTTGAAGCTGCTCGTTGGCCCAGGTGCTGAACAAACCGTTTTCAACTTGTTTCACAGCCACCCGAAGGTCATTTTCCTGGGTTCCGGTGCAAATGGAATAAGAGCGCCGAACCTCTTCGCCGTGGATCTCTGTTTTTAACGTGAGGTATTGCCCTTGTTTAAAACGAAAGGTCTCACGCTCATTTTCAGGTATTTCAAATGAGATGGAGACCGTATCGGCAGTCTCGCGGCGCAAATCGCGCACTTTTAGTTTGCGGAATTGGAAAGACATGGTTGGGCAGTTGGAACACAAAAAGTGTACCCCGATATGTTCGAAGTACACTTTTCGATTGGTGTTGATTTGTTTATTAGTGGATTTGTTGTGCCAAAGCGTGGCATCTAAATCTTTTGACTTGGAATTCAACTGCTATGCTTTGGCACAACAAATCCCCAAATCACCCAATAAACAAATACTCAATTATGCTGCGATCGCGTTCACATGACGCATCAAGCCGCTCTTTAGGTTGGCAGCTTTGTTGCGGTGGATGTTGCCACGCTTTGCAAGACGGTCGATCATGCTCACGACTTTAGGCAAAAACTTTTCAGCCTCGGCCTTTTCTTTTAGTTCGCGCAGGTTCTTGATCGCCGTGCGGGTTGACTTTTTGTAGTAGCGGTTTTCCAGACGACGTTTGTCGTTTTGGCGGATGCGCTTGAGTGCGGACTTGTGATGTGCCATATTTTACAGCGAAAATGATGCTTTTTTTAATAAACTTGTTGGTTCTCCTTTTGGGGCGGCAAAGGTATAAATTTTGCTTCAAAAAAGAAATCTATCTGATAAAATTTTCCCAAGAGTATATTGGAGGTTTTCTGCTGACGGCAAAAGCGAGGGCTTTTTTTGTCAGTTTTTGCGTTTTTGAAGGAGCATAGTTGGGATTACGTGACTAAAAAAAGGTGAAAAATGGCGAAAAAAGAACCGTTTTTGACTCAGCGAGCCCCCCCCCAAAATGCTCTCAAATAGGATGTTTCAGGAATTCGTTTCTATCCCGGTCTTATGTTTTGAAGCAGACAAGTCGTCAACCTTCGTGCAGCAAAGTGAATTGGATACAAACTGTTTCCTACATTTGCCCTCCGAATCCCAATCGAAGCTTGAAATTCAAATCTAAATTTTTCTATGAAACGAGTCGTCGTCACTGGCATAGGCGCAATTACTCCCATTGGCAATAATGTGCCTGCTTATCTTGACGGGCTGCAACGCGGTTTGAGCGGTGCTGGTCCCATTACGCAGTTTGACGCCAGCCTGTTCAAAACCCGGTTTGCCTGTGAGGTGAAGGGTTTTGTGCCGGAAGATTTTATGGACCGAAAAGAAGTCCGGCGTGTAGACCGCTTTACCCAGTTTGCCCTGGTTACAGCCGATGAGGCAATAAAAGATTCCGGTCTCAATCTGGAAACGATCAACAAGCAGCGCGCAGGTGTTGTCTGGGGCTCCGGAATTGGTGGATTACACACCCTGGAACGAGAAATTGAGGACTATGTGAAAGGAAGTGGCACTCCCCGTCACAATCCTTTCCTGATCCCAAAGATGATCATCAATATGGCGGCAGGCATGATCTCCATTCAGTATGGTTTTATGGGAATCAACTACGCGACGGTTTCGGCCTGCGCTTCCTCCAGTCATGCCATCATCAATGCAGCGGATTATATTCGGCTGGGCAAAGCGGATATCATCGTAACAGGCGGCTCTGAGGCGACCATCACCGCAACAGCAGTCGGCGGTTTTACCAATATGAAGGCAATGAGCGAGCGCAACGATGATCCAGCCACGGCGTCACGTCCTTACGACAAGGATCGCGATGGCTTTGTACTGGGCGAAGGCGGCGGCGCACTTATTTTGGAAGAATACGAACATGCCAAACGGCGCGGCGCCCGCATTTACGCGGAATACGCCGGAGGTGCCATGAGCAATGATGCTTACCATATTTCAGCACCGCACCCGGATGGCATCGGCGTTATCAATGCCATGAACCTGGTATTACAGGACGCTGGAATGCTCCCGACGGACATTGACTATATCAACACCCATGGTACCTCCACACCCCTGGGAGACGGTGCAGAGCTAAAAGCCATCAGCCATGTTTTTGGCGACCAGGCAACCCGTGTGCATATCTCAGCGACCAAAAGTATGACGGGGCACCTGCTCGGCGCTGCGGGTGCGATAGAAGCCATTGCTTCAATTCTGGCCATGACCCATGGCTTTATTCCTCCTACGATCAACCATTTCACGGACGATCCGGAAATCGACCCGGCGTTCAATCTGACATTCAACGAGGCTCAACAACACCAAGTGAAAGCTGCACTCAGCAACACCTTTGGCTTTGGCGGGCACAACGCATCCATCGTTTTCAAACAAATTTAGGAACTGACCGAAAGCGGTCATGGCCTGAATTATTCGTGGTAACATTCAGCTGCCTAAAATAATTGAAGACACCCAAAATATTGATTCTGTGCGATTTATCCGAAGATTTTACAATTATTATTTTCATCCGGACCGGGAATTGGCTCGCCGCCTCAGGCACTTGATTGGGTTTACACCAGTTCGTTTGCAGTTGTTCAAACTGGCGTTTTTCCATAAAAGTACTTTCGCATCCAAAGATTACGCCATTGCAAACAATGAGCGACTTGAATTTTTGGGAGATGCGGTATTGAGCACGATCGTCGGGGAGTATTTATTTAATAAATACCCCAATTCTGATGAGGGGTTTCTGACCAAAATGCGCTCCAAGATTGTGAAACGGCACTCGCTGGACGAGATCGCGGATCGAATGGGGCTGGATCTCTTTTTGGCCAATTACAACCAGACCCGGCTTTCCAAATCGATGTTGGGTAATGCCCTGGAAGCATTGGTCGGGGCGGTCTATATCGAACGGGGCTACAACGGAACCAAGATTTTTGTGGTGCGGCGCATCCTGCGCAAATACCTGGACATCCATGAGTTGGAAGGATTTGACGACAACTACAAGAGCCAGTTGCTTGAATGGTGCCAGAAAAATGGCCGGCAAATCGAGTACAAGGTCGTGGCCAAATACAAGAGCGAAAAACGCGATAAATTTAAGGTAGCCGTTTTCGTAGATGGCAAAAAGGTGGGCACTGCAGATGATTTCAACAAAAAAAGTGCCGAACAACTCGCCAGCGAGCGCGCTATGACCGCATTAGGTATGATTGCCGGCAACGGAACGCCGCCGCCCGTCGAAGAAGACTATGAAGAATAATGTGGTCAATTAATTAATGTGGTCAATGTGGTCAATATGTTGAATGAGGTCAATGTGATAAATGTGGTCAATGTGGGCTAATTGACCACATTGACCACATTAATTAATTGACCACATTAATTACCCCCTTCGCTTTCCACATTTTCCAAACGACGAAGGGTTTCTTCCACTACGCGGCGCTGATTCTCCTGCTCCACTAAATTAGCTTCCTGGGCCTGCTCGTTGTTCACGATGTCCTGTTTTGCTTTTTGGATCTTTGATTCCCAGGATTCGATGCTTTTCCGCAGGTCATCATTGTCTTTGCTGAGCCTTTTTTGCTTGTTTTCGAGCTCTTTAACCAGATTTTCCTGTGTTTTCAGCTCTTTGCCAATCGCTGCACGACGAATGTCATAATAACATTGGCGTAAGGAGCGCAGCATGTCTTCTGTCCGTACCCGGTTGTCCCGGCGATTGAGGAAGTAGGCACCTGCGTCTACCCAAACCGTGAGCGCCGTTTCAGGGCCATCCTTCTCGATGGTAGAATACACCGCAAACACATCGTCACCCATGAAGGCAGCGCGGAGCTTGGTAGCGGTCCATTCGCCTTTGCTCTTTTTAAGTTTTGCATTGAAGTTATCCTTTGCAAATTTTTTCCAGTTCTCTTCAATGATGCTGGCGTCTGTGTTGGTAAACTCCATGCGGAAACAAGGGCGGCTACCGAAGGACATCATACGCTCTGATTCGCGCACGGGATTGAACTGAGCACTTAAATTCAAGGCCAGGGCAACGAAAATCAGGAGCGGGAGGAGGTTCTTTTTGTTCATAACAAATTGATTTATAGTAATTTAAAGGGTATGTTTCAACGGACTATTGGACATTTTGACGTTGGACGTTAGACTCGATTCCGCAAGTGCATGATTTTTAGTTTTTTAGAGTGCAAGTCCACCGTCTAATGTCAAAATGTCCAGTAGTCTGATGCCAGACAAACAAAGGTAAAGCGCGCAGGCATGCAGAAGTCACAAGCCAAAAGAAAAATAAGCAGACAGCAGGCAAAACCAGCCGCCAAATGGAGTTACTTTGTGCCCGATGTTGAATGTGGTCAATATTATAAATGTGGTCAATGTGGCAAATGAGCCCACATTGACCACATTGACCACATTGACCACATTGACCACATTACCCCAATTGACCACATTGACCACATTGCCCACATTAAACACATTGACCACATTAAACACATTGACCACATTTTTAAAGTATGGCAAAGATTTTAATCGTTGACGACGAAGTACCCATCCGCCGCACGCTGCGTGATATCCTTGAATTTGAAGGCTACGATGTAGACGAAGCCTCCGATGGACTGGAGTGTATAGCCAAGGTCCAGAAAGAAAAATATGATGTCATCATCACGGACATCAAAATGCCCCGTATGGACGGCATTGAAGCACTGGAGCGTCTTCAGATCTTGTCTCCGGAGACACCTGTGATCATGGTCAGTGGCCACGGCACGATCGACACGGCGGTGGAGGCCGTGAAAAAGGGCGCGTTTGACTTCATTTCAAAACCGCCAGACCTCAACCGGATGCTCATCACCGTGCGCAATGCACTGGATCGCAGCGAACTGGTGAATACCACGCAGGTACTGCGCAAACAAGTGAAAAGCAGCAAAGGCGTGAATATGATCGGCGACAGCGGTCCCATCCTGGCCATCAAAAAAATGCTCGAAAAGGTAGCGCCCACCGAAAGCCGGGTGCTCATCACGGGTCAAAACGGTACGGGTAAAGAGCTGGTGGCGCGCTGGATCCATGAAAAAAGCAACCGTGCAGACGGCCCGATTGTAGAAGTAAACTGTGCAGCCATTCCCGCAGAATTGATTGAAAGCGAGCTTTTTGGACATAAAAAAGGCTCTTTTACCGGAGCGATTGCAGACCGTCCGGGCAAGTTTGAGTCGGCCAACGGCGGTACTCTTTTTCTCGATGAAATTGGAGACATGAGCCTGGACGCCCAGGCCAAAGTGCTGCGCGCCTTGCAGGAAAGCCGCATCACCCGGGTGGGCGACAGCAAAGAAATCAAGGTGGATGTACGTGTCTTAGCGGCTACCAACAAGGACCTCCGCTCCGAGATCGCATTGGGCCGCTTCCGCGAAGACCTTTACCACCGCCTGGCCGTGATTGTAGTCCAGGTACCTTCGCTCAACGAGCGCCGCGAAGACATCCCACTGCTGATAGAACACTTCAACCGCCGCATTGCCGACGATTATGGCCACTCGCTCAAATCGTTTACCCCGTCGGCCATCACCGCCTTGCAGGATTACAACTGGACCGGGAATATCCGCGAACTGGCCAATGTGATCGAGCGCTTGTTCATCCTTTGTGACCAGACGGTGACGGAGGAGGATGTGCAGTTGTATGTTTATCCGAATAAGTAGGAATTGCTCAGAAGGTTTTGCCCGGTGGCTCTTACCGCAAACATAACCCAGAAAAGCACTGAGACGGCGCAAAAAGCCCCGTAGGGGATATATCTTTGTAGCACTAGCGAATAAAATTTGTTTGTCGTTCCATCGGAACGGTATCTGAAGATTTTAGATGCCGTTCCGATGGAACGGTTGAAATATCATTTGGCGTTTCTACAAAGATAAAGTCCCGCTGGGACTTTTGCGCTACGTCAAGTGTTCCCTCAAGCATACCTAGGTGCCTTCCCCGTCACGCTGGTGCCGCATCCAGTTGGGTACTAAGCTAAAGAACAGATTTTCTGGATTGCCATTGTTAATTTTTGACCAGCTTGAACATCACACCAAGGAATTAGGGCACTTCCATTTAGCGGGGAAGGCGCCTTAGTATGCTTGAAGAACATCTGCCAGGGTAGAAAACGCCTATTTTATTATTTTTTTCACTTCTTCGGTGATTGATTTTTTGATCTCAGTCCAATCAGCTTTTTCAAATAATTCGGGTTCTTTGTCTTCATCTGCATCATCAAAATAGGTCAGGCTTCTTAGTACCAGGAATTCGTTACCATCCGGGTATTTCACCCGGTAAAAGCTCAATAGTTCAGATAAGGTAAATTTTTTGAGCAAAAAGAAAAGATCAGTAAAATCCCTTTTTTTACCCCGCCCGGCGATGGCGCCAAGTTTCATTGCCCCGATATCCGGAAGGCTGGCAAGCCGAATGCCTTCGACTATCGTGATTTCTCGCAACCAGGGATATTTGTAATTGACAAAATCAACCTTTATTCCATTAAGGTTGAAAATCAATATATTACGGGAATGTTGTAAAATATGGGGTTCGCCAAACACTTCAAGCAAAGACACTATTTCGTCCTTGTCAATTGGCCGGGCACCAAAAAAGTCGAGGTCAACAGATATTCTGTGTCCAATTTGAAGGGCCAACGCAGTACCGCCTGCCAGGTTGAAGCCTGTCAACTCGGGGATGGCCATGATTTTTTTCAATAAATCCAGTGTCCCGGATTCGACTGTATGGTGTTGTAGCATCGGAACTGTTCTTTGGGGATGTCAAAAATACAACTTAAAAAACTCAGCGTTTTCCGATCCAAATCCCGGCATTGCATCATCTCGCTGCAGATCCGATCCCGTCCATAATACGCCATAATAGCCTTCCAATCCGAGAGGTTGCCATAAGTTACTACACGTTCAATGATGTAGCGTACATTTTTGTCCCAGTCCATGGTGTCATAGTTGGTGTCCCAAAACAAAACCCTTGATATGTTCATGTTCTTGTTCTTTTTGACACAAATTTACGCTATTCTTATCTTCCTGTCACCATAATAATAGTGAACTGAAAAGTGTATATGAATAAAGGGGCCTACCAGAATAAAGCCTTCAAGCGCTCAAAAATCCGTTCAACCACCCGCCGTTCTTCCGTAACAATCCGCACGTTCCCGGCCATTTCCTGACGAAAGGGTACTTTCTTTCCATAGCTCGTTTTGAGTAGTGGGTCAGTCAGGTTTAGATCAAGCAGGTATTCCTCTTTTTGTGGCAAAAGGGCAATGTTGGATACCAGCGCTTCCAGGGTTCCATATTCCTGAGCAGGAAGTCCCTCCAAACGGATAATAGCCCGCATGCCCGTTCGGATCTTACCAGCGTTGACAGCAGGGAGCGTAGCTTTTCCGACAATCTCCGGATTGCCTTCGGCATTTTGTGCATCTGGAACTACGGCCATGATTTCCTCACCTGCCGTGACAGATTGTTGAACGCTCCAGACTTTTGAAAATGAAACTTTGCCGTGGATGGGCGCCACAACCAAATAGTTTTGCTTCCACTCCCCGATGGCACTGTTCAAACGCCGGAGATCTTCGTCGAGGGTAAGAGATTTGTCCACAGCGTTATCACTTTTCGTCTGAAGCAGGTCATTGATCTGACTCTCCAACTGCCGGATCTGCATTTGATTTTGCAGCGTGGAGGCTTCCAGGTTTTCTATCTGCCGCTTTTGTTGCAGGTAGTTTCGTTCTGAATTTTCCATTTCCCGATCTGCAATTACCTGATTGTAGTGTAATTGCCGCTGGCGACCAATTTCTTTGCCGGCCAGAATGAAGTCTTCGTGCTGAATGGCTTTTTGTTTTTCCAGATTGGCATTCAAGGCCCGGGTCTGTCCGATCTGCTTTTGAAGGTGTTCGATTTTTGCAGCTACGCCGTTGTGTGCTGTAAAATATTGATAGTCTTTCCAGTGTTGGCTAAATCCGGAATAGGCCGTTTGCAAAGCCCCCAAGTGCAAATCTGATGGCAAGGCCTCTGAATTTGAATCTGCTGTGGCAAGCCAGGATTCCAGCCGGGCTATATCACGCCAATTTGCGGTGTTTTCTATGACCGCGAGCACTTGCCCGGCCTTGACCTCCTGTTTATCGGTTACCAAAAGTTCAGAGACGGGCCCGCTGCTTTTGGCCAGAATACGAATAGGTGGATGGGCTGTGACCAGATACACTTTTGCTTCTATAATATCCGGGTAGCGGATAAAATAGCTCAGAGCCAACAGGAGCAAAAAGAAACCCGCCATCACCATAATGCCATAACGCATCATCCAGGAGGGCGGGTTGCCGAGCAGGTATTGGATTTGTTCTCGGTCGTTTAGGTGGAGATCAGGCTGGGCCGGGGTGGCTGGCTGGGGCATAGTCAGGTTTCATTTTGAATTCGGGCAAGACTTCACGCATCCCATAATAGTCTATGGCTTTTTGCTTGAGTGGGTTGGTGCTCCATTCCTCCCACTCGCAAGTGTAGGGGTTATAGCCACATTTGAGAGGCTTAGAGTACATATCTTCCGGGTTTTCGATGTAGCCGCGACAGTCTGTGCAGATGTACCGAAATTCACAATCCTTGCAGACCGAGATTTGGTCTTTGGTGACGTTCCAGTATTTCTTAAAATCAGGATGGTCCAGGGCTTCTTGCAGCGTGGTATCTTTGATATTCCCAAAAGATTGGGACATGGAAGGGCAGTTTTTGATGTTGCCTTCGGTGTCTATGGAGATTTTGCGGTTTAGGCAGGAGTTGTGTGCCAACGATTCAGTGTACGTTGAAATATTGGTTGTGAAATAATCATGGCTGATAAAACCACAACTTAAAGGCCCTTTCACATCGGTAGTAACGGTTACGATTTGGCCAAATCCGACTGATCGGTTATATTTAAGCGCGTTTTCCGGTGCATTGAATAAGGAGAAGGAACGAATTCTATAACTACTTTGCATTAGCTTGATGAGTCCTTTTAGCACCTTGTCCGTTTCATAAGGAGCAAAAATCTCAATCGCTTCAATGATGGAGGTTTCCAGATGTGCTACAACTTCTTTTAGAGTCGCAATGGACAATTTTGAGAAAAACCTGATTTGGATGTATCGACACCCCATTTGTGATACCTGTTCCAAAAATGGTATAACATTGCTGGTGTGTTGATCAATATCAATGATTGCGTTGGACAACACCCCTGGGTAATCCCACTCGGTGCTAAGCGGGGCGTAGTATTCCGGGAAATTGGTAAATGCCAGTAAATCTGTTTTATGTAGCCGATCGAAATAGCTCTTAATTATTTTTCTGTTTTGTGCATCCCCATCGGAATACTGGTCAATAAGCTCCTGAATGATAAACCCGGCTTTCTTTTCAACCAATATTTCATACAAGGCTGTAGGGATGAACATAAAACTATTCCGTTCCAAATCACATACTAAGCTTCTGGATGCTCCTTTTGAAAGCATTGCATTTGGGTTTAGAATACATTTCTTCTGGAGATCTTTTGCTGTAATCATCGAATCATTTTTGAAATGGGTTTCCCAAGTGTACTAAAGATGCCAAAATTGTCAGTTTGATAGGTCTCAACTTTGACACTTTGAAAAAGCTCATCGAAGGGAACTTTCGTTTCTCCTATTGTCAATGGCTCAATATCCAAAACGAAAAATTGAGTAAAAATAAAGTTGACGGGTAGTTCCTTCCTTCCCAATATTTCAGGTGCGTAAATATATAGGTGCCTTTTTTCAGAGTTCATTCTACTGGAATATTTGATAAATTAATAAGGTTTAGAGCAATTTCACGCTCGAGGAAATAGTTGCATGGTTTAGAGGTCATGCCAAATTGTCCAATAGGATTGGCCTCCAAAAAGATAAATTTTTCATCCTTTGTAAAAATCAGATCAATGGAAGCTGTTTCCAGCTTGATTCTCTTCATTAGCACAGCTAATTTTTTCTCAAGTATTTTAGGCAGGTTAAATGGAAAATTTCTACTTGGGTTTTTGGATAGATATTTTCTGAAGTCTATCTTGGTCTGTGAGGCCGACTGCGAACGAATGGCCATACTGTAAACTGCGCCCTGAATAATAAAAACTCTAATATCGGCCTCTTTTTCAACTAAATTTTGAAAAAGAGATGGGAAAAAGGTAGATTTTAAATTCGATTTATTTACGATTTCTGTATATGTTGCAAATTTTCTGTCACCCATTGTAGGATTATAAACTTCAGAGATTGCTTTTGTTATTTTTTTCTGTGACGTGTCAAATAATTTCTTTTCAGTGATTATAAAAGTTTCGGGGATTTCAATTCCTAGTTTTTTTGCCTCACTCAAAACAATAAGCTTATTGACCCCTCTATATTCCTGCGTTCCAATATGGGGGATAGCATGGAGTAAGTATTGGAGGAAATCTTCAAGAATTTTATTTTCATGTTTTAAATATTCAAATGTTTGCTGTCTCAATTCTTCGTTTTCTATGAAATTGAGGTGGGGTAGTTGAAAATGTAATTCTCCTCTTCTATACCAGATGGCTCGGACATCAACTAATTTAATTTCCCTATTTTTAGATAAAATTACAACATCCCAATCGCAATCATTATTTATGGTTGCCTTTCGCAGGGTTAGTTTGTCGCCCCGATTTACTCTGATGTACATTACATTGTAATAAATCAGCCATTGAATGACTTCGCTTGTACTGTGATCTTCACTTTGCGAAACAATTAGTATCATATCGTGTTTTTTCTATTGAAATTTTAACTTTCTAGGATGGGGCTTTGAAGTAAATTTTTATTTGTTTGATCTCATAGAATTAATCAGTGCCATTGAAAGTAGAGGGAGGCCTATCTTTGCTCTTTGATCGTTTATCGTATTTTCATCACCTTCCCATGGTGCCATATGGAATTCCCCATTTTCTAATACTTCGGAATGTGTACCATACCTTTGGGGTTTACCAGACAATATGTTGCACCTATCATATAATATTGCAAAATGCATCCAATTGGCCTCGCCATCCTCACAGTATTTAAATAAAACCGGTAGCCATTTAGAATATTCTATACTATCACGAAAGTGAAGAAGAAGCATAAAGGCAGAAGTAGAAGCACTTTCTCCAAATTCAGAGATTTTTGGCCAACCAATCCTCTCAAAAATAGGGAGAATTTGCTTGTAATGTTCCTTAAGCTTCTTCTGAACTATTGTCTCGGATAATGCAGGCAGGTTAAGCCCTATAGTATCTTTTTCTGGAGGGATGACTGATAAATCGGATAGGAGGCCAGGTAGTTCACCTATTAATTTGCGATCATCTAACCTAAGAGAATCTAATAAAAAAGAGTAACTTGGATATTTGAAAGTGTTGTAGCCATCTCTGATTTTTTTTTCTATCAGTATCCAATTTTTATTTTTTCTCAAATCTTCAAAGCGCGGATCGAAGAGCAATAGTATTTTCTGACTTTGGCTTGATTTTATTAACCATTTGTTTAACATAGAATAGGCTTCGTCATACTGTTTTTTTTTTACTGATATTAGAGCATTTTTATAAAATATCATTGATAAGTCTATGTTGATTTGCCTTATTTCTACTCGTCGGTTTAATATTCTGTCTGCTTCATTATTATTATTCCTATATGGCATTTTACTGCCCATACTAAGTGAGATGAACCGGAATGCTGGAATTTTTCGATTCTCTACCAGGTATTTATAAACAGATTGAACACGATTCTGAGATAAATTTAGGTTATCAGCACCAATGCTATCTGTATGGCCAGAAAGTTCAAATACTAGATCAGGGTATTTTTTTGCAAAAGTGACAAAAGTGTCTAAAATTGACAGATGTTTATCTGTTAGCTCTGATGAATCAATTTGAAAAAACAAAGTTGTATTGTCCATTTTTGGTGTTAATCCAAGGGCTTTAGGTTCATAACGACTACAGTAATATGTTGGGCTTTTTGCAAGTATTGGCTCCGAAGATAATTCAAATAATTCTACATTGTCTATAAAATAATATGAATCAGCATAGCTTTGGGATTGAGGCCAACCTATCTCAGCAAACAATCCGATCATTAAATATTTACTATTGCACAATGGTCTAACGCTCCATTTTACCTGAAACCAAGTGTCATAAATTACTGAATCTAGAGCTATAAATGGAATTTTTCGTGAATCGGTAAATCTTCCAAAAGTGACATTTTCTGGCAATAGAGCTATTCCAATGTGCTTGGCCCAATTAGGGTCAGATTTTAAATTGCTTTTTATATATAACCAAAAACTAACCTCATAAAGATTGCCAACCAGCATAGGTCTGACTGTTAGCGTTGACAACCGAGATGCTGCTCCATATCTGCCATTCATGCCTGGTAAGTAATGCATAGCAATCATAGACTGGCCCTCTTTTGGTAATATATTAGCTGCTGGACAAATATTCTGTATTTTCTCAACTGATGTTTGCTTATAATTTTTATCACAAAGAAAACAACCCCATCCTCCGTTGTCCCAATGGTATACAACACTGGGGTATTGGCCATATAAATGACTACATGTCAAACACTTTATTTCTCCATGATCTTCAAATCCTCCATTTAGAATGAGGCTTTGAGAATAGGAAATATTCATGTTACTCATACATGAAATCCCGATGTAAAACAAACTTTGAATTATATTTCTTTGATTCATGTTCGTTTTTTATATAAAAATTATTTAGTTGCAAAAATTGTGACTACAAATTGGCAGTGGCTAGATCTATACCAGGTTGATTTTATTACATCTAGCGGTAGATTCTTGAAAAACATGCTGATTTCGTATCAGCCACTGCACAAATTTTAGCTACTAACTTTCAGTTGTACCATCCATGGTGTAACTAAACCCATTGTTACAAGAGGTATAGTTATCCATAGTTGTCTGTCCATTCGAATGCGAGTTTTCGTAACGATCGTGCGAAGTTCCGGGATTGCTTGTTTCAATCCACCCACCGCTAATCATTATAGGGTTGACCACTTCACTTTGCTTGAAGGCTGCAAACTTTTTATCAGAAATTTTTTCGAATTTCATAATACTAAAATTGAAAAACAAACTCCCTCTTTTCAATCGCCTTCCTTCACAAGAATTCAGGCCGGGTGGGAATAATCCCGGCTCCTAAACCCCTCACTCGCGCGAACTGCAAAAGGTCAAGAAGCATCACAAAGGTCAAGGCCGTTCCTATCAAAAATTGAGAGTTTGCGAAAAAAGTCAAAATTTCTTTTTCCGCCTTGGATGTTGAGCAGTTTTTCATCTCCTACTACAAATTCAACTTTCCAGATCACAGCCTCCGTATAATAATAGGTACGGGCCTGTTTGTCGTAAGCGATGGGGAACCCCTGGTCTTTAAGGCGTTCCATCAGACGATAAACACTGCATTCTGAGATGTCCAGAAGTGCACCAAGTGCTTTTGGCGCACCTGTGGCTCTGGTGCGGATGAGATGGTCAATTCTTTGGATCAAAAAAAGGTCAGCGAAAAAATTCATAAAGAAGTGTTTGGATGATTAAAGTAGGTGAGGTGTTTATCGTTATCAAGAACCCAGTTCCAGTTGGTTTTTCACCAGATCAAAATAGGCCCCTCGCCGGGCCACCAATTCCTCATGAGTACCCTGTTCTACAATGCTGCCTTTTTCCAGTACTACGATCTGGTCTGCATTTCGTACGGTGCTGAGTCGATGGGCTACAATAACGACGGTCTTGGCGGCCCCAATACTGCCCTCCTCATTTGGTGAGGGCCCATTGTAAAAGGATTGCATATTCTCTACAATGACTCGCTCATTGTTGGCATCCAGGGCATTGGTAGCCTCATCAAAAAATAAGTAATCCGGGTTTTTATACACGGCCCGTGCAATCAGTAATCGTTGACGCTGCCCCTGGCTGATACCGTTGCCTTGCGACCCAATTTTTGTGTTGTATCCTAACGGGAGCTCATCAATGAAGGATCGGATGTTTCCCATGTCTACGGCATGCATCAGTTTGGCCGCATTTGGGTACTCGTCGCATTCTGCTATGTTGTTGGCAATGGTATCTGAAAAAATAAACCCGTCCTGCATTACCGTGCCGCAGTTTTTGCGCCATTCCGAGGGGTTAATAGAGGCAAGCGGGGTGTTTCCAATTCGGATATGGCCTTTGGTGGGTGGGTAAAAACCCAGGAGCAGTTTTAACAAGGTGGTTTTGCCGCTGCCGCTGGTCCCCACAATGGCGGTTATTTTGCCTCGGGGAATATGGAGGTTGATGTTTTTGAGGACATCCTCATGTAAGGCATTGTACCGGAAAGACAGGTTTTCGATCTGAATGCCGGCTTTTCCAGATGCATCCTCTGTAGAAGATGCCATGTTTTGCGCAAAGGCATTGGAAGTTGAAGCGCCCTCATCTTCTACTTCGTGGATCTCATTCATCCGCTCCAAACTAATTCTGGCATCTTGTGCAGATCGAATAAAGGTGATGAACTGTTGCAAGGGTGTATCCAATTGCCCCACCATATACTGCGTGGCCAGCATCATGCCGAGCGTCATCTGGCCGTCAATCACGGACTTGGCGGCCAGGAATACGATTACGATGTTTTTGCTCTGGTTGATAAATCCGGCGCCTGCTTCCTGCCACTGCGCCAGATTGAGCGAGCGCAGGCTGGTGTGAAAAAGCTGGGCCTGAATGCCGGTCCAAATCCAGCGCCGCTTGCGCTCGGAGCCCTGCAACTTGATCTCCTGCATGCCCTGGATCAATTCGATCAGGGTATTGTTGTTGTTACCCGCCTGCCGGAATCGGGTATAATCCAGTTCTTTGCGTCGACGCAGAAAAAAAGTGATCCAGGTGATATAAAGCACCGCCGCCAGGGCAAAAACGCCAAATATGGTGACGTTATAAAGCAGCAGTATCGCGCTAAACACTACGAAATTGAAGGCAGAAAACATAACCGGGAGCGCAGACTGCGTCAGAAAAGCTTCGATTCGAGCCTGGTCGCCAATGCGTTGCATCAGATCGCCCGTCATTTTGGTATCGAAAAATCCGATGGGCAAGCGCATGAGTTTTGCCAGAAAATCGCTCACCATGGAGACGTTGATGCGTGTGCCGATGAACAATAAGATCCGGCTTTGCAGGAATTGCACTACGATCTGGCTGAAAAACAACATGAGCTGGGCCAGCAGCACCAGGTAAATGAATCCGATGTTCCGGTTGTCAATCCCAAAATCCACGATGCTCTGCGTCAGGAGGGGAAAGATCAACATCAGCAGGCTGCCCAGGGCCATTCCGATGAGCAATTGGATGATCAGACGCCGATGGGGGCGCACATAGTCCAATAATACTCCAAACCGGGCTTTTTTGTCCGACTGAACGCTGTCTCGTTGGTAAAACGCTGGGGTAGGGTCCAGGAGGATCAAAACACCTTGATTGGCATCACTCAACCATGATTTTTCAAAATCTTTTCGGGTAAGTTTGAATTTCCCGGCGCCAGGATCGGCGATCCAGATGTGACTGCGTGTCACCTTATATATCACTACAAAATGCTGCTGATTCCAGTGTGCAATGCATGGAAGGGGGGCATTCAGTAAGCAAGCAGTATCTGTACCCGTATCAAAGGGCACTTTAACAGTCATAGTCCGAAACCCGATGTCCTCGGCGGCTTCCATGATGCCCAGCGCAGATACGCCTTCACGACTCAGGTAACTGCGCTCCCGCAGGTAAGTCAGGGGATAGTGTCGGCCATGGGCGGCGGCGGCCATCATCAGGCAGGTAGGGCCACAATCCATGGCATCGCGCTGGCGGTAAAAGGGGAAGTTGAGGGGCATAAGTGGTATTTGGTGCTTGAGTCGGTATAAATGCGGGTGCTAAGGCACAGGCCTTGGCAACGGTTTGAAGTATAGCATTACAGTAAGGAGAAGGTTTGGCTAAAGGAAATCCACAGGGTCAAAAGCGGAAATTTTTCCGACCTGAGGCTTGTAAATGTCAACGAAAAAGGCGAACTTTGGGAACTCCGGCGGGATGCGGGATGCGGGATGCGGGATGCGGGGCTGTTTTCATGTCAAATGAGCGGCTTTTGATAAAAATGAATGTATAAAGCAACAAGTATAGGGGATATTTCTCAGGCGAGCAGCAATTTTGTTTTGAAATGTAAAATTTTAACAAAATTTATGCGCAATAAGTATTCCTAATCAGACTATTGGATATTTGTGCTTACGTTATTTGCAGAAGGTATGGTTATTCAACCAACCGTCAAGAGGACAAAGCTTGAGTACCAGGGATGTCATGCCAGAAAGAAAACTGCTCTGGCGAAAATTAGATATTACCCATCTTTTCCTTAACGTTTCATTTCAGAAACACAACTTTTATTTGGCCTATTTTTGCGACCAAATTTGACAAAAAAGGACTTTACCAAACATGAAAAAACTGCTCTTCCTTGCATTGCTATTGCCCGCGTCCCTGTGGGCCTTTCAAAAAACCAATACGGCAAAACCTGCGCAGCAAGCGCCTAAATCCAGTAGCAACGTCACACTGACTTGCCGCCTGTACGGCACCCAGGTCAGTGCAGACCAGGTTTTCCTGTACGAAGATTTTGGCCTGGCTAAAAAGGTAGTCGCTACGGCCACCAAAACCGGAGTCGACAGCGCTTATGTTTTTACCATCCCTGGTGGAACGGCGCGTTTTTATAGTGTTGGGGCTAATGAGCAATCTACAGCCAAGATTATCCTCGGAGAAGAGAAACAGGTCACCATGTGGGGCAACACACAGTTCATGACCAAAGCCCGCACGGTCAATTCTCCTGCCAACAAGGCATTGGAGGATTTGCAGGCCAGATTGGCGCAGTTCGCCACCGAAAGTACCCAGATACGGGCGCAAATGAACCAATCCTCCGGCACCATGCGCCGCACCATGGAAGAGCGGGTCACAGTGTTTGGTCAACGCAAAACAAAATTTCTGGACTCGCTGAAAACGGCCAACCCACTGCTTTGGCGCATGGCCAGCCTTCAGATGACGCCGGATTATGCCTGGCAAGGTGGTTCAGAATCAGATTTCTATGCGAAAGAATATTTCCGCTTTGCTGATCTGAGCGATAAGGCTTTTGAGCAGATTCCGGATGTATATTATGCATTTGAAGCGTATGTTTTGATGCAGCTGCAACTGGGCGTTCAGCATGAAAAGGCGATCAAAATGGCGGAGGAACAAATGCTAAAGATCCCTTCCTCCAGTCCTGCTTATCGGATGGCCCTGGGTGGCATGGTATCTGCCCTGAAAGCAAAGAACAGCCCGCAATACCCGACCGTCTCCAAAAAATACATCGATCTCTATACCTCCAAAAACCTGGGCGAAATTCCTGCCATGGAAATGGAGCTGAAAAAGGCGTCTACGTTTATGACGGGCTTTGAAGCACCTGATCTGGCTGGTATGACTCCGGATAGCAGCCAGTTTTCACTCAAGAAATTGCGCGGCCAGGTGGTACTGATCGACTTCTGGGCCAGCTGGTGTGGTCCTTGTCGCAAGGAAAACCCGAATGTAGTAGCTGCTTACAACAAATATCACGAAAAGGGATTCGATGTACTGGGTGTGAGCCTCGACCGCGAGATCAATGCCTGGCGCAACGCGATCAAACAGGATGGATTGCCATGGCACCATATCAGTGACCTGAAGGGCTGGCAAAGTGCCCATGCAGCACTTTATTCGGTCTCTTCCATTCCGCAAACCTTGTTGATCGACCGTCAAGGGAATATCATTGCCCGTAATTTGCGGGGGGAACAATTGGGTGCTAAGCTGGAAGAGTTGTTTGGGGGGAAGTAGGATAGGCGATGAAACTCAAAAGGGTTTTAAAAAGGGACACCTCGGAGGTTTTCAAAACCTCCGAGGTGTCCCTTTTTAAAACCCTTTTGAGTTTCAGGATTGAACCGTTCTTCAGCCCTTCCTCAACTGTTCCACCAGTTTCTCCGCCATCCCAAAACTGGTGCTGGAAGAAAGTCTGATCTTGATCAACTGACCCTCGATCTCACAAGCAGCAAAAGCGTGATAATTCCCGACGGCATCCCGTTCGCAATAAACTCCCAGCGCGTCCTTAAAGTCCGTTCCCAACAATTGAAGTACCCGGCGTTCAATATTCGTACAGGCGGAAACATCCGGGTGGTGTAGTTGCTTTAAAAGCAATCGGGTGGCGGTGTCTCCGCGATTGGTCTGCCAGGCCAGGACACCCTGTGCCGGGGCGGGCACAAATTCGCGGACGGGCAATTCGAATACTTCGATATCAGTCAGGTCCGGGCTCAGGCGCTCCACCATGGCAGCCGACCAAATAATAGCATCACACTCCCCTTTTTTGAGTTTTTCCAGCAGGGTAGGGGCATCCCCCGCCAGTTCTTTCCATTGAACATCCGGACGGAAGGAGCGCAGTTGTGTTATTCTACGCTGAGAGGTGGCTCCGATCACAGCTCCTTCGGCCAGCTTAAGCAGTTTGTTCGCTGCAAAGGCTTCCTTTCGGATTAGGAGAAGATCTGAAGGGTTTTGGCGTTGTGAAACGGCTGTGATACAGAGTCCTTCCGGCTGTTCGGCGGGCAAGTTTTCCATCGCATGCACCGCGAGATCCACGGCCCCATGCAGGAGTGCGTCATGGATCTCTTTGTTTAGGAGCGCATTGTCCGCAAAAGTATCCGCTTCCGGACCATGTTCTGTGCCGGATGGCGTTTTGATAAGAATCAATTCGCTTGCAAGGCCAACCTGGCTGAGTGCTGTTTGGGTGAATGCTGCCTGACAGAGGGCAATTTGGCTGTCGGAAGTACCTATTTTCAACATGGCTGCAAAGGTCGTAATCTGTATCGTATTCCCCGGAATTTTGGGTGCCTCATCACAAATTGTGATGAGGTAGATGATATTACGGCCAGTTTGGTTCGCAATATTTTCCATTTGAACCAATATCTGACTTTAGCCTGGGTACTTACCGAATCGGCGCTAGGTCAAAAGACCATAATCGTCAGGGTAAGGGTTACTTCTTTTAAGATTCCGCTCCGTCGTTGTTGTTGGCGTCCTCGCTAGGCCTGTACGGTATGTTTGATCATGTCAGCCGCATCGCGGCGAAATGTCGGTAGAAATAACGTTTTGGGTAGATTTGTAAGGTGCGTAGCACCGAAACACGTGCCAAGGGTTCCGGTGCTACGCACCTTTGGACCTAATTATCGCCGTTATTTCTACCGACATTTCGCCGCGATGCGGCTTTTTTAAACATTCCGTACAGCCCTAGCGTCCTCGCCAACAATCCCGATTTATCGGGAAGCTCAATTTCAGGTGAAATGATGCTGTATAAGGCTTAGCCTGACGGTTATGGTCAAATGACCACAGGCACGGCGAGGATGGCGCTTGGGTACGCTTAGTGGAACACCTGCTGTGGCGGAAATGTTAGACCTCTACGAGGTCCATCCAAATCAAAAATTCCATTTTCTACAAACGTTAAGCCTCTCCGAGGCCCGGCACGCTCAAAATTTAAGGATGACTCATGTTTGAAATACCCTCCCTGTTCACTCCTTGCTCCAGGGCGCCGAACTCCGCTTCTTCCCACTCAAAAACAGGTACATCGCCGGAATCACAAACAAGGTAAGCACCAAAGAAAACATCAATCCACCGACCACCACGACCCCCAGTCCGATGCGACTGGTACTGGCGGCTCCGAAGGAGAGTGCAATCGGCAAGGCGCCCAGGGCAGTAGCGAGTGTGGTCATGAGGATAGGGCGGAGACGCGCCTGAGCAGCTTCCCACACGGCCTCGCTTTTGGGCATGCCGGAATCGCGTTTTTGGTTGGCAAATTCGACGATCAGGATCCCGTTTTTCGTTACGAGTCCAATCAGCATGATCATCCCGATTTGGGAAAAGATATTGAAGGTATTGCCGGTAACAGAAAGACTGAGGTAGGCTCCCGCAATGGCAAGCGGAACGGTGAGCATGATGATGAAGGGGTCGCGGAAACTCTCAAACTGCGCAGCAAGAATGAGATAGATCAGCATCAGAGCCAGGATAAAGGCAAAAGAGGTGTTGCCGCTGCTTTCTTTAAAATCGCGGGAAGAGCCTGTAAGGTCGGTCTGGAAGGTCTCATCCAGGACTTCACCAGCAATTCGCTCCATGACTTCAATGCCTTCGCCGAGTGTTTTTCCGGGAGCAGGGGCGGCGCTGATGGTGGCAGATTTATATCGGTTGTGGTGATAAAGTTGCGGCGGGCTGCTCGTTTCCTCAAACCTGACTATGTTGTCGAGTTGCACCATTTCTCCCGCTGCATTGCGGACGTAAAGTGCCGCAAGGTCAAGCGGTTCATCCCGGTTGGCCCGATCCACCTGCCCAATCACCTGATACTGGCGGCCATTTTGAAGAAAATAACCGAAACGACGTCCAGAGAGGGCGAGTTGTAAGGTTTGGCTCACATCCAGGACACTTACACCCAGTTCGGCAGCTTTCAGGCGGTCAATGATGACTTGTAATTCGGGTTTATTGAATTTCAAATTCACATCCACATTGGCAAAAACCGGGTCTTTTCGGGCGGCATCCAAAAATTTCGGAACGACCGTTTTGAGCTTTTCAAAATCCAGGGTCTGAATTACAAATTGAATCGGGAGCCCGCGCCCGAATCCAATGGAAATGGTCTCGTCCTGATTGGGGAACATCCTTGCCTCAGGCATTTTTTTGCTCATGGAGAGGATCTGGTTGTAGATCTGCATCTGACTGCGCTCGCGCTTCTCCGGGTCGGTCAGCAGGAGACTAACGAAGCCGGAATTGGTGCTGGCCGTGCCAAATCCAGGTGCCGCGATGCCAAATACCATCTTGTTTTCAGGTATGGAGTCCATGATCTTTTGGGAAAGACCATAAATGATCCGTTCCATTTTATCATAATCAGTGCCTTCCGGGGCAGTTACGGAGGTTCGGATAAAGCTGCGGTCTTCCAGCGGTGCAAGCTCACTTTTGATGGTCCCCTGAAAATACCAGATCATGCCAAAACAAGCGATCAGGATGACCAGACTCCACCATTTAAAACCCATGAAGGAGCGCAGGGCATTTCCGTACACGCGATCCATGCCTTTAAAAAACGGTTCGGTTGCATTGTAAAAGCGGCCATGGGTGGTTACATTTCCGCCGAGTTTTACATTTAGCACCGGGGTCAAAGTCAGGGATACAAAAGCGGAGATCAGTACTGCACCAGCCACTACAATCCCGAACTCCCGGAACAATCGCCCCGTAAATCCTTGCAGGAATATTACCGGAATGAACACCACGGCCAGTGTAATGGACGTGCTGATGACTGCAAAAAAGATCTCTTTGGTGCCTTCCCTTGCAGCGGTCCATTTGTCCATGCCAGCTTCCCGCTTTTTAAAAATATTTTCGGTGACCACAATGCCATCATCCACGACAAGACCGGTAGCCAGCACGATCGCGAGCAGGGTCAATACATTGATACTGAAGCCAAAAAGGTACATCAGGAAAAATGCTCCGATCAGCGAAACCGGGATGTCAATCAGGGGACGGAGGGCAATGATCCAGTTGCGGAAGAACAGGTATATGATCAGTACCACCAGTCCGATGGCGATAAAAAGGGTCTCGGTCACCTCACTGATGGCCCGGCGAACAAAACGGCTTTTGTCAATGCCAATGCTCATCACGATATCTGGCGGGAGGTCTTTTTGAATCTGGTCGAAACGGCGGTAAAATTCATCCGTGATCTCTACCCAGTTGCTGCCCGGCTGTGGAATGATCGCCATGGACACCCCTTGTACCAGGTTGCGTCTTGCGCCGGTCTCTTCATTATCAGGACCTAACACGGCTTCTCCGATGTCCTTGAAGCGGATAGTACTGCTGCCCACTTGCCGGATGATCATATCGTTGAATTCTTCCTCGGTACGCAGTCGGCCAAAGGTTTTTACCGTCATTTCTGTCACATCTCCGCGGAGTTTTCCGCCGGGAAGTTCTACGTTTTCGCGGTCCAGAGCAGTCTGGACATCCTGAGCGGTGAGACCAAAGGCGTTCATCTTGGACGGGTCCATCCAAAGGCGCATGGCCGGGAGTTTGGAGCCAAATACATTCACGGCGGATACTCCCGGGATGGTCTGTATTTTCTCCCGAATGACATTTTCAGCGTAATCCGAGAGCTCCATGATGCTGCGGGTGCTGCTCTGGATGGGGACGAATAGGATGGGGTCGCCACTCGCATCGGCTTTGGTTACAACAGGCGGGGCATCAATGTCCTGCGGGAGATTGCGCTGGGCCTGGCTCACCTTGTCGCGTACGTCATTCGCGGCTTGTTCCAGATCAATACCCAGATCGAATTCGACGGTTATGCTGCTGTTGCCTAACGCAGAAGAACTGGAGATGGTTCGGATACCGGCAATGCCATTGATCGAGCGTTCGAGGGGCTCAGTGACCTGACTTTCAATGACTTCTGCATTGGCACCCGTGTATTTGGTGCTTACAGTAATGTTGGGCGGATCAATGGCTGGATATTCCCGTACTCCAAGGAAAGTGTAGCCTACCACCCCAAAGAAGATGATGAGGATGCTCATCACTGTTGCGAAAACAGGGCGGCGGAGGGAGAAGTCTGGTAGGCTCATAGATTGGAAATTAGGTCGTTTGGGTGATTTGGTCATTGAGTCATTGGGGTCATTTTGACATTGCTTCCTGGATCAGATTGAGCAACTGCGTGATTTTTAACCTTTTAGAGTGCAAGTCCAACGTCTGGTGTCAAAATGTCCAGCAGTCTGAAGTTATTGATCCAATGACAATCTGTTTTTCAAATCAATATTCACCAGAATGGCCGCAGTCAGAAAAAACAAGGATCCAATTTTGTCGGTCTCAATGAAGTCATTCATCAGCATCAGAATGTTGATAAGCACAAAGCATAGCAGGGCGGAAAGCAGGGCCACCCGGGTACTGCGTTCCCTGGTTTGATGGTAGACAGATTCCCCTTTCAGCATCACCACCACGCAAAATAATACAAAGAATAGCAGACCCGGTAAGCCCTGCTCAACAGCCACCATCAGAAAATAGTTGTGGGTACTTGATTTTTCCGGATTGTCCGAGACATAGGTACGGAAACTGGTGACCGTATAGTTCTTGTAATGGGTATAAAAAGTGGCCGGACCAAAACCCATCACAGGCCGCTCTTGGATCATGTAGGAGGCTGCTACCCAACGGTACACGCGCTCCATGGTTGAGATGTCTTCCAGTTTGGTAGTGGCTTCCAGGAGTCGGTCAAAACGCTGGTGGGTGATGGTCTTTTCAAACTCGGGTGCAAATAACAACCAGTTGTCACGGGTGCCCACAAAGGTTATAAACCCGGCAAGAACCAAGGTTGTTGCGACCAATGCGGCTTTCATTAATTTTCCTCGAACCACCCAATACACACCCATAGCTAATACCAAGGCGCCATAAGCAGCTCGGGTGTAAGCGAAATAAATGCCGGCCAGCAACACCAGCACGCCACAAACCAAAAGCCACCAGGCTCCGGAATACCGTCGATACCAATAGGTGCCATACCAGGCAAAGGGTAAAAAAATCGCCAATAAGCAGGCATACATCACGTGGTTTCTAAAAAACGGCTCGAGACAACCATTGATGCTTTCAAAAGAAAAATCATAGCCGGCATGCCGGTACACTACAGTGATCGTGGCAAAAAACAGGGGCACAAAAAACCACCACATCAGGGCCTTGAAATCGCGTTCGGTGTTCAGGAAACGCGCTGCCCAAAAGTAAAAAACAATCACGTACCAGCTTTTGGCCAGGAATGATTTGAAAGAAATGATAAAATTTTGGGAGGTGGCGACGCAGACCATCATCCAAAATAAATGAGCGAACAGAGCAAGCGTGATCGGATGGCGAAAGAACCGAACATCTACATTTCGCCAGTTTTTAGAAAACCAGGCTACCCCGGCCAGGGTAAGCAGCCACATCAAAGGTTCAGAAGGCAGGTCGGTAGCCAAACCGCCCGGTAAAGCCACTTCAGTGGAAAGCGGGATAGAACCGATCATCAGGAAAAACACCTTTCGAATATCCACCATGGCAAGCCAAACCACTGCCAGGCCAGCCGGAAGTAAACTCAACCAAGTCATTTCCAGATACAACCCTGAAAAAATGGCGAGCAGGCTCAGTGCTACAAATGCTGCAACGAGTCTCCCTTGTGGGTGCCCTTTCGGAATGCCTATGATAGTTTCAAGTTTCAAGTTTTAAAGTTTCAAGTTTTAGGGGGCCTGGGTTTTGTACATTGGCCAACTCAAGGGGTTTTGTCGTTTCGATCAGGCCGAGCAATATTTTGCTGATTTCTAATGCCCGTGTAAGTAATACCGTTTCAAGTTCTCAAGTTTCAAGTTTTGTAGGGCCTGGGATTTGTGCATTAGGTCAGTCAAGGGGTTTTGTCGGGGGGCTGAAGTTTTAGGATCAGGCCGTGTAGAATTTTGCTGATTTCCAGCGCTCTTCTATAAATGTCTTCAAATTCTTCCTGGGTGATATATTTAAAATCCAAAGCGCGATAAGACTGTGAACGAACTTCACCGCACGAGCCTTTTGAAATATATAAAAAATAAACAAACTGCTTATTTGTCTGCCGTTCATAACCTTCTGCAATGTTGTCCATTACAGACCCAGACGAAGAGAGTATCTGGTCTTTTAGTTTATAGTCTCTCGAAAAGCCCTCTCGTTCTGTCAAAGGCTTGATGATTTGACATAAGATCCGGGCCTTCTGCCATGCAAGTATTTCTTCAAATCTGTAAAAAGTTGCCATTGGTTTATAATGTTAGTTCATTATAAAATTAGGCCTTCCCAAACAATTTACCAAACGCCTCAACTTCCAACTTTCTAACTTTCAACTTGAAACTTTCAACTTGAAACTTTCAACT
>JBILHS010000157.1:0-10053 GCA_044350425.1 Saprospiraceae bacterium | reverse complement strand
CGTGAACCGTCCACCGTAGATCGTGAACCGTCCACCGTAAACCGTGAACCGTCGACCGCAGACACTTTTCCCCCGCTGAACGAGCGTTACGACGATTTTATCAATTCCGGCAGCAGCAACCCGGTAGATCTGCGCGACCCCAAAGTCATTGACCGGCAGGTAGAATATGATGCATCCTCCGATATGTACATCATCACGGAGCGCATTGGCGATGATTTTTATCGCGCGCCTACCTACATGACCTTCACAGAGTATGTGAAGTGGCGCGACGAGCAACAACAACGCGATTATTTCGATCGCTTGCAAGGGGTGGTCTCGGCAGATGGAACCAGTGCAGATGGTACCACAGATCCGGTTTCAAAATTCAACTTCAAAAATTCGCTGATCGATCGCCTGTTTGGCGGTACCAACGTGGACATCAAACCACAAGGGAATATCAACCTGACCTTCGGATACGACTGGCAAAGGATCCAGAATCCCATCCTGACCCTGCGCCAGCAAACCAATGGCAACTTCGATTTTGACATGGACATCAACATGAGCGCCCAGGGCAAGATCGGTGAAAAATTGAACCTCAACTTCAATTACAACACCCAGGCGACCTTCGATTTTGACAATCAGATGAAGATCAACTACGATACGAAAGGATTCTCTGAAGACGAGATCATTCAAAACGTAGAAGCAGGTAACGTGTCCATGCCCCTGCGCTCCAACCTGATCAAAGGCGCTCAAAACCTGTTCGGTCTCAAGACGGAAATGAAATTCGGTCACCTGCGCACCACCCTCGTGGCCAGCCAGCAGCGCTCCAAACAACAAAGTATCAAAGTGCAGGGTGGCTCACAGGTGCAGACCTTTGAAAAGCCGATCGATGAATATGACGAGAACCGCCACTTTTTCATCAGCCACTACAACAGAGATGCGTTCGAACCGGCCATGAAATGTCTACCCGTGCCGCAATCCCTGTTCAATATCACCCGGATGGAGGTGTGGATCACCAACGACAAACAGGAATTCCAGAATACCCGTGACGTGTTGCCGCTGGCCGATTTGGGCGAAGCCCTACCCTCCAAAATGGCAGACTCTTCCTGGGCGCTCATCAGTCCTCCGGGCAAGGATATCACCGGTATCCCGCTTCCAGCCAATCAGAATAACGGACTCTATCGGCAGATATTGGAAGAATTGAGTATTGATTCTTCCATGCGTTTTACGGATCGGGTCGTCAGCATTCTGACCGGTCCCAAGTTTATAACCACGGGCAACGTGACCGGCATGAAACAGATCCGGGATTTTGAAAAAATGAATGCCCGCCTGCTTTCCTCGCAGGAATACACCTTCAACGAGCAGTTGGGCTTTGTCAGCATCAACCTCAACGTACAGCCTGACCAGGTAGTGGGTGTCGCTATGACCTATACCTACAATGGCCAGCCTTACAAGATCGGTGAATTCTCAGATGAGGTGCCGAAAAAGAGCTCCATCGACACCCTGAAAAACAATGTGCTTTTCCTGAAGATGCTGAAAAGCACCACGGCCAACGTCAAATACCCGATCTGGGATCTGATGATGAAAAACGTGTACGCCGTAGGTACCGCCAATGTGGATCCGCAGGAGTTTCGCTTCGACATCTATTACGAAGATCCGGGCAAGGGCCAGAAACGTTTCCTCGACGGACCACTTATCCCGAATTCTCTGAAAAGCCGTCCTTTGTTGCAAGTTTTTGGACTCGATAACCTCAACCTGCAAGGCGACCCCGGGCCGGATGGTATCTTTGACTTTGTACCCGGCCTGACCATCAACCTGCGCTCGGGTCGTATCATGTTCCCGGTTTTGGAACCCTTCGGCAGCAATTTGTTGAAGAAGATCGATGATGCTGACCCGGTTAACCCGCTCACTCAGCCACAGTTGGATGCGTTGAGAACCGGCCTGATCTACCAGCAATTGTACGACAGTACCACTTTCGTAGCGCGGGAATACCAGCAGCTCAACCGATTCATGCTGCGGGGTACCTACAAATCCAGTACGTCTTCCGAAATATCACTGGGGACCTTTAATCTACCTCCGGGTTCCGTGCGCGTCACCGCAGGTGGCACCCCGCTGCGCGAAGGCATCGACTATTCGATTGACTACAATATTGGTAAAGTCCGCATCCTGAATGATGCGATCCTGCAATCAGGACAGAGTGTCAATGTGAATTTTGAGGACAATACCTTTTTCGGCTTCCAAAGCCGAAGCATGATCGGCGCACGTTTTGACTACGCTTTCAGCAAAGATCTGAGTGTAGGCGCCACGTTTATGAATCTGTTTGAACGCCCCCTGACCCAAAAAGTAAACTTTGGGGACGACCCCATCAACAACAAGGTCTATGGCCTCGATTTCAGCATTTCAAAAGATGCTCCCTGGCTGACCAAATTGATTGACAAACTGCCGCTCATAGAAACCAAGGAGCCTTCCAGCATCACTGCAACGGCTGAGGTGGCTATTTTGCAGCCGGGTCACAACCGCGCCATCAACCAGGGCGGCGACAAAGGAGGTACCGTCTACCTCGATGACTTTGAAGGCAGTACGGCTAATATTCCCCTGACCACCCAATTTAACCAGTGGGTCATTGCCTCGGTGCCGCAGGGCGACCTGACGCTGTTCCCGGAATCTACGCCATCCAACAATGAGCTGTCTTTGGGCGCCAACCGCGCAGGACTCTCCTGGTATATTTCCGATCCCAGTGCGCGTGACCAGCCGGACGGCTCGGATCCTTATACCCGACTCATTCAGTATCAGGACATTTTCCCGAATCGTCAACTCACGCCTTTTGAGCAGTCAAGCCTGCGGCCCCTGGATGTGACGATCTATCCGCGCGAACGTGGCCCTTACAACTTTGAGATCCCGACAGGGTATGCAACCTCTGCAGGTTTTAGCCCGAACGGCGAACTGAATTTGCCTAAAACGCGTTGGGCGGGCTTCATGAAAGAGTTGAATACCAACGATTTTGAAGCCTCCAACATCGAATTCATCGAATTCTGGATGTTGAATCCTTATATGGAAAAGACCGACGGCGAAGCGGTGTCAGATGCCGGCCAGATGTATATTGACCTCGGTTCCATCTCTGAAGACGTGATGCGGGATGGTAGACAGTTTTTTGAAAACGGCTTGCCTACCGGAACGAACAATGTTACTACCGATGAATCCAACTGGGGCCGTGTGCCGATCGAACCACCGGTTGTAAACGCGTTTGACAACAACGAAGCCAGCCGCGTCCAGCAGGACCTGGGTCTGGATGGTCTGGACGATGAGCAGGAAAAAACTTTTGGTAAGATTGGAGAATGGTACAACATTATCCAGTCCGCGCCAACCAATGTACTTTCGCCCAACTTCAAAACCGCAGTATCTGAAGACCCCTCGAATGACGATTTCGTGTACTTCCGGGACAACTCTTTCCCGGCTGCTCCGGGTGGTCCGGGTCTTTTGAACCGATACCGTAAATTCAACAACCAGCAGGGCAACTCACCGATCAACCAAACCGACAATCAAAATCCTTCGAGCACCAACATTCCCGACCAGGAAGACCTCAACCGCGACCGTTCACTGAACGAGACCGAGGCCTATTTCCGGTACAAAATTGACCTGAAAAAGACCTTTTTGAACGGCCAGGAAGTGATCGATGAAAACGACCCGGCTATTGCCGAATACATCACCAACACGGTCACATTTACCAAAGAGGGCCGCGAGTTTACCTGGTACCGTTTCAAAATTCCACTCGATGACGTCAAGCGCAAGAGCGTCGGGGATATTCAGGATTTCCGTTCGGTGCGTTTTATCCGCATGTTCTGGAAAGGCTTTGATGAGCGTACCACCTTCCGTTTTGCCACCCTGGAACTGGGTCGCAACCAATGGCGTCGTTTCAAGCAAACCCTGGCTGGTTGCGGCAATGACGACCCATTTCCAAAGCCGATCCCTTTTGATGTCAATGCAGTGAATATTGAGGAAAACTCAGCCCGTCTGCCTTTCAACTACACCATTCCTTTTGGCATTTCCCGGGAACAGTCTGTAGGTGCTTTCCCGGACATTTTGCAGAATGAGCAATCCCTGGCCATGAACATCTGCAACCTGGACTTTTGTGATGCACGGGCGGTATTCAAAAGCCTGAACATGGATCTGCGTCAGTACAAACGCCTCAAAATGTTTGCACACGCAGAGGAAACCATGGAGCAACTGGATACAGGCGATCTCAAGATCTTTATCCGAATGGGTTCGGATTATACCCGCAACTATTATGAGTATGAATTGCCCCTGGTCATCTCCGACCCGGCCAATTTGATGGGCAATTCCGACAGTCGGGAATACAAGGAAGAAGTGTGGAAAAACAACTTCGATTTTCCGCTCGAGCTGCTTACCGAGGTGAAAAAATTGCGTAATGCAGATCCTTTAGTCCCCTTAAATGAAGCGTATGTCAGTTTCGACCCGGATAATCCGGAAGCGAGGGTAAAAATATTAGGCAATCCCAATCTGGGACTGATCAAGGGTATCATGATCGGCATACGCAACAGTGATCAAGACAAGGAACCGCACTGTGTAGAAGCATGGCTCAACGAGCTCCGCCTGAATGGCTTCAACGAAAAAGGTGGTTTTGCCGGTCTGGCGCGGGTGGATATGAAATTGGCAGATCTGGGCGGCGTTTCGCTGGCAGGTAACTATACGGGCATTGGTTGGGGAAGTATCGAAGAAAAACTCGCCCAGCGTCAACGGGAAGAGGTCGTTCAGATGGATGTATCCACCAATTTGGAACTCAGCAAACTCCTTCCGGTAAAACTGGGTCTGAAAATTCCGTTTTACGCGCAATACTCCAATGTGACGCGCAATCCGGAGTATGATCCTTATGATCTGGATATCAAACTAAAAGAGAAACTTCGTGAAACTGCCGATGCAGGCGTCCGGGACAGCATTCGAACGACGGCACAGGATATCACCATCGTAAAAGGGTATAATTTCACCAATGTCCGCAAAGAACGCAGCGGCAAACCCCGTAAAGTGCCACTCCCCTGGAACATTGAAAATTTCAGTGTGACGTATGCTTACAATGAGCAGGAGAAACGCACGCCGTTCATTTTGAGCGACCGCCAAAAGCAGTACAAAGGTGGTCTGGACTGGCAATATGGCACGGGTATGAAGCCGATCACGCCCTTCAAGAAACTGATCAAAAAGGATAAATACCTGAAGTTTATTTCTGAATTTAACTTCAATCCGCTGCCCAATACTTACGGATTCAATACGAATCTGGAGCGTTTCGAAGGCATTACCACCTATCGTTTTTCCGGAGAGGATGCTTCAAGGAACACCTATTACAACCGCCGTTTTACCTGGGACCGAAACTATGATCTCGGTTGGGACCTTTCCAAAGCGCTGCGCTTTAATTTTGATGCCAATGCCAGGAGCCTGATCGATGAGCCACAGGAATATGTTTCAGAAGGTGGCCCACGCGTTACTCAACAAGAGCGCAGGGACAGTATTCTGACAAACTTAAAATCTTTGGGCCGTCCAAAACTCTACAACCATACGGCCAGCCTCAACTGGACACTGCCATTCAAGCAGATCCCATTGTTGGATTTCATCAACATGAAAGCCTCCTACACAGCTGGCTACACCTGGACGGCACAATCCTTAAAACTGCAAAACCTGGATGCAAAGGAGTTTCAGAATAACCTCAACTCCCGAAGTCTCGGCAACACCATCCAAAACAACAATACCCGTCAAATCAACGGCGACCTGAACTTCGAAACCCTGTACAACAAAAGTAAATACCTGTCCAAGATCAATAAACCTTCTAAAGCAGGAAAAAGCGGATCCACCGGAGGCAATAAGAGTGGCAAGCCTGGTTCGGGTCCTGGCAAAGGCGGTGAGGAGGGCTCTAGTCCCAATCCGGACCGTGGGGGCACCCGTCCCGGCGGAAAAAATCCCCCTGGAGCTGGCAATGACGGAGGCACCATGACTCCGGCAGGCAAAGGCAAAGAAGGCGGTGCACCGGATCGCAATGATCCAAGTACACCACCCGTGCCGGACAAAAATAATCCTGGCGGCATGGATCCTTCGGGCGTCCCACTGCCCGGCGGTCCAGGCGGCATTGACCCTGTAACAGGAAGGCCTAACCGTACCCGCCCCAACCCAGGTGCAGCAGATCCTGCGGATCCGGCCAAAGGTGGTAAGGATAAGGATCCAAGTGGTAAGGACAAAAAAGAGAAAGGAAAAGACAAAAAGAAGGAGGAGCGTCAGCCTTCGCTGGCCGAAAGAATTGCTTTGCGTCCACTCATGCTGGTGCGTAAAGCCCGATTCACCTACTCTGAAAACCGCAGCAATGTGATCCCGGGCTTTACCCCGGAAACTGAACTCCTGGGCTTAAGTCAAGGCTTTGATTCACCAGGCTGGGGATTTGTATCCGGATTCCAGGAGGCCGACCGCGCGTATCTCGATCGTCTGGGGGCGTCCGGAAGCATCACGAATCGTCCGGAACTCAACCAGCAGGTGATGAAAAACTATACCCAAAATCTGGATATGGGTGTGACGATCGAACCCTTTACTGACTTCCGCCTGGAGGTGACAGCCAACAAGCAGTACACCCGCAACAGCACAGAGTTGTTCAAAGATCAGATCTTTAGCGTGGATCCAAATCTGGATTCGATCCGGTTCGAACACCGTGCTGCCCGGGATCTGGGTAGTTACACCATTTCGTTCCTTTCGATGAATACGATGTTCAATAAGGACATTGCCGGCCTTTTCAGTCGCTTTGAATCTTATCGTCCATTGGTTTCGGAGCGTTTGGCGCGGGAAAATGGGTACCCTGCTGACTCTGTACACACCATTGATGACGGATACAAAAAAGGTTATGGACGTATTCACCAGGAAGTGCTGATTCCAGCCTTTTTGGCAGCGTACACCAAGAAAGATCCGGGAAAAATCGGGCTGGATGTTTTCAAGACCCTGCCGGCGCCCAACTGGAAACTGACTTACAACGGACTGTCTAAACTGGGCGCCCTGAAAGATATCTTCTCAAGCATCCAGATCGCACACGGCTATAAAAATACGCTCACCGTGAATTCATACAACACGGATATTTTCTATGAGCAAAACCTGAGTGGCGGTTCTGGTGGTCAACGGGCGCTAGATTCTTTGAATTTCAACTACACGGCACGTTTTGAGATCCCACAGGTGGTGATCAATGAGCAGTTCCAGCCTTTGATCGGTATCGATGTGAAGTTGAAAAACGAAATGACCTTCAAGGCCGATGTCAAACGCTCCAGAACACTCTCGATGTCGTTCATCGACTACCAGCTGTCCGAAACAAAGAGCAGTGGCTACACCGTTGGCTTTGGATACCGCATCAAAAATGTGAATATTCCATTCCTGACCGGCAAGAAGAACCTGGGTACAAAAAGCAAAACCAAGAAGAACAGGAACAAAAAGACGAAGCCCGGTGCGCCTACCACACCTCCAACGGGTGGTGGTGGAGCCGGTTCGGCCAATGACCTGACCTTCAAGTTTGACTTCGAAGTACGCGATGACATTACCATTGCGCACCTGGTGGACAGCCCGAACGAAGCGCAACCCACCCGTGGCGCGCGCACCATCAGTCTGAATCCCCAGGTGGAATACGCACTCAATAAGCGTCTGAAACTACGTCTTTTCGCAGACTACCGCAAAACAGTGCCGAAAACCTCGCAGTCATTCCCGATCACGACCTTGAATACGGGCGTAACGGTGCAGTTTTCTTTGAATTAGTAGGAGCTGCTTGTATTGTAAATAAAATAGGAGCCATCCCGCCGGTTTAGTGGGGTGGCTCCTTTGTTTTGGCTGGGTGGGACATCGGCAATCCAACTTCAAACCTTTACTTCAACAATCATCACTCATGTAATCTATTACTCGTCAATCAAAAAAAATCTTTCAAAAATGCCAATTAGCTCCCAGGCTCAGATACCCAATCCCTTGTTTATCCCAACTTTTACCGTTGTTGAAATATAGATTAAGGCCTGCTTCCAGGGTCAGTTTTTTCCAAAGGCGGACTTCGGCCCCTAAAATGAAAGGGAGATACCAACTGCCGGGTTTTTCAAAAGGATATTGCACGGTATTCCGATCTTCAAACGCATAATTCCCGACCATAAATCCGGATTCAAGGAAAGCCCCGAAACGTGTGGAGGCATTGGGTCGTACCGGATGTATAAGATACCAGCGCGCAAAAACGCCGGCCATGTAAAAACTTTGCGCAGGCGTTTCATAATTGCCTGCCCGTATCCATCGGGATTGAATGCCGGCATATACCTGCCGGGCTACTGTTACCCCAGCCCGCGCACCGAAAAAATGCTCGTTTTCAAAAAGGGTCTGACGATCACCCACATAGTCTTCCGAATAGCCATAATGGAAACCAAGCATCAAACGTTCGCCGAATGGACGCCTGGATGCTTGTTGTGCCTGGAGCACTGTGCCCGGAATCAGGAATAGGACTGGAAGTATAAATTTTAGCAGCATGAGGAAAGGGTGTTGATGTAATATGGACGTTTCCGGGAACATTTTAGTTGGCTATGCACACCCCCTGGTTTTGGACATGAACAGGCTTTTAGTGAAGAAAGCCAAAATCCGACATAACGCATTAATTTTTTAGCAGATGGCTTGTTTCCTAAGATGGCTTGAATATCTTTGCTATGCCTTGGCAAGGTTATAGATTTATGGTGCGTAAATTTTTTTGTGTATACCTGTGTAATTAGCTGTTTCATGTAGCTAAAACCCAATAACCAGTAAAGAACCCGGATGCGCTCCCGGCGCATTCAAGTTCATCCGAACCGACGCTCATTCGTATTTTTTCGATCTAATCCGTATTTTTTGAACCGGCGTTTTTATAGTTCAATGCCAGTTCAACAGCATGTATTTTTGATGCTAATGTACCTGTGGTGCTCTGCACCGCCACTAGATTGCTTTGCTCCCGTGCCAAGGTGGGGCTGGCAAATATTATCTCACATCATTCAACCATTGCAATGCCTGTTACAATGCGAGAAAACACTTTATTACATTCGAAAACCACATTTTCATGTTAAACAAAATTTTATTTTTTGAAAACAGAGGGGGGGGGATTATACTTCTGTTGGCTGCGCTGTTAGCATATTTTCCCACTAAATTAACCGGGCAATCTATGTGTCCCAGTGATCGATTCGAATTTGAAATCGAAAAAGTCCTGCCAACATCTCCCTGGAAAGTCAATTCAAACATAAACTTGCCAGGGGCTTTCCATGCTTTTTATCGGGTCAAACTTAAAACTAAGGCAGGGCAGCCAAGTTTTCCAGCATCGTTTACGTTTAACTACCTACAGTTTGATGGGTTAATAAAAGTAAATAATTTCACCTCAAGAATAAACAGAGATTTAACAATTCAGTATTCCCCAACGCCATACCTCCAATATTTAGATACCAATCCAAATTCTTTAGAAAATGGAGAAATTATCTGGAAAGTTGGAAGTGAAAATAGTTGCGAACCTGGTGGAATAGGGAATGGAGTTCAGGTGCCCTTACCCGCAGGAGCAACTTCCGTTACATTATTTACTATTTGTGTGGAAGCAGTTGCAGGAGATTTAATCAAATGGACTGATTTTAATGCATTTAATGAACAATGTTCTCCAACATCCATGTGCCAAGGCCCTATGTCAATTGTAGCCACAGGGGGCACTACAAATATTGTTTATCCCGCACCCTCCCCTGGCCAACCTACAAAGCGATTAATCTATGAATATGCTTATGATTCCGGGTTGTCTCAGCCCTTTGTCAGGGTGTCTATTGCACCACCGTTGGCGGCTTCTGGTCATTTTGCCAAGGTAGACGGATCGATTCATATTGTGCCTGAGATGGCCACTGCAAATCTGGACCTGGTACCTGCTTATCTTCTCGGGGGACCAACCTTAACTCGATCAGAACGAAGGAAAAATGCAGATGGTTCTTTTGATATTTATTTTTCATTCGAAGATTTTCCGCATCCAGACTCACTTGGATTGGATCCTTCTGATACGCTTTCTATATTGGCCATCAAACT
>JBILHS010000115.1:0-17980 GCA_044350425.1 Saprospiraceae bacterium | reverse complement strand
CCCGATCGGGCCCGGCTTCTATATTGACTGCAATAACCAGCACCGTTGAAGTGTCCAACTGATTGCAGTTTCCAACTCCAAAAGAATATATCAGCGGGTGAAGCCCGCCTCCGGTTACAAGTGGGTCGAAAACTCCGGTAGTTGGATCTGTTATACCTGCACCAGACCATTGTCCTCCGGTAGCAGGTGTAAAGCCTGTCAATTGCAGGAGTCCATCAAATATACAAAGCGTGTCATTGGGTCCGGCAATCGCTGGAATGGGTTCGGTCACGGTCACAGTGATGGTGATACTGTCGGTACAACCATTTTGATCCGTATAATGGTAGGTTTGAGGGTAATTGCCTACTCCTCCTGCGCCGATAGGGTCGAAATTAAAGCCGGAAGTTCCGACGCCTGTCCATGAGCCGCCGACGGGTGATGATACCGGTAGTAATACAAGTCCAGCGGTGTTGCAAAATGAAGTATCCTGACTGATTGGGATGGGTAATGGGTTTACGGTAAACAATAACGAATCAGAATTTTTACAACCCAGCGAATCTGTAAAAGACCAGATCAGTGAAAAACTACCAATCCCGCTTGAGTCAGGTTGCACGGTATTGCCAGATAATACAGCGTTTCCGGGGTTCCAAGCCCCACCATTAGGGCTTGGATTCAATGTAACACTTGATTCGCTGACACAAGCGGCATCATCCATACCTGCCGAAACGCCTGGCAAAGGATTTACTTGTAGGGTACGGGTATCTGTCACCGCACAGTTGCCGAATCCGGTCAATATTTGAACGATATGCTGTCCAACTCCGGCAGCTGCGGGGTCGAAGAGACTTCCAGATACACCGGGACCTGTCCAATTGCCCCCGGTTACTGGTATGGCATCCAGGTTCAGATCAAAAGGTGCATCATCCATACAAAAAGATCTATCCATTCCAGCATTGATGTTGTCAGGTGCAATGACCATGATATCAATGGATTCTGTGTTGGTGCAGGTTGTTTGCGGGTTGGTGTAAGTGTAGGTGGCAACGAAGTTTGGCCCACCCGTTGTTTGTGGATCAAACTTGTTATCGTCTGCTCCCATACCTACTCCAATACCACTCCAACTACCTCCGTTTGGATTCACCACCGGGAGCAAAACAAGGCCTGGGGTGTTGCAATAGACCGTATCATTGACAAAGATCTGAGGTAATGGATTGACCGTCATCGTCAGCGCATCCTGGTTGCTGCATCCATTCACGTCGGTGAGACTATACGTCAGGGTATAACTGCCTACGCCGGAAGCTGCAGGATTGAAATTATTCCCGGCTACCTGCCCTGTGCCATTCGAAGTCCAGGTGCCTGTGGAAGGAGTAGGCGATAGTGCAATAACTGTATCACTGATGCAGCTGATGTTGTCCAAACCAGCCGCAACCATGGGCAAGGGATGGACCGTGATGGATCGGGAGGAAGTGACCGTGCAATTTCCGGTACCGGTGCTAAATTGTATGGTAAAGGTGCCTTCGCCCGCTACCATAGGAGAGAAGGTGTTGCCTGAAACCCCAGTTCCCAACCAGACCCCACCACTGGCTGGAGTGGCATCCGAGTTCAGGTCAAAAGCTGCATCATCGATGCAAAAATTCTTATCTGCTCCAGCATTGATATTGGCCGGGTCAATTACGCTGATGTTGATGGTCTTCGTATTGACGCAGGTCGTTTGTGGATTGGTGTAAGTATAGGTGGCCAAAAAGTTTGGACCGCCCGCCGTTTGAGGATCAAACTTGTTATTGTCTGCTCCCACACCAACTCCAATGCCGCTCCAAGTGCCGCCGATTGGATTCACCACCGGGAGTAGAACAAGGCCTGGTGTGTTGCAATAGACCGTGTCATTGACTAAGATCACAGGTAATGGATTGACTATCATCGTCAATTGGTCGCTGTTGATACATCCGTTTACATCTGTAAATGTGTAAGTTAAAGTGTAGGTGCCAACACCTGAAGTAGACGCATTAAATGTGTTTCCTGTTATTTGTCCGGTACCAGTTGATGTCCACACCCCTCCAGTGGATGGGTTGGGTAACAGTTGAAATTGAGTTTCATTGATACAGTCTTTAACATCGGGACCTGCTACAACCATAGGCAGCGGGTGGACAGTAATGGTGCGGGCGGCTGTGACCAGACAATTGCCGGTACCAGTACTTAGGGTAATCACATGCATACCTGCTCCTGCAGTCATCGGATTAAAGGTATTACCAGTTACTCCGGGGCCTGTCCAGAAACCTCCGCTGGCTGGAATAGCATCCGTGTTCAGGTCAAATGGCGCATCGCTGATGCAAAATACTTTATCCGCGCCGGCACTCACATTAGCAGGATCCGTTACAGTTATGGTGATATCTACGGTATTAGAGCAGGTCGTTTGTGGATCCGTGTAAGCATAGGTTGCAATGAAGGTGGGACCACCAGGCGTTTGAGGGTTAAATTGATTGCCGGTTACGCCTGTTCCAGTCCAGGTTCCGCCTGATGGAGTGGCAACAGGTAGTGGGACCAATCCTGATGTATTACAAAAAGATACATCGCTGGACATAAGCACCGGAAGCGGATGAACGACCATCGTTAATTGATCACTGTTTTTGCAGCTATTGTTGTCCGTGAAGGTATAGGTTAAGGTGTAGGTGCCAACCCCGGAAGCCGCAGCATTGAAGGTGTTTCCAGTAACTTGTCCGGATCCGCTGGAAGTCCATGTGCCTCCCATGGATGGGCTGGGAGAAAGGCTGAATTGGGTATCACTGATGCAGTTCTTTGCATCGGGACCCGCAGCAACAACCGGTAATGGATTTACAATGATGGTACGAGTGTCATTCACCAGGCAGTTGCCTGATCCAAGCTTTAGAATGATGATAAAAGTTCCGGGCCCTGCTATTGCGGGGTCAAACATATTGCCGCTTACCCCAGTGCCCGACCAGGTTCCGCCGGTAGCCGGAACGGCATCCGAATTCAGATCGAACGGTGCATCATTGAGACAAAATACTTTATCCGCCCCCGCATTCAGATTAGCCGGGTTGGTTACGGTAATGGTAATGTTTGCAGTATTGGAGCAACCTGTTTGAGGACTTGTGTAGGAATAGGTAGCAATAAATGTCGGACCACCGGGCGTTTGAGGGTCGAATTGATTGCCCATGATACCCGGGCCCGACCAGGTACCAGGCGCAGGGCTTGCTGCCGGAAGATCCACCATGCCGGGTGTATTACAATAGGATATATCACTGGAGGAAACAACAGGCAAGGCGTTGACGGTCATGGTCAATTGGTCGCTGTTTGCGCACCCGTTCATGTCTGTAACGGAATAGGTCAGCGTGTATGTGTTCACGCCAGAAGTTGAAGGATTAAATACATTCCCCATAATCTGCCCGTTACCACTAGAGGTCCAGATTCCTCCTGTTGCAGGCATACTAGTTAATGTAATAGCCGTTTGGTTCACGCAGCTGCTTGCAGTGAGCGGTACATCTACCACCGGCAAAGCAAAAACTGTGATGGTCATGGTTTTGGTGGCGGTGCAAGGACTGCCTGCTGCACCATAAGAATAGGTCAGTGTTTTTACACCCGGACCTCCGGCATTCGCAGGGTCGAAATTACCCGCTGGATTGGTAATCCCGGTCCCAGTCCAGGTGCCTCCCGCCGGCATGGCGTTTAATGGAAAGGCTGGCGCATTGATACAAACGCCCTTATCCGGAGGAAGTGTGAGCACTGCAGGCACTTGTACTTCAAAGGTGCCGGTGGCAGTATTGGTGCCACATTCATTCGTCACCGCTGCGGTGTAGGTGAAAGTGGTGGTCGATGCAACCGGCCCGTATTGAATTCCGGTGGGATTTTGGGCTGTAGAAGTTCCGGGTGAGCCCCCGGGGAAAGACCAGCTATAGGCAGAAATGGTTCCATTCCCATTAGTATAACCAGGTGCATTGGGTGCAGTAAAGTTAAGGGTGGCCGTTTGACAAAAGGGTCCCAGGGAGGGGAGGGTTACGGTTGGTTTTTCTTTAACTACAATCGTTTGAGTCCAGGTGGAGGTAGCACATACATTTGTGACAGTGAGTGTGACGGTATAGGTGCCAGCTACTATAAATTCTGCCGAGGGATCTTTAATGGTGACACTACCTGTCCCACCCCCAGGCTGCCAGCTCCAACCTGTAGCCGGAGCTATATCCCACTTATAGGAGATATCAAAACCGGTGCTTTGGTTGTTGAAATTGACGGTTAAGGGCGAACAGCCGTTTGGATTGCTGAATTGGGCGTTGGCGATGGCTGTGGGAGGTTCTAAGACGGTTATGGTTTTAGTGATTGTGGAGGGGCCGCAGACTGGCTGTGGGTTTAGGGTCATTGTTATATTATATGAACCGGGCTTTAGAAATCTAACTTTGATTTTATTATAGTTAAAAAAACTCGGGGTCAATAATTCCCAATCCACTCCTAGAATGCCAGGTGTGATTTCCCAATTTGCATTGAGAGAATCTGCGCATAGCTTAGTTTGTGTGTTGAACTCATTTATATTCGTGGAAGTGTTCATAAAAGTAACTTCCTCGAATGGACAAAATTTCTGCGCCTGGATGCTAAAGTCAGGATTAGGTTTTGTACTGACTGTAATTGGTTGAACAAGACCCTCTTTGAAATCACAAGGGTTTTGTGCCACGATTTTTATTGCAAAAGCATTTAGAATTCCTGTTGGTGTAGTTTCTCCACATGAAGTATTGTCAAATAAATGCGTAAATACAAAAGGATTAGGAAGGGTCGCCTGAGTGTAAAGAGGCCCTACAGGTTGGAGGTTTTCATAGAATTGATATGTCGTTCCCAAGGAATTTAGTTCATAATCTTTAACATTAAATGTTAGTGTAGTCGGTGCGCAAAGGCCACCTGTGTTTCCAACGCTGCTAAGACCTATACTTGGATTCCCCCCACTAAAAAACTGATAAATATTTGTTAGAACACAACCATTTGCATTAGTGCCTGTCAAAGTTATGGTCTTGTAGCCTGAACCAAATGCATAATCATGCATTAAAGTAGCATTTTGATTAAAATTCGTGTTGTTTAAGTTAATAACAGGTGGTGTACCATCCCCCCAATTTATCGTATATCCAACAAAATTTGTCGGATTGGGTGATGTGTTATTGATTTTTATAGTTATTATCGGACCCCCGTTACAAGAACTAATGATTTGGCCATTTAAGGCTCCTCCCATTACCACACCAAGTGTTGGTTGCTCTCCTGCCTTTACAACTATTGACTGCATTCCTGGACAAGGTGTTCCATCTTTTTCCAGTTTAACATCATAAGTTTTTTGTGTCGCGCTGTAAGGATATGTAAAAGTTACTGTATTTCCCACCTTATCATCATACATGCCATCCCCATCCAGATCCCACTCATAAACAGAACCCATCATAGGATTGGTCACCGTAAACGTTACTACCTCGCCAGGACAAGGCATGGCCGGCAAAGCAGGCGTAAAAGTAAAAGTACATTGGCCAAAAATCGGTTGCGCAAACATCCCGAAGCATACGATCAAAGCGCAAGTCTTGAATTGGGGAAACATATCTAAAGAGTTGGTTAGGTTTAAATACAAGAAATCGAATCAGACAAAAAAGAACAAGGCGCTCAATAAGCAAAATGCGGACAATCCAAACGCTTTCCCTTTGGTCGCACCCGTCCCTTCCCCTGGCCCCGGTCACAAAAGGTTTTTAATCCCCTGAAAGCATATCTTAAATTTAATTCATAGATATTATTACTTCTGATCCCTAAACCACTGGTGTTGATATCCACACTGAGCCCCAGATAGAAATTGTCCTTTAGCTTTTTTTGTGGCTGATTGGAAAACCCGGCAGCGATCGTTACAGCATTGGTGTGTTTGGCTCCTGCAAGCGGTGCCCGGGTGTGGTAAAGTACTCCGGTGGTAAACTGATTGAGGAACACCACATAAAGCCCTCCCGAAAAAAGCGTGATACTCTTTGCCGGATTCAAGGGATTGGGGCCCTGCGACTCAAAACGGAAATTGGGAGAAAGCGTAATGTGCCGTCCAACGCCTTGTAAAAACTCCAGTGGAATGATGGTGCCTCCATGTAAGGTGATTCTGGCAGGCACCTCCGCACCCGTTCCAAGAAAAGATTCATCCGGTCCAACGCCAAATAGGCTTGCCATGTGGTTGATGGCTAAGCCAATATGGGAGCGTGTACTATACTGGTGCTTTCGGTTGGTTCTGGTTTTGCTGTCCCAACGACGTACCACTCCAAAATTGAAATCATGATAATGAACAGACTCCTGCCCAGGATTGACCGCCGAGCCATAAATATTGCCAAAGACGGGATCAAGCTGATCTGAAAAAGTGAGCTTACTCCAGTCAAGCTGTTTCTGGTTGTAAGTATACTTGAATCCGAAATGCCAGTTTTGACGCTCTGCGGGAATCACATAACTGTACATTAAGCCAGCGGAAGAGGCATTCATAGGCGCCAAGCCTTCCTGAGCATGGGTGATGGCAATGCCAAAACCTGAATTCCAACAAGGTTCCTGCCACTCCGCTGTAGTCGTGAAAAAACTGTAACCCTGGTCAGCAGCATACCACTGGTTTCTGGCAGTGGCACTTATCTGCAAGCCATCTTCCAAGCCCGTGAAGGCCGGGTTCAGATAGGATCGATTGGCAAAAAACTGAGACAGGACCGGATCCTGGGCGCTTGCATCTAAACCATGTAAAAGGAGGGTTATAATGATTACAAGTGAAGGTGTTTTCATTCTAAAATTGAGGTTGTAAATGGAGGAAATGGCTGAAATTTCCGGTGAGAAAGTTTAAAACCGCAACTTTTAAGACACCATCAAAATCCTTGGCTGCAACGAATTACTTCCAATTGCTCAAAGGTTACCCGCAAGATTCATGTTACCAAGCCTTTTTTAAAAAAGGTATGGATTCATACGGCAGCTTGGGATTGGCCCCGTCATTTGATCCCGGAGCGTTATTTTGGCAGGAAGCAGTACATAGAATTACTACGATAAAAGAGAAGCGGGTGTAGCGGGGCAAGTTTTTTATAAAGATCAGGTTCGTTTTTTCGCCATTTGAGTTGTTTGCCGCAAAATTATCAGGTCTTAAGCTGAAAAACTTAAATAGGTAACCAACGGTATTCTAACAGAACCAATGGTTGTGTGGCCTAACCATTGAAAAGCTTAGAGCTTGTTCGGGAATTGGTTTTGAGCCGAAAGCGCGCAAATTTTATTTCAGGCAAGGCAAAATTTGCAGTCGTATGCGGGCGATCAGGCGAAAATTTTAACGCTGATTGAAATAAAATTTGCCTGTTGTAGGCCAAAATCCAATTCCCGAACAAGCTCTCAGGAGCGGCAAAAGAACCAAGGCTGCTCAATTCGTTTTACCTAATTATCCACCACTAAAACGAAAGATGTTTTTTGAAAACATACCCTTCCTGCCTACGGAATTCGCTTCCATCCCAAACGGAAACCGTTATTTTTACCCAACTTTCGCCTGCAGTCTCCGTAATCGTTACATAGTCTCCTTCCGTCAATCGGGCCAGGATTTCAAATTCCGTTCCTGGACCACCCCGAACATTTAAAGTGGTAGCCAATACATGTGCCGGAGCGGGCAAATATAGCCTTCTTGGGGGGGGGGCATCCGGAGGGTTATAATAGGTGGGAGCCTGATAATTACTTCTGGTTGAACCGCTATCTGGACTACGGCTATTTTTATTTTGGCTGGACCTGTTACTACTTTTTTGATTCCGACCAGACCCACCACCACTGCACGCTCTACAACTGCCAGCACGGTTACAATACCCGCACCTGGAGCTGTCTCTACAAGCCCCACCAGGATCCGAAACAACCAAGGGAGTAGATGGAATGGAAGTGGTGCCGGCCATTTTTTTTGTATTGACTTCTTCGGGATGTTTTTGGATGGCCGGGTTTTCAGTAACCCCCGGGAGATACTCTGAGTTTTGGCCAAATGCTACGAAAGTTGTGCTGAAGGATATAAGCGAAAACGCGATCTTTAGTTTCATGGTATCAGTGGCTTTTAAAATTGTGATGACTCAGGACAGAAAAAGAACCGAACACGTAAGGTAAAAATAAGCAGACAGTCAAAGGTTATTCGTAAGTTACATGTTACAAAGTTTTTTTTAAAAAAAGTATGAATTCATATGGGAACTCATTTTCGGAAGATAAGACTAGTGCCGCGTCCGGCCATTAAGGTGTGAATATGGCGGTCTGATTTTTCCTTTCTCTGCGTTGTTCGTAGGTTAAAATGTCCCGCATTGCGCCCTTCTCACGCCTTGATAAAGAAAAAATTTGCCTCCCCAATTCATACCTTAATGGCCGGGCGCGGCACTAGCGTGTGTCGGAACGCAGACTACTGGACATTTTGACAATAGACGTTGGACTTGCACTCTAAAAAATTGAAAATCATGCACTTACAGAATCGTGTCTAGTGTCCAACGTCAAAATGTCCAGTAGTCTGGTCGGAACGTTCATTTAGCCCAACCATCCAATCCGCCCAACCTGTGTTTAGCCCCCAGAGACAGACAGACAAGCATTGACCGCTCCATAGGAGCCCGCATCGGTAATACGAAACAGCGCCCTGCCGGGCAAGGCGGGGCGCTGAGTTTGTGTGGCGGGAATAGCACCATGGGCACCTTTCAACGCCTCAGGACGATGCGTTCATGTGCTACGTGCCCCTCCTTTGTAGTCAGGTGAAGCAAGTAGATGCCTTCCGGAATTTTCGAATGCAAATTGATAATCTGTGGCTCAGAGGTAGCCACCGTCTCTGTGGTCTGCATCAGTTGCCCTTGTGTATTGAATACCTGCAAACGAACCACTTCTCCTTCCCATTCGGATAGATTAAGGTACAAGGCTCCATCTGTCGGGTTGGGATATATTTGTATTGCCGATTTATTTGAGGAAGTCGAATTTTCCCGTTCATCGGTTGGCCGGTTGCCCATTTGCCCCTTTACATCGCAATTGAATACATTCAGGTGGGCTTCATAGTACACCTGCGATTCAAGTTTGACTATGGCGTGTATAAACAGAGGTTCTGCCTGCTGTGGCAAGGTGTAACTGAATATTTCCGATGCTCCGTCCCGAATCCCTTCAGAAACAGTGTTAAACCGGATAGAATAGAAGGGCGAAAAGCTGGGGTTCCGGACGAGGTAATCATGGTCGGTGAGCGTCGTGTACACGGTGTTATTGGCAAGACCATCGGCTGCGATTCCGTTTGGCAATTGTATCGCCGCATACACCATCCGATCGTCGCAATCATTCGTCACACGGACCTCGTAGGTTTTGCGTTTTTGCACGTCTTCGGTAATACCCATCAGTTCAAACCGGACGCAACCGTTTTCTTTTTCATCGCAGGTCGGGATGGCAAAGGCCCAAGCCGCACCTTCTCCGCCATTTTCCCATGGGCCACCCGCGATAAAAGTATGTCCATCAGCAGAAAGGTCGGCTGAATAGCCAAACCCGGACTTGCTGACAGCATCTTTTTCAATTAATTTATCACCCTGCTGTATCCAAACATCGTTGTTCCGGGAAAATACCCATATTGCGCCGTGCAGGTCATCATCGGCATAGCCGCCTACGATGGCGGTATTACCGTCGCCAGAGAGCGCAACGGAAACGCCCTGGGAAACGGCCCCTGCTGTTGCTCCGGTTCCTACCAGTTTCCCGCCTTGTTGGGTCCAAACCCCGCCATTGCGGGTAAAGACCCAGGCAGCACCCTGATCAATATCGTCGCCCGTACCGCCGATCATTGCGGTGTTGCCATCGGAGGAGAGAGAAACAGACACGCCCTGACCTGCATTTCCGGATGCGCCGGTTCCTACCAGTTTTCCGCCCTCCTGGCTCCACACGCCGCCATTGCGGGTGAATACCCAGCTTGCTCCGGTAGAATTATTGTCAAAAGTTCCGCTTACCAATAAGGTGTTTCCATCATAAGAAAGATCGGCCGAACGGCCCAGATACGGGTTGTCAATAGCGCCGGTGCAGGTGAGTTTGTCTCCCTGCTGCGTCCAAACGCCGTTATTGCGGGTAAATACCCAAACAGCACCCGTTAAGTTATTGTCCCGTGGGCCGGTAACAACGGCGGTATTGCCATCGCCTGAAATTGCCACATAACGCCCCTGGTAGGCACTCAATGCGCCAGTTCCGACCAGCTTTTCCCCTTCCTGAGACCACAGGCCATTTTTTCGGGTGAAAATCCAGGCTGCCCCTTCTTCATAGTTGTCCCACGGACCGCCGATGATAGCAGTGTTTCCATCGTTGGACAGGTCGACGGAAAAACCCTGTGCAGCAACTCCTTCTGCTCCCGTCCCGACCAGTTTTAAGCCTTGCTGACTCCATCCACCGCCCCTGCGGGCATATATCCAAACCGCGCCTTCGCCGAAGTTTTCATAATAACCGCCAACCAGCGCGGTATTGCCATCGGCAGAAATGGCTACCGAATAGCCTTCATAAGCATATCCGGATGCTCCGCTTCCAACCAGTTTTTCGCCCTGCTGTGCCCATGATCCATTGTTACGGATAAAGACCCAGGCGGCGCCTGCATTGGTATTGTCGTATGGCCCGCCGATGAAAGCAATGTTGCCATCGCCGGAAAGAGACACGGAATTCCCCTGATTGGCGTAATAACCGGTCACGCCGGTACCTACTAATTTATCCCCCTGTTGACTCCAGGCACTGCCGTTGCGGGTAAATACCCATGCTGCTCCGACAGATTCGTTGTCGCCATATCCGCCCAAGATGGCTGTGTTGCCATTGTCAGAGAGATCGACAGAATAACCCTGAAATGAATAGCCAGACACACCCGTTCCGACCAATTTGGATCCCTGTTGCTTCCATATAGTGCCAATACGCACGAATATCCAAGCGGCTCCCGTCCAGGAATTGTCATGTTTCCCTCCTATGATAGCGGTATTGCCATCGGCGGAAAGCGCTACCGAGGTTCCTTGTATAGCTTTGCCGATCGCACCCGTCCCGATCAACTTAGTGCCCTGTTGTGTCCAGGTATTATTTATGTTGCGGATAAATATCCAGGCAGCACCCCGGTAACTATTATCATTCGACCCTCCAATAATAGCAGTGCTGCCATCGGCAGAAAGGCCGACCGCATAACCCTGCGTAGACTGTCCGGTAGCCCCCGTCCCTACCAGTTTATTACCCTGCTGTACCCATACACCGCCGCTCCGGGCGAATACCCAGGCCGCCCCTTTAAAATTATTGTCATTCGACCCGCCAATGATTGCGGTATTCCCATCAGCTGAAATGGAAACCGAAACGCCTTGAGCGCCCTGGCCGATCGCTCCAGTTCCGATCAGCTTAGGCCCTTGCTGCATCCATACGCCGCCACTGCGGGTGAATACCCAGGCTGCTCCAGTCAAATTATCATCATCGGGTCCACCGACAATAATCGTATTCCCATCGGCAGAAACAGCAACAGAATTCCCCTGAGAAGCAAGTCCGATCGCTCCTGTTCCGATCAATTTGGGCCCTTGCTGCGTCCATACGCCGCTATTTTCGGTATACACCCAGGCGGCTCCGGCAAAGCCATCCAAGGGGCCACCGACCACAGCAGTTTTGCCATCAGCAGAAATGGCAACAGAAGTGCCTTGTAAGGACAGGCGTACCGCGTCGATGCTTGTCAGTTTATCTCCTTGCTGCACAAACTGAACCTGCCCCATTACAGGGTACAGCAAAATCAAAAATAAAGCAGTCATGAAAAACTGCGATTGATAATTAGGCGAAGGCAATCGCCTCCAGCGATGTGAAATGTAGTTCATTGGATAAGAATTTTGTGAAAAGTTGGAGCAAATTACCAACGCAAATCGCTTATTTTCAATGACTTTTATCAATTTCAAGATTGACTTTCGTCACTAACGCAGTCCGTTCAACATGAGGAGTCACCCCAGGGCAAACGCATTATATTTTTGAAGTAAAATTTACGAAAGGCAGCAGTATTTTGATTGATGAGTGATGATTACACGAGTGATGATTGTTGAGGTAGAAGTTTGATTGTCGATGGCCGAGGTTCCATCAATCAACCATCCTACTTTTAAAAATCGCCCCTGACTTCAACAATCATCACTCATGTTGATGGCCCTGATAAACCAGGTGACATCTCCGACGCAGGAAGAGGTGTCACCTGGAGCAGACTACTGGACATTTTGACGTTGGACACCAGACACGATTCTGTAAGTGCATGATTTTCAATTTTTTAGAGTGCAAGTCCAAGGTCCACTGTCAAAATGTCCAGTAGTCTGCACCTGGAGGCTTTATATTCACCCGCCCAATCGAACATAAAAGCGCCTTTCCACCCTTTCCACCAGCTCCGGCGGCCCAATTACCCTCAAATCCCTCCCATACCGCATCAACTCATTCACCAACTCATGATTCAATATTACCTTCAAAGCAAAACGATACAGGTCGTTTTCTTCATGGATTAGCTGCTGAGAAGGATGAATGGGCCTGGTCTCCAAGTACCTGGAGGACAGATAAGATGTTTCAAATTGGACTTTAACCACTTGAGCATCCTCGGACTTTGATACTCCAACAATGTCATCAAACCAGGTTTCAGGATTAAACAGATCATTTTTCTGGTATTCTGTCTGCTCTTGTAAAGCAATGTGCTGAATGCGATCCAAAGCCAGATTCCAAAGCTTGTCCTGATCATTTCTGCCAAAGACATACCAGCGATTACGCCATTCTTTCAAAAGATAAGGGTGCAACAAGATCTCCAAAGGGGCTTCCGTAAAGGGATGATATTGAAACAGCAGCACTTGTTGTTCTGCAATGGCCTTATAGATGGTTCCGAGCCATTCCAGCCCATGAACAGCCGGATTCGTCTCAAACTGAATTAATTCCTGAGAAATTAAACTTGCCGGACTGCTGCTGTTCACTCGTTTTAACAACATTTCCAAAGCGGGTAGTTGCGGGAAGCCAGGCAATTGGCGAAGCAAACCAACGGCCTCCCGAAGCAGATCCTGCTCTTCCCGACCCAGGGCATTTTTTTCAATGCTATAATATGGATCCCCGTAAAAGTAAAAACCCGCCTGGCACGCAATGGGGGCGCCAAATCCACGGGGCTTTTCACTGCGCATCACATGGATATCTCCCTGAATGGTGCGCTTACTGACTGAAAAATCATCACCAAAATCTTCTTGTAAACACCGCGAAACGGCTTCGATGAGATCTTCCAGCGACCATTTACGGTGGCCTCGATTGGAAAAACACTCATTCAGGATGCGGTAACGATAGGAAGCGCGTTTGTTGCTTGGCATATTATTTTAAAAAATAGTTTCTAAAGTGCAGATAGGCTGCATTTTCTTTTATCAACTTTGCCGCATTAACAAGAGATACCCGCTTTATGGCATAAGAATTGCAAAGGTACATTTGTTAATAATCCACTAACGGAAAACAGGTAAAACAACAGCAGCAGGAAGCTTCATTAACCCTTCCTTTTATGGTATTTTGAATTTCTGATTCGTCTGTCCCTGTAAGACAGGCCTGGTGTTTTTTGCCCCAAATTAATCTCCATGCAGTACATCAGTCACGCTCAAGCCGCATTATTGTATGAAAATGTTGAAAGTATCCTCCGGAGTCAAGGGCTCACGGAGAAGGAGCGTATCCCCAAATACCGCAGCTGCCTGGAATCGCTCTTCCGCGAACTAACCAGCGATGAAAAACGCTATCTCGATAGCCTGCACAGCCGTATTGTATTCATTACCACAGAATACAATACCCCACTCGACATTAAAAATCTGGCGCATCACCTTCGGATCTTTGCGAACAATGTGGTCCATGAGACCAAATTTCCGGCAAGTCCTTCCGATGATGCCCGCTGCCTGTACGCTTTGGCTACGGTCATCGCCCACTTTTCCCAAACGGAGATTCCGGAACTGATCCGAAAATCATTCGAGGCCTATCAAAGCGGCTTTGCCTCCGTGTTAGAGCGTCCAAAGCAGAAAATACCTACCCATAGTTTTCGCGCCATCGTGCGGGATATCTATGTCCCCGAGCCCGGGCAATTGAAAAATTATTGTACCGTGGTCTGCGATACCGACGAGTTAGGCACGATTACTATTAAATTCTCGGATAACAAAAAGGAGGATGGTTTTGGCTCTGATCTCAGTAGTGTCCACGAATTCCTGCAGCCTTATTGTAACCTCTATATCACGGAGGTAAGACCAAACCCAAACCGCGATGGGGAGTATTCCGCCACAGATAAAACCCTCCTGATACTTGAGCCGGATTATTTGCTGGAAGCAAAGGAACTCGCCGAATGTTGTCAAATGCAAGGGGATAACCCTTTGATTCACCTGCTCAACCGCTTCTCCAAAGGGGAAATCACGGATAAAATGATGGTGGGTAATATATCAGGACAGATGCTCGACGATCTTGCCACTGACCCAAAGTACAACTACGTAGAAAGTTTTACCAATGTGATGCGTACCCATTCCTTTGGTATGCTCTGCATGGCCCATCAGGAAGGAAATTACCGGAAGGAGGCCATCCAATCAGTGTACAATTCGGGTAAGCAATTGGAGTCTACCATCCGGTTTGCGCTGGGAACCTTCGAGAAGAAACAACTGGTCATTGAACCTACCTTTATTTCTGCTTTGTATGGTATTCAGGGGCGACTCGACTTGCTGCTGGAAGACCCCGCCGACCTGCAACACAAGGATATCGTAGAAATGAAGGCGGGGAATAATCATGCCACCAAACTTTACCCCAATCACGAAGCCCAGGCTTTGGCCTACAGCCTGATGCTGGAGTCGACTTTCCCCGGTAGACGCGGTCTGAGTGCGATCCTGTATGCCAAAGCAAGCCCTGCCGAAAACCCAATACGGTCGGTAAGAGAAGACAGCTACCTCCGTAAACAGGAGCTGCTGCTGCTGCGCAATCGCATCGTTGCCAATGAATTGCGTTTAGCTGCCGGGGACACCGCTGTTTTCAATCAGATCCATCCCGACACTTTTGGCCCGGTGCCAAAATTTAAAACGGATGAGGTGGCTGGTTTTCACCGAACCCTTCATGGACTTTCTCCCTTGTTGCGCGCCTGGTTCTTCGGGTTTACCCGATTCGTTTTCGGAGAAATGCAGACCGCCAAAACAGGAAACCCTGGCAATCCGGACGATACCGGCGGTTTTTCGGCACTCTGGCGCGCTACGGCCGATGAAAAGACGAATCCCGACAACTACAGCACGATGACCAACCTTCGCCTGAGTAATGTGTCGGATAATTTTCATATTACCCTAAAAAATAGCACCAACCTGTTTAATCCCGGAGTAACCAATTTCCGGGACGGCGAAGTGGCCATATTATACCCAACTCCAGACCCCGAAAACCCGAATCCTTTGGGACAACAGATCCTGAAGTGTACCATCCTGTCCATCTCTGCGGATCAGGTGGTGGTGAGCCTGGCAAACAAACAACTCAACAAATCCTATTTTGAAAAGAAAGAGGTCTGGGCCATCGAGCGGGACTTTAGAGAATCAGGTTACCGGACCATGCTTCAGCTGCTCTATCGTTTTTTGCAGTCCAATCCCGTCAGCCAACAAAAAATACTTGGATTAACACGTCCGGAGTTCTTGGCGCCTGGAGCCGCGCAGGAATCTGACAATGCCCCATGGAATAAAACGCTGAATGACAACCAGCGCGACATCGTACAGCGCGCCTTGGCGGCAAAAGACTACTTCCTGATCCAGGGGCCTCCAGGCACGGGAAAGACCAGCACCGTCTTGCGTGAACTGGTCTTCCAAATGGCTGCCGCGGGACAAAACGTGATGGTGATTGCCTTCACGAATCAGGCCGTAAAAGTGATTTGCGAAAAGCTGAGCGAGTTGGAGATAGATTTTATTCGCCTGGGCCGGGGAGAAGCACCTTACTGCTGGCAAAATTTATCGCGCACGCTCAAACTCAATGAATTGTATGAACGGGTATCCCAAACCAAGGTATTTGTCTCCACACAGGCTACTTTTTCCGGCAGCCTTGATCTGCTGAAATTTAAAAAATTCCACACGCTGGTCATTGACGAGGCCTCCCAATTGCTCGAACCCCAGTTGGCGGGAATCCTGCCGCAGTTCGAACGATTCCTGATGATCGGCGACGACAATCAACTGCCCGCCGTGGTCCTGCAGAGCGAAGAGGCTACCCGCGCCGAAGCACCCGAATTGGCGGAGATCGGACTTTTCAACTTCAGGGAGTCGCTTTTTACCCGCCTGCTGTACAACGCGAAGCGCCGGGGGTGGAACGATTGTTATGGCATGTTGGAATACCATTACCGGATGCACGCAGACGTGGCGGCTTTCCCCAATCAATATTTTTATGGTAATCTGCTCAAGACCGGACTTGTCGTGCAGGAAATTCCGCTCGCCTGGCCAGATCATGCACACAAACACCAAAAATTATTCTCCCGTCGGGTTGCCTTTGTGCCTACATTCCAGGATATAAAGCCCAAAGTCAATGAGGAGGAGGCTTCTTTGGTGGCTGAGTTGGTTGCGTACGTGGAACAGCTCTATGGCGATCGTTTCGATCCGACCAGGACGGTCGGCATCATCACGCCTTTCCGGGCCCAGATTGCCAATATCCGGCAGAAGTTGCCCGCCAAATATCAATCCATCACCGTCGATACGGTGGAACGCTTTCAGGGCTCAGAACGGGATGTGATCATCGTGTCCTTCGCAGTAAAAAATCCGCTTCAACTCAGGGCCATCCAATCTATCAATGCAGCAGGGGTGGATCGAAAGTTAAATGTTATGCTGACGCGTGCCAAAGAACATCTGGTGCTGTTGGGAACGGAATCTGTTTTGAGGGCTTCACCCATTTATGCTCAATTGCTGGATTCGATGACAACCTTAAAAGTTTAACTGTATTTCAAATAAACTATACAACCCAAGACTTAAGCATTCCTCACCATGTACCTCTTCTTTGATACCGAAACCACCGGCCTCCCCTTAAGCTGGAAGGCCCCCGTCACCAATACCGCCAACTGGCCACGCTTGGTCCAACTGGCCTGGTTGCACTACGATGCCAATGGCGCCTTGCTCTCCGCCGGGAATCACATTGTGCGTCCAAATGGGTTTACCATAGCCCCGGAAGCCGCCCGAATACATGGCATCACTACGGATATTGCCCTGGAAAAAGGGGAGGAGCTGGTCGATGTATTGGATGGCTTCAAAAATGTGTTACACACCTCTTCCATGTTGGTAGCGCACAATATGAGTTTTGATGAGAAAATCATGGGCGCTGAGTTCCTGCGAAACAACCAACCCAATCACCTGGATGGAAAACGCAAGGTCTGCACCATGGAAAGCGCGACTAATTTTTGCGCCTTACCCGGACCTTACGGCTACAAATGGCCTAAACTGGAAGAATTGCACTACAAACTCTTCAAAACTACCTTTTCGGGCGCACACAATGCGGCGGTGGATATTGAGATGACGGCCAAGTGCTTTTGGGAGTTGAAAGGCAGGGGGATTGTTTGATGCTGATTTTAGGATGTACCAGGCAAGGCATCTATCTCGCTTTTCAATTTTGGAAAATGGCGAACAAGAATGCCCCCAATCACGGCATCATCCACTTTTAACTTTGCTCACTCCGTAGGAACCGGCGGTTTATGTTGGGGAGTAGGGTAGGGCGAAAATGGGATTGGTTTTTGGGTTTGACAGCTCACGCAAGTGTCATTTGGTCAAAAGACCAAACGCGGCGGGGAGACCTGAATTACGGCACTTTTAATGGAAGCTGCAAGCCCCTTTATGGGTGAATATACTCAATAGAAGCATAATATGCTCCATCAACTAATTGTTGTCCTGGTAACTTGTACCAGGTTATGATGCCATTATAATTAGACTGTAGCATTTCAGAGGTGTCCAAAAAGGCTAATGAGCAAATATCGTCACCGATTCCAACGAGCTGACCATTCTTGGCAATGATTTCCTGCAGATAAAACGGGGTATCCTTAAATAATTCAGGAACTTTTTCTGTAGAAAAT
>JBILHS010000114.1:0-18003 GCA_044350425.1 Saprospiraceae bacterium | reverse complement strand
GGATATGATGACGGCACGCGTGCGCTGCCAAGCACTTTACCCAGCACAGTGGACTTCAAAGCACAAACTAAAGAAGATAGATACCGCACTTCTCAATTATTTGACAATGACTGGGCCATCAATGAAGGAAGTAGCGCCCGCCCCAATATAGGTGTTCAGCTGAGCGGAGGTTATGTTAAAGACATTTCTGAAAAAGTTCAGTTTGGTATGACGCTGGGTGGCTCTTACAGCAACAACAATCGCCTTCAAAATGGAGTGCGTGCAGATTATGATGTGTCCGGCCAGTTGTTTGATTTTAATGACAAACAGTTCAAGAACAATGTGTTGTGGGGCACGCTTTTCAACTCTGCAGTAAAAATCAACAACAATCAAAAAATTGGCCTGCAGGCTACTTACTCCACCAATACAGACAATATCATCAGTGACCGATCCGGTAACGATCTCGAGCAATATCGTAAAGTAAGCTCTACGGCCATAGAGTATACAGAGAACCACCTACTGACCACCCGCCTTTATGGTGAGCACCAATTAACAGAAAAAGGTATGCGACTGAACTGGGGCGGTGGACTCAACCGTACTACGCGTAATGTACCTTCCTTACGCCGTATGTTCTACTTTAAGAATTTTGAAGATACTGCAGATGTCAACATTGCCTACCAGGCTTACGTTCCATTTGGTTCCGCTGACCCATACCGCAGTGGTCGATTCTATTCAAATCTGGAGGAAGATACTTACAACGGTAACGTAGATTTGATCATTCCTTTCACCATTGGCAAACAGAAACAATCCCTAAAAATAGGGGGCTTGTACCAAAAGCGTGACCGGACGTTTGATGCCCGTGTAATGGGTTATATTTTGGGCAACTTCACCAAGTTCGATTACAGCTTGCTCAATTTACCTCAGAATCAAATATTTACGCAGGATCACATTGGCGAAACAGGTTTCATCATGGATGAGATCACCAATCCCAGCGATGGCTATACAGGTCAATCAAGCTTGAAAGCAGGTTACGCGATGTTCGATAATAAGATAGCAGATAAGTTACGCGTATCATGGGGTGCTCGGGTAGAAAATTTCCGTCAGCAAGTACAGGCGGCAGAATATGGTGGCACTTCAGCTGAAGTTGATACGACCATTACAGCGCTGTTGCCTTCATTCAATTTGACTTATAGCCTTACTTCGAAGCAACAATTGCGTTTTGCCGCCTCCAAAACCGTGTGCCGCGCGGAGTTTCGTGAATTGGCTCCATTCTCCTTCTTTGATTTTTATCTGAATGCCAACGTAGTTGGTAATCCCGCGCTGACACAAGGTTCCATTTACAATGCTGACATTCGTTACGAAGTTTATCCTGGTCAAAATCAATTGTTTAGCGTAAGCCTATTTTACAAAAGGTTTGAAAATCCGATCGAATTCACTTTTGCTGCAGCGGGTGCCGGAACGCGTACGTTTTCTTTTAACAACGTAGGCAGTGCCAATAATTATGGTGTGGAGATGGAATTGCGTAAAAACTTTGATTTTGTTGGCCTTGAAGACCTTGTTTTCTTCACCAATGCAGCATTGATCCGCTCCAACATTGACTTGTCAAAAGGAGTTTCCTATTATGACTCGACCCGCGCCTTGCAAGGACAATCTCCGTACATTTTCAATGCAGGTCTTACTTACAACATCACCAAGTTTGGACTGAGCACCACCTTGGTTTACAACGTGATTGGTGACCGTGTAGCACAAGTGGGAACCGTTGGTTACGGCGACATCTACGAACGCCACCGTAACCTATTGGACTTCTCTTTGAGCAAGAAACTGGGCAGCAAAGGAGAGGTGAAACTTACCTGGGGAGACATCCTTCGCCCTGAATTCATGTATTATCAGGACAACAATGCTTCGCACAAATACGAAGCAGATAAAGATAATGTGATGCAACGCCTTACCCTAGGCAGTACAATTTCGCTGAGTTTGGGCTACAAGTTTTAAGATTGCATTGCAAGAATTTTGGATACAGATTTTAGTAGTTTAAAGGTTAGGAACTTTACTACGAATGCCCGGGCGACGCAAGTTGTCCGGGTTTTTTGTTTTAACAATGTAGCCCCCGGAGGTTTTCAAAACCTCCGGGGGCTACATTGTTAAAACAAACTTCACATTGACTTAACGGCGTTGTGGTCTGTTTATCCCCAATTTTGTATCAGTAAAGTTCCAAAGTGTAGACATGATTTTTACCTGCGCTCGTGACCGCTCACCTAATAAAAAAATGAAACGAGAACTCGACATTGTTGTAATTTCTGACGTACACCTGGGTACTTACGGTTGCCACGCCAGGGAATTGAACAATTACCTGAAAAGTATTGAGCCCCGCACCCTGGTGCTTAACGGCGATATCTTTGACATGTGGAATTTTAAAAAAAGTTATTTCCCGAAGGAACACATGGAAGTAGTGCGTCGCTTGTTAAAGATGGCTGTGAACGGCACCAAGGTTTATTACCTGACGGGCAATCACGATGATGTACTCCGAAAGTTTGGGGAGATGTCTTTAGGGCTGATCCATCTGCGCAACAAACTGGTATTTCAGGTAGATGGCAAAACGCACTGGGTTTTTCATGGAGATGTTTTTGATCCTTCCATACAAGGTGCACGCTGGCTGGCAAAGTTGGGCGGAAAAGGTTATGATACACTCATCCGTTTGAATAGAATGATCAACAAACTGCGGAATCTGGTTGGACTGAAGCACACCTCCTTTTCTGCCAGGGTAAAAAGGGGAGTAAAAGGAGCGGTTCGGTTTATCGGTGATTTCGAGGATATTGCCATTCAAAGAGCCGCTGAAAATGGCTACGACAGTGTGATTTGCGGACACATTCATCAGCCACAAATCCGGGAAGTGCTGGCGAAAAACGGAAAAACCGTGACCTACATGAATAGCGGCGATTGGGTAGAACACCTAACGGCGCTGGAATGTAAAGCGGGTCAATGGGAAATGTATCAATACCACAAAGCCGATTTCTCCACACCCAATCCGCGCCTTCAGGTGGCAGAACGGGAGGGAGAAACTTTGCAGCAACTCCGTGAAGAATTGATGGGTAGTGTACATGGAATTGCAGCTTTCGAGTTGGTTTAAAATATCATACGCAAAGTTTAGCAGGTTTAGTGAGCCGGGCGAAGTCGATTCGCCCGGCTTTTTTGTATGTACATGTCTGTTTTTTTGTGTAGAATACGTCCTAGTGCCGCGTCCGGCCATTAAGGTGTGAATATGGCGGTCTAATTTTTCCTTTCTCTGCGTTGTTCGTCGGTTAAAATGTCCCGCATTGCGCCCTTCACACGCCTTGATAAAGAAAAAATTTGCCTCCCCAATTCATACCTTAATGGCCGGGCGCGGCACTAGATGTTGTTGCATTTGACGGCTCACAATGGTATTTCGAACCTAAACAACAAATCTCAAGAGTAGCGCTTCTTTGGAAATTGAACATCCCTTGTTGGACATTGGACATTTAGGGTCGCCTCCTTAACATTGGCTTCATACAGACTTAAACCACACTTAACCCCCCTTTTCGCCATATGCTCAAATGGTGACCGACCTTTGTGGAGCAAAAATTACTCAACAAATTTTGCCTTCTCTATGAAAAAAATACTGTTACTCATTGCATTTCTGGTTGCCATTATTGGCAGCATGGAAGCCCAAATCGTGGTTTCGGGAGATATTTCTACAAATACGACCTGGATAAAAACCAATACTTACCTGCTTAGCGGGTTTGTCTATGTAACGGATGGTGCAACATTGACCATCGAAGCAGGTACAACGATCAAAGGCGACAAAAACACAAAAGGTACCTTGATCGTAGCACGTGGTGGCAAACTTATCGCTGACGGCACCGCAAGCGAGCCCATCGTATTTACCAGCAACGAGACCACTCCAAGCTACGGCGACTGGGGCGGCCTCATCATCCTGGGTAAAGCGCAAACCAACCAGGTGTACAGTGGTACTCCATGCCTTGGCTTGATTGAGGGTGGCATTGATCCGGTTAAAGGTCTTTATGGCGGGGGTGACTTGCCACTGGGCTGCGCAGGCTATAATAATGACAACTCTGGTATCCTTCGCTATGTGCGCGTGGAGTATCCTGGTATTGCATTCCAACCAAACAACGAGATCAACGGTATCACTTTCGGTGGGGTTGGTAGCGGAACTATTGTTGACAATGTACAAGTATCCTATGCCGGCGATGATTCCTTCGAATGGTTCGGCGGTACTGTAAACTGCAAACACCTGATCGCTTACCGCGGTTTGGATGACGATTTTGATACAGACAATGGTTTTTCTGGCAACATCCAGTTTGCCCTTGCTGTCCGCGATCCACAGGTTGCCGACGTAAGCGGTTCGAATGGCTGGGAAGCAGACAACAATGCAGCTGGCGATGAAACTGCGCCTAAATCTAAAGCTACTTTCTCCAACGTGACCATCGTAGGGCCAAATGGTACAGTGAACCCAAACTACAAGCGCGCGGCACACTTGCGTCGCAGCACGGAAAATGCAATTTTTAACTCCGTTGCTATTGGTGCTTACCCGGTAGGTCTTTTCATTGATGGTGCTCCAACAGGCGATAACGCCATAGCGGGTAAATTGATCGTGAAGAACAGTTTCTTCCACGGTATGACCACGCCATTGAGCACCAATGCACCACTGCTTGATATTAATGCATTCGCAACAACCAATGGTATTTCTGTTGGTACGAACTCAGCGGATGCTCAATTGGTAGATCCATTTAACATTAACCTGCCTAACCCACGTCCTGCTATTGGTTCGCCGGTTTTGAATGCAGCAAGCTTTACTACTGATCCACGCATTCAGGATGCATTTTTTACTCCGGTAAGCTACGCAGGCGCTTTTGGTCCTTCTGGCGACTGGTCTTGCCCATGGGCGAAATGGAACGATGCAGGTTGTATTGCTTCTGCACCAGGTCAGGTAACTGTTTCTACAGACATTACGACCAATACTACCTGGACAAACGATAAAGTTTACACACTTCAAGGCTTCATCTACGTAACCAACTGTGCTACGTTGACCATTCAGCCTGGTACAGTAATCAAAGGCGACAAAGGCTCTAAAGGTGCACTCATAGTAACCCGCTGCGCTAAGCTTATCGCGGACGGTACTTCAGAGGCTCCGATCGTGTTCACCACCAACGACCCAAATCCAACTTACGGCTCATGGGGTGGTTTGATCATCCTCGGTAAGGCTCATACCAACCAGGTTTATAGCGGCACTACAGGACTTGGTTTGATTGAAGGTGGATTGGATCCTGTTAAAGGACTTTACGGTGGCGGCGACCAGCCTGGCGGTGCAGTAAATGATGATAATTCAGGTACCCTCCGCTATGTGCGTGTTGAATACCCTGGTATCGCGTTCCAGCCAAACAACGAGATCAACGGAATCACTTTTGGTGGCGTAGGTAACAAAACCATCATAGACAACGTACAGGTTTCTTTTGCTGGCGACGACGCCTTCGAATGGTTCGGCGGTACCGTGAATGCCAAGCACTTGGTGGCATACCGTGCACTGGATGACGATTTCGATACCGACAACGGGTTCTCTGGAAATATCCAGTTTGCACTCTCCGTTCGCGATCCACAGGTTGCTGACGTCAGCGGTTCGAATGGCTGGGAAGCGGACAACAATGCTGCAGGCGATGAAACTGCGCCTAAATCTAAAGCTACTTTCTCGAACGTAACGGTAGTGGGTCCATCCGGCACAGTAAATCCAAACTATAAGCGTGCAGCGCACCTGCGTCGTAGCACAGAGAACGCTATTTTTAACTCAGTAGCGATTGGAGCATATCCGGTAGGTCTTTTTATTGATGGTCCTGCCACAGCTTTAAATGCACAAACTGGTACGCTTACCGTAAAGAACAGTTTCTTCCACGGTATGGCTACTCCGTTGAGCACCAATGCGGCTGGTTTCGACATCGCTGCCTGGGCTACTGCCAATGCGATCTCTACTGGTCCGAATGCCGCAGATGCACAATTGGCAGACCCATTCAATATCAACCTGCCAAATCCACGCCCTGCTCCAGGTTCTCCTGTTTTGACTGCAGCAAGTTTCTCTTCCGGACCACGTATCCAGGACGCCTTCTTTACACCTGTGAGCTATGCAGGTGCATTTGGCCCTACAGGCGACTGGACTTGTCCATGGGTGAAATGGAATGATGCCGGTTGTGTTCCTGCGCCTTCTATTACACAGGTAACGGTTTCTACAGATATCACCACCAATACCACTTGGACGGCTGACAAAGAATACACCCTTCAGGGCTTCGTTTATGTGTCTAACTGTGCTACGCTGACGATTCAGCCGGGTACTGTAATTAAAGGCGACAAGGGTTCTAAAGGTGCACTTATTGTAACCCGTTGTGCCAAGATCATCGCGGATGGTACGGAGTTAGATCCAATTGTATTCTCTACCAACGACCCGATCCCAACCTACGGTTCATGGGGCGGTTTGATCATCCTGGGTAAGGCACAAACCAACCAGGTGTACAGCGGTACTCCGGGTCTTGGCCTGATCGAAGGCGGTTTGGATCCTGTGAAGGGTCTGTACGGTGGCGGCGACCAGGCTGGCGGTGCGGTAAACGATGACAACTCTGGTATCCTTCGCTACGTGCGCATTGAATATCCAGGCATCGCTTTCCAGCCAAACAATGAAATCAACGGCCTGACTTTGGGCGGAGTTGGTTCTGGTACTACGATTGATTATGTTCAGGTTTCTTACGCTGGAGACGACGCTTATGAGTGGTTTGGTGGTACCGTAAATGCCAAGCACCTGATCGCATACCGTGGTTTGGATGATGATTTTGATACAGACAATGGCTTTGCCGGTAACATCCAATATGCATTCTCTGTACGTGACCCACAAGTTTCGGACGTAAGCGGTTCAAACGGCTTTGAGTCAGATAACAATGCTGCCGGAGACGGTACCACGCCAAAGACAGCACCTACTTTTTCCAACGTTACCATCGTTGGACCTTCAGGTACTCCAAATGCCAACTATAAGCGTGCGGCACACTTGCGTAGAAGCACAGAACTGAGTCTTTTCAATAGCTTATTTATCGGCAACTACCCTGTTGGTCTCTTTATAGATGGTGCTTCTACAACGGCCAATGCTACCAGCGGGTTGCTTGAAGTGAAAAATACAATTTTTGCTGGCCAAACGGACCTTTTGAATGGAACTGCTCCATTTGATATTGACGCGTGGTACGCCACTCCAGGTTTTGGCAATCAGCAATTTACAACCAATGCAGAGGCTAAGTTGAGTGATCCATTCACGTTGAATGCTCCAAATGCACAACCTACCTTTGGTTCACCGGTAGCAGGTGCAGCTGCCTTCACTGCGCCACGTATCAACAAGCCTTTCTTCGATAAGGTTGATTATGTGGGTGCATTCGCTGGCATCAATGGCACAGCTTCTGACTGGACATGTAACTGGGCTAAATACCTGACCTTGCACACCGATTGCTTCGCAGGTTCAGTGGGTACCAAAGACATCGCTAACTATGCCAGCGATATCAAATTGTACCCAACCATGACCAGCGACCAGGCTACCCTTGAGATCAACCTGCTTGCTTCGGTAGATCTTCAGGTAGACATCTTTGGGCTGGACGGTCAATACTACGGCCAACAGGTGAATGAGAAAGCTGCTGCTGGTCAGCAAACGTTCTCCTTGACCACCAGCCAATTGGCTGCAGGTTTCTACTTCGTCCGCATTCAGGCCGGCGATGCAGTCACTGCAGAAAAGCTGATCGTAGTGCGCTAAACGACTAGAAATACCTAGCCAAATTATACCAGCGGCAGGGTGCATTGATTGCATCCTGCCGCTTTTTTGGTGCGCCCGGCACGGGCGCGAACTCGGCGGTGCAAGTCCGCTACACGCTTTACAGCGAGGAGTGTTAGCCAATGGCGAGGGTGTCAACCGCTGATAAGAACGGAATCTGGAGGTAAGGCAGGAGAGTCAAGTCAAGTGCTGCATCCGGGACTGACTGCAAACAACTGAAAGGAGGTACATTCTACTAACAGAAATGTACGCCCTTCGTCGCAAAACTTTAATGAACCGCCGTGATACGAGACCCGTACGTCTGGTGGTATGAGCGGACGGCGGGCTAACGCCCGCCTCCTACTCGATTTGCGTCAGGAAGCATTGAGTCATTAATCTGATTTTTTCTGATTTAATAAAATCTGAAAAAATATTTACAGAAAGTGTTCACGTTTTATGCTCTCAACCAATAAAAAAAGATCACCCCCAAAGGAGATGATCCATGAATAATCTTGAACTAAAGTCAAGGAAGACATTTCCACTAATCCAAAATCAAAACACCGGCAGCTTCGAAAGAAACTTCACGTTTTGGCTGTGTAATGGCCGCGATCTCAGCAGGAGATTTTTTTGCATCTTCAGCAAAGTGGCGAAGCATTTCAACGGATGTAGTTTCCACCCGGGCGAAGCCATCCACCACAACACGCTTTCCAGAGAGGTCTTTTGGCATAAAAAAGGCATAGTCTTTAAAAGTTACGCGGGTTTCAGGATAACCGGGCTTATCGGAAACAAGTGTCATCCAACATCCTTTTTTCTGACAAACTTCCTTAACTTTGCCTACTACCTTCATGGACACAGAGTCTTTGTTGCCCATTTTATCCAACATCTTGTCGTAAGCGACTGCTTTATCAGCGGTAACGAGCGTTCCGAAGTGTTTTCCGTCTTTCGGCACATTCGCATTGGCCGATGAAGATGTTTTTTGAGCACAGCCGGACAGTAAAACTACGGCACAAAAGCCAGAGAACAGACTTTTTAACATGGTTTTAAAAATTTTACAAGTGATTGAAAATCATGATATTAATCCCAGTTATGGGAGGGCAAAAGTACAAATTTGATTCTTCTGAAATGTGATTGGCACAATATTAGTATATATAAGAATGTTCTAGCGTCGATTTTAATCCGTCTCGGCATTTGTTATATTAAATTTTTTTACCGACGTTTGAGCCCGCTCTCCGGAGTGTGTTTAATCAAATCTGAGCCACGTATAATTGCACCCTTCGTTACCCACACTTTTGCATTAACAATTCAAATTCATTAAACATGAAGGGGTATAATCTGTTTTTTCGCCTATTTGCGCTGGCTATTTTATTAGCCGCAACCACCACTCAGTCTGCCGCACAATGTATCAGCGGTAATTGCCAGAATGGAATTGGGACCTATCGTTACTCCGCTACCTCGAAGTACACAGGCCAGTTCGTCAATGCTTTACGCCACGGCAAGGGCAAAATGAGTTACTCCGATGGGAGTGAATACGACGGGCCGTTCAATTACGGCAAAAAACATGGCGAAGGTGGTACCATCACCTACGTCAATGGGGACAAATATGTCGGCCAATGGTTAAGCGACTATCCCAACGGCAAAGGCAAATACTTTTTCAAAACCAAAGAACGCTTCGAAGGCAACTTCGTCAACGGAGAGTTTGACGGGCAGGGCACTATGCGCTATGCCGACGGGGCCTACTATACCGGTAGCTGGAAAAAAAGTAAAAAACACGGTACAGGCACCTTGGTGGGTGTTGATGGTGACCAAAAAAGCGGCACCTGGAATCAAGGTAAGCTGGTAGACAAGCCGGCGGGTGCGCCTACCCGAACGGAAAGTGCCACACCTTCCAACACCAGCGTGATCCCAGGGGCAATCAAACCGGCCAATACGATCAAGCCCAAACCGACCAAGCCCGACGTGACGGGCCTGCGCAACTGTGGATCTAATTATTGCCGCAGCGGCCAAGGGTTCTACGATTATCCGGATGGCTCCCGCTGGGTTGGAGAATTTAAAGATGGCTATCCCAAAGGACGCGGCGTGTGCTATTACGCCAACTCGGATCGCTATGAAGGCGAGTGGTCCAACAACGCGCCCTACGGCGAGGGGGTCATGTATTTTGCAACCGGACGGGTGTACGGTGCGGTGTGGGTCAATGGCTCACCGGTCAAAGAACTGGATGCGGATGAAGCGCTGCCAAGCAAACCGGTAAAATCTGACCAAAACCGGGGCGTAAAGATCTGGGCCGTGGTAGTAGGGGTAGGCAAATACACCTCTATGCCTGCACTCAAATTTACAGATGATGATGCATTCCGATTCTACTCCCATCTGAAAAGTCCGGAGGGTGGCGGAGTGCCTGACAGCCAGATCGATATTCTGGTAGATGAAGCGGCCACCCGCGAAAATATCCTCAACAGCATGCACAACCTGTTTTTGCAAGCGGACGAAAACGATGTGGTCATTTTCTATTTCAGTGGACATGGACTGGAAGGCTGCTTCCTTCCGATGGATTTTGATGGGTTCAATAACAAACTACGCCACGAGGAGATCCGAAAGATCCTGAAACAAAGCAAAGCAAAGCACAAGCTCTGTATTGCTGATGCCTGCCACAGTGGCACGCTGGATTACAGCGGCACATTGGTGGCAAAAGGACCTGCACCAGTGTCGCTTCAGCGCTTTTATCAGGCCTTTGAAGAAACCGATGGAGGCATCGCACTATTGATGTCTTCCAAGCCTGAAGAACTTTCGCTCGAGGACCATGGCCTGCGCCAAGGCGTATTTACCTACTACGTCCTGCGTGGTATGAATGGAGCTGCAGATTCGGACGGCGACCATATCATCAGCATTAAGGAGCTTTACACATATGTCTATTCCAAAGTTCGTGACTATACAGCCGGCGCACAAACCCCTGTATTGACGGGTGATTTTGATGATGCCATGCCGGTGTCGCTGCGTCGGGATTGATTCGGATTTAACTGTTGATATTTGTGAGGGTGTCTCATTAACCTAATGAGACACCCTCTTTATTTTGGCCCTGCAAAGGATGATGGATCAAATCCGTCTACATCTTCTCGCAGCTTTTCTATTTTTGAGGCAAAATTCTCCCGGTTGAACATTCCATATAAAAATATCCTTATTGATCGATCAGGTCTGCTGGCCACGCGTGTATGGAATGGCTTAGCCCAAAGCGGGATATGGCTCTGGCAAAGCGCCAAAGCATTTGCTCAAAAACGGCCCAAAACTACGGGGGGGCTGGTTTTACTACTCTTATTTTGGTTGTTTTGCCTGCCTCGGCCCTTGTTTCAAAAGCCGCTTAGTGTGGTCCTGGAAGATCGGAAAGGAGAGTTGCTGGGCGCTCGGATCGCAGAAGATGGTCAATGGCGTTTTCCAACGAGCGATTCTTTGCCGATCAAATACGAGCAGTGTGTGGTGACTTTTGAGGATAAGCGCTTCTGGTATCATCCCGGCGTGGATCCACTCAGTCTCGCCCGGGCCTTTTGGCTGAATTTGAAAAATGGACGGGTGGTCAGCGGAGGCAGTACCATTACCATGCAAGTGATCCGTCTGGCCCGTGACAATCCTTCACGTACGCTCCTGGAAAAGATCCTGGAGGCCTTTAGGTCTACCCGGCTGGAATGGTCTTATTCCAAAAAAGAGATCCTTTGTTTTTATGCTTCCAATGCACCATTCGGGGGCAATGTGGTGGGAATTGAAGCCGCTTCCTGGCGATATTATGGCAAACGCCCCGGATTACTCACCTGGGCCGAAGCGGCTGCGCTGGCTGTTTTGCCAAATAGTCCGGCGTTGATACATCCCGGAAGAAACCGGGCAATTTTGCTGGATAAAAGAAATCGCCTGCTCCAGAAGCTATTTGAGGAGGGCCTGATGAGTGCTTCTGAATGTGATTACTCCAAAGAAGAACCCCTGCCTGAACAACCCCTACCACTCCCTCAACTGGCTCCCCATCTGCTCGATCGTTTGATGGTAGAAGGAATGCGTGCAAAAGGGACTACGTTACAAAATAGGGTTTTTCGGCACCATACCTCGCTCGACAAAAACCTTCAGGAACGCGTCACAGAGATCCTGGCCAGACGGCAGGAGCTGTATCGGGGCAACGACATCCACAACCTTGCTGCCGTGATTCTGGATGTGCCCACAGGCGAGGTGTTGGCTTATGTCGGCAACGTGGTGGGAGCAGGCAAGGAGCACGGCGAATCGGTGGATGTACTCACAGCCCCACGCAGTACAGGAAGTATCCTCAAACCTTATCTCTATGCGCTTGCGCTGGAGCAGGGAGACATCCTGCCCAACAGCCTTTTGCATGACGTGCCAACCCAACTGGGCGAATACCGCCCCGAAAATTATTATGAGACCTATGATGGCGCAGTGCCAGCCAGACGCGCCCTCATTCGTTCGCTCAATGTGCCTTTTGTGCTGCTCTTGCAGCAATATGGTTTGGAAAAATTCCATTTCGGCCTGCAGCGCCTGGGCCTCAGTACGATCAATAAACCACCGGCACACTACGGACTTTCACTCATCCTGGGTGGTGCAGAAGCCTGTTTGATCGATATCACCAATACCTACGCCTGTATGGCGCGTCGCCTGGGAAGTTTTTATGACCGGGACGGCCGTTATGCATCCGATGATTTTCGTCCGCCGAGCTTTTCAACTCGGCATGCAGCAAGCTTTAACAAACCAGGCAAAGAAGCACAACTCCTGAGTGCAGGCAGCATCTGGTACACTTTTGAAGCCATGCGTGAAGTGGAACGGCCCAACAGTGCAGGGGAATGGGAATTGTTCCGTGCCAGCAGACAAGTGGCCTGGAAGACGGGAACAAGTTTTGGATTCCGGGACGCATGGGCAGCAGGCGTTACCCCACGGTATGCTGTAGGCGTATGGGTAGGAAATGCCGATGGAGAAGGACGGCCAGGTTTGTTGGGCGTAGAGATGGCCGCGCCGGTATTGTTTGAGATCTTCGGGCAGTTGCCCCAGGAAGGCTCCTGGTTCGATCCGCCTTATGATGACATGACCGAAGTTTCCGTGTGCCGTCAAAGTGGGTTCCGGGCCGGCGACCTCTGCGATGCGGATACGATGTGGATCCCGAAATCAGCCATTCGGGCGGGAGCTTGCCCTTACCATCAAATGCTCCACCTCGACCCCACCGGAACCTGGCAGGTGAGCAGCGATTGTGAATCGCCGGCAAACATGCAGCACCGACCCTGGTTTGTATTGCCGCCCATCGAAGAGTATTATTTTAAAGGGAAAAATCCGGGATATTTGACGCCGCCCCCTTTTCGGGATGATTGTAAAGGCTCGCAGGCGGCCCAAAGTCAAACGCCCATGCAACTCATTTACCCCAAGCATCCTACCCGGATCTATGTCCCGATCGATCTGGATGGCAAACTGGGCAGCACGGTTTTTCAGGTAGCCCACCGTTCCAGGAGTGCAGAGATCTTCTGGCATCTGGACGGGAATTACCTCGGAACCACCACCGTTTTTCATCAAATGGCCTTGCAGCCTTCGGTAGGCAAACACACGCTTGCGCTGGTGGATCGCGACGGATATCGGCTGGAACAGTCTTTTGAAATTGCCGGTAAAGGGAAGTGAGAAATCAGATAAAAGTTGCAAGTTAAAAGTTGCAAGTTAAAAGTTGCAAGTTAAAAGTTGCAAGTTGTGATTTATTCGGTCCTATGTTAATCTTACCGCTACAGGTTTAAAGGTTAACGGTATAGTTGTACGTCACTTCTGCGGGCTTCTGTTCAGGTTTGGGTGTAGGGGTGGGCGTGTTGGTTACGGTGTAAGCTACCTGCATCTGGGTTTGCGTGACCGGTGCCTGCACAGGAACCTCTTTCGGTTTTTTGAACAGCACCCTTACTTTTTGATGGAACAGCACGTGTACACCGCGATTGCGCTCTACATCAAATTTCATGAGATTCACCACACGACAAGCCTCTTCGTCGCAGCCGTGCCCCAGGCCTTGTAACACGCGGGTGGCCACGACATTACCCAGATAGTCAATGTCATATTCTATGAAAACAGTTCCCTCTACCCCTGCCGCAAACGCTTCCTGAGGATAGCGCAGATGGGTATAAATGAATTTGGTCAACTCTTTGGGTCCACCTTTGAACTGCGGCTGGTGGATGAATACTGTTTTTTTATCTTTTTTCATGCTTGCCCGCCGTAGCCTTGGCGAAGGTGGGTCAATTGCTCCAAACAAGTTTCCCCATGTTTTAATAGATGATATTTACTAACTCAAATTCAATGCCCGGAAAGGTGCAGATTCCGCACCTGCAAATATTTGTCCAAAAGTTTCAAACCCATAAATGCCAGGGTGAGTATCAGGAAATTGCGAAGGAATGCACCATTCAGAAAGCCTGCCCAATCAAAGCCCGGAACCTGGACCTGTGGTACATATTGCTCCGGGATCTGCCAGCTTGCGGCAGCAGGGGCCGCTGCCGGAAACAGCAAAAACGGCAGCGCGATCATCCACCCGAATGCAGCAGCGATGCCCCAAAGGATCCAGTCGCGACCTGCTTTTTGGGTGGCTAAGGCTGCTTTTTCAGGCGACTGCTCGGCTGCCCAGGCGGTCATGACCTGTTGGGCAAAACCAGCATTGGGCTTTTCCAGCGACAAGGCGGAGAAAGACCGTTTTTCGGACAAAATACTGTCTAATCGAGCCTGCTGGGCTGGATTCTGTTGTAAATAAGTATCCACACGCAGTTTTTCTTCGCCATTCAGGAACCCGTCGGCGTAGTCCCAAAGTATTTCGTCGGTGAGCTTAAAGTTATTTTTCATGATTGCAGTGGGTTAGATCAAACCAATTCTGCGGCAAAATTATTTTCCACGATCACCTTTAAACGTTGGCGTGCGCGGCAAAGTTTTGTCTTGGCATTGGTCATGGTCAGGTCAGTGATTTGGCAGATCTCCTCCAGGGTGTGCTCGTAAAGGTAAAACAAGGTAATGATGGTTGCATCACCAGATGAAAGTTGCTGGATCGCATTTTGAAGTGCAGTGTTGCGGTCGGTCTGTTCCATGGCATAGGAAGCGTCCGGTGCGCCTTCGTCGGCGAGCGAAATGGGGCGGTTTTCGTCATCGAGTGATTGGATATCAGGGTTTTGTTTGCGCAAAAAATTAAGCGAGGTGGTGTACACGATTTTATACAACCAGGTCGAAAACTTAGATTCTCCCCGAAAATCAGGCAAATACCGGAAGGCCCGCAAAAACGCATCCTGTGTCACCTCGTGTGCATCTTCCCGGTTTTTTACCATACGAAGCGCCAGGGTGAATGCATAGCGTTCATAACGGGTTACCAGTGCGGCAAAAGCCGACTGCTTACCCGTTTGGGTTTGTTGGATCAGGGTTTCGTCTGAGAGGGCTGTTCGCATCATGTAAGCACGGAATAGATATCCGCGTTCCTAAGGAGAAGGCATTTTGCACGAGACACAAAAATAACAAAATAGGTTACAGTAGTTCCAACAATTGCGTTGCATCCACCTGTTCCAGGAGATGTTTCCCTCCCGGTAAAATTTTAAATTGCCCCTGCGGGATGGCTTCGGCCACCTGCCTGCTTTCGGCTTCGGTCACGACATGGTCCAGATCGCCCCAGCCGATGGTTACCGGGCACAGGATTTCTCCAAAAGCTGCCGTGGGCAAGCCAAGACCGTTGCCCAGATCGTGGAGTAATCTGGCAGTATGCCGGCAAAGAGGCTTCCAGTTTTCCGGGCCATGTGCCTGGGCAAGCGCTTCTGCCAGTTGCGGCGCCTTGGCTTCGATCTTTTCCGGGTCAAACATCCGGCTCATGCCTGCGGCCACCTCAGGCGTCCAGTCTAGTTTGGTGCCATAGGTGGTCACGCTTTGTACGCGTTCCGGATATTTCCAGGCAAACCACAGGCCTACATAGCCGCCCATGGAGTAGCCGAAAATATTGGTTTTGCTCCATTGTTTTTCATCCAGGCCAGCCAGCACCGCATCGGCAAATTGCTGCATGGAAAACGGCCCGTTTGCGGGTATTCCGCCGTGTCCGGGTAGGTTGAGCGCGAAAGCCGGGCTGTTATCCGGCATTTGTAATTGCAGGGCATTGAATTGTGCTGCACTACCCAGGGCGCCGTGTAAGAGTAGGGTTGGTGTCATGACCTTGTTTTTATCAGGGCAGTGGTTTGGAGAGAAGGAGGGGGCGATTTTGGATTTATGATTTACGATTTGGGATTTACGATTTACGATTTACGATTATTTTGATCCGAAGAAGGGATGAATCATCCACCCTTCGGATCAAAATAATCGTAAATCGTAAATCCAAAATCGTAAATCATAAATCTACAACCCATATTTATCGATCAAATAGATCAACGCAGCCATACTGGCCGTGCCAAGCTCCAGCTCGCGTTTGTTCACCTGGTCAAAGGTGTCGGAGGCGGCGTGGTGGTAATCAAAATAGCGCTGAGAATCCGGCGAATAGCCACTCAGCAAACCCTTCAGGCTTCTAAGCGGACTAATGTCTGCACCAGACCCTCCTTTGCTTAATTTTAGTCCGTAGGGCTCAAAAAGCGGTTCGAGTGCTGAAATCTTATCATAATATTTTCCGAAAACACTTTCCTCGCTTTCAAACCCAAAACCGCGTGGGGTAAAACCACCGGCATCGGTTTCGATAGAGGCCAGCGGAAACTCTCCCTTGCGTGCGGCTTCTGCTGCATACGCTTTTCCACCGCGCAGGCCATTTTCCTCATTCATGAACAGCACACAGCGAATGGTATGGCGAGGCTTATAACCCAGTTTTTTAAGCACCCGGATCACATCCATGCTTTGCATCACGCCTGCGCCATCGTCGTGTGCGCCATGGCCCACATCCCAGCTGTCCAGGTGTCCGCCTACGATGATGATGTCGTTAGGGCGTTCGGAGCCACGTATTTCGCCGATCACGTTGGCAGAAGGGACGTCGGGTAGCGTCGAACAATTCAACTGTATAGAAACCCTGGCGCGGCCTTCTTCGCGCAGGATCTGAGACAATGTTTCAGCGGCGAGTGTGCTGATGGCTGCTGCGGGGATGAGTTTGTATGCAGAATCATAGTGCATGGTGCCCGTATGAGGCAGGTCATCGAGCCGAAGGGTCATCGAGCGCACCAATACGGCCTCTGCCCCGTATTTGGATGCCCGGGAAGCGCCACCCACCCGCTGGTCCACGCAGCCACCGTAAGCTTCAAAGGTACGGATCTTGGTGGCGTCCATGGGTCGGTTGTAGAAGACGATCTTGCCTTTCAGTTTTCCGGCGGCGCCAAGTACATCGAGTTGCTCCCAGCTGTCGATCTCCACCACATCTGCCTGGGCTTTCCCACCGATGGAGCCTCCGAGTGCCAGGGCTGCCAGTGGAAATGTTCCGCTTTTTTTCGAGCCCAGTACACGCACTTGTTCAGCTTCCCCCCGTACCCAGTGAGGCACCATGCATGGCTGGAGCCAAACAGAGTCCAGGCCTAAGGTATCCAGCATGCTTTTGGTCCAGTCCACTGCTTTTGCAGCACTTGGGCTTCCGCTCAGGCGATGACCAATCCGTAAACAGAGGTGCTCCAGCCAGGGATAGCATCGTCCGTCGGTTAGGCTTTTGTCATAGATCTTGTCAATAAAAATGACATCCGCCTGGTTTTCAGCCGTTTGAGCGATCCCTTTGGGGCTTAGTGTAAAAATGAAATAAAGGGTAAGCAAAGGGAGTGTGTTCCTGAGTAGCATGGAGATGCGATTTTATATGTGGACGAGAAATAAAATTATGTACTGAAAATCAAGATTAAAATGGAATTGTTTCAAAACAGGATTTCGAAACCTTTTTGCTTTTCAAAATCGAATTTTGAAGTGAAATGCCTGTTTTATTTTAGCAGCTTATTGCTGCGAAAAAAAATTAAATTTTTTTTTCTCTTGTTGTAAAAGTAACACAAAGTCTTTTTACCTTTGAGACACGAAAGTAATTCAACTCAAGAATAATTTGGTTTTATTTGGTTAGGGCTGAGGTAGTGCTGTGGTGGCACTGCCTCATTTTTTTGTGCCTGTGGGAATTTGGGGGCGGGCAAATATAGCTTTTTCAATGTTATTGGTTCGAATCGTCTCCTTAACCAATCTGCTCCTTGCCGTCCATAAGGCTGCCAAAGGCAAGTTTCGCAAAGTTTTTACTGCTGATTTTTTATTCCGGCTGAGCTTCGATC